>NZ_JAGETX010000002.1:0-560000 GCF_017589435.1 Hymenobacter defluvii
CCGCTGGAAAGCACTTTGGTCGACATAGGCACTGGAAGGTAAGACTTGCCACTGTCTGTTTTCACTAGACCACCTCACTTTACCACCTTCTACCGTACTTCATCAGCAATTGCAGGATTTGAGGACTTTAGCTTAATTGCACTTATTTTATATAATCAACCTAATCATTTCCTGTATGTTCAAAGATGCTTTTTCCTTTAATGGCCGCATCCGCCGTAAAGAATATATTGTTAGTCAGTTACTCTACTACGTTGGCTTACTGATTATCTCCTTCTTTGTCAGTGAAGCCGATATGCCAATAGTAGGCTTCCTTTTCTTGCCTTTGGCTTGGTTTAGCTTGGCACAAGGAGCTAAAAGATGCCACGACCGGGATAATACTGGTTTCTTTCAGATCATTCCCTTTTATAGTATTTGGATGTTTTTTGCACCGGGCGATAATGGTCCGAATAGTTTTGGTCCTGACCCCAAGCAAACAGCTATGGAGATGCATCTTATCTAGCTATCTAATACCCTACTAAACCACAAGACCAACCTTTCTGGGTTGGTCTTGTGGTTTAGTAGGGCTAGCGGTTTCCATTTATTACTCAGCATTTCGTGCTGTGATGCGTATATGAAGAATTCTAACCTAGCTTAAATACCCATGCCTATTCTACAAGACAAAACCATACTCGTGACGGGGGCTACCTCCGGTATTGGGCAGATTACGGCGCAGGAACTCGCTAAACAAGGCGCCTACGTAATACTGCTAGCTCGCAATCCTGAAAAAGCCGAGCAAGCCCGCCGCGACATTGTGGCCGCCGCCGGCCACGACCGGGTAGGCATTCTGTTGGCCGACCTATCCGACCTGGACCAAGTGCGCAAAGCCGCCGCCCAGTTCAAAGCCACCTACCCTCGCCTTGATGTGCTAGTAAATAATGCAGGCTTATTGCCTAAGAAAGAGCGCGAAACCTCCGCCCAAGGCTACGAAATAGGCATGGCAGTAAACCACTTAGGGCCATTTCTGCTAACTAGCTTGTTGCTGCCTATGCTCCAGGCAAGCTCCGCCGCACGTATTGTGAACGTAGCATCGGAGGCCTACCACTTTGCCAAGCCTAATCTGGCTGACTTTCAGTCGGAACAGAACTTCAGCGCATTGCGCGTGTACAGCAATACCAAGCTCTACAATATTATGTTCACGCAGGAACTGGCGCGGCGACTACGTAGCCACGGCATCCGTAACGTGACCACCAATGCACTGCACCCCGGCGCCGTAGCCAGCAGCTTCGGCGGCGACAGCACCGGACTAATGGCCGTGGCCATGCTGGTAGCGCGGCCTTTCATGATTTCGCCGGAGCAGGGCGCGCAAACCAGCATCTTTCTGGCCTCCGATCCATCGGTGGCCGACATCAGCGGCGGCTACTACGATTCGAAGCAGACCAAAGCAGTGAAGCACTCCTTCAACACTCCGGAGAACGCCCGACGACTGTGGGAAATCAGCGAGGAGCTGACGGATACGCACTTTCTGGAGTAAGCAGCAAGCGTTTACCCCTCGAAACATTTGGGGCGGCTAGTCGCTTGCTTCTACATTCACTTGTTTATTTGAACTCATGGAATTAGGCATTAGCTCTTTTGGCGAAGTAGCACCGGCCCACGTAGCTGGCCAAGACTACGCCGCCCAACAACGCATGCAGGAAATATTGGCCCTGGGTCGCCAAGCTGATGAGGTAGGGCTAGATGTGCTGGCTATCGGCGAGCATCACCGTTCCGATTATGTGGTGTCGGCGCCGGAGGTGGTGCTGGCGGCCGTGGCTGCCACTACCCAACGCATCCGGTTGGCCAGCGCCGTTACTGTGCTTAGCTCGGCCGATCCGGTGCGCACGTTCCAGAACTTTGCTACAGTCGACCTTATCTCGAATGGTCGGGCTGAGATTATTGCAGGACGTGGTTCTTTCATTGAATCGTTTCCGCTTTTTGGTTACGACTTGAAGCACTACGACGCGCTGTATGCTGAGAAGCTAGAGCTTCTATTGAAGATCAACGAGCAGGAGATTGTGAGCTGGCAGGGCAAGCACCGGCCTAGCTTCGCGCAAAAAGGCGTGTATCCGCGCCCGGTGCAACCGCGCCTACCCATCTGGATTGGGGTAGGCGGCACGCCGGCTTCTGCCCAACGGGCCGGCGCGCTGGGCCTAGGCCTCACCATTGCTATTTTGGGCGGCGCACCAGCGCAGTACGTGGCCTTTGCCGACCTCTACCGCCAAGCGGCTCAGCAGGCCGGCCACGACCCGGCTACCCTACCGCTATGCCTCAACTGCCACTTTCACGTAGCCGAAAACTCCCGGCAGGCCGCCGATGAGTTTTTCCCCGCTTACGCTACCGTGATGAACCGTATCGGCCGAGAGCGGGGCTGGTCGCCCATGTCGCGGGCGCAGTTCGACCACTTGCGTGGTCCGCAGGGACCATTGCTGGTAGGCAGTCCGCAGGAAATTATCGACAAGCTGCTGTATATCAGTCAACTTTTTAACAACACTCGCTTTATCGGACAGCTGATGCTGGAGGGAATGCCACACGAACAAGTGATGCGCTCCACCGAGTTGTTTGGCAAGGAGGTAGCACCCGCAGTGCGTGAGCGGCTGGGAGTAATGGTATAAATTACCTTCCTGATTGCCGAACCGCTTCTTAACATATCATACAAACAAAACCCCGCCCGGTATAGCACCGGGCGGGGTTTTGTTTGAGCACTGGTTATTTTCTAGTAACGGTACAAATCCGACTTGAACGGGCCTTCCACATCTACGCCGATGTACTGGGCTTGCTTGGGACGCAGTTCGTCCAGTTCTACCCCAATCTTAGCGAGGTGCAGGCGGGCTACTTTCTCGTCGAGGTGCTTGGGGAGGGTGTACACCTGGTTCTCGTACGCCTCAGCATTGGTCCACAGCTCAATCTGGGCCAGCGTCTGGTTAGTGAAGGAGTTCGACATTACAAACGAGGGGTGGCCGGTGGCACAACCCAGGTTCACCAAACGACCTTCGGCCAGGATAATCACCTCTTTGCCGTCGATGTTGTAGAGGTCTACCTGCGGCTTCACGGTGTCTTTGGTGCTGCCGTAGGTCTTGTTAAGCCACGCCATGTCGATTTCATCATCGAAGTGGCCGATGTTGCAGACGATGGCTTTATCTTTCAGCGAGCGGAAGATTTCCTCCGTGATGATGTCGCAGTTGCCGGTAGCCGTCACGATGATGTCGGCCTGGGGGGCGGCGTCTACCATTTTCTTCACCGCGTAGCCATCCATGGCGGCTTGCAGGGCGCAGATAGGGTCAATTTCCGTCACGATAACGCGGGCGCCAGCGCCGCGCAGCGAGGCAGCGGTACCTTTTCCTACGTCGCCGTAGCCGGCCACTACGGCTACCTTGCCGGCCATCATCACGTCGGTAGCGCGGCGGATAGCATCCACAGCCGACTCTTTGCAGCCGTACTTATTATCGAACTTCGACTTGGTAACGGAGTCGTTAATATTAAAGGCAGGGATGGGTAGGGTGCCGGCTTTCACGCGGTCCAGCAGGCGCAGCACGCCCGTGGTGGTTTCTTCCGAAATACCCTTGATGCCAGCGGCCAACTCGGGGTACTGGTTCAGCACCATGTTGGTCAGGTCGCCGCCGTCGTCCAGAATCATGTTCAGGGGCTGACGCTCTTCGCCGAAGTATAACGTCTGCTCGATGCACCAGTTGAACTCCTCCTCATTCATGCCCTTCCAGGCATACACCGGAATGCCAGCGGCCGCAATGGCTGCAGCAGCGTGGTCCTGGGTAGAGAAGATGTTGCACGACGACCACGTAACATCGGCGCCCAAAGCAATCAGGGTTTCGATGAGAACGGCCGTTTGGATAGTCATGTGCAGGCAGCCGGCAATGCGGGCGCCTTTCAGCGGCTGCGAGGGGCCATACTCCTCGCGTAGCGCCATCAGGCCTGGCATCTCAGCCTCAGCCAAGCGAATTTCCTTGCGGCCCCACTCGGCCAGAGAAATGTCTTTTACTTTATAGGGGACGTAGGTCGTCGCCGTGGTTGGGTTTGTATCAAGCATGATGCAGGTAATTTGGCGTTTCAACCACAAAGGTAGCCAAGTTGTTGAGGAATTTCGAGATGACGTTCTGCTAGTTTGCGGGTTGCAGCTCCTCTACACTCAGCGCCAGCGAGCCGGGCGTGGTAGCCGTAGCCGCGGCCCCACGCAACACTACATTGTATAGCTTGCCCGCCCGCAAAATGGAAGGCTGGGAGGTAGTAGCCATTACAGAGCCTCCAGGTTGCACGGCACGCAACGTTACAGTATCAGGATCAACCACCAAAAAGCCAGTATTGCTACGGAAAGCAACGTCCGGGGCATAGGGGGAAGTACCTGCTTTGCTATTAGTCAGCGTAATACGCGGCGCTTCATACCCCAGATTAATAAAACGCAAGTGCGCTTTGCCAGCCGAAGGAATCGTCAGATCATCCGTTAGGCTCAAGGCCGCTACCTGAGTGGGGCTGCTATTGTAGATATACACTGAGTGAAATTTCCGACTGTTAATCGTGAGCGGCACGCTCACTAGGTTAGATGGGGTAGCAGCATCTTTAACTTCCAGTGTATGCGCTCCGGCGCTTAGCTCAGTATATCCGGTGCTCTGACCATAATAGAGGGGCTTTGCAGTCTGATCATCCACCCGCGCATTCACGGAAGTTGGTACAGCAGAAGCCACGTGCACAATGTTGAGCTTACCAGCAGCTGGCGTGTTTTCCGCGTCGTTACAGCCAGCCAAAATCAGTAGAACCGGTGCCAACAGTGCCCCGCAACGTGATGCAGGAAATAGAATATGTGTCATGCTTATTGTTTTTATAAGGATATAAATTCCTAAAGAAAACAGATTACTAGCAAATAGTCGCATGTGCGTGCTAAACTATTGTCTTCTGCAAAACCATATAGTGCGGCAAACGGCCTCTGCAAAGCTATTTAAAGCGAGTGTAGACAGTCGTCGCCGCCGCGTACAGAACGAATCAGTCCGGAATAGTGTTCGACAAAAAAATAGGACTCTTTTTTGCTAACAAGCCAAATTAGTTCTGTCTAGGTACTTTTTATTGTTGCATCTATGCGCTTCTCTGTTACGACGATCTGCCGTCGCATTGCTCTGCTGTTGTTTTTTCTACTGGGGTTTTCTCAGGCGTATGCGCAGCAGCCTACCCCTATGGGGCAATATATTCGCTTGAGCCCCGAGGATAAAAACCGAGGTCTGAACGGGCCGCAGACCAATTTTTACTTTGCCACCGATACCAGCACCAATTACCGCAACGCGGGCTATTTCGGGCAGAAGCTTCGCCCCTACTTGGCCGGTAATTCCGAGGCGCTGGAATTTCTTAACGATTACCGCCGACAGAAGTCGTTGCATTTGGCCGAGCGACTGGTGTTTGTTGGCTCTGTGGCGCTATATGGTCAGCAAGTGTTAGCCGGCGACGAGCGGCAGTACTTCAACAACACCCAAAAGGTGGCCGCAGGCGTGGCCGTTTTCAGCTTGATAGCTAATGTGCTCATCTCGCGTAATACCAACACCCACTTGCTGCGGGCAGTAGAAACACACAACGGCATGTTGCCCGCAGCGCGGCACGGTGCCCTCTGGCAGCGCTATCGCCCCACTACAGTAGGCATGAGCGCCACTGCTACGGGCCAGCCTTTGCTGGCGTTGAGCTGGCAGTTGCACTAATTTGCCCGTTTTTGCGTAGATAGGGGCATGGAATATCCGTTGCCCGCGGCGGCCCGGCAGTATGTAGCCGACCACCTGCACCACGACCCGGCCCAGCTGGCGTTGCAGGCCCGCCGCTTTCCGGGACTCCCCGTCCCCGAGCTGGTTCGCCAGATTCAGGCCCGCCAAAAGGCGCGCACCAAGCTGCCCGCCTGGGCCGAAAACCCCGAATTGATTTTTCCGCCGGCCCTGTCGGTGGAGCAGGCTTCGTCGGACCGCACGGCAGCTTTTAAGGCCGAGTTGGTTGGCGGGCAACGCTTAGCCGACCTCACGGGCGGCTTCGGTGTAGATACCTGCTACTTTGCCAGCCACGTAGCCGAGGTGCACTATGTGGAGCGAAATCCGCAGTTAGCTGAGGTGGTGCAGTACAATTTGGGTCTGCTAGGTGTGCGCAATGTGCACTACCACACTACTGATGCCCTGTCATTTTTAAAAAGCACACCGGATACGTTTGACTGGCTCTACCTCGATCCGGCCCGCCGCGACACCGCCTCGCGCAAGATTTTCCGGTTGCAGGACTGCGAGCCGGATGTGCTACGTATCTTACCCCTGCTGCTGCACAAAGCCCCGCGCATCCTGCTCAAAACCTCACCCATGCTCGATATTGAGCTAGCCATTCAGGAATTGAAGCATGTGCGTCGGTTGTGGGTGCTAGCTGTGGATAACGAGTGTAAGGAGGTGCTGTATGAGCTAGGCGAAGAACCCGCCGTAGACCCCGAGCGCTACGCCGTGAACCTGACCCGCACCGGCGAGCAGCAGGAGTTCCGCCTGAACCGCGCCCGCGAAGCCCGCGCCATATCGCGCTACGCCGAGCCGCAGATGGGGCAGTACCTCTACGAACCCAACGCGGCCATCCTGAAAGCAGGAGCGTTCCGTAGCATCGGCAATGCCTTCGAGCTACTGAAACTGCACCAGCATAGCCACTTGTATATGGCCGACGACCTGCGTGCGGACTTTCCGGGTCGAATCTTCCGCATTCAGGCGGTGGAGCGTTATGATGCCGATGCTCTTCTACCCTACCTTGGCCCCGAAGCGCGTGCACACGTTACTACCCGCAATTTCCCAGATACGGTAGCCGTATTCCGGCAACGCACCGGCATCCGGGAGGGCGGCCACATCTATTTGTTTGCTACCACCGATTTGCGGGGCCGCCTAATGGTATTGGTGTGCGAAAAGGTGAAGCGTTGGAGTGGAGAGCTAGTAGCGGCTACCCAATTGGCTTAGTATACCGTACTATTTGGCCGGGCTGGTCCACTGGCTATCCTTGATGCGGAAGCGCCAAGGTAGGCCAGCCGCCTCCGCGCCAGCGTAGGCCAGCCCTACTCTGGCGCTAGCGCGTACCTGCGTGTCGGGCACGTCCTCGCCGTGGTCTTCCAGCCAAAGCACGTCGCCCTGCAGATCGGTGCCGGTGAGGGCGGGCGTGACGCCTAGCGCCTGCGTGAGCAAGCCAGGGCCGGCCGTCAGGTTGCGGGCTATGGCCGCTAGACCACGCCGGCGGAGCATCGTATCAATGCCCACGGTAGGCTCAATGGCGCGAATCAGGACAGTATTAGGAATATCGGCGGCGTTGCTGACGATGTTGAACAGCGTGTGCCGCTGGTACACTGTGTAGAGGTAGGCGCGGCCGCCCGGCTCATATAGCGCCTGTCCGTGCTGACCGCGCCGCTTCAGGTGCATTGTGAGGGAGTTGTCGCCCTCGTGAGAGTAGGCTTCGGTTTCGACGATGCGGCCGCCGGTTAGCTCGCCATCAATGCGGGAGAAGACGTACTTCCCCAGAAGTTCGCGGGCAATTAGGGTAGGGTCGGGGCGCTGGAAGAAAGCGGCGGAAATTATATTGGCCACGGATTCGCTTGGATGTTGAGGGTTACACGAATTTTTGTGAACGAGAGTTTTTTCGCCCATCGCCTACCCTATCATCCTGAGCTTTCTAACAGCCCCATCCACGAAATCCGTGTAATCCGAAAAATCCGAGCGAATCCGTGGTTCAGACAGTATCTTTGTGGCGTAGCGGTGGCCGGACCCTAAATGCGGGGCGAGGCTGAAAAGGGAATCCGGTTCAAGGCCGGAGCTGTCCCCGCAACTGTACGCTTCGAGAGTGGGCGCATCACGCAGCTGCCACTGTTTCGCAGAACGCCAGGTTTCGATCACGAAACTTAGCCGGAGAAATGGGAAGGCGATGTGCCCGAAGCAAGCCAGGAGACCTGCCACTACGTTTCCCCATGTTCAGCGCCTTCGGTGGAAGGGCGGAGAACGAATGCAGCGGGCGGCCTCGGCCTCCTGGTTTTTTCTGTTTTCGGCCTCGGCTACGTGGCGGGTTTCGGCTCGCAGCGGAGTTTTGAACTGACTTTTCCTACCCCGGAAATTTTGGTTCGGATACGTTTTTTACGCGCTACTTCTTCCACCCCTACCCGCACGCTACGCGTGCTGGCGGTGGCAGCAAGCCTGTTGCCAACCGCAGCAGTGCAGGCCCAGCGCGCACCCATTGATACCAGCGCTACCACGCCACATTTGCTACCCACGGCCGTGGTAGAAGCCGCCCGCCTGAGCCGCTACGCCGTGGGCAGCCGCCGCACTACCCTCGATTCGGTGGCCGTGAACCAGCTGCCAGCGGGCACGCTGGCCGAGGCGCTGAGCCGGCTTACCCCCATTTATCTGAAGAATTACGGGCCGGGGCAGCTGTCGTCCATCACGCTGCGCGGCACCTCGGCTCGCCACACGGCCGTGCTCTGGAACGGCTTCAACATCAACCTGCCTACCCTGGGCGAAGCCGATTTTGCCCTGCTACCCGTGAATGGGGCTACCCGAATTACGGTGCAGCCCGGGCCGGCCAGCGCGGTGTACGGCAATGGCGCTTTAGGAGGCACGGTGCTGCTATCGTCGCCGGTGCAGTGGGGAGCGGGGTGGCGCGGGCAGGCGCAGGCCGATGTGGGCAACTATGGAATGCGGGCTGGAAGCGTCGAGAACAGCTTCAGCAACGATAAACTGGCCTTGCGCACGGCTGCTTCGTATCGTGAGGGCCAGAACGATTTCCCCTACCAGGAGCGCACGATTGACGGCTTGGTGGAACGCCGGCAGACCAACGCCGCCTACCGGCAATGGAGCCTC
Source organism: Hymenobacter defluvii (assembly GCF_017589435.1). Taxonomy (NCBI): domain Bacteria; kingdom Pseudomonadati; phylum Bacteroidota; class Cytophagia; order Cytophagales; family Hymenobacteraceae; genus Hymenobacter; species Hymenobacter defluvii. The sequence goes on from NZ_JAGETX010000002.1 coordinate 8,850, forward strand.
ACCCAAGATGCTACCCTGCGCCTGGGCCAGCACGGCGAGTTGATGGGCGCCGTGTGGCTGACAGACGCCGACCGCCGCATTCAGCCCGCTATTGGGGCCGCTAACGACAATGCCAAGGAGCGCGACCAGAGCCGTCGGTTGTTTGCCGGCTACCGCCACGTGGCCGGCCGCCACGAAACGGGCGTGCGCATGGCGTGGTTTGAGGATATTCTGAACTACCGCAGCAACACCGTGGCGCAGAGCAACTCGCGGGTGCGCACCAGCCAAATACAGGCCGACCACAGCCTACAACTCCGCTCCAACCTGAGCGTGCGGGTAGGCGGCGAGGCGCAGCACTTTGCCGCACGGGTAGATGGCTACGGCCAAGACCTCACCGAAAACCGCTTCTCGGGCTACGCTCTCGTGCGCTACGACCCTACGTCTACCCTCCGCCTCACGGCCAATATCCGACAGGCGTTTATTCCGGGTAGGCGGCCGCCACTGGCTCCTACCTTGGGCGGCGAGTGGCAGGTGTGGCAACACGACACCCATACGTTGGTGCTAAAAGGCAGCGCAGCCCGCAGCTACCGTGTGCCTACCCTCAACGAGCGATACTGGCGCCCCGGCGGCAACCCCAACCTGCTGCCTGAAACCAGCCAGGGCTACGAGGGCAGCGTGCAGCACACTTTCAAGCCTATTCCTACCCTCTCGCTGGTGACGGAACTGACGGCCTACCGCCAACAGGTGCGCAACTGGGTGCAGTGGCTGCCCGGCGACACGGTAAGCTACTGGTCGCCGCGCAACCTGCGCCGGGTGCGGGCTCAGGGGATAGAGCTGAGTTCGGAACTGGGCTGGCAGCCGGGGCGCTACACCCTCACGGCGCGGGCGGCCTACGCCTATACCCAGTCGCAGAAGGTGAGTGGCTACACATTCGACCCTGACCCAGTGGGTGTGCAATTGCCCTATGTGCCCTTGCACACGGTGGCGTTCACCACGCGCCAGAGTTGGCGCGGGTGGCAGCTGCTCACGCAGAGCACCTTCACCAGCTTCCGCTACACCGATGCCTCGGCTACTACATTCCTACCCTCCTACTTTCTGCTAAGTGGGTCGTTGGGCTACACCTTCACTACCCGCAGCACCTGGAGCCTGACCGCGCTGGTGCAGGGCTTCAACCTCACCAACCTCACTTATAACAGCTACGAAGCCCGCGCCATGCCCCCGCGCAACGGCGTGCTGAGCCTGCGCGTGAGCTGGCGCTGATTCTACTTTTCACACTTTTCTTTTATATGACACAACGTTTTCTTTCCCTGAGTGCCCGCACGGCCTTCATCCTGGCCAGCGGCCTGACTCTCTGGAGCTGCGACCCAGACAACGATAACGACGCTTCGCCGGCCGGTAGCAATGTGTTTATCGTGCAGGAAGGCAACTTCAATCGGTCTAATGCCGAGATAGTGGGCTTCAACAGTAGTGTAAGTGCTATTACCAACGCGGCGCTGTTTCGTTCAGTGAATAACCGTGTCCTGGGTGATGTGGCGCAGTCAATGACCGTGGTAGGCGACCTGGGCTATATCGTGGTAAATAACAGCCGTAAGATTGAAGTGGTATCGTTGCCAGATTTCAATGAGAAGGCAAACATTTCTACTTTCACTAATGCCGCTGGGCAAGCGGATACGCTACGCTTACCCCGCTACTTCGCTACCAGTAACAACAAGGGCTATGTATCGCAAACGGTGGATTACGATGTACCGAACGGCCTCGTAGGCGTCATAAATCTGACAACCAATCAAATAGTTAAAACTATTCCAGTAGGAAAGCAGCCCGAACAAATGGCTGTAGTTGGCAACAAGCTGTTTGTGTCAAACAATGGCGGCAACACCGTCAGCGTTATAAATACCCAAACCGATGTGATAGAAACTACTATCACTGTGGCCGACAGCCCCGCCAGCATGGTAGTGGATAAGAACAATGCCGTATGGGTGATGTGCTCCGGCCAGAGCACCTACAGCTCTACCCCTCCCTACGCACCCATCGTGACAGTACCGGGCAGCTTGGTACGGATAGACCCGGCTACCAACGCTGTGACGGCTACCCTGCGCTTTGCGGCGGGCCAGCAGGCCGGCGGCCTGCGCACCAATGGCGCGAAAGACCAACTGTTTTTCCGTCGCCAAAGCGGCGTGTACCGCATGAGCATTACGGATACCGCCCTACCTACTGCGCCGCTGTTTCAGCGCCGGGGTGGTTTCTACGGGCTTGATGTAGACCCGCGCACGGGCCTAATATATGGCTCGCCGGAAAACTTCACGGGCACGGCTCGTTTCTTCCGCTACCAGACCACTGGCCAGGTTATCGACTCCTTCACTATTGGTACCAGCGCCAACAGCTTTGTGTTTTATAATTAGGAGCGCTATCCTACCCACCCTATTCTAGGTGGCCTATCGCTAAAACGGCCCCGTACAGGTTTGTACGGGGCCGTCGTAGTTTATAAAATGGTCACGAAGTATGCTTAATCGGCTTTACCGTCGTGGTTGTGGTCGGTGGCTTGCAGGGTTTGATCGTACTGCTGCTCGATGGTTTTTTGACCAGCCGTGTCGGGAATGGCGCGGGTGGAGGGCATAGAGTCCAAGTCGCGGCCGGGAGTAGCGTCGGACTGACCGAAGTCTTTGGCGGCGCCGCGCTCTACGTCCGTATCAGCATTATCGGTGCCAGTGCTGCACGCGCCCAGCAGAGTAGCAGAGGAAATAAACAACGTGGCGGCCAGCAGGCGCAGGGTCGAAAGAGTTTTCATGAGGTAGGGAAAGCAAAAAATCAGCGAGGAGAAAGTAATGGTACGGCGGAAGGCCGCCGCGGTTTTCGTTCTCTTTCCGAAGTGCCAGGTAATGATATATTTGTAGTCCGTTGCTTTGCACTTATGGCCCGTACACTCACTTCTTCTATTCCTTATCTGCGTTTGCGACGGCAAGCTGGCATCCTGGCTGGCGTGAGCCTGTTGCTGGCCCTGCTGCTGATTGGCTACACCTTTGGCGTAGAGAATCATTTTTTTGCTAGACTATTTTCCGCCTTTTTCGTATTTTTCTGGTTGTTGGCAGTCACTTTTTTGGGCATCGTACCGTTTGTGAACTGGGCTGCCCGTAGTTGGTTTGGTAAGGAGTGGACTTCCGACTCCTTCACAAAAACTGCTGCTCGTCGTTCATCTGCCTCAACCTCACCATCGTCTGCGCGTACACCTACCCGAACTGCCTCTCGATCCAGCCAAAAACGACACCCGTGAAAACTACACTCTTACACATCAAGAACATGGTGTGCCCCCGGTGCATCGACGCCGTACGCACTGTGTTGGAACAAGCCGGTTACCGGCCCACCGAAGTAACCCTGGGCCAGGCTCAGCTTGACCGTACTACCCCCGCCGACCCTACCGCCGTGGCACCTATCCTGCAAGAAGCGGGGTTTGACGTGCTCACTGGACGGGCTGAACAGCTCACCGAGCAAATCAAAACGTCCTTGACCGAGTACCTGGAGCACCTGCGCACCGCCCGGATGCCCCTCACCACCTCGGCCTTTCTGACGGAGCGTTTTGCGGCTACCTACTCGCACCTGAGCAAGGTATTTTCGCGCACCGCCAACCTCACCATCGAGAAATACCTGATCCGCCTCAAGATTGAGCGCGTGAAGGAGATGCTGAGCTACGGCGAAATGACCCTAAGCGAAATTGCTGACCAAATGCGCTATAGCTCGGGCCAGCACCTGAGCAACCAATTCCGCCAGGTAACGGGCCGCTCCGTGAGCGAATTCCGCCGTGATCTGATGCCCAAGCGTTTGTCGCTAGACAAGGTAGGGTAACACGGAACTGTCCAAAATAAAACCGGCGGGGTAGGAGCTGTGCTCTCCTATCCCGCCGGTTTTATTTTGATGGCTATCTAATATGAATCTTGGCTTCCGTGTATTGTATCTATAATACTCTACAGATTAGGCTCTGTCTCACCTATCGCTAAAGGATGAGCCTTCATCTGCACAATATAAATTTCCAACATTATTTTGAATAATTGGCTGTATATCAAACGTTACCGGAATATTGTGAGGCGCACCAAGCAAATTGGCACCCTGCTTAATTATGTTGTACTTCACATGTACTTCACCTTCGTACCAACAGTCGAAGAAATTCACGAATCCTTTAAATAGGTTACGCAACAGGCGTACTGGAAAACCAGGCTTGTTATGACCGCCGCTCGAGAAATTCAGGTAGCTATAAAACACACATTCTTCAATAAGTAAGCCACCCACAAAGTAAGCAAATATGAAATCGGCCCGGTGAAAATGGCAGTAGCTCAGTATCATCGGTCGCTCATATGAAAGCACTACGCCAGATAAGTCGTCTACCTCACAGTGTAATATGATAATGGAGTGGAAGCAATAAGTATTGTCGGTTGATAATTGCAGCAGATCCAGCTTTCCTATAATATGATAGTATTGGAGCGATTCGCCGTTTCGCAGCTTCTCCAATGCCACATCAGCAGGTAAAGCGGTCAGAAGTTGGGGGAAATTGAACACAGTAATACTGAGTTGATTTGACGCACTCTAAAGTAAGAACAATAGACCACGCCGTATCTTTGTGGGCACCTTTACCGCCGCTTGGTGGTTATTGCCGCCGTGTCTAGTCCTCACATTCTCCTTATTACCCCGCCGCTTACGCAGCTGAACACGCCCTACCCGGCTACGGCCTACATCAAAGGCTTTCTGGTGGGGCGTGGCCACCAGGTTACGCAGGCCGACCTAGGGCTGGAACTGGTGCTGAAAATGTTTTCGCAGGAAGGGTTGAAGCGGGTTTTTGCGGCTATAGAGCAGGGTAGTTTTGAGCTGAGCGACAACGCTCGCCGTATGGTGCGCCTGCAACGCAGCTACCTCACTACTATTGGGCCGGTCATCCGATTTCTGCAAAATAAGGATACTACCCTAGCGCCGCGCATCTGCCACGCCCGCTACCTACCCGAAGCCAGTCGCTTCGATAACGTGGCCGATTTGGAAAGCGCTTTCGGCACGATGGGCCTCACTGATCAGGCTCGCCATTTGGCCACGCTCTACCTCGAAGACCTTGGCGACCTGATAAAAGAGACGGTAGGGCCGCAATTTGGTTTTTCGCGCTACGCCGAGAAGCTGGGCATGTCGGCTACTTCGTTCGATCCGCTGCACGAAGCACTGCAAGCTGCGCCCAACTTGCTGGATCAGATGCTGGAAGAGTTGCTGGATGCGTTGGTGACCCGCGTGGAGCCAGATGTGGTAGGGTTTTCGGTGCCGTTTCCGGGCAACTTATACGGGGCATTGCGGCTGGCATGCCGAGCCAAACAGCTGCGCCCACGCATCAAAACCCTGATGGGCGGCGGCTACCCCAACACTGAGCTACGTCAGCTGAAAGAGCCGCGCTTTTTCGACTACATCGACTACCTCACGCTGGACGATGGCGAGGGGCCGTGGCTGCGGCTGTTGGAATATTTAAGTCAACCAGAACGTCATGCTGAGCTTGCCGAAGCATCGCTCCCCCTACCCTTTCAGCGCACTTTCTTGCGTAATGCGGCTGGTGAAGTCGAATACGTCAATCAGCCTTTCCCTGACATTCCGCACCCCGAGGTAGGCACACCCGACTACTCCGATTTGCCGCTTGCCAACTACCTCTCGGTGATTGAAGTGCTGAACCCCATGCACCGCCTCTGGAGCGACGGCCGCTGGAACAAGCTCACCATTGCCCACGGCTGTTACTGGAAGCGCTGCTCCTTCTGCGACGTAACGCTGGACTACATCTCGCGCTACGAGACGGCACCCGCTACCCTATTGGTAGACCGCATTGAGCAAATTATTGCCCAGACGGGCCAAACGGGTTTTCACTTTGTAGACGAAGCCGCCCCGCCCCTGGCCCTGCGCGACCTGGCCGTGGAACTGTTGCGCCGACGCGTGAGCATTACATGGTGGGGCAATATCCGTTTCGAGAAGACCTTCTCGCCCGATTTATGCCGGCTACTGGCTGCCTCAGGCTGTATTGCCGTGAGCGGCGGCCTGGAAGTGGCTTCCGACCGCCTCTTGGCCCTTATGGAAAAGGGCGTGACCATTGCCCAAGTAGCCCGCGTGACGGACGGCTTCACGCAGGCTGGCATCATGGTGCATGCGTATCTCATGTATGGTTTCCCTACCCAGTCGGCGCAGGAAACTGTGGATTCGCTGGAAGTGGTGCGGCAGCTGTTTGGAGCGGGTATTGTGCAAAGCGGTTATTGGCACCGCTTTTCCATGACGGCGCACTCGCCTGTGGGCAAAAATCCGGCAAAGTATCAGGTAGCGGCCATTGGCCCCGAGCCCGGCCCTTTTGCGTGGAATGACCTTTGGCACGACGACCCTACCGGTACCGACCACGAACAGTTTGGCCCCGGCTTGGCTAAGGCGCTTTATAATTATATGCACGGCGTGGCCTTACACGAGCCATTGCAGTTTTGGTTTGATTTCAAGACGCCCCGCCCTACCGTAACGCGCCACCTTATTCAGCAGGCGTTGCAAGAGCCGGGCAAACCCGACTTTGCCCGGCAAAACAACCGGCTATTCTGGCTGGGCAACGCACCCGAACTACGTCAGGAAGCCGGTAAAAAAGGCTCCCGGGCTGTGCTCACATTCTACGAGCAGGCTGAGGACTTTGAATTGAAGACTAGTCCCACCCTCGGTGCCTGGCTGCACGCGCTGCTCACTCGCCTCACTACTGATTATGATACCAAGCAGCTACTCAAAGAGGTGGCGGCTACCTTCCCAGTAGAAGCTGGTCAGTCGTTTGAGGCTTTTTTACAGTCGCCTACCTGGCAACTGCTACGGGAGAAGGGCCTTCTGCTAATCTAAGCACTTGCATTAGTACGCCGTTGACGAGGTTTGCCCGGAAGTTATTCCGGACTTGGCGCACGGGCCTAGCCTAGCCGCGTTATCCGGCGCCTTACTACTATTCTAGTTAGCCCGAAGCCACCTCATACACAGGCTACGCAAGCTCAACAGGGCTATTTCCTTGCTTCTAAGCTATATATTCCGAAGCGAGATGCTCCTAAACCATCTAGTTGTTGCTCCTACTCAACTAATTATGGAGCGAGTATCATTCTTCGCTATCTAGGAATATCAAAAAAATATACAGCTATGAAAAGGATTTCTGCAAACGATTTCGATATATTTCAAACGATTTCTAAAAAATTCCCACACTTCATTCTTTCAGCGTATGAACAACAATTACATGTGGTATCACTCGTCTGTGCCAGCTACGGCCCGGCAAACGAGTAGCCGCCAAACCTGGCACGTAACTTTGCTGATGGTTCTGGCGGCCTTGCTTGTCTCTCTCCCTTTTTCCGGTCTGGCCCAGGCCACTCGGTCTATTTCGGGTAGAGTAACAGACACCAATTCCAGCGGTCTGCCAGGTGTTACAATTATTATTCCCGGCACTACCGTGGGTACCAGTTCTGGCTCCGATGGCTCGTTTGAGCTACAGGTGCCCGCCGCTACCACTACCCTGGCGGTTTCGTCGGTAGGCTACACGTCGCAGCGTGTTGACATCACGGGCAAGTCTACCGTGCAAATCAGCTTGCAAGAAAACTCCAAGGCTTTGGGCGATGTAGTGGTGGTAGGCTATGGCACAGCCCGTAAAGAAGATGTGACCGGCTCCGTGACGACCGTAACGGAGAAGGAATTCAACAGAGGCACCTTCACCTCGCCCGATCAACTCATTCAAGGACGGGTATCGGGGGTGCAGGTGAGCAACAACAGCGGCCAGCCCGGCGGACCAGCTACTGTTCGTATTCGCGGAAACTCGGCCGTAACGGGCACTGGTCAGCCGCTGTATGTGGTGGACGGCGTACCACTCGATGGCCGCTCTGCTCGTCCTGGTCTCTCGACGGGCGCGCTAGGCGCCGGCGCGGATAGCAATCCACTCAACTTTTTGAACCCCAATGACATAGAGTCCATGACGGTGCTTAAGGATGCTTCTGCCACGGCCATCTACGGTTCGCGGGCGGCCTACGGGGTAGTGCTTATCACGACCAAGCGGGGCAAATCGGGAGCACCTCAACTGAACGTAGGCATATCGAACGGCTTCTCCTCGCTGCTGCGCCGGCCCGCTTTCCTGAATGCCAGCCAGTACCGGGAGGCCATAGCCTACTACGGCGCCCCAGCCGCTAACGATAAGGGCGGTGATGTAAATGCCCTCGATGCCATTCTGCGCACCGGATACTTGCAAAACTACAACGTAGCCATGAGTGGGGGTAACGAAACTGGCCGCTACCGCCTTTCTATTGGTTACCTCGACCAAAACGGTATCGTAGACAAAACGGGTTTCAAGAAGTACAGCGCTAACCTTTCGACCAATTTTCAATTTTTAGAAAGCAAGAAGCTAGGACTCGACGTGAACATTGCGACCAGCCAGTTCCGTGAGCAGCTAGCCCCAATCAGCACCGACGCTGGTTCTCAAGGAAGCCTTATTGGGCAGGCCTTGCAGTGGAACCCTACCCAACCGCTACGCAACGCCGACGGCTCCCTATTTGTGCAGCCCGGCGAGGTAGTAAACCCGCTGGCTGCGCAGGAGTATTTCAACGATAACTCCCGCGTAACCACCATTTTGGCTAGCGCAGCGCCTTATTATAAGTTCACCGACTGGCTTCAGTACCGAGCGCTCCTGAGCGTCAATTACAATACTGGCGAACGGCGAACCTCTATTGACCAGCGCTTGATCAATTACAGTGATATACAAAACAAAGGCTTTGCCGGCATCGGCCAGAATGAGCTGACGACGCAGCAAATGGCGCATACGCTAACCTTCAACAAGCAAGTTGTTGATGGTGTAAACGTCAATGCCCTCCTGGGCTACGAATACACGAAGTTTGCCAACCAGGGCTCCAACATGAATGCTTTCGGTAACCCCGACCAGGGGGGATTCGGTAATTTCGGTGTTGATTATACCAACTACATTCAGTACTCGGCCGCTGGTAACCGTTCAGTGTCCTCTTTCATTGACCCTTCCTCTCAATTACAATCATTGTTTGGCCGGGCAATCTTGAACTATAAGGACCGCTACGTGCTGACGGGAACCTTGCGCCGGGATGAAAGCAGCAAGTTCGGGCCGAACAACCGAGTAGGCTACTTCCCGTCCTTCGCCGCCGCCTGGGACCTGAGCCAGGAGTCCTTCTTCCCGAGTGAGCGCCTCACCCAGTTGAAGCTGCGGGCCGGCTACGGCCGCACCGGCAACCAAGAGTTTCCGGCTGGCTCTTCGCAGGGTCGCTACTCATTCGATAACAACGGGGCGCAGTCGCCTCTGAACGACGCAAACCCGGATTTGAAGTGGCAGTCGGACGCACAGTACAATGCTGGCATTGACGTAGGCATATTCAACAACCGCCTTACGCTTACAGCTGACTACTTCTACAAGACTACCTCTGACTTACTTTTCCCCACGTTGCCTGGCCAGCCCGCGCCACCAGTACAAGCTATTCGCTGGACTAACCTCGACGGTAAAATCATCAACAAAGGGGTAGAGCTAGCGCTGGGTACTATCATTGTTAACAACGATAAGGTGAACGTGGGCTTAAATGCCAACGCTACTTTTATCCGCAATGAGGTAAAAGACCTTGAAGGTGCGGCTATTACGACTGGGGCCATCAACGGACAAGGCTTATCGGGTGTGCTGGCGGAGCTCATCACCAATGGCTATCCTATCAACTCTTTCTTCCTCCCTCAATACACAGGCCTCAACGAGCAAGGACTGTCGAATACGCCGGGCCCGATTGCCTACTCGGGTAGCCCCAACCCCAAAACGTTGCTGGGTCTGAGTGCTAATGTTCAGTATGGCAAACTTTCGCTGACGGCCAACATGACCGGCGCGTTCGGGCAGTATATCTATAACAACACGCTTAACGCAGTAGGCAACGTGGGCCAGATAGGGGCAAGTAAGAATATTGCTCTCTCTACCTTCGAGAATCCGGTGAAAGAAGCCGTTGGCAACCCCTCGGCCGCTACCACGCGCTACCTTGAAAAGGGCAACTACCTGAAGATGTCTAACCTCACGCTGGCCTACGCCTTCGGCGATATCGGCCCGGTGTTTAAGGGGGGCCGTATTTATGCCACGGCTCAGAACCTGTTCGTGCTGACCAACTACGACGGCTTCGACCCAGAAGTGAACACTGTTAAGCGCGGCGCCAATCAAGTGCCTTCTGTGGGCATTGATTACTTGGCCTACCCGAGCGCCCGGACCTTTACGTTCGGCATTAATTTCTCGCTGTAATCTTCCATTCTACTTCCCATGGCTTATTATAAGTTCACCCGCGCAGCCGTCCTCCTGGCCGTGCTGCAATTGGCCAATAGCTGCGACGTTAGCGAAAAGCTAGCTGGTCAAATAAGTGATTCTCAGATTCCGGCGGGCGACCCCGCGGCCCTATTGACTGGGGTATATCAGGCCCAGCGAAACCCTATTCAGGGTTGCGTGAGCGTATTTGCCCTCGAAGAAGTATCGACCGATGCCCGGATCATGCCCACTCGTGGGCCTGACTGGGATGACAACGGCAAGTGGCGGGAGCTGTTTAACCATACCTGGACGCCCAACAACGAACGGGTGCGCGAGACCTTCACCCAGCTTGAGGGCATCGTATACTCTTCCACCGATTTACTGCGCTTTAGTCCTAGCGCCCAACAGGAGGCCGAATCGAGATTTATTCGCGCCTGGGCCATGTATCTACTCCTCGACCTCTACGACCAAGCCCTGTACCGCGACCCGGGTGAGAACCTGGGCATGAAGGCCCGCGTGCGCACCGGCACCGAGTTGCTCAATTACATTGTGAGTGAAATCAATACCGTGCAGCCCAACCTACCCGACGGCCCCGCAGGTCGTGCCAACAAGGATGCCGCTCGGGTGCTGTTGATGAAGTGCTACCTCAACAAAGGCGTATATGCCAACCGCCAGGCCCCTACTTTCGACCCGGCCGACATGAACCAGGTGATTAAGCTGGCCGATGAAGTGATTAACAGCGGCAAATACTCATTTGCGCCCAGCGTCTTCGACAACTTTGCCCCCAACAACACGGCCATTGGCAGAGAAAACATCTTTACCCAGGAGAATACGTTCGGCAACGCCGGCCCTACCCGCGACTTCTGGAAGTTTGTTTTTCACTATAATCTGCTGCCCGTCAATGGCTACAATGGCCCGGCTACTACGGCCGAATTCTATGACCTGTTTGAAGCGACCGACAAGCGCCGCGGCGTGGCCTACAAAACCGAAGGCGGCCCAGCCAACCCCGGCAACCGCGTTAACGTGGGCTTCTACATTGGCCAACAATACGACCTTACCAACGATGCGCAGGTGAAAACTCGCGCTGGCGCTCCACTGGTCTTTACGAAAGAAGTCAACCTCTTTGAAACCGGCCCCGACCTGGAATCGAAGGGTGCCCGGCCGCTGAAGTACCCTGTGGACTACGTCAGTGAGGCCAAAGGCGGCAACGGCTGCGAGAACGACCACGTGACCTTCCGTTTGGCCGACGTGTTACTGATGAAGGCCGAAGCTATTATGCGCGGCGGCACGCCTACCAGTGCCGGCCAATATGGCAGTACCGCGCTGGCCATCGTTAACTCCATTCGCACAGATCCCGGGCGCGGCGCTAGCGCCTTCACCTCACTCACGCTGGATATGTTGCTCGCGGAGCGCGGCCGGGAATTATATGGCGAGTCGTGGCGCCGACAGGATATGATTCGCTTTGGCAAGTTTCTACTGGCACGCAAAGACAAGCCCGTGAGTGACCCTACTCGCCTAGTCTATCCTATTCCGCAAAGCCAGGTAGATGTAAATTCTAATATCACCCAGAATCCCGGCTACTAACCGTCTAGAAAAGCCCCCGATGCTTGGCGCGGTGCCAAACGTCGGGGGCTTTTTCTGGCCCCTACCCTACCCCCGTGGCCAGAATGTAAAGTCTAATAGCCAAGCTTTTAGTCGGAATGCCTCGCTCCTTGTCTGATTTTTATGCTCTTTCCTGTTTTTCTGCACAAGAGAAGTTTTTGTAGCCTGCTAAGCAGCCTACTACTCCTGACCGGGGCTACAGCCTGCAACCAGAACTCCAAGCAGGAATCCGCAGTCGGCACAGAGGCTACGGCCACTGCCGCCGCAGATACCACAGTCCTCACTAAAAACCCTGACTGGTGGAAGGAAACCGTGGTGTACCAGCTCTACCCGCGCAGCTTTCAGGACAGCAATGGCGACGGGGTAGGCGACCTGCGCGGTATCATCTCGCGGTTGGACTACCTCAAAAGCCTAGGGGTAGGCACCGTATGGCTGAACCCCATCTATGCCTCGCCCAACGATGACAACGGCTACGATATCAGCAACTACCGTCAGATTATACCCGAGTTTGGGACCATGCAGGACTTCGACGAACTACTTCGCGAAATGCACCGGCGTGGCCTCAAACTAGTGATGGACCTGGTAGTCAACCATAGCTCCGATGAGCACCAGTGGTTTCAGCAGGCCCGTAGCTCCCGCACCAATCCTTACCGCAACTATTACTACTGGTGGCCCGCTGAGAAGGGCACGCCCCCGGCGCGCTACAGCACCTTCGACGTAAAGAAAAACGCCTGGGCCTACGACTCGCTTACGAACTCTTATTACCTGCACATTTTTTCGCGCAAGCAGCCCGATCTGAACTGGAACAACCCCAAGCTGCGCCAGGAAGTGTACAACATCATGCGGTTTTGGGCCGACAAGGGCATTGATGGCTTTCGGCTGGACGCGTTTCAGTTTGTGGCGAAGGATCCTACCTTCCCGCCCATGCCGGGCCTAACGGAGCAGAACTACGCCAACGCGTACAATCATGGCCCTCACCTGCACGACTATTTGCAGGAAATGAACCGCGAAGTGCTTAGCCACTACAACTTGATGACCGTGGCCGAGGGCGCCGGCCGCAACCCCACCGAGGCCATGCTGTTCGTGGACCCTGCCCGCAAGGAGTTGGGCATGACCTACCATTTTGAGGGCACAGGCGTGGGCAGCAACTCCGATACCTATCAACTCACTGAGCTGAAGCGCGTGTTCACGAAATGGGACAGCACCTTTGCCCACAAAGGCTGGCAGGCACTCGACCTAGGCAACCATGACCAGCCCCGGATGGTGAGTAAATTTGGTGACGACCGGCCGGCTTTCCGGGCCGCCTCGGCCAAGCTCCTGAACACCTTCTTGCTGACGATGCGCGGCACGCCCTACTGCTACTATGGCGACGAGCTGGGCATGACCAACAACCCCAAACTGGCCAAGATTGAAGATTACCGCGACGTGGCTGCTCGCAACGGCTACCAGTTGGTGAAAAGCCAGGGCGGCGACTTAGCTGCCTACCTTAAAAACCTCCGCCGCTTCTCGCGCGACCACAGCCGTACGCCGATGCAGTGGGACAGCACGGCGCACGCAGGCTTCACCACCGGCACACCCTGGCTACCCGTCAACCCTAATTACCGCACCGTTAATGAAGCCGCCGAGAACCAGGATGCCACCTCGGTGCTAACCCATTTCCGGCGGGCAACTGCTATGCGACAACAGCACCGCGTGCTGGTATATGGTCAGTACCAGCTGTTCGACGCCGCTAACCCCCACATCTACGCCTATACGCGCACGCAGGGCCCAGACAAGGTGCTGGTGATACTCAACTTCTCATCGGAAGTGCGGCGGTGGCCTATGCCAGCAGGGCTGAAGTCGAGTGGTCAGCCCTGGCTCAACAACTACTCTGGTTTTACCATGGAGCCCACTCTCACGCTCCAGCCCTGGCAAGCCGTGGTACTACCTTTGGCGCAGTAGCCTATGCTTGCCTCTACCCTTTTTCTTTCTATGCTGCTTTCCCTACTTGCTTTTCTGTCGCGTGCGCTGGGTGCCGCAACGCTGTTTATTTTCGGGCTGATGCCCTTGCTTGCCACCGCCCAAACCACTCCCGACCCCTGGGTGCTATCGGCCGACAAAGTGGACCCCGCTGCCTACTACGGTGTGACGGTGGCCAACGGCATGCTGGGCGTGGTGTCGTCGCTCGAGCCGTTTAAGGTGAAAAGCGTAGTACTAGCCGGGGCCTACGATCAGTATGGACGAGGCAGAGTCAGCAACTTTCTCAACGGTTTCAATCTGTTGAATATGTATCTGGAAATTGACGGTCGGCGGCTGGGACCGGCTGATGCCCGCAACTTCCGGCAACAGCTCGATATGCGGGGCGCCTCGCTCACCACTACCTTCGACTACGGCGATAAGGCTACCATTAGCTACACCTACCGTGCGCTGCGCCACCTCCCCTACTGCGTGCTGATGGACGTGACCATCACCGCCAAAAAAGACCTTGCCCTAACGGCTGCCAGTGTGATGGAAGCGCCCGATGCGTTGCGCGACGTGCAGAACTACTACAACGAAATCGACCGGCCGCACGTCACCATCAGCCTGCTTACCTCCACGGCCCGCAGCCCTACCAGCAAGTTACAACTGTGTGCCAGCACCAGCTTTTTATTCTCGGAGCCGCACGGGCAGGAGCCGCGCGTCATTCACGAGATGTGGGACAGCAACATGCACCTGATGAAGTTCGGTAAAACGCTGAAGGCGGGGCAAGCTTACACGTACGGCGTGACGGGCGCTACCCTCACCTCCGCCCACGATGCCGACCCGCTGAACCAAGTAGAGCGCCTCACGGTCTTTGCCCGGCTCGAAGGCAAGGAGCGCCTACTGGCTTTCCACCAAAAAGCGTGGCAGGACTTGTGGCAGAGCGACATTCAGATTACCGGCGATGCGCAGGCCCAGCAAGACGTGCATAGTATGCTTTACCATCTCTACAGCTTTTCGCGGGCCGGTACCGATTTTTCGCCTTCGCCCATGGGCCTTTCGGGTCTGGGCTACAACGGGCATGTATTCTGGGATACCGACTTGTGGATGTACCCGGCCCTGCTGGTCTTGCACCCCGAAATTGCGAAGTCGTTGGTTGAATACCGGTTCAACCGGCTGGAAGCAGCCCGGCGCAATGCCTTTGCACACGGCTACCAAGGCGCTATGTTTCCGTGGGAAAGCGCCGATACGGGAGTAGAGGAAACGCCGGTGTGGGCGCTGAGCGGGCCCTTTGAGCACCACATTTCGGCCGATGTGGCGCTGGCCGCCTGGCAGTACTACTGCGTGACCCAAGACAAAACGTGGCTGCGCGAAAAAGGCTGGCCCATCCTGCAAGCCACCGCCGATTTCTGGGCTAGCCGGGTAGAACGCAACGGCCCCGGCCACTATGACATCAAGAACGTGGTAGCCGCTGACGAGTGGGCCGAAAACGTGGACAACAACGCCTTCACCAATGCCGCCGCCAAAGTAAACCTACAAAATGCTGCTGCCGCAGCTAAACTGTTGGGGCTACCCGCCAACCCCGATTGGGCGCTGGTTGCCCAAAACATTCCCATCCTGCGCCTACCCAACGGCGTGACGCAGGAGCACGCCACCTACCAAGGCGAGGGCATCAAGCAGGGCGATGTCAATCTGCTGGCTTACCCTCTAAAAGTGATTACAGACCCAGCGCAAATCAGAAAAGACCTGGAGTACTACGAAACCCGCGTGCCCAACGAAGGCACTCCCGCCATGACCCAGGCCATTTTTGCCTTGCTCTATGCTCGCCTAGGCGATGGCGCAAAGGCACGGCAGTTTTTCCGGGATGCATATGAGCCTAATCTGCTGCCACCATTCCGGGTTATTGCCGAGACCAAGGGCGGTACGAACCCCTACTTTGCTACGGGCGCGGGCGGGATATTGCAAGCCGTGCTGATGGGATTTGGCGGGCTTGACATTACACCTACTGGCATTGTGCAACGCAAAACCACGTTGCCCACGGGCTGGCAGTCGGTGAAGATAACGGGGGTAGGACCGCAGCGCAAAACGTATTCTGTTGCCCGCTGATATTGCCAGCCTACCGTACAGCTTGCTGCCGCAGCCAGGTCAATAAGTCGCTCACGTAGCCGGGAGCCGGCTGGGGCCACTGCCACTGGCCCTGGGCATTGGTGTAGCCTACCACCGTCAGGTTGCGGTTGGCGTGGGGGTAAAGTCGTACAGTGCTGGCCCTACCCTTCAGCGCCGGGCGCAGGTACCGGACGCTCTCACGCACGTTCAGGGTAGTGTCGGCTGCGCCGTAGAGTCCCAACACGGGTAGCTGCCGGGCCAGTAGCTGGAATGGCTGCGCCTGGGCACGCGACGCGACGGGTACGCCTTCCAACACCGCAAACCGGCATTTGGCCTGTGCCCGCAACGCCGCTTGCGTAGCCAGCGCTGCATTGGCACCGCGCACCCACAAGCCCACATGAGCCGTATCGATGCTGGTCTCGGTGCGGCAGGCGGCCAGCCCGGCACTGGCAGTATGGTAGGCCACCGAATCGGCCGCGCTGGCTGAGTCGGCGGCTACGGCTGGTAAGAGTAGCACCACGAAGCCGTGGCGGGCCAGCAAGTCGGCGCGGGTAGCGGCGGCGCCCGCCGTAATCTGGTCGGGCAGTATCACCACCGCCGGGTAGCGCTGCGCCGTATCCTGCGGAATCAGCAGCGAGGCCATGCTCTTGGCCGCTAGCCCCGGCAGCCGTACCGACTGCTCGCGGTAGGGCCGCGTGGCCGCTTGCCCGCGCCGCACCCACACAAACTGCGTTTGGATGGTGTCCCAGGTGAAAATACCACGTAGGAAGTCGCCCTCGCGCACGGCATTTACCGTGATGCTACCCGGTTGCCCCGGCTGCTGCTCGAAATGGAGTTGCGGCTCCCGGTAGCGCAGGTTGGCCACGGGAAAGCTGATACCAGGAATTTCGGGGAAGTGCATATCGGCCTGAATCTGGCCCGACGTTGTTTCGCGCACGTCCAGTGTCACCCGCAAATCGGTGCCCTGGTACGTAACTGGCCCTTCAAAATGACCAGTCAGAACAGGTAGGCTCTCTTTTTCGGACTGGCTTGAACATGCGCTCAACAGCAATATTATGCCTAGCCACCCTACCTGGCATAGCGCCTCCAACCCGTTAGCCGACATGGTTATTCTCAGTACAGATATACTTCTGGCAAGATTATTCACGCTGCAAAGATAACGTTGCCACTGAACGCATCGTATCCAGCCGTTTTCATAACCCTTTCCGCAGAATCAAATCCGTTTGCACATCGGAGCCCAGCGTAAAGGCATGCTGCCCGATTTCTTTGAAGCCGAACCGCTGGTAGAAGCTAATAGCGCGCGTATTTCGCTCCCACACGCCCAGCACCACCGTGCGGCACTTGTGCGCCCGGGCTTCTTCCAGCGTCCGGCGCATTAGGGTAGCGCCCAGGCCGGTGCCTACCCAGTCCTCGCGCACATAAAGGCGCGCTATTTCCAGGCGGTTATCCACTGGTTTACCCGACTCTAGGCCTAGGTCCGATTTCAGCCGGAGCATGGCATAGCCTACCAACTCCTGCTGCATTTGGGCCAGCAAGAAAATGACATTAGGATCTTGCAACTCGCTCAACTGCTGCTCCGGCCCGAAGGTAGCCGCCAGGTAGGCGTCCATGTCGGTAGGGGTATTATCGGCAGCAAACGTCTCGTGGAACGTCTGGCGCCCCAGGGCGGCAAGTTTCGCGGCCGTTTCGGGGGTGCGCTTTGCTACCAGTATACGAAGGGGTAAGGACATAATTCTAGTGAAATCAACGACGCAGGCGACGAATGCCCCATCTTCCTAGCCACAAAGATACCAGTGCGGCCAGTGCTAGCGCCAGCAGGTAACCAATAGTATTGCCAGTAGCCAAGCTGGCGGTGGGCGCTGCCGGGGGCGCCATTAGGTACGTACTAGTGCTCACCAACACGCGCACCAACAGGGCAGCGCTCAGTAACAGCGCCAATACACCTAGCAGTTTTGGCACAAACGGGCTCAATCCAGCAGATTGTTTTTGCCGCGTCGCATTTCCCAACCGGCCCGCAGAAAGTAGCCCGCCAGAATCAGCAAGGCAATGTTGATGACGAAGCCGAAGGTATTGAAGTTACCCGATTGCCACTCGGTATAGCGGCCAAATAACAAGTACAGCTCCACCAGTAGCAGCACGCCACCAACCAGCAAATGAATAGTACCGCCGGAGCGGGAATTGGGCGTTGCAGCCATAATTGAAAAGGAGAAGCTGTCAGAAACCAAAGAAGCGCTTGCCCTTGCAAGCAACCTGTAGAAACCCATACGCACAAGTATTGAAAATTGGTTTCTGCGGTGTATTTTTGCCTTACCAAGTAGTTCAGCGAGAGTAGCTCAGTTGGTAGAGCATCAGCTTCCCAAGCTGAGGGTCGCGAGTTCGAGCCTCGTTTCTCGCTCAGTTGTTTAAAAGCCACTTATCCTAATGCGGGTAAGTGGCTTTTTTCATGCACCTCGGCGCATGTTCGCAGAAAGCCAGCTTGTTACCGGTTTTTGGCTATTTCCCGGCGCACTACTATGCTATATGATTATTCGTTGCCGTCTGGCAGCTATGCATTATCCAATCATGAGCGCTTATGCGCATAACGTATTGACTAATATGATTTTTATTGCCAACGTATTACTAAACATAGTACCTTTTTAATTTATATTATATAAACAATGTTATATTTTATCCTCGATTAATTAGGTATACAGGAGGAAAATGGCTCTATTACGCTTTGTAACTGCTTGTTAACAAGAAGCTACAAAGCATTCTTATCCACTCTTACTTCCTTCCATGTATACCAAACCTCTTACCCACAAAATCCTTCCTCTTTTCAGCTTAGGCCTACTTTTCACGTTTGGCTGCGCTAAAGAAGACTTATCCCCCACCGAGGACTTTAGCGCTACTACCGCCCAGCAAGCCACGCAGGATGGCCCCACCGTTACGCTAGACTCCAAACGGTACATTATCATTGCCTCTGGCGACCAGTTGCCTAGCGACATTACCGCTCGGGCTGAATCAGCCAACGGCACCATTACCTCGCTACTTAGCGAAGCGGGCATTGCCGTTGCTACCTCCGACGACCCCCAATTTGCTGCTAAGGCTTCTCAAATTACCGGCGTGCGCTCCGTGGTGCGCGACTTCACTTACCAAGCCTTCGATCCGCAAAAAGAGCGCTCAGCCGATGTGGCTGCCAACAACGTGAACCCGCCCAGCACTGGCGACAGCAACCCCTACTTCCCGCTGCAATGGGGCCACACGGCCATTCAGGCACCCCAGGCCTGGAACACGGGCGCGCAAGGCGAGGGGGTAGTGGTAGCCGACCTGGACAGTGGCTTCGATCTGACCCACCCCGACCTACAGTCTAACATCGTGGGTAGCGTTTCATTTGTACCCGGCGAGGATGCTCAGTTTCGTGGCGCAGGCTCTAGCCACGGCACCCACACGGCCGGTACCATTGCCGCGGCCGACAACAACATTGGTGTTATTGGGGTAGCACCCAAATCCAAGCTTTTGTTAGTTAAAGTATTGCGTGACAGCGGATCAGGTTCGTTTTCTTGGATGATGAGCGGCATTGTGTATGCTGTGCAGAACAATGCCAAGGTTATCAACCTCAGCTTGGGTGCGGCCATTCTACGCAATGGTAAGTTCCTGAATAACAACGGTACGCCGAACGATCCGTCGGATGACTTCATCGAGCACGATGCCAAAGGCACGCAGGAGCTACTGGTAGCTATCAGCAAGGTAACTAGCTATGCTGCCAAGCAGGGGGTTACTATCATTGCATCGGCGGGCAACGATGCCAACGACGGCAACAAGGATCAGTCGTTGGTGCACATTCCGGCCGATGCTACGGGCGTTATCTCTATTTCGGCCACTGGCCCTATGGGCTGGGCGCTAAATCCGCTCACGACGAATCTGGACCGGTTGGCTTCGTACTCCAACTACGGCACGTCGGCTATCGACTTTGCAGCTCCCGGCGGCGATTTTGCCTACCCTGGCAGCGAGATAGTAGTCTTCAGAGGCGTACGCCAGTACGTATGGGCGCTTGATATGGTACTGAGCACGGCCAAAAACGGTGGGTACACTTGGATGGCTGGCACCAGCATGGCCGCTCCTCA
Source organism: Hymenobacter defluvii (assembly GCF_017589435.1). Lineage (NCBI taxonomy): Bacteria > Pseudomonadati > Bacteroidota > Cytophagia > Cytophagales > Hymenobacteraceae > Hymenobacter > Hymenobacter defluvii. The sequence goes on from NZ_JAGETX010000002.1 coordinate 28,854, forward strand.
CGCTACTGGGGTAGCTGCCCTCATCATTGGTAAAAATGGTGGCCAGATGGACCCGGCACGCGTGAAAGCCGTTCTGCGCGCCTCTGCTGATGATTTAGGCAAGCCCGGCCGCGATGCCGCCTATGGCCACGGCCGCGTAAATGCCTTCCGTGCAGTATCTCAGGCACTATAGCCCTGCTGCACCGCGCAAATACGCAACGAAGAAAAGCCCTGCCGGTATTTGCCGGCGGGGCTTTTTGTTGACTAGCCTGATTACCTCAGAACCTAACCCCACTTTAAGACTGCCCAACTTACCTGCTTTTTCTGAAGCATTCTGTACTAGTTTTCCTTAGTATAGGTACTCTTATCACGGAAAGCACACTCGTTCTTATTCTATCAACAAGACAAATAAACGCTTGACTATCAGAATTTAAATCAAAATACAGATGCGCGTTTTGCAATACATGATTCGTTACTTACTTGTTGGGTTTAGCAAGCGCACAGCAATGTTTTTCCTCTTCTCAGCATTGGGTATCCTCTTTTATTCGTGGCATATTTAAGGCGCTAATACACTTCCTATGGCTGCCTTTCGCATACTTCTTTTGCTTATTGGGCTTTTGCTGGCAGCCGGCGGCAGTCAGGCACAGAGTGCACCCCACTCTGTGGCACCCCCTGAAGAGCAGCAGGATCTGGTGGTGCGCGTGACGGTGCCTACCGCCATAGCAACGCTGAGCGACTACGCTAGTACGCTATTCTCCAAGCAGAAAGACAAACTCAAAACGCTCACTGCTCCTAAACAGCTGCGCACCAGCAACCCGGTCATTGTTTTCACGCTGCCGCTGCCCAAAGGCTGGGGCACGAAGAAAGAGAAAGAAGCCAGTCCGTAATTGCCTACCTCGGTAACACGCCCTTCTTTGCTGTTAATCCTGCTGTTTCTACCCGTTTATGAGCGTCAATACGACTATCTTTTTCAGTATTCTAATAGCCGTAGGGCTGGTGCGTGTCATCCGGAAGTTCCTGGATTTGCCCACGCGCCTGCCCCGCATCAACCGGCTGCTGGACTACATCTGGGTGCCAGGCGTGGTGCTGTTTGCGCTTTCTTCGCTCATTCACTGGAAATCCGATCAGTTAGATGAGCTGTATCTGCTCTTTGTATTTGGGGTAGGCATTTGGGTGTCGCTGCGCTTGCGCACGTACCGACCAGCGCGGTTGCTGCTGCTGGCCGCCCTACCCTTCGTTGCATATTCAGCCTTTGAACTGGTACTGGCGCTGGTTGCGCCAGCTATGCTGAAAGAGTATGACGACAGCTTTGAGGTAGCGCAGGCCTTCACTTTCATCTGGCTATTCACCTTTGCGCTCATTGCCCGCAATCAAAAAAACCAGCTGGAAAAGGACCGGCTGCTGCGCGAGGAAGAAGAGAAGACCAAGCAGCGCATTTCGGCCCAGAATGTAGAGTTGGAGCGCTTGGTGGCCGAGCGCACCGTTACCCTCACACAGCAGGCCGAGGAGCTGCGCTACGCTCTCACGGAGCTACGCATCACACAGAATCAACTGATTCAGAGCGAGAAGATGGCGAGCTTGGGGGAGCTGACGGCCGGTATTGCCCACGAGATTCAGAACCCGCTGAACTTCGTTACCAACTTCTCCGACGTAAGTACCGAGCTGCTCACAGAGCTGGAAGAGGAGCAGCAAAAGCCCGACCGCGACCCAGAGCTGGAAGCCGAAATCCTGACTGACCTCAAGCAGAATCTTCAGAAAATCACGCACCACGGGCAGCGCGCCGCCAGCATTGTGCGGGCCATGCTGGAGCACTCCCGCGCCAACAATGGCGAGCGGCAGCCCACCGACCTCAACAAGCTAGCCGACGAATACCTGCGCCTCGCCTACCACGGCCTGCGCGCCAAAGACAAGACTTTCAACGCCACCATCACCACCTTTTTCGACCCGTCGCTGGGGCATATTAGTGCTGTATCGCAGGATTTGGGTAGGGTGCTGCTGAATCTGTTTACCAATGCGTTCTACGCGGTACAGAAAAAGCAAAAGGACGGTAACACGCCCGGCTACGTGCCTACCGTGAGCGTAAACACGCTGCACCGCTCGTCGGGGGAGGTGGAGATTCGGGTGCGCGACAATGGCACGGGCATCCCGGAGAGCGTGAAAGACAAGATTTTTCAGCCATTTTTCACCACCAAGCCCACCGGCGAGGGCACCGGGCTGGGTCTGTCGCTGAGTTACGATATCATCACGAAGGGCCACGGCGGCACCCTGACGGTGGAAACCGAGGAAGGCGAAGGCACGGAGTTTATTATCAGGCTACCTGGGTGATTTTTAGCTGTTAGTCATTTGCTATTAGCTGATGGCTTTCGTGAATTGCTTGCTCTCGTTTGAGAAGAACCAATAGCTAACAGCCGGCAGCTACTAGCTAAATTAAACGCATAGCTTTGTTTGTGATGAAAATACTGGTAGTAGACGATGAAGCCGATGTGCGCGTGCTATTTGAGCAGCGCTTCCGACGCGAAATCCGCAGTGGGTTGTTCACCTTTTCCTTTGCCTACTCGGGCGAGGAAGCCCTGACGTATTTGCACGATCATGCCTCAGAAGTGGTGCTGATTTTATCCGACATTAATATGCCCGGCATGAGTGGCTTGGAGTTGCTGCGTCACATCAAGCAGACCTACGCCGCCCCGCCCCCTACCCCACCACAGGTGATGATGCTGACGGCCTACGGCGACGACCCTACCCGCCAACAAGCCATGCAACTGGGAGCCAACGACTTCCTGACCAAGCCCGTAGATTTTGTCGCGCTGAAAGAGAAACTGACTGTGCTAGCGAGCCATGAAAACTAAGATACTGGTAGTAGACGACGAGGCCGACTTGGAGCTGCTCATCAAGCAGAAGTTCCGGCGCAAAATCCGGGAAAACGTCTACGAGTTTGTGTTTGCCAGCAACGGCCAGGAGGCCCTAGACTGCATTCGAGAGCACCCAGATATGGACATTATCCTCAGCGACATCAACATGCCGGTGATGGACGGGCTGACGCTGTTAGGCAAGCTCCCCGAGGCCAACCCGATGGCCAAAGCCGTTATCGTGTCGGCCTACGGGGATATGGAGAACATCCGGCTGGCCATGAACCGCGGCGCTTTCGATTTCATCTGCAAGCCTGTAGATTTCAACGATTTGGAGGTAACCGTGGAGAAGACCGCCCAGCAGGTGCGGCAGATGCGCGAGACGCTGAAAGCCATTCAGGAAAACAACATCCTGCGCATGTACGTGGATGGCACGGTACTCAACCTCATGGGTAGACCCGATTTCGAGAAGACGCTGATGGTGAGCGAAACGGTGGACGCTACCGTGGTCTTTATCGACATTTGCGGTTTCACGTCGCTTTCCGAAGTGCTACCCCCGGCCGATATCGTGACCATGCTCAACACCTACTTCGACCAGATGGTGAAGGAGGTGATTGCGCAGGGCGGCTACATTGACAAGTTTATGGGCGACGCCGTGATGGCCGTGTTCCGCGACGAGTTCCACCTCGACCGCGCCATCGACGCCTCGTTGGCGGCGCGGGCCGTGGTGCAGGCCAACGAGTTCACCCTACCCGACGGCCGGATCTACCGGCCCCAGGTCAGCATTGGCATAAACACCGGCGAAATGGTGTCGGGCAATATCGGCTCGGCCTCCCTCAAGCGCCTCGACTACACCGTTATCGGCGACACCGTGAATACTAGCCAGCGCCTCCAATCAGCCGCCCAGCCCGGCCAAATCATCATTACAGAGGCTACCTATCAGCAGGTGAAAGAGTCTTTTCACTGCCAACCGTTGCAGGAAGTCAGCCTGAAGAACAAGGCTCAACCGATGATGATTTATGAGGTAGTGAGCTAGAGGTGAGATTGTAAAGTGGTGAATTGAAAAATGCGTCTGTCATCCTAAGCGGAGCGAAGGACCTTATCACGCTAGAACGACCATCGTAGCAACGATTCGTTCAACTGGTAGAAGGTCCTTCGCTCCGCTCAGGATGACAGACGCATTTTTCACTCAGTCACTCTCGCACTCAGTCACTCGCTGCCGCCTCATAACTTCACCGCTTCATTCTGCCGCCGCAGGCGCTGGCAGAGTACGCGCAGGATGTTCCGCAACACCTCGCCGCGTTCCTCCATCACGTCGTAGAAATCTTCCTGATCGAGGCGGAAGGCGGTGACGGGACTTTGCGCTATGGCTGAGGCAGAGCGCGGTTCAGCGTCGAGTAGGGCTAGTTCGCCGAAGAAGTCGCCGGCTTGGAAGGTGGCGAGCTGTTGGGCGCCGGTGAAAATGCCTACCTCCCCTTCGTACACAATAAACAACGACGTACCCAGGTCGCCCTTGGCGAAAATCTGGTGGCCGCTCTCGAAAGTCACTTCCTTCATGATAGGCACAATGCTGCTGAGCACGTTTTCGGGAGTAGCAGCAAACAGAGCGGTGTTTTTCAGCAAGGCTACCCGTTCGGTGGCCGAGATACGAGAAGCGGAAGCGGCGTGGTGCATGCGTAGGGAAGCTAGGGTAGGGTGAGCGGTAAGAAGATACTGAAAGCCCTCGGGCGCGTCGTGGGCGAAGCGGTCCAGCACGGCCAGGGCGCTTTCTTGCACCAGCGGACTGGCACTGTTCAGGTGCGGCAGCAGCGCATCAATGGTGTAGGGGGTAGGGTGCCACTGGCGCAACGCCACCGCAATGGTCCAGTCAGAGAAGGCCGCGCTGCCGCGCCGGATGATGGTTTCGGTGAGAGGGGTAGATGCAGCCGTTGGTCCTAGCAGATTCTCGAAGCGGCGGGCTTTGGCAGCAGGTGGGGCTACGTCCAGCAAGGTTTGCAGGGCTTGGTACACCGGACGCGCAATCAGATTATCGAGCATTTCGAGGGCGTTGGCCTGCCGCTCGCGGGCGGCGTGGGCCACGCCACGTTGGGCATCGGCAATGAGCTGGGGCGGGTAGAGCTGGAGCAGCAAGCCAAACACCCGCTGTTGCAGGCGCGTCAGCTCATATTCCAGGCTGTCGCGTAGGGTCATATCGGGGGCAACAGCTTGGCCGTGCAGCAACTCCTGGCCCAGACGCAGTTCCTCCTGCACCAAATCCTGAAACACCGGCTCGTCGGCGACGGCTGGGTCGAATGACCGGAGCGCCCGCAGCCCGGCTTCGCGCCGGAACAGGTTGGGCTGGCGCACCAGCTCCACCAGCGCCTGCCGGCTGGCTGCTACTGGCAGTCGCCCACACAGCTGCGACACCCGCCGAATAATGTGCTCGTCGGTGCTGGTGCGTAGGGCTTCTGTGAGCAAGGGTAGAGCCGTGGTGCCCAGCCGAGACAAGCGGGCCGAGGCAGCAGCACGGCGGGCTTTGTCGGGTAGGTTGGCAATCAGCTGGCGGATTTCAGCCGGCGCAGCGGGTGTATTCTCGACTTCGGAGGTAGGCGTGGGCACAGCGTCATCGGCGAAGCGGCGGCGCACGGCGTGTCGCAGCTCGGCCAGGTAGTGCCCGTAGGTGCGGTGCAGGTAGAACAGCACCACCAGCAGAAACACCCCCAGCCATGCGAACATCATACCCTGAGTTAGCCCCTGCCCGCTGGACAGCAGAAACAGCGCCGCACCTGCCAAGCCCATGCCCAGCGGCTCGTATACGCCCTTAGCTAGTGTGTGCGCCTCCAGACGCTCGGGCGGCGAAAGGGGCTGAAACAGCACCAGAAACACTGGATCGAACACGGCGCGGCGCAGCACTTCCAGCGTCAGAAACAAGCCGCAGAAGTAGAGCATGCTGTTGGCGATACCGCCCAGATGCAATCCGCCAAACAGGGCCAGCGCACCCAGCATCACCACGGGTAGGGCCAGCAGCACGCGGCGCATTCCTACCCTGTCCAGCGCTTGGCCGGTGAGGAGGAGCTTCATCAGCAACGCCACTAAGTAGGTGACGACCAGCACGCCGCCCACGTAGCGCATTACCAGGGCCTGATCGTGGAAGCGGTGCTTCACGTTCACGAAAAACGAGTATTCCACGCCCGTTGTCACGATGGCAATAGCCAACATACTCAGGCACATAGAAAGCACCAGACGGCTGCTACCGAACCAGCGTTGCAAGCCCGGCGCTACCGCTTCCTGGCGCGTGGCCCGGCGGGCGGGCTGCACAGCTACTTCGTGCCGGCGCGAGGTAGCGCGCAGCGTGAGCAAGGCGGCCAGGTAGGCACCAAACGCCGTGAGCAGCAGCCACAACAGCTCGGTGTGGTGGTGAATGAGAATAGCTAGCACGGCTCCCAAGGCCTTGGCGGGCATGTCGCCGGAACTGATGACGCTGAACAGGCGCCGGCTCTGACGCACATCAAACACCACCGCCGACACGCCCCAAAACTCCAGATTAGTCAGCAAATAGATAACCCTATAGCCCGCCATAATGGCTACGGCCGCCGCTACCGAGTGCCCCGCGTAGACCAACACGCCCAGCACGCCCGTGAGCACAACCACGGCCAGCAGCACCCGCACCGCCACGCGCTGCAACCCCAGGTGGTGCTCGTAGTGGGCGTAGATTCGGCCGGCGGCCAGCATCGCCAGCGCGGACACGCCGTAGGCCAGCGGCAAGTTGCGCTCGGGGTGATTTTCGAGCAGAATAACGTTGGCCGACACGTACACCAGAATGGTGCCGATGCCCAGCAGGAAGTTGTGCAAAAAGAACAGCCCAACGGTGCGGCCTTCCTCGGCGCGAATCCCCACCAGTTGTTGCCAGCGTGCGAGTAGTGTCATAGTAGGTAGCTGTTAGCTGATAGCTGTTGGCTATTAGCTCCCATTCTGGAATAGCTGTCGAAAGCTAGCAGCTAATAGCCATTAGCCAGCAGCTAAAATCATCTCCGCAAGATAGGAGCATAAAGTGGCTGACAGCGTAATTTTCCTGTACTTACGCCTGCTTCTTTTCGTTTGCTGACATCGTATGGACTGCCAACGCGCCGAAACCTACGTGCTGCACCAGTTGCAGCACCTCTCCCCTACCCTCTACTACCACGGCCTGCACCATACCCTGGATGTGGTGGCGCAAGCCGAGTCGCTGGCTGATGCTGAGGGCGTTACCGACGCGCAGGAGCGGATTCTGCTGCGCACGGCGGCGTTTTTTCATGATACGGGTTTTCTGACTACCTACCAGGGCCACGAGGAGGCCGGCTGCGCGCTGGCCCGCCAGGTACTACCCGATATGGGCTACACGCCCGAGCAGATTGAGAGCATCTGCCAGTTGATTATGGCCACACAGATGCCTCAAAACCCCGGCACCTCGCACCTGGCCCAAATCCTCTGCGATGCTGACCTCGACTACCTCGGCCGCCCCGATTTCCTACCCATCAGCAACACCCTGCTGCAAGAGCTGCAAGCCCGCGGCAAGATGCAGAACCTGCGTGCCTGGCAGGAGCTGCAAGTGAAGTTCTTGAGTGAGCATTGTTACTGGACGCGCACGGCCCTGCAACGCCGCGAAGCCAGCAAGCAAGCGCACTTGGCCGCGGCGCGGGCGGTGCTAGATACCTAATACGCCTTCCGAAAAAGGTAGCGCACGTAGTCCGTTTCGTCTTTCCCGCCGGTTTGGCTGGTCGTCGTTACCAGTTCCCAACCGGCGGCCGACAATTCGTCTAGCTTCTGCATCACGAAACTGTCGTTTCGCTGTAGCCGATCCGCAAATTTGTCTTGCGACAACGTGAGGAAACCTTGTTCTAATTCTACCACTCCCTGACCTTTGAGGGCTGGAGCAAAGTAAATCCGGAAGGGAACACGTCCTGCCACCGTCATTTGCATGAAGTGGTACCGCGTTTGGGCAGTGGCCGCATGCGACCATACCAGTAGCAGCAGCCCAAGCAGTATGGCCGCGCGTCTCACAGTGTATTGCATAATCAACAGATAAAGTAAGTAGAGCGGCTAAAGTACGCGCTGACGCTTACTTCCAGCTCGCGGCCAATCATTGCAACGGGCACTCCTATAGCCGTCTTGTAATCAGCGCTGGCGTGACCCCACCCCCAGCCCCTCCGGGAGGGGAGAGGGGTGCCAGTCGCAAGACTAATGTGTCGTCGAACGCACCCCTCTCCCGGAGGGGCTGGGGGTGGGGTCACGCCAGCGCTGATTACAAGACGGCTGTAAACTCCTATTTACGAAAACGTTTCCGCTGATTTATCTACCGAAGCCGCCCGTATCTAGCGTTAGAGCGAGTAGTTTTCCGTTTCTTATGCAGGACATGCCTGTGCTATTTACCGGTTGCTTTTATGCTGGCAGCCTTCCTTTACCTGCCCTATCCATGAAAACGCCTACCCTTTCTTTGCGCTGCCTTTTGCTAATGCTCTTGCTCGCCGTGGGTACGCGCCACGCCGTGGCCGACGACGGCTACCGCCTGTGGCTGAAATACGACTTGCTACCCGATGCTGCCCAACGCAAAGCCTACCAACGAAGCCTTCGCTTTATTGCTACCGAAGAACGCACCAACCCTACCCTACAGGCGGCCACTGCCGAGCTGCAACGAGGATTGAACGGGCTACTGGGCCAATCGGTGCCGGTGGTAGGTAGGTCTTCGGGCAAGAAGGGCGGTATTGTGTTGCGCGTCGATCCGAACGTGCGTATCGATGCGGGCTCGGGTGCTACCGCTGCTGCATTGGCGAAGGAAGGCTACCGCATTACCACAGAGAAGGGCAACTTAGTGGTGACGGGGCAGAGGGACGCGGGCGTGCTTTATGGGGCTTTTGCCTTGTTGCGCCACCTGCAAACCGGTCAGCCGTTAGCGGGCATCAGCCTGAGCAGCGCACCCAAAATTCAGTACCGCTTCCTCAACCACTGGGACAACCAGAACGGCACCATCGAGCGCGGCTACGCGGGCGCCAGCATCTGGCAGTGGTACGAGCTACCCGAGCGCCTCGACCCACGCTACACCGACTACGCCCGCGCCAATGCCTCTATCGGCATCAACGGCGTGGTGCTCAATAACGTGAATGCCAGTCCGCGCTATCTTACTACGGAATATCTGGGCAAAATAGCGGCCCTGGCCAGCGTGATGCGCCCCTATGGTATTCGGGTGTATTTGTCAGTCTTTTGGGCGGCGCCCAAGGTGCTGGGCGGTCTACCCACTGCCGACCCGCTCGACCCGCGGGTGCAGCAGTGGTGGAAGGCTAAAACCGACGAGATTTACCGCACCATTCCCGACTTTGGCGGTTTTCTGGTGAAAGCCAACTCCGAGGGCCAGCCCGGCCCGCAGGACTACAACCGTACCCACGCCGACGGCGCCAACATGCTCGCCGCCGCCTTGGGCAACCACGACGGCCTCGTGATGTGGCGCGCCTTCGTGTACAAGGCCGACGTCAACAACGACCGGTTTCGGGCTTCCTACGACGAGTTCAAACCCTTCGACGGCCAGTTTGCCGATAAGGTGCTGGTGCAGGTGAAGAACGGCCCATTGGATTTTCAGGCGCGGGAGCCATTTCACCCGCTCTTCGGCAAGATGCCCCAAACGCCGCTGGTGCTGGAAGTACAGATTACGCAGGAATACCTGGGCTTCGCTACCCACCTGGTGTATCTAGCGCCGCTGTTCAAAGAGTGCCTGGATTCGGATACCTACGCCAAAGGCCCCGGTTCGACAGTGGCGAAGATAGTAGACGGCAGCCTCGACCACCACGCCATCAGTGCCATTGCGGGCGTGGCCAACATAGGCTCCGACCGCAACTGGACTGGCCATCCCATCGCGCAGGCCAATTGGTACGCGTTCGGCCGCTTGGCCTGGGATTATGAGCTGACTTCGGAAGCCATTGCGCAGGAATGGACGCGCATGACGCTTACCGCCGAGCCCAAAGCCGTGGCTACTATCACGGATATGATGGTGAAGTCGCGAGATATTTACGTGCGCTACACTACGCCATTGGGTCTGCACCACATCATGGGGCACGGCGTCCATTTTGGTCCCGAGCCGTGGCTGCCGTCTACCCCCCGCAACCGCTGGACGGCCGCGTTCTACCACAGCGCCGACGCCCAAGGCCTGGGCTTCGACCGCACAGCCAGCGGCAGCAACGCCCTGGGCCAATACGCCCCGCAGATACAGCAGCAGTGGGGTAACCGCCAAACATGCCCCTTGGACTACCTAATGTGGTTCCAACACGTGGGCTGGTCGCAGCCCCTGCGCACCGGCAAAACGCTCTGGAATGAGCTGTGCTACCGCTACTACACCGGCGCCGACTCGGTGCTGTGGCTCCAGCAGCAATGGCAGCAGGTGCAGCCTGCCCTCGACCCTACCCTGTTTGCCAACGTGCAGGCCCGCCTGCAAACCCAGCACAAAGAAGCCCTCTGGTGGCGCGACGCCTGCGTGCTTTACTTCCAGACGTTCGCCCGCCAACCCATCCCAGCGCCCTTCACGCCCCCTACTCGCACGCTAGATCAAGTGAAGGAGTTGGCGGAGGTGTATCAGTTGAAGTAGTTGGAAGGCACTCCGGCTTTCTATAACGATGTAGAGACGCATACTTGCGTCTCGTCGTTGCTGAGGTTGGGACGACAGGCATTCAGTAACGAGACGCTACACCAGTATAACTGCTGAAGCGCAACGACACTCGTTCAACGACGAGACGCAAGTATGCGTCTCTACATCCTTCAAAATTCACTTTCGACCTACTCCCGCTTGCTTTTCAGCAGTTGCTTAAGCTGAGCCAGTTCGTCGCGGAACTTGGCGGCTTGCAGGAAGTCCAGTTCTTTGGCGGCGGCTTCCATCTGCTTCTCGGTGGTTTTGATGAGCTTTTCCAGGTCGGTGCGGTTCATCATGGCCACGATGGGCTCGGCGGCTAGGGCCAAGGCACTTTCCTCGCTGGGGCCTACGTAGGCTTTGGGCTCGGCAATGCGGTAGTCGGCCACGGAGGTTTGGCCCATAATGGCCTCGCGCGACTTCTTCACGGTGCGTGGCGTGATGCCGTGTTCCTCGTTGTAGGCCATCTGGGTGGCGCGGCGGCGGTTGGTTTCGTCGATGGCGCGCTGCATGGAGCCCGTCATGCGGTCGGCGTACATGATGACTTTGCCGTGGTCGTTACGGGCGGCGCGGCCCATGGTCTGGATCAGGCTGCGCTGGTCGCGCAGGAAGCCTTCTTTGTCGGCATCCAGGATGGCTACCAGGCTAACTTCCGGCAGGTCAAGACCTTCGCGCAGCAGGTTCACACCGATGAGCACGTCGATTTCGCCCAGGCGGAGCTGCCGCAGAATCTCTACCCTATCCAGCGACTTCACATCGGAGTGCACGTACTGCGACTTGATGCCCAAGCGCTCCATATATTTTTGCAGTTCCTCGGCCATGCGCTTGGTGAGGGTGGTCACCAGCACCCGGTCGCCCATCTTCACGCGCTCGTCTACCTCGTCCAGCAAGTCGTCTATCTGGTTGATGCTGGGGCGAATGTCAATTTCGGGGTCGAGCAGGCCGGTGGGACGGATGATCTGCTCCACCACCACGCCGTCGGCCTGGGCCAGCTCGTAGTCAGCCGGCGTGGCCGACACGAACACGGCCTGGCGGTACATGCTCTCGAACTCGTTGAACGTGAGCGGGCGGTTATCAAAGGCCGAGGGTAGGCGGAAGCCATACTCGATGAGGGCCGTTTTGCGGCTCCGGTCGCCGCCCCACATGGCCCGGATCTGGGGCATAGTGGCGTGGCTCTCGTCCACTACCAAGAGGAAGTCGTCGGGGAAATAATCGAGCAGGCAGAAGGGGCGGCTGCCGGGCTGGCGGCCGTCGAAGTAGCGCGAGTAGTTCTCGATGCCGGAGCAGTAGCCCAGTTCCCGAATCATCTCCAGATCGAACTCCGTGCGCTCCATAATGCGCTTAGCCTCCGAGTCCCTACCCTCCTTCTCGAAGTAGGCGTGCTGCTGCACCAAGTCAAACTGAATCTGCTTGATGGCCTCGTTCAACGTGTCCTTACCCGTCACGAACAGGTTGGCGGGGTAGAGTGTCGCCGATTTCTCGTCGGCCAGCTTCTTGCCGCTGATCGGGTCGATGCGGTGAATGGCCTCGATTTCATCCCCGAAGAAAAAGATGCGGTAGGCGTAGTCGGCGTAGGCCGGAAATACGTCCACGGTGTCGCCCTTCACCCGGAACGAACCGCGCGTAAACTCGGCCTCGGTGCGCGAGTACAGAATCTGCACGAACTGGTAGAGCAGGTTATTGCGCGAGAATTTCAGCCCCGGCGCCATGTAAATGACGTTTTTGCCGAACTCCTCGGGGTTGCCGATACCATAGATGCACGACACCGACGCCACCACAATCACGTCGCGCCTACCCGAGAGCAGCGTGGAGGTGCAGTGCAGCCGCAGCTTCTCGATTTCCTGGTTAATAGCCAGGTCTTTCTCTATAAACACGTCGGTGCTGGCGATGTAGGCCTCCGGCTGGTAGTAGTCGTAGTAGCTGATGTAGTACTCGACGGCGTTGTTGGGGAAGAACGTTTTGAACTCGCCGTAGAGCTGCGCAGCCAGGGTTTTGTTGTGGCAGAGCACGAGAGCCGGCTTGCCGGTTTCGGCAATAACGTTGGCCATCGTGAAGGTTTTGCCCGTGCCGGTGGCGCCCAGCAGCACCTGCGCCGGCTCGCCGTTGTTGATGCCCTGCACCAGCTGGGCAATGGCTTTGGGCTGGTCGCCGGTCGGCTCGAATTCCGAGGTAAGTTGGTATTGCATCTGACGAGGAAAGGTAGCCTAGGATAACTTGTTTCGCTGGGCAGAGGTTTCCTCGGAAGCTAAATAATCAGGATGAATTTCTTACTGAAAGAACGTCATTTCAAGCTGGTCGAGGAATCTCGCGTGCTGACGAGAGAACATCATGCTTCGACAAGCGGACGCCAGATCAAGCACGACGTTCTTTAGGGGAAGCTTTCTATTTAACCACCCTACCCCCCACTCTTAACACAAGCGTAACCGTCTCAACAAACTAAGGCAATATACCACCAAGAGCTTTGCAGTCGATTTCATCGAATCTTCATCTTTTGCCTGGCATATGCCCTATTTTTTACGTCGATTGCTCTTGTTGAGCTTCTTGAGTCTGTTCTTATCGCCCGCTTTGCTGGCTCAAACAGGTGCTATCCGGGGAAAGGTGTTGGATGGTACGCGCCTGTCGTTGCCGGGTGCTTCGGTGCGGCTGCCGGCATTGGGCCGCGGGGCCGTGTCGGATGAGGATGGCGGCTACCTGCTGGCCGATGTGCCGGTGGGCACGCACCAGCTACTGGTTTCCTACCTCGGCTACCAAGAGTTTTCGACTACCGTAACGGTGACGGACCGCGCTACCACTACCCTACCCATTGAGCTGAGCGCAGGCCTCAACCAAATGGGCGAGGTGCAGGTGCTGGGCGCCCGCCTGCAAGGCCAGGCCAAGGCTCTGAACGAGCAGCGCACCAATGCCAACATCACCAACGTGGTGGCCGCCGACCAAATCGGCCGCTTCCCCGATGCCAACGTGGGCGACGCCCTGAAGCGCGTGCCCGGCATCACGGTGCTCAATGACCAGGGTGAGGCCCGCTTCGGCCTGATTCGGGGCACGGAGCCGCGCTTCAACTCCGTGACGGTGAACGGGGAGCGCCTACCCTCGGCCGAGTCCGGCACCCGCAGCGTGCAGCTGGATTTGATTCCGTCGGACATGGTGCAGGCCATTGAAGTGAGCAAAACCCTGACGCCCGACATGGACGCCGATGCCATTGGCGGCACCGCCAACCTGGTGACGCGCGCCGCGCCCAACGGCCTGCGCGTGTCGGGCACGGCGGGCGCGGGCTACAACTTCCTGTCGCAGAAGGTACCCTACCTCGGTTCTTTGGTAGTGGGCAACCGCTTCCTGGATGGCAAGCTGGGCATCATCGCCAGCGGTTCCTACTTCAACCACCGCTTTGGTTCCGACAATGTGGAGGCCGCCTGGGACCGAACCGAAGGCGGACGAGACTACCTCACGCAGCAGGAAATTCGCAAGTATGACGTGCAGCGCATCCGGCGTAGCGGTTCCGTTTCGGTGGATTATCGCGTGTCACCCAACTCCACTATTACCCTACGCAGCCTCTACAATGTGCGCGACGATTTCGAGAACCGCTACCGCGCTACCTACTCCGGCCTGAAGGCGCCCGGCAGCAATGGCTTGACCACAGGCCGCTACGAAATTGAGACCAAAGGCGGCAATGGTAAGCACAATGCCCGCCTGGAGCGCCAGAAAACCTTCAGCAATACGCTTTCCGGTGAGCACCTAATTGCCAGCCGCGCCCGCCTCACATGGGCTGGCACCTACGCCTACGCTTCGGAAGACCGGCCGCAGGAAAGCTACATCAGCTTCCGGACGGGCAACATTTCGCTGCGCCCCAACACAGTGGATGAGGAACACCCCAGCGTAGAGCCGGCTGCTCCCATCAACTACGCCACCATTCCCTTCCGCCGCTACCAGCTGCGCAACGACAACACCCACGAGCGCGACCTAAACGGCCGCATCGACCTGCTCCTACCCCTGCAAACCGAAGGTCCGTTTATGAACAGCCTGAAGGTAGGCGGCCGCTACCGCGACAAGCACAAAGAGGTAGCCCGCAGCCGGGGCGAGCTGGTGACGGACGAGGACGTGACCTGGGGCGCTATTCCTACCGCCGATTACTCTGATAATAACTTCCTGGCCAACGGCGGCGGCACGCGTTACCGGGTAGGACCGGCTCCGCAAAACTCGGCGCTGCCTACCTTTCAGCAGCAGTTCAATGCCACCTACGAGGATGATACGTACGATAACCTTTCGGCCAGCTTCCGGGCCGATGAGCGCATTTCGGGGGGCTATGCCATGCTGAACCAGCAGTTGGGCAATCGGTTCTCGGCTATTGCCGGCCTGCGGGTCGAGCACACGTATATCCGCTATCAGGCTACTATTCCGGCCGATGCAACTGGCGAAGGCCCCACCACAGAGGCCACTGGCATCAATAGCTACACCAATTTCCTGCCTGCCCTGCACCTGAAATACAACCTGACCGACAACACCATTCTACGGGCTGCCTATACCAACTCCCTAGCCCGCCCCGACTACGCGGCCCTGGCGCCTACCCGCACCATCGATGCTTCGGAAAACGAGCTGACCGAGGGCAATCCCAACCTGAAAGCCACCACGTCCACCAATTTCGACCTGATGGCCGAGCATTATTTCACGTCGGTGGGGCTGATTTCGGGCGGCGTATTTTATAAGGACATCGAGAACTTCGTGTTCACGACCACGGAGCTGAACTACACCGACCCCGTAACCGGCAACACGTTTTTGCGTTACAGCCGTCCGCTAAATGGCAACTCTGCTACCCTGCGCGGGGCCGAAATAGCCGTGCAGCGCCAGCTCGATTTCCTACCCGGCGTGCTGCGCGGGCTGGGCATCTACGCCAACTACACCTACACCAGCTCCCGCGCCAACGGCTTGGCCGAGCGCACCTCCCTACCCGGCACCGCCAAGCACAACTGGAATACGTCACTTTCCTATGAGAGCAAGCGCCTGACCCTGCGCGTGTCCGTCAACCGCCACAGCGGCTTCATCGACCCCGAGGAATCGACCCTTACCCTCTCCGACGGCAGTACCACCTTCCGCCACCTCGACCACCAACTGCAACTGGATGCCAACGCGGGCTACGCTTTCACGCCCAAGCTGCGCTTTTTTGTGGAGGCCAACAACCTCACCAACCAGCCCTTACGCTATTACCAAGGCAGCCGCAGCCGCACGTTGCAGAGCGAGTACTACAACGCCCGCTTCAACGCTGGCTTGAAGTTCGACTTGTGAGGTAAGAGGTTGTTCTGGTTAGTGTAGCATGATGTAGAGACGCATACTTGCGTCTAGCCGTTGAACGTACATCGCCCAAATCGTTCAGCGGCTAGACGCAAGTATGCGTCTCTACATCATGCTACACTAACCAGAAAATCAACTACTTGCAGGCTACTTCTGTTCTATCTTCCGCTTCCCGAATGTGTCGTTTATCTAGTATTTGCGTAGTCGTTTTATTGCTGGCCGTTGGCTGTCAGCGTACTACCCTACCCCCCGTTACGCCCGGCGTGGCTATGGGTCCTACTCTCAAGCCTGCTATTATCACTGATCCGGTACGGTACGACACCGACGACCCCGCCATCTGGATCAACCCGAAAGACCCCAGCCAGAGCCTGATTATCGGCACTGATAAGAATTCTGACGGTGCCCTCTACGTGTTCAATTTGCAGGGTAAGGAAGTGCCCGGCCGCACGGTGCACGGCCTTGAGCGCCCCAACAACGTGGACGTAGCCTACGGCCTACCCCTCGGCGGCCAGCCCACCGATATTGTCGTGACCACGGAGCGCGAGCGGCAGCGTCTGCGCATCTTCCGCCTACCCGACATGCAGCCGCTAGACAACGGCGGCCTCGCTGTATTTACAGGCGAAGCGCAAAACCTGCCCATGGGCATTGCCCTCTACACCCGCCCTTCCGATAAGGCGATGTTTGCGATAGTGGGCCGCAAAGATGGTCCTACCACCGGCTACCTCTGGCAGTATCGGCTAGAGGACGATGGCACGGGCCACGTAAAAATGACGCTGGTGCGCAAGTTTGGCACCTACAGCGGCCGCAAGGAAATCGAGTCGATTGCCGTAGACAATGAGCTGGGCTACATCTACTACTCCGACGAAGGCGTGGGCGTGCGCCAGTACTACGCCGACCCTACCCGCGGCGACGAGCAGCTCAGTCTATTTGCTACCCAAGGCTTCACGGAAGACCATGAGGGCATCAGCATCTACAAAACCAGCAAAAAGAAAGGCTACCTCTTGGTATCAGACCAAGGCGCCAACCAGTTTCACATCTACCGCCGCGAGGAAGGCAAAAACCATTCACATGAACTGGTAAAAGTCATCAAGGTAGAGGCGCTGCACAGCGACGGCTCCGACGTAACGAGCATAGCGCTTAATAAGCAGTTTCCGAAGGGCTTGTTTGTGGTGATGTCGGAAGGGCGCTACTTTCATTACTACCGCTGGGAAGACGTGGCGGGTAGGGAGTTGAAGTAGGTAGGCGTTGTAAGCAAACCCATCTGTCATCCTGAGTGCAGCGAAGGACCTTATCACGCTAAAACGGCGAGCGTAACAACGACTCGTTCAGGCGTGATAAGGTCCTTCGCTGCACTCAGGATGACAGATGGGTTTGCTTACAACGCCTACCTACTCCGGCATGACCAGGTAGGCGCGCATGGCGTCCAGCACTTCGCGCAGGGGTGGGGCAATGGTCATAACCAGCGCTGTGAGGGCGTCGCGCTGGAACTCTTCCTGCCACTGGTCCAGCTCTGCCACAGGCGGTATCAGGTGGTCTACCCCGAGGTGCGTCAGGCCGGGCTTGAGTGTGTGAGCAGCCGTTTTCAAGCGGGTCAGGTTGCCTTCTTGCAAACCCTGGGTCAGCTCCAACAGAATTTCCTCGCTGCTTTCCAGGAAGGTTTCCAGCATAAACGTCACAAACTCCTGGTCGCCCTGTCCAAGCCTGAGCAGCTCGTCTACCCGGAACAGGGGCGGCGCGGGCACCGGTATGGGCGCCGCATGGTGCGGAGCCATCCACTCGCTCACCACCTGCAACAAAGCTGTTTCCTGGAAGGGCTTGGCCAGGTAGCCATTCATGCCCGCCGCCAAGCACTTTTCCCGCTCTCCCTTAATGGCGTTGGCCGTGAGGGCGATGATGGGGGTAGTAATCTGGAGTTGCTGGCGTAGCGCGGCAGTGGCCCCGTAGCCATCCAGCACCGGCATCTGAATATCCATCAGAATCAGGTCGAAGGGCTGTGCTAGGGCCAGCTCCACGGCCTGCTCGCCATTTTCGGCTTCGGTTACCTGCACCTGGGCTTGTTGCAGGAACGTGCGGGCAATCTGACGGTTGAAGCGGTTGTCTTCCACCAACAGCACGTGCTTGTAGCGTAGGTTCTGGCGGATCGAGCTGTCTTCGGGTAGTATCGTTTGGGGTAGCAGGTCGGTGGTAGTGCCAACGGGTAGGCATAGCGAAAACTCCACCACCGTACCCTGGTTTTTCTGACTGCTCACCCGCACATCGCCGCCCATCAGCTTCACCAAGTTGCGGCAGATAGACAGGCCCAGGCCAGTGCCACCAAACTTGCGCGTCACAGAGGCGTCTTCCTGGCTGAACTCCTGGAAAATACGCGCCAGAAACTCCGGCTCGATGCCCACACCCGTATCCGTCACCCGAAACAGTATCTCTACCCCAGTGGCCGATGGCAAGGTAGTTAGCACCTGGCAGGCTACCACCACCTCCCCGCGCTCCGTGAACTTGATGGCGTTGCCGGCCAGGTTCAGCAGCACTTGCGTGATGCGGTATGGGTCGCCGAGCAATACCTGGGGTAGGCGCTCATCCAGCTCTGTGCGCAGACGCAGGCCTTTTTCGGCAGCTTTGTAGCGTAGGGTTTGCTCTACTTGGTCTAGCAGCAACGTGGGCCCAAACCCTACCTGCTCCAGCGTCATTTTGCCCGCTTCCAGCTTCGAGAGGTCCAGAATGTCGTTGATGATGACAAGCAGGTTTTCGGCTGAGGTGGTAATGGCCTCCCGGTAACTGCTCTGGCTGGGAGTAAGCGGCGTTTTGGCCAGCAGCTGACTCATGCCCAGAATGGCGTTCATGGGCGTGCGAATCTCGTGGCTCATGTTGGCCAGAAACAGTTCTCGTGCCCGCACCGCCGACTCGGCCGTGATTTTGGCGTGGCGCAGGGCGCGCTCCGTGGCCACGCGCTCCGTCACATCTAGGCCGTAGCCCAGAATTAGGTTCAGGGAGCCATCGGCATGAAAAACGGGTTGCAGGCAGCGCAGCAGGTGCCGGTCGCCGTCGGGCCGCGTGAAGGTTTCTTCATAGGTAACCAGCTCGCGGGTGCGGGCCGCGTGCTCCAGTTGAGCCTGCCGCTCGTGGCCCATTTCATCTGGTCGGCCGGTGCGCTTGAAATACGCGAGATTGTCTTTGCCTATCACCCATTTGCGCATCTCCGGGTCTTTAATGCCGCGGGCATTCACAAACAGATAGCGAAACTGGCTGTCAAATACGCCTACATCGGTAGGCAAATGGTCCAGCACAAATTCGTAGAAGGTCCGCTGATCGACCAATTGTTTTTCCATCCGGCGCTGCTCCGTCACGTCTACCCCCATGCCCACGACCATGCGCAGGGAGCCATCGGAGGCAAATACGGGCAGGTATTGCCGTTGCAGGTATCGTTTTTCGCCGGTTATGCCCTCTACTTCTTCCCACATAGCCGCCTTCCGGGTGCCCACCACATGGTCGAAATGCTCCTGCCTGCGTACGGCCACCTCGCGGGGCCGCTGCCGGTGCGCGCAGTAAGCAAAGTTATCCTTCCCGATAACCCAAGCCCGCACCTCTGGCGATGTCATACTCGCTACGTTTACGAAGGAAAACCGGTATGCGGCATCGAATACGGCTACCTGTACCGGTAGCGCATGCAAAATGGTTTCGTAAAATTCTTGCTGTGTAGCCAGGGCCGCCTCGGCGCAGCGCAAGGCAGTGGTATCGTGCAGGTACAGCACCGTTTCGGCGCCGGCTGGCTGGGCTGTCGCTTCGTAGTGGCTATCGGCTATTGCAAGTGGCTGCGCGGCCGTATGTGGTGCAGTACGTAGCACATGGAGCAACTGCTCGGGCAATTGGTCCTGGGTTGATGCCAGCAACGCACGGCTCTGGTCGTTAGTGGCCACTACTTCGCCGCTGGCTGTGGCTACTATAGCGTGCCCCGGCAGTGCTTGTAGGAGTGCCTGAAAGCGAGCTTCCTGCAACTGCGCCTGCGCCTGCGCGGCTGCCACTGCTTGCTCTAATTCTATGATATGCTTCTCGGCCCATCCACGCCACAGCTGTTCGCTTTCCGGCGAAAAAGACGACTCTGTTGGCACTGTAACATGCTTAGAAGCACTGGTCATAGAATATAAATTACAAAGGAAACTGGCCACAAATATAAGCATAGCTTAAAACATAAATAAGTCAATAATCTTACCCTAAATCATTAATTTATAAAAATTTACGATTTGCTATAATTATAATTATTACATTATTTTATATGTATAAAAGTTGTCAATTATAGCATTAGACCTGTCTTCTTACGCGAAAAAATTTCGCTTGTAATTACTCGTTAACTGTCTCCTGTTGCTTTGCCATCTTCCTCGGCTTTCTGTGCATACGACGCCCACAGCTGATCTTTGCGCTACCTTTTGCCACGTGCCTTTCATGAAAACACTTGCCTACCTGGCCACCGTATTAGCGGGGTTGCTGCTGACCACGTGCAGCCCTACCCATTCGCGTGTAGCCACTCTTGCCCTTACTCCCTCCATGCTCCTCGATCAGCTAGCCATCGACGTGACGCCCGCCGAGAACCGCGAGTTTTCGTTTACCGATAAGCAGTCGGGCTACTACTACGCCACCACCCACACCAACGAGCAGCCGGCCTGGCACGCCGGCTGGAACATTGCCACCCACCGCGTACTACACGACTACGAACTGCTACTGGATGGCACCCCACTGGACCGCCAGTCGGCCCGCGTACGCGTGTACCCCTACAAGCTGCAACGCACCTTCGCCGCTGCCACCGAGGAGCTATATCTTTATGATAATCAACGGGTAGTAGGTATCCAGCTTACGAACGTCAACGGGCAGCAGCTCACCTGGCGCCCCGCCGGCGACCTGACGACAGTTGAAGCAGACGCACCCGAGGGCTTATGGCTGATTCCAAAGGAAGCGCCTACCCACCGCATTCTGGTGGCGCCGTGGCAGCCTGCGGCTATAACGGTGCAAAACGGTTCCTTAAGCACTGCGGCCGCCAGCGGCGGATTCGTGTTGGTGTATGGTCATTCCAAAGACGAAGCGCGGGCATTGCTAGGGCAGTTTCGGGCGCACCACGAGGCGTGGCTACAGCAGCGCCGGCGACGGATGAACACGTTGGTAGCCAACACGAACCCCATTGCCAGCAACAGCCCCCAGCTCGACAAAGCCCTACCCTCGCTGTTGCTGACCACCGACGAGCTGGTGACCAACCAGCAGGGCTGGGGCATCTACGCGGGCCTGCCGTGGTTCAACGATTACTGGGGCCGCGACCTGTTCATTTCCCTACCCGGCGCCTGCCTCGTAACGGGGCAGTTTGAGACGGCTAAGAAGATTCTGCTGTCGTTTGCTAAGTTCCAAAACCTCGATCCTACCTCGAAAGACTACGGCCGTGTGCCCAACCGTGCCCGTCCTGACGACATCATCTACAATACCACTGATGGCACGCCGCGCTTCGTTATCGAAATGCTCGATTACCTGCGCTACTCCGGCGACACGGCCGCCATTCGGGAGTTTTACCCGACCGTGAAGCGCGCCGCTGAAGGCTCGCTGAAGTATTGGGTAGACGCCAAAGGCTACCTCACCCACGACGATGCCGATACGTGGATGGACGCCAAAATCAAGAATGTAACGCCGCTTTCGCCCCGCGGCAACCGCGCCAACGATATTCAGGCGCTGTGGTACGAGCAGTTGCAAGCCAGCGCCCAACTAGCCGACTACCTGCACGACGACGCCAGCGCCCACCAGTGGCGCGCCGTGGCGGCAAAGGTGAAGCAGCAGTTTCCGCAGGATTTTTTCGATGCCCGGCACCCTTACATGGCCGACCGCCTCACCGTCGCCGGCCAGCGCGACTTTCAACTGCGGCCTAACCAGCTCTATGCCTACTCCCTGGTGCCCGACCCGGTACGCCGGATGCAACTCACTAAGCTAGTGTGGCAGGAGCTGGTGTACCCGTGGGGCGTGGCCTCGCTCAGTCAGCACGACCCGGATTTTCACCCCTACCACGAAAACTGGCACTACTACCACAAAGACGCGGCCTACCACAACGGCACCGTCTGGCTCTGGAACAACGGTATGGCCATGCAGCGGATGCTGGAAGAAAATCAGCCTGACATTGCCTACCAGCTGTTTGAGCGCATGAACCACCAGGCGCTGGCCGAGGGCGCCGTGGGTAGCCTCAGCGAAAACGCTGATGCCCTACCCCGTTCCGGCCAGACGCGGGGCAAGCCCTCGGGCACGTTCTTGCAGGCGTGGTCTAATGCTGAGCAACTGCGCGTGTGGTACCAATATTTCTTGGGCATACGGCCCGATATGCTGCGCAATAAAGTCGTTGTTCGGCCGTGCTTACCCTCCGCGTTGACGGATGTAGCCTTTGCCGTGGCTGTAGGCGCGGGGCAGCTGCGGGCGCACTATCAAACCGGGGCTACCAGTACGTACTCCGTGCAGGCGGTTGGCGTGGCGCCTACCATGCGGTTTTCGCTGCCCGGCTTTGAGGAGGTTGCGGTGTCGCTGCCGGCCGGTGCCACGCTGCAAGCGCGACACACGGGCGCAACACTAGAAGTAACCGTAGTTGACCAACGTGGTAAAACCACTCAACAGCTTACACGCACCGCCAGTCCTACCCTTCGAGCGCAACTGCAAAAGCAGAACGCCTTTTTTGAAGGTACGCACTTTGCTGTGCCCTATCTGCAACCTAATTTAAAGAGCCTCAGCACCTATCATGAGCAAGCCATCAGCTACTGAATAGTCTGCCCAGGCGAAATTCGCCTGAACGCACGAAGCCCCACATAGTACACTACGTGGGGCTTCTTATTGATACTAAACTAGCAATACGCTACTAGAGATAGATATAATAGATTGAGAGAATCCGAGACCTTAGAGGCTGTTTGAGTCTGGTCTATGAACGTGTAGAGACGCATACTTGCGTCTCGTCGCGTGCGCCATCTCGTTCAACGATGAGACGCAAGTATGCGTCTTTACACCCTTTCAACGGCCCACCGGTATAACGCAACCAGCTTTTAACGGGGGTCACGCCATAGTAAGTGCTCCTGGGTGGCAGCGGCGGCAAAATCAGGACAGCGGCCGTCGCCGCGGCCAGTGAGGCCACCACTGGGGGCGCAAATGATATTCAGGTCTTTATCGTACAGGTAGTTGAACTGGTCGCAGCAGTCGCTGGAGATTGTGTAAACAACCTGCCCGTGGTAAAGGTAGCTGTATACTGCGGCGGGCGGATTCTGCTTGGGGTTCTTCTTCAATTCGGCAATCTTAGCCCGAATAGCACTGGGCACGCTGTCATCTTTACTACATTCTACCAGCAATAAACTCAAGCTCAGCAAAGCCAGCATGGATTTCATAGGTCAATAGAGGCGCTATGCGAAGAATGAGTTATTAATGCACGGTCACGGCCTTGCCGCCGCCAAACTCCACGCTGGCTTCTACCCCTACCATGTACGGCCGTGAGCGGCGCAGCAGCGCCTGGGCGGGGTCGCGGTTGAGGGTAGTGAGGCCGGCCTCGGCGGTAGGGCCAGCCAAGATGGCCCAGGTAGCACCAGCTGGACGGTACTGCACCCCGCCACCACCGCGCACCGTAGCAATCACCTGGCGGTAAGGCGAGTTGGCAGTGTTCAGCGAGTAGTCTCGCGTGGCGGCGGCTTCGTCGGCTACTTCTACCCGGCTACCCAGCAGCAGGTCTACAGCAGCGCCTACCTTCGCGTAGAGCGACACCCCCGTTTTTTGCGAACCATAGCGAGCGGCCACGGGCACGCCCACCGTGCGGTAGCGGTAGGAAGTGGCGCGCGGCGCGGCCGTGTAGCCTACTGCATCGCGGGCATACGCGGCACTGTTCGAGAACGAATTAGACGCAGCCTGATATGCGACCGTAGCGCGGCCCGCATAGGCCGTTTCGCTCTGCGCCACCGACGAAAACGACGTTTCGGAGGAAGCACGGTACTCGGCGGCTTCTACGCCGGCCAGCAGCACCCAGTGCTTGCCGGCTGGGCGAGCTGCTGTGAGGGCCACGCGCTGCCCTACCCCGGCGCGCAGGTTTTGACGGTACTCAGCAGCACCGGTTTCGTACGCTACCTTCTGCACGCCCCGGCTATCCAGCATTGCCAGGTTATTGATGGCCGAAACAGTGCTTTGCGTACTGGCCTGCGCGAAGTTAATGTTGGGGTTGAAAGCCGATACGGCGTGCGAGCCGCCGAAACGCCACCCACCCAACGCTCTCTTCTTTTTCTCTTCTTCCTCCTCCATCGGTGGCATCACGGCAGCCAGCATGGGCGGCGCGGCCAGCAAGGAAGGTTTCAGCGTATCGGGGTGAGTGAAGCGGCCCAGGGCCGAGCCCAACCGCGCTGCCCGCGCCGTAAGTAAATCCCAGGTGCTAGCACCTGCTTTGATACTGTAGTTATTAGCCTCGGTAGTAGCGGGCGTATACGCGGCAAACACCGGCGAGCCGTTGCGCGAGAACGTATTAGCAAACCCAGCAGAAGCGCCACTACCAGCGCCAGCCAGTTGCCCTCCAACTTGTTGCCCCTTAGTATAAGAAGTGCCCTCCCCCATCAAGCCCCCTTCCGGCTGCGACAACGCGGCCAGCAGCTGATTACCAGCAGCTGTTTTACTAAGCCCAGTGGTCAGGTTCAACTCCTCTTCTTCTTGCGCTGCAGGTACGGCTCCGGCTTTTGCTAAAGAGCCGGTTTGTGCTGCGGCGGCCCGGCGCCCAGCGGTGGTAGCGGAGTAATCGGCGACAGTACGGTTGGCGGTGGTGGTGCCGGCTAGTTCTGGGGAGGTAGAGGGTTGCAGTTGCTGTACGCTTAGCCAACCACCTACGCTTAGTAACAGCAGCACGCAGGCGGCCGCTACCCAGCGGTGCATCAGCAGCCGCTTGCGGTAGGTTTCGTTTTGTTGAACTAGTAGGTCGTGGTCGAGCTGCTCCCACAACTGGAAGCGGGGCGCGACTTCGGCCTCGCCCAGCTTTTGCCGGAACAGGTACTCCAGGTCGCCGGTAGGCCGGGGGTCCGGAGAGGTGGGGGCGGCTTTATTTGCGGAGGTGCCCATGAGAATGTTGCGCGTCGAGGCGCTCAAGTTTAGTCTTCAAAATAACGCGGGCTCGCGAGTATTGCGATTTGCTGGTGCCCTCGGAGATGCCCAGCATCTCCCCAATTTCTTTGTGGCTGTAGCCTTCGATGGCAAACAGGTTGAACACCATGCGGTAGCGCGGGGCCAACTCTTGCACGATGCTTAGTAGGTCTTCGAAGGCATAGTTAGCCAGTACAAATTCTTCCCCAGCTAGGTCCTCGGGGTAGTCGCCCCCGTCGCTTACAGCTACCAGGGGCATGTTGCGGCGATGCTGGCGCAAGGCCGCATTCACCATGATGCGCCGAATCCAGAACTCCAGCGGACACTCCCGCCGGAAACTACTCAGGTTCTTAAACACCGTCAGAAAGCCTTCCTGCAATACATCTTCAGCCTCGAAGGTAGTTTGGGCGTAGCGCAGGCATACGGCCATCATGCGCGCCGCAAACCGCTCGTAGAGGTGCTTTTGCATCAGGCGGCTACCATTCAGGCAACCGTCAATCAGCTCGGCTTCGGTGAGTTGGGCGGGGGGCGTCAGGCGGCGCACGGCGGCGGTTGGTGCGGGTAGCTCTTCGGCCGTTTGTCGGCTGAGCAGTCCGCGCAATGCCCCCGAAACCCCAAAAGCACTAGCTAGCGCACTCATCGGGCTAGGCTACCAGGGCAGGCAGCAATAGAGTTTACAGAAATAGCTTGAAAGGCGCAGGGGCAGCAGTACGGATGCAACATACAACGCGGAACAGTAAAATAGGAAGCAGATAAAGGGCGTGGCTAACGATTGTGTGTGGTAGATGCTACCTACCCTGGGCAAGGTTGCAAACGATAATATAGTTACGGCATTTTATTTATCAACTATTTCATTATCAGAATTTTAAAAATAAACTAAATTCAAGTAGCACAACTATATAGCACTATTTAATGTATGTACATATATTGTCTTGCCGGAGGTTGCCGGTTCAACTGTCCTTTTCTTCACTTTTTATTCTGCCCATGAAAACGCTCATCCTATTCTACTCCACGTATGGCCACGTGTATAAACTGGCTGAAGCTATTGCCGAAGGCGCCCGCGAAGTAGACGGCAATGAAGTAGTGGTAAAGCGCGTTCCCGAAACCCTACCTCAGGAAGTGCTCGATAAAATAGGCGCCACCGAAGCGCAGAAAGCTTTTGCCCACGTACCAGTAGCCACCCCCGACGAATTGACGGAGTACGACGCCATCATCCTAGGTACCCCTACCCGCTACGGTAACATGTGCGGCCAGATACAAGCCTATCTCGATAGCACCGGCGGCCTGTGGGCAAAAGGTGCACTGGTAGGCAAAGTGGGCGGCGCTTTTGTAAGCACAGCTACCCAGCACGGCGGTCAGGAAACCACCATCCGGGCCATGCACACGGCGCTGCTGCACCACGGCATTATTCTGGTGGGCCTACCCTACGCCTGGCAGGGCCAGATGGGCCACGAAGAAGTAACTGGCGGCACGCCTTATGGCGCCAGCACCGTGGCCGGTGGCCAGGGCGAGCGGCAGCCCAGCGAAAACGAGTTGGAAGGCGCCCGCTTCCAGGGCAAGCACACTGCCCAGATTGCCAAGAAACTGGCTTCGTAAGCCAATGCTTTTTGAGGCGTGAGAGCCTCCAATAAAAAGGCCGTCCTGCTGAGCAGGACGGCCTTTTACTGTTTTCAAACTTCCCTATCCTCACAACTGCTGATACCCCCTCAACCGCTCCAACAGTACTTCGCGGTAGGTGTCGCCAATAGGTAGGAGCTGCCCAGCTACCCGCACTCGGCCGCGCTCCAGGTACTCCACGTGCGCGAGAGCAATAAGGTAGGAGCGGTGAATGCGCACGAAACGGGCGGGCGGCAGCACTTCCTCGGCCCGCCGAAACGACTGCAACGTGAGCAGCCTACCTTGGGTGGTATGCAGCAGCAGGTACTCCTTTCGGCCTTCGATGTATTGAATTTCGGAGAAGGCTACCCGGCGGAGCTGGCCATCGTGCCGCACCAGAATAGCCTCGGGTGGCGGCTCTACTGGCAACGCGGGCAGTGCTGGCTCGGCGCGCTCTGCGCCGCCGTATACTTTGCTCACGGCCTGCACAAACCGCTCGAACGCCACAGGTTTCAGCAGATAATCAGTGGCGTTCAGCTCGTAGCTGCGCACGGCGTATTGGTCGTAGGCAGTGGTGAAGATGATGCGCGGGGCAGGCGCGGGTAACAATTGCGCCAGGTGCAGCCCGTTGAGACCGGGCATCTGGATATCCAGAAAAACTACATCGACGGGGTGCGTGCGAATGAATGCCAGCGCCGCCGCGGCATCGTGAAACTGGGCTTGTACGGCCAAAAATGGCAGCTGGGCGCAATAGCTAGCCAGCACATCCAGGGCCAGCGGCTCGTCGTCGATGAGGACGCAGGACAGTACACGCAGCCCAGAAGAGCTTTCCATAGACTTATAAGATAACGGCCGTGGGGCGTAGCTGCACCGTGAGGGTAGCACAATACGCTTGCTCCGTGGTGCTGATGGTTAACGCGTGGCGCTGCGGATACAGTAGCGCCAACCGCCGCCGCAGGTTGGGTAGCCCTACCCCACCGGGCGCTTCCAGCGGAGCTGCTGGCGACGCGGCCACTGCATTGCGCACCGTAAAACACAACGCGCCGGCCGCATCTACTTCCAGATCTAGCCGGATAGCAGGTGCCGGCGCCAGCAAGTGGCCGTGCTTGAAGGCATTCTCGACTAGCGGCAACAGCAGCATGGGTGCTATTGGAAACACGTAGTCGGCACCGGGCACTAGGGTGGTGCAGAACTGCACGGTAGCGGCGGCGTGACTGGGCAGACGCAGGCGCTGCAATTCCAGGAAGCCGTGCAGGTGCGTCAGTTCCCGCGCCAGCGGTACGGTATCAGCACCGCTTTCGTAGAGCACGTAGCGCATGATTTCAGACAGACGCAAGACGGCCTCAGGAGCGCGGGGCGAGTGTTGCAGTGTGAGGGCGTAGATGTTGTTGAGGGTATTGAACAGGAAATGCGGATTTACCTGCGCTTTCAGCAACGACAACTCCGTGACCAGATGTTGGGCCTGCAACTCGCGGCGGTTGTCGCGCTCCTCTAGGTAGTCGACGGCCAGGCGCAGGCTGCCGCTGAGAATTATAATCAGTAGCCCTAGCCCCAAATGGTAGTTGCTGAGCATTCGCACGTGTTCAGCAAGCTTGAACTGCTGCACCCCCTCAGCATAGAATACGCTGAGGCCGATGCGCAACGCGGCAAACACCAGCACGCCCCCTACCACCGCGCCGGCATACAGCACCAGCCGCCGCGCCGGGAGCAGGCGCGACAATACGATCCAGTTAAAGTAAAACAGCGCGCAATCCACCACATCCACCCACAGCGCTTTCAGCAGAAAATGCCAGCCGGTTTCAGTTTCCTGGTAGTACAGGCCAAATTGGCCGTACCACAGCTGAAAATCGGTGAACAGCAGCAGCGCCAGCCACACCACATGGGGCCACGGCCGAAGCGGCAGCCACGCGGGCAGCCAGGGCCGCAGCCGCTGGTGCACGGCCGCAGTAGTAGAAAGCGAAAGAGACATAAGAGAAGTGCAGGGGTAGGCCGTCACAAATAACAAACTAGCACTTTATGTCCGGTTAGTTTTCAACGAACCAAGCCCACGCCGTACCAGACGGCTTGCTTTCTTCAACGAAATTAACAGGCCTAATTAGTAGGACTTTACGGCCTTTTGTTGAAGCAATTAGCACTTTGATAAGCCCGCGTAAGGAGTTTATAGAAATTTAACATCGTCTATATCACAATTGATCTATGTTTGGCGTTGGCTAGCCGGTGCAACCTTGTTTATCCTTTCTGAATCCTTGGCCCGGTTGCTCCTTATCGTGCTCTTTATCGCCTTCCTTTTTATAGTTGTATGAAGCATTACATTACCTATTTGCTGCTTGCCAGCGCACTTGGCTACGGCCATACCGTACAGGCCCAATCGGCGCCGACATCTACGGCCCAGAGCACCTCTACTCGCCTCACAGGCACCGTGCTCGACGAGGCGAATAAGCAGCCCGTGCCGTTTGCCACGGTGGCCCTCCTACCCCCTACCGGCGATAAACCCGTAGCCGGCGCGGCCTGCGACGAGAAAGGCAGCTTTGTGCTGACGGCTCCGGCTGGCACCTACCGGCTGGTGGTCAGCTTTGTGGGCTACACCAGCCGCACCGAAACCGTGACGCTAGGTGCCACCGCCAAGGACATGGGCCAACTAACGCTGGCGGCCACCTCGCAGAAATTAGGCGAGGTAACGGTGGTAGGCGAAAAGCCGCTCGTAGAAGCCCGTCCCGACCGCATTGTATACAATGCCGAGGCCGACGCTACCAACACCGGCGGCACCGCCTCCGATGTACTACGCAAAACGCCCCTGCTGAACGTGGACGCCGACGGCAACGTGCAGCTACGCGGTTCCAGCAACCTGCGCGTGCTTATCAACAACAAGCCCTCGGCCATCCTGGCTGGCAACTTGGCCGAAGCGCTCAAGCAGATTCCGGCCGACCAGATCAAAGCCGTGGAGGTGCTCACTACCCCATCGGCCAAGTACGATGCCGAGGGCACAGGCGGGGTGGTAAATATTGTATTGAAGAAGAACTCGTTGCAGGGCGTGAACGGGCGCGTGGGTGTCGCAGTAGGCAACCGCAACCAGAACCTGAACGGTGCCCTGAATGCCCGCCGTGGCAAGGTAGGCTTCACCAGCAGCCTCAGCGGTTTTTACAACCAATACCCCGGCCGCAGCAATAGCTCCCGCACCGACTACCTGGATGGGGCCATTGGCCAACTCACCCAGAATACGGAAAACAAGTCGCGCGGCGGTGGAGGCTTTGGCAAGGTAGGACTCACCTTCGACCCCACCGAGCAGAGCGGCTTCACGCTGGACTTCACCGGCAACGCCTATCACTCCGTCAACGACCAAGACCTGTTCAATGAGTACCGAGTGCTGCCTCAGTTGGAACAATACAACAGCCTAGACACGCTATACACACGCGATATCCGGCAGCGCACGCCCTCGCGCAACTACGATGTGAGTGCCGGCTACACGCGCACGTTCAAGGACCAGCCCCGCCGCGAGTGGAGCGTGCTGGGGCAGCACTCCGTGAGCCGCTCGCGCCAGAACTATACGCTGGATCAGTTTCGTGCTCCCGAATTAGTGGAAAACGGCAACCCGCTGGAATACCAGGAGCGAAGTGAAAACTTGGCCCTGAACCGCGAAACCACCATCCAGACCGACTACGTGCACCCCTTCAAGGGCAAGACCACGCTAGAAACCGGTGCCAAAGCTATTCTGCGCCAGGTGAATAGCGACTACGACTTGGATACGCTGCGCACGGGCCAGCAGACGGATTTCGCCCGAAATGACCTTCGTTCCAATGCTTTTGACTACCGCCAGAACGTACTGGCGGCGTATGGTAGCCTGGGCTTTAGCTTGGGCAAAAAGTACAGCTTTACGCTGGGCACGCGGGCTGAGTACACGGATATAAAAGGCGAGTTTGTGGGTGAGAATGGTCGGTTTCGCAACGACTACCTGAATGTGCTGCCTACCCTAAGCGCCACCCGCAACCTGAAAAAGGATGGGCAGACGCTGGGCCTCACGTATGCCCGCCGCATCCAGCGCCCCCAGATTTACTTCCTGAATCCCTACGTCAACCAGACCGACCCGCGCAACATTTCCTACGGCAACCCCGAACTGCGCCCCGAGCTGACCCAGAACCTGGATGTTTCCTACAACACGTATTCAGAGAAGTCGTCGCTTACGCTCTCGCTCTACGGGCGGCGCACCAACAACTCCATCGAGTCGGTGCTGACGTACAACGATACCCTTGCTCGTAGCGAATCTACCTTCCAGAACATTGCCAACAGCAGCACCATCGGCTCCAACCTCTATGCCTCGGTGCGGCCTGTGAAAGGTCTACAGATAGGTGGCAACGTGGATTTGAATTACGTGCATCTGAAAAGCGTGGCCTTGAACCGCACTAGCAGCCGTTTTCTCTATAATGTCAGCGCCAACTCTTCGTACAAGTTCAAGGAGAAGTACACGGCGCAGTTCTACGCCGGTTACTACGCCGGCTGGGTGCAACTTCAGTCGCGCAACTCGGGCTACTACTATTATTCGCTGGGTCTAAAGCGCACCTTCCTCAACGACAAAGCCGACCTGACCCTGAACGCCAATACGTTCCTGCAAAGCGGCATCAACTTCCGCAATACCACCACCACCCCCAGCTTCGTCAGCCGCAGCAACTTCTTCAGCTACCAGCGCAGCGTGCGGCTGTCGTTCAGCTACCGCTTCGGCAAGGTAGACAACAGCGCCCCCCAACGCCGCCGTCGCAGCATCCAAAACAACGACAGCAAAAGCGGCAGCAGCGGCCAGCAGGGAGGGTAATGGTGAGGTTGTGAGTTTTTGAAGTTGCGAAATGGTAGATTGAAAAACGTGTGTCATCCTGAGCGGAGCGAAGGACATTCTCACGTCAGAACGACAAACGTAACAACGACTCGTTCAACTGGCATAAGGTCCTTCGCTCCGCTCAGGATGACACACGTTTTTCAATCCACCATTTCGCAACTTCAAAAACTCACAACTTCGCTACTCACCCGTTCCAAATCTCCCATGCAGCTTCTGCTTGCAGGCAGAGCATTTCGAAGCCGTTGAGGACGTGGGCGCCGGCGGCGAGGCCGTGCTGCATGAACTTGGTTTCCGCGGGGTTGTAGATGAGGTCGAAGAGGTAGTGCTGGGAGGTAAGGGCGTGGTAGGGTAGCGGCGGGCAGTCGTCTACGTTGGGAAAAGTGCCCAAGGGCGTAGCATTGATGATGAGCGGATGCGCTGCTACCAGTTCGGGCGTGAGGTCATCGTAGGTGAGGCCGTTCGCCAAGGGATTGCGCGACACCAGCCAGTAGCCGATGCCCAGGTCGCGCAGGGCTACCTCCACCGCTTTGGAGGCGCCGCCGGTGCCCAACACCAGGGCGCGATCGGGCGCATCGCGGCGGGGGTAGAAGCGCCGCAGCGACTCTTGGAAGCCTATAACGTCGGTATTGTGGCCCACACGGCGACCATCGGCTGTAAACTCCACCACATTCACGGCCCCTACCCTAGCAGCTGAAGAAGCCAGCTCGTCAAGGTAAGGCCAGATCTGTTCCTTGTACGGAATCGTAACGTTGAGGCCGGCCAGGTTCGGGCGCGCCGCCAGCAGCTGCGCCAGATCGGCGGCCTCGGGTAGCTCGAACAACTCATACCGATAGTCTTCGAGGCCCAAGTCCTGAAACTTTTGGGTGAAGTAGGTCTGCGAAAACGAGTGTTTCAGCGTGCGGCCAATCAGTCCAAACTCCTTCATTGTGCGTTGTGAGTTGTCAGTGAAATACGGCTGTCCTCCTGCGCATGCGAAGGGCCTTCTGCCGGTTGAACGAGTCGTTGTTACGATGGTCGTTCTACCGTGATAAGGTCCTTCGCACGCGCAGGAGGACAGCCGTATTTTCTTATTTGCAACCAGCCCCTTAACTACACGGCTGATTTCTGGCCGCGTGACCGGAAGAACTCGAATACTGCCGGCAGGATGGACAGCACGATGATGGCTACCACTACCAGCGAGAAGTTTTTCTGCACAATAGGCACTTGCCCAAACAGATAGCCGGTACCTACCAGCAAAATCACCCACAGAATACCACCAATGACATTGTATGCCAAAAACCGAGCGTAGCTCATGGTGCCCATGCCCGCCACAAAAGGCGCAAACGTGCGAATGATAGGAATGAAGCGAGCCAGGATCAGAGTCTTAGCGCCGTGCTTCACGTAGAAGTCCTGCGTTTTCAGCAGGTGTTCCCGTTTCAAAAAGCGGGATTTATCCGTAAACACCCGCGGCCCTAAGTAGTCGCCAATGTGGTAGTTGAGTGTGTCGCCCAATACGGCTGCGGCAATTAGCAGCACCATCAATACAGCCACGTTCAGGGGGCTACCATCCAGTGCGGCCAGCGAGCCAGCTGCGAACAACAGGGAGTCGCCGGGTAGGAAGGGTAGCACCACTACACCCGTTTCCACGAAAATGATCAGGAATAGGATGGCGTAGGTCCATGTGCCGTAGTCGGCAATGATGGCGGTGAGGTGCTTATCGAGGTGCAGAACGAAGTCCAGCGCTTGGTGTAGAATTTCCATGAAGCGGGGTTTAGATCACAAAGAAAGCACGTGCAGCCGTCATTCCGAATGAAGCCGAGAATCCGGCAGACTTTTGCTGTCGAATTCTCGGCTTCGTTGACAACCAATTCTATAGTTTGGCCATCCCCCGCGCCTCAGCCGAGGCAGCGGCCACCCGCCATACTTTGTTGCCAGCATCGTCGGTTACCAGCATCGAACCGTCGGGCATCACCGTCACACCCACCGGGCGGCCGTACGCTTCATCGCCGTTGCCTACCAGGAAACCCGTCACAAAATCTTCGTACTTACCCGTGGGGCGGCCGCCTTCAAACGGCACAAACACCACCTTGTACCCCGAGAAGGTAGAGCGGTTCCAGGAACCGTGCTGCCCAATGAACGCACCATTCTGGTAGCGCGAGGAAAAAGCCTGCTGATCGTAAAAAGCCAGTCCCAACGAAGCCGTATGCGGGCCAAGCGGTACCTCAGGCATAATGGCTTTTTTCACCAGATCGGGCCGCTCGTCCTTGCGGCGCGGGTCCACGTTCTGACCGTAATACGAGTAGGGCCAGCCGTAGAAACCACCTTCCTGCACGCTGGTTAGGTAGTCGGGTACCAACTCGTCGCCCAGCTCGTCGCGCTCATTCACGGCGGTCCAGAGCTTGCCGGAGGTAGGCTGCCAATCCATTCCCACGGGGTTGCGCAAGCCGCTGGCATAGATCTTTTCACCTGAGCCGTCGGGGTTGATTTGCAAGATGTTGGCGCGGCGCTCCTCATTTTCGGGGCCGTGCTCCATCACGTTGGAGCCGGAACCCACCGTCACGTAAATCTTGGAGCCATCAGGCGAGGCCAACAGGTTGCGCGTCCAGTGGTTGTTATAGCCCCCTTTGGGTAGGCTCATAATCTTCTGACCCTGCCCGGTGATTTTGGTTTGGCCTGGCTTGTAGGCATAGCGCAACACGCCGTCGGTGTTGGCTACATAAAAATTATTGCCCAGCACCAGCATCCCAAACGGCTGATTCAGGTCGCTTAGAAACGTCTCGCGCACATCGGGCTTACCGTCTTGATTGGTATCGCGCAGCAGCGTAATGCGGTTGGCGCTGGTAGCCTGCAACGATTTAGAGGGGTCCAGGTCCAGGGCGGCCGCTACCTTCTTTTTGATGGTTTTGTTGGGCACCGTATTGGCCTCGGCTACCAGCACGTCGCCGTTGGGCAGCACATAGGCCCAGCGCGGGCTGTCGAAATTGCCCGCGTACTCGCTGATGGTGAAGCCCGCAGGTACCACCGGCGTTTTGCCGGCCGGCCAGCCAATCACCTTCACGCGGTGCGTCACCGACTCCGTTTTATAAGGTGCTGGCAGTTTCAGAGGCTGCACGGCAGTGGCTACCGTATCGGTAGGGGTAGTAGCTTGCGCTTCCTGTTTATCTTCTTTCGAAGGGCCGCTGCACGCACTTGCTAACAGCAAGGAAGTCAGGAATATAGAAAAATGTTGACGCTTCATGATGGGTAGTACACAATGGATACTCCCTTACGCATCAGCTACATGCAATGTTCTTACCCTTGGAGGGTAGGAATAGTAAAGCAGGAAAACAGAACGTCATTTCGCGTTGGTCGAGAAATCTCGCGTGCTGACGGAAGATACTATCCACCATCAGCACGCGAGATTTCTCGACCAACGCGAAATGACGTTTTATTAAATAGGCGAGTCGCTAGATAGGAACTACCCGCGTGGCATGGAAGTGCCAGGGCGGCCGGTAGGCTTGGCTGGCTTGAACATCTCATCCACGTTGTCCATGTCGAGGAAATGCGTGAACGTGTCGCCGCGCAGACCCAGACGGATGGTTTCTAGACTCACGATTTCGTTAGGAGCGATGTTGCCCAGGTTTACGTTGGCACCCAGCAGCTTGATAAACCACACCTGCTGTGCCTTCTGCGGGGCTTCCCACAGAATTTTCTCCACTGGCACTTTGGTCAGAATTTCCTCTACCAAGCCCGAGCGCACCTCGCCGGTGCTCCGGAACAAGCCTACGTTGCCAGCCTCGCGAGCTTCGCCAATTACTTTAATGGAACCAGCTTCCAGCTCCGTCTGCATCTGAGAAATCCACTTGTAGGGCGGAATAATCTTTTCCGCGTCCTTGGAGCCTACCTCCGACAGCACCTTCACCTCCTTCGACAGCGTGCGGATGTACTCACACTTCTTGTCGTGGGGCATGTCCAGCGAGCCATCCGATACCTCGGCGTACTCCATATCGAACTCTGCCAACAGGCGACGGTAATCGTCAAACTGATTGCGAATGATGAACGCCTCGAACAACGTACCACCAAAATACACCGGAATGCCCGCTTCTTTGTACACGGCCAGCTTGCGCTTCAGGTTGGGCGTCACGAAGGATGTGGCCCAGCCCAGTTTCACAATGTCAGCGTACGGCGCGCCTACTTCCAGAAAGTCTTCCGTTTCGCGTACGCTCAAGCCTTTGTCCATAACCATGGTATAGCCTTGCTCGCGGGGTTTCTCAGTGCGTTCGGGAAGTTGATCGAGGTGGTAATT
This sequence comes from Hymenobacter defluvii, assembly GCF_017589435.1. Classification (NCBI taxonomy): domain Bacteria; kingdom Pseudomonadati; phylum Bacteroidota; class Cytophagia; order Cytophagales; family Hymenobacteraceae; genus Hymenobacter; species Hymenobacter defluvii. Next base: position 64,370 of record NZ_JAGETX010000002.1, read on the forward strand.
CATATGAGGGTCTTGGGTCTTGGGGGCTTGGCCGGTATAATAAGGGTAGCCCCGAAAAAAAGAACGGGCGTAAAAGTACGCCCGAATTTTATAAGTAGAGTGAGCACCCGAGGAGGTAGGGACTGAAGGACTGGGTTGACGTTCAAAAGAACAATTGTTAAACGTCAACCCAGCCCTCTAAAATCTCCTACCTATTTTCGATACTGGTCAATCAGGCGGGCCAGGGCACGCTGCGACTCTAGCTCCGGGAAGTAGTCGAACAGCAGCCGGTGCTTGCTGAAATCCAGAGTAAGGGCGTTTTCCAGCACCTCATACGCCTCGCGGTAGCGGCCGGCAGCCAGCAGATAGGCACACAGGCGGTAGTACAGTTCTGCTTCGGCGGGCTGCACTTCCACGGCATTGCGCATCAAGTCGATGGCCCCATCAAAGTTGCCCTGTTCATAGAGGATGATGCTCCAATTCAGCCAGCCCTCTTTGTTATCGGGTGCTACTTGGGTAGCACGGTCATACGCCTCCACCGACGATACTACGTTGCCTAACTGGTATTCGGCCGCAGCCAGCGCCAACCAATACTCCACGCTTTCATCGTACAAAGCCGTGGCTTTGCGGAAGAAGTGAATGGCTTCCATCCACCGCTCCTGCGCGTTCAAAATGATACCAATACCAAACCATGCCTCATCCATCTCCGGGTTAATGTCGATGGAATGCTGGTAGTTGCGGCGAGCTTCGGCCCAGTTTTCCAGCTTCTCGTAGCACTCTCCAATGTTGCACAGTGCCTCGGCCGTGGGCTGGTCTTTCTCGTAGCTCAACGTAAACTCCTCGATAGCCGCCTGGTATTTCTCCTGGCTCACATAGGTGCTGGCCAGGTAGCCGTGGGCATCGTAGAATTTATTGTCGATGAGAATGGCGTATTCGAACGCGCTAACGGCTTTCTCGTAGTCGGCTACGCGGTAGTAGGCCTGCCCCAGGTTGTACCAGGCAATAGCGGAGTAAGGGTCTTCGTCGGTGAAGCGGCGAAAAAATTCCAGGTTGGCTTCCAGCCGTTCGCTCACCTCCAGGCAGTACAGCAACTCCTGCACCGCCACGTCGTTGTCGGAGTTCAGGCGCAGGCTCTGCTTGTAGTACTTGGCGGCACTCTTGTATTTCTGCCAGCTCTGGTACGCCAGCCCCAGGTTGAAAAAGATATCGTCGCGGTCGGGCGCACGCTCCACGGCGCCTAGAAAAAATTCTACAGCCGTTGAGAAGTCGCCGCGCTGGGTAGCGATAATGCCACGCGTTACGGCCACGTCGGGGTTGTCGGGGTCGAGTAGGGCTACGGCCTCAATTTGGGTAGCAGCTTCGCCATACTCGCCTTTCATGGCCAGCACCTGCGCGCGGTCAATCAACAGTTCTGTGCTAAATGGATATTGCGCAATAGCGGCTTCGCAGGCCTGTAAAGCCTTGGCGTATTCGGTGTTACTGGTATAGTGGTCGATGATGCTTTCGAACTCGGCCAGATCAAAAAAGACGGACTCATTGCTGGCCACCATCTGTTCAAAACGGCGTACGGTGGCCTGCACTTCGTCCCGTTCCTCAAAATTCTCGTTCATTCTCATACTGCAAAAAGCAAAGGACCGTCAAAAAGGCAGACTCTGCCGGCTAAGGGAGGGTAGGCCACCAGCGTGGCGTTACTGTTTCTAAGTTACAACAACCGCACCGGATGCCGGCAAGTTCTGTTGCAGGCCCGCGCAGCACCAAGCAATGGTTTCGGCCAGCGGTCGAAAGGCTATACCCGTGGCCTGCTGCACTTTTTTGGCTTGATAAGTAGTGGCGCGGCGGCCAGCGCGGGCAGTGTCTTTGGTGATGAGCGGCCGCGCCCCGGTCACCACGGAGCGCACGTGTTCCAGTCGCCAAATTGCCTCGGCGGCCCACTCTGGCACTTGCAGGGTAGGCGGCTTCTTCTGAAAACACTGCGCTGCTTCCGCCAGAAATTCGCGCAGGGGCATGGCACCCGCGTTCAGCACGTAGCGCTGGTCCGTCAGGCTGGTCTCGAAGGCGAGATGCAGCATCATGGCCACTACATCGCGCACATCTACAAAATTGATGCTGCCGGCCGTGTAAAAAGCGTGCTGCTGGTAGGCGTACCGAAATAGGCGGGTGCTGCTCCGGTTCCAATCGGCCGGTCCTAATATTACGGAGGGGTTTACCATCACGGCATTCAACCCCTCGGCCACACCGCGCCATACCTCCAGCTCCGCCAAGTACTTCGACGTAGCGTAGGCCGGATGCTCGGCGCCCAGGTCCCACTTCGCGGTTTCGTCCAGCGTCAGCGGGCCAGCGGGTGTTTCCGGTGTGGCAGCCGCTCCGCCCAGCGCCGCCACCGACGACACGTGGCACAGCCGTACGCTAGGATATTGTAAACAAGCATCTACTACAGCCGCTGTTCCTTCTACATTCACTTGTAGTAGAGCCGTTTCGTCTTGAGGAGCGTAGGAAACCAGCCCCGCGCAGTGAAACACATGCGTAACGTCGGCCAAAGAGGCTTGCAGCAAATCCGTGTCCCGGATATCGCCCTCTACCCACTCCACCTGTTGTGCAATTGAGCCGGTTGGCGGAGCTTGCCTATACAGAGCCCGCACCGCGTACCCACGCGTCACCAGCGCATCAATCAGGAAACTGCCCAGCAGGCCGCTACCACCGGTGACGAAAATCATAGGAAAGAAGTAAGCGTAAAGAAGGCGGACCGTTCGTAATCGAATGTAGGAAAAATTGCGGGTCCGCGGCCGCTTACAGGGTATTATTCAGCAGAGGCAATTCCAATGCTTTGCGCAGGTAATTGGTGGTGAGCACCTTATTGCGTAGGGTAGCTGTGTGCTTCACATTGTGGGTATCTGTCCCCAGCATATCTACCAAACCCGCATCAATGAGCTTTTCAGCTACGCGCTGTGCTCCTGATGAGTAGTAACCCGCCAGCGAATTCAAATTAACCTGCAATAGCACGCCACTCTCACGAATACGCTCCAACTCCTCAAACCGGCCGTAGAGGTAGGTATAGCGCTCAGGATGCGCCAGCACCGGTTGGTAACCTGCTGCCCGCAGATTAAATACGGTTTCAGCTAAGTTGAAAGGCTCGTTGATATAAGATGTTTCAAAAAGCAGATAGTGCCGGTCGCCACCAAATGTTAGCAGTTCCTCGTTCGTTTCCAGCTTACGCCCAAACCACTCATCTAGGTAGTATTCGGCGGCGCATTCCAACTCTATATTCGTAATACCCGCTGCGGAAGCGGCTGTTCGCAATTGTGTCAGCGCGGCCCTGATGGTAGCAGGCGTATTCCGAAAAAAATCCCCCATCACATGGGGCGTCATGATCAGCTTACGGTAGCCTAATTCCTGCATTTCCCGCAACAACTCCACCGAATGCTCCACCGTGGCTGCCCCATCGTCGATGCCTGGCAGCAAGTGCGAATGCATGTCTACCACCAGTTCCTGCAACGACGCGGGAGCCGTAGCCGGCGCCATGCTACCAAATATTTTTTGCAGAAAAGAAGACATTTCGTGTTAAAAGCTAGGAGGACATACGCTTCCGCAAACGTCCAACCAGCCCCTGTGGTGCAGTTGGCTCCTCATAATATCCTTGCCCATAGCCGTAGCCATAGCCATAGCCGTAGCCGTAACCATACATGCCGTTTGCTTTGGCATCGTTCAGGATGGTAGTCAGCTTGGTAAAGCCATTGGCACGAATCAGTTTGTTGATGTTTTTGAGGAAGGCTTTTTTCGAGTAGTTGGCCCGCACGATGTAGATCGGTACATCGGCTTTGCGCATAATTAGAATACCATCCGTTACTAGCCCTACCGGCGGCGTGTCAATCATCACTACATCGTAGTGCTGATATAACTCAGCCAACAGCTCATCAAACTTCGGATTTAGAATCAACTCCGATGGATTGGGTGGCGTAGGGCCAGCCGATATGAAGTCGAGAGTAGGAATAGAAGTATGCTGAATGCATTCTTCCCAAGCATGCCGCTCAATAAGAATCGTACTGATACCCTTCACATTAGGGGCATCGAACGCCAAATTCACCTTGGGCTTGCGCATGTCCAGATCCAGCACTACTACCCGCTGCTCAGAAGAAGCAATAATAGCCGCCAAGTTCACCGTCACGAAGGTTTTGCCCTCACCACTGACTGTAGACGTCACCGAAATTAGACGCTTCTTCTTGGAAGACGCCATAAACTCTAGATTGGTCCGAATAGAGCGAATAGCCTCTGAAATAGCCGACTTCGGATTCTTGTCCACCACCAACTTCGACACGGCCATTTTCTCGCGGTCGTAGGTAGGGATTACGCCTAATACAGTAGCTGCACTATTCCGCTCCAATTCCCGAATATTGGTTACAGTGTTGTGCATGAGGTAGCGCACCGCAATTAGCCCAATACCCAACACAATACCGCCTGCTAAACCAATAGCGTACACCATAGCACGCACGGGTGAGATGGGGGTACTTGGAGCAGAAGCAGGGGACAGAATTTGGAAGTCGGGGGTAGTTCCGGCCATCGCAATGCCATACGACATTTTTCGGTCCATCAGCATTCCGTTTGTTCGCTCCAATAGCTCGAATGGCCGGCGTAGGCGTTCCTGCTCTGTAAATTTTTGGGGTAGGGCTTGTAAACGGGCTTCCATCTGCTGGCGTTGTTGGTTCATTAGCGCCAGCTGTTTTTGCAATACTGTTTGGTTTTGCAATAGTAAGTCTTGTACCGTTTTTTTGGTGAAAGCCATAGCTTCCTGTCGCAACTGCACAGCAGTGGTAGTAGATTTATACGATTTCAACACCTGCTGTAGCTCTAGTTGCTGGTCATTGAACTGTTGCAGGAGCTGCGGCAGTTGTGAATCGCCTAGATCTCCCAACGCTGGAATAGCCTGCGCTACATCTACGTCTCCTCTACCTATTATCTGGTCATTATCTACTGTACTACGCAGTTCTGCAAGCAGCTTCACCTTCTCTAGCAGCTTCTGGCGTTCTACTTCCTGATCAGCAATAGCAGAAGCAATAGTAGTTAGCTCACCTTTTACATCAAAAGCTTGATTGCGTTCAGCAAAGGATTGAATATCTCCCTCAGCTTTATTTAAGCCAGCTTTGCTTTTATCTAATTCAGAATCAATAAACTGAAGCGTTCTAGCAGCTTGTTCTTGCTTCTTTAATACCTTTTCAATTAAGTAAACTGTATCTACTTTATTAACGATGTCCTGAGCTTTGAGTGGTGTATTATCTGTGAATGAAATGTTAATAGTACTTGCGTCTGGATTTTCAATTGCCACACTTAGATTGGCATTCAAATAATTATTAATGGCGCTGTTATCATTAATTACAAAATGATAGTTACCATCTATCGTTTCTGACCCAAAAAAATCAGTCTTAGAAACAGTCAATATAAAGCCAGGCGTTTCAATAGGTTGTCCAACCTGGTACTCCTGCCCTTGTTCTTTACCCTGCACTTCGTAGGAAAGTGTGAAGCGCTGTTCATCTAAGAAATCAACAGCAAAACGGGTATTGAACTGGGAACCATCTTGCACTGTGTAACTGACCTTGAACGGTGAAATCTGGTACAATTCGCGCTCGAGTACTGTGCCTTCTGCATAATAATTTACATCAAGCATTAGTGAATCCTTCAGGCGGCGGTAAATTAAATCAGACTTGATCAGTTCCACCTCTCCTGAAAGGTTGTTCATGCTTTGCTTCTTCTCCATACCTTCACCAACCCCACCTAAGCCCAACACTCCCGCCTCCGTCTTCTCATCTATTTTCAAGACCGATGATGATCGGTAGATAGAGGGCGTATAACGCAAAAACAGCCAAGAGGCTGTCAAACCTAAGCCAATTAATAATATCACCCACGGCAGGCTCTTGCGCGCTACCATAAGGAGTGTAGTCAAATCTAAGCCAGTGCCTTCATCTTCCTCCGACTCGGCCTCGCCACCACCCGCGTTGCGGATCAGCTCTTCTAATTCAACTTCTTCTTTCGCAGCCATAGGGGCGCTTTGCTGTTGATTTGATGGTACTGTTTAACGACAGTGATAAGTATAATTGCTTGTTAATTATCACGCCTTAACGTGATTGTCAGGTAGATAATAGTAGTGGCTAGGCCTGCTATTCCACTAACAATACTAAACAAAGGAGCAATGTCGCCTACTGCTTCAAAAAATGGTCGTCGTATAGGCTCAACATAAATTATATCGTTGGGTTCCACCTGCAGATTGGCTTTACGCATGCCAGTAAAGGAGGTGAGGTCGATGACCTGCACGCGTGGGTTCTTTAGATCACCCCGAATCAGGCGAATATTATCTGCCCGACCTATGCGCCCGGTTCCTGCTCCCGTAATAGCACCACCATCGATGCCTCCTGCTAATGCCAAGACTTCAATTAGATTCATGTTATCATTGGCCAAAGGAATGATCTGACCACTGCTACCACCTACAGCCCCTAAAACGATAATACGGTTGTTGCTGACCTGCGTCGTCACAAAGGGTTGCTGATAGAACTCATTGTATCTGCCTCTGAGTACACTATCTGCTTCTAGTAAGGTATAACCACTCAGCTTCACGTCGCCTACCATGGGTAGACGCACGATACCGTCATTTTGCACCAGAAACTCGGCACCGCCATTCTGGGCACCACCTCCGCGACTAGCGCCAGCCTGTTGCCGACCAACTCCTGCGGCCTGCCGACTACCACCTCCGGTAGGGGCGCCAAACGATAGTTCGCCGTTTGGGTCAATTATAGATTCTCCCTCGTTAGTATACACCCGGATAGCGAGGTAGTCGTTAGGCTGAATGACGTAGTTGCGCTCAGCACGGTTTACAGCACGACGCAGTTTAGATGTATCAGCCATGGTACCATCGAGGCGGAACATAGTGTTCTGCTGCCGTACACGTGAGGTGGTGCAGGAAGAAAGCAATACTACTAGCGAAAATGGTAGGCAGACCAGCCAGAAACGCAAGAGGCGACGAAGAAAGGGTAGTTGTTGCATGCAGGCCGGACAAGCCGGATCAGATCTAGGATACAGACTGACAGCGCCTTAACGCTGGTTTGCCTATCTGGAAACCTTCAAAGTAACCAAATTGGCCGTCGCTTTCAAAATTCGCACCACTATAGCTTTGTGCCTGACCAGATACTTGTCTACTTTATTTTTAATATCAACACATAACTAATAACTTACGTTTGTTAGTATAAAGCCCTTTCCCACCCCACCCATGCTAGTAGAAGAAGTTGAAAATCAGACCCTGATTGCGCAGATGGTGCGTGATTTTGGCGCCACCCATATCAAGCCGCACATGATGCGTTGGGATGAAAGCCAGGAATTTCCCATTGACGTGTTCCATCAGCTAGGCGAATTAGGCCTAATGGGCGTGTTAGTACCGCAACAGTATGGCGGTTCGGGCTTCGGCTACCCAGAATACGTGACGGCTATTGTTGAGTTGGCCAAAATTGATGGTAGCATCGGCCTCTCTATGGCGGCGCATAACTCGCTTTGCACTGGCCATATTCTCCAACATGCTTCTGAGGAGCAGAAGCAGAAATATCTTCCCAAACTATCTTCCGGCGAGTGGATTGGTGCCTGGGGCCTAACCGAACCGAATACCGGGTCGGATGCTGGCAACATGCGTACTACCGCTGTGCTAGACGGCAATGAATACGTGCTCAATGGCGCCAAAAACTTTATTACCCACGGCAAATCTGGCCATGTGGCAGTAGTGCTTGCGCGTACCGGTGAGGTAGGCGACTCACACGGCATGACAGCATTTATTGTGGAGCGTGGTACACCCGGCTTTGCAGGTGGCCGCAAAGAAGATAAGCTAGGCATGCGCGCCTCCGAAACCACCGAAATGATTTTCATAGACTGCCGCATACCGCAGGAAAACGTGATTGGTAAGGTAGGAGACGGCTTTATACAGTCGCTGAAGGTGCTGGATGGCGGCCGCATTAGCATTGCGGCACTGAGCCTAGGCATAGCGCAGGGCGCGATGGAAGCTGCACTAAATTATTCGCAGGAACGCCATCAATTCAATCAGCCCATCAGCAACTTCCAGGGGATTTCTTTTAAGTTGGCGGATATGGCCACGGAAATTGAGGCTGCTTCATTGCTCACCTATCGCGCCGCCGATATGAAGCAGCGTGGTCTGAACGTAAATCGCGAATCGGCGATGGCGAAGCTTTACGCATCGGAAGTAGCGGTGCGCGTAGCCAACGAAGGGGTGCAGATTTTTGGCGGCTACGGTTACACCAAAGACTATCCTGCGGAGAAATATTACCGCGACGCCAAGCTTTGCACCATTGGTGAGGGTACTTCCGAAATTCAGAAACTGGTCATTGCCCGCAGTCTGCTTAATACCTAAAAATAGGCCCTGCTAACGTTATTTTCGCTTCCTCGTGTTTTGAGAAAGCGATTTGCGGGTCTGTAAAAACGCTTTATCACCTGAAACCTAATATGCTCGCTTTGAAATCATCAGAAACTATGGTTATCTTTGCAGCCCTTTACCAAAGCAGAAGTTTTCAAGCTAACTGAACATATGATCATCGTCCAAATCAAGGAGAATGAGTCGGTAGACCGCGCGCTGAAGCGCTTCAAGAAGAAATTTGAGCGCACGGGTGTGCTGAAAGAACTGCGTCGTCGCACGTTCTTCCAGAAGCCGTCGGTAACCAACCGCAAGCAGAAAGAGAAGGCTATCTATAAGCAAGCCACTTACGGCACAGGCAACGACTAGTCTGACCGCTCTTTGAGTTGACAAAACCGGCTGATTTGCTTTTTGAAGCGAGTCAGCCGGTTTTTCGCGTGCGTACTTTTCTGTGGAATTCCATACATTGGTAACCCAGCCCCTACCCGGCTGGTGCTTTTGTATGGAATTGTTTTTTGAATACCTGCGCTTCGAGAAGCGTTACAGTCCGCACACTTTGCTGTCGTATCAAACCGATTTGCGGCAGTTTGCTGATTATTTGCAAGTTGAGTATGAGCTGGCAGAACCAGCTCAGGCCGACCATACACTTATTCGTGGCTGGGTAGTAAGTCTGATGCAGCAGGAACTGGACCCGCGCACCGTGAACCGGAAAATAGCTTGCCTACGCTCCTACTACAAGTTTCTGCTCCAAACGGGCTCTGCCACGCGCAACCCCATGTTGCGCATTAAGTCGCCGAAGGCAGCGAAGAAGCTGCCCGACTTTGTGCCCGAAGATTCACTGAACGGGCTGTTGAATTCCTTTGAGTTTCCGGAGACTTTTGCCGGCGTGCGCGACCAGTTAGTGCTGGAGTTACTCTATGGCACCGGCATCCGTTTGTCGGAGCTAATTGGCATCCGGCCCGATGACGTGAGCCTACCTGGCCGCACGGTGCGCGTGACAGGTAAGGGCAACAAGCAGCGCATCGTCCCGCTCAATCCCACATTATTGGGCGTGTTGGACAAGTACTTAGCGCAAAAGCAGCAGGAATTCGGTACGGCCGACAACGTCCGGCGGGCGCTCCTCGTTACGGATAAGGGAGACCCGCTCTACGAAAAGTTTGTTTATCGTACCGTGAAGCACTATTTGAGCCAGATAACCACGGCGTCGTCGCAGCAGCATCCGCACGTGCTGCGGCACTCGTTTGCCACGCACCTGCTCGGCAAAGGGGCCGACCTCAACGCTATTAAGGAGTTGTTGGGGCATGCTAATCTGGCTGCTACCCAAGTGTACACACACTTATCGATTGACAAGCTGAAAGCGGTTTTTGAGCAGGCTCATCCAAAAGCCTAAGCTATTTTTTTTACCCTTAACCCCTTACCCGATGAAAGTACAGATGCATTCGGTGCACTTCACTGCCGACCAATCCTTGCTCGACTTCATCCAGAAGCGCCTCGACAAACTGGAAACCTTCTACGACCGTGTGACGGAAGGTGAAGTTATTTTGAAGCTGAACAACAAGGACGGCATTAGCAATAAAACTCTGGAAGTTAAATTGTTGGTCCCCGGCTCCACTATCTTTTGTCAGGAAGAAGCGCCTACCTTCGAGTCGGCAGCCGACGCGGCGTACGAATGCTTACGTCGACAAATCGTAAAGTATAAGGAAAAGCACATGTCGCACTAAGGCCTCTGCCTTTCACGATATATAAAAGAAGGCCCTACCCGCTTGTCGCAGGTAGGGCCTTCTTATGAGGTTCAATTCCGCCTTATAGCTCGAAAGCCGCTTTAATCTGATTCACATAATCAAGCTTTTCCCAGGTAAAGGTCTCGGCAGTTTGGCCATTGCCATTCAACGATACCTGACCGGGCTGACGGCCCATGTGCCCATACGCGGCGGTAGCACCGAAGATGGGGTTTTGCAGGCCCAGGCGCTGCACAATGGCATACGGACGCATATCAAACAGCTCCTGCACCTTGGCCGAGATTTCACCATCGGTGAGTAGCTGGCCGCTGGCGTTGGTGGCTTTGGTAGTGCCGTAAGTCGTTACGTACACACCTACCGGCTTGGCAACGCCAATAGCGTAGGCTACCTGCACCAGCACTTGGTCGGCTACGCCCGCTGCTACTAGGTTTTTGGCAATGTGGCGCGCCGCGTAGGCAGCCGAGCGGTCTACCTTAGAGGAGTCCTTGCCAGAGAAAGCGCCACCGCCGTGGGCGCCTTTGCCGCCGTAGGTATCTACAATAATTTTGCGGCCCGTGAGGCCGGAGTCGCCGTGAGGACCACCAATCACGAACTTGCCCGTGGGGTTGATGTGGTAGGTGATCTGGTCGGTGAAGAGTTGCTGCACATCGGCGTGCAAACCGGCCTTTACGCGCGGAACCAGAATGGTTTTGATGTCGGTGGCAATTTGCGCCAGCATCTTCTCCTCCGACTCATCGAACTCGTCGTGCTGGGTGCTTACCACGATGGTTTCGATGGCCTCGGGCGTGTTGTCGTCGGCGTAGCGAATGGTTACTTGCGCCTTGGCATCGGGACGCAGGTAAGTCATTTCCTTACCTTCTTTACGAATAGCGGCCAACTCGCGCAGCAGGCGGTGCGAGAGGTCGAGAGCTAGGGGCATGTAGTTATCCGTCTCGCGGGTAGCATAGCCGAACATCATGCCCTGGTCGCCGGCGCCTTGGTCTTCGGGGTTCTGGCGTTCTACGCCCTGGTTGATGTCGGGCGACTGCGCGTGCAGGCGGTTTTCCACCTGGCAAGTATTGCCGTCGAACTTATACTCGGGATTGTTGTAGCCAATGCGGCGAATTACGTCGCGGGCAATCTGCTCTACGTCTACCTGCGCGGTCGACTTAATTTCACCGGCCAACAGCACATAGTCGGTGGTGACGAGGGTTTCGCAGGCTACTTTGGATGTAGGATCCTGGCGCAGGAATTCGTCGAGGATAGCGTCCGAAATCTGGTCGGCGATTTTATCGGGGTGGCCTTCCGAAACCGATTCGGAGGTGAACAAGTACGGCATCAGCGTAGAAGCATATAAGGTACGCAAGGGGCCGGCAGCCCCTGCCTCGCACCGGCAGTAAGGCCAGGCAAGGCCGCAAAGCTACGAGTTTTATGTGTGGTTGTTGAATGGTGTCATTCAGAATGAAAAAAGTGCAGGTCTTAACCTCCACAGTATATTCTGCGTTGTATGTCTATCATTCAATTTTCTTCTATGAAGTACATCTACACTTTAATGTTGGCTGGCTCACTGTCAGCTGCCACTACCCCAACAGCAAGTGCCCAAAAAGCACCCTCACCTTATAAAACCCGTTTTGCTGTAGATGCACCTATTACAGCAGGCCTGGGTGCGCTAAGTGGGGTAGGATTATACTTGGTTTCGCAGAAAGACGGTTTGAACGACACGCAGCTAGCTGCGCTCAACAAGAATGATGTACCTAAGTTTGACCGCTTTGTAGCAGGCAATTACAGCAAAACTGCGCAAACAGTAGGGGACTTTATTGTATATCCTACCCTACTTATTGCCCCGGGTTTGCTAGCGTTAGATTCAGACGTACGTGGGCGCTATGGGCAAGTATTGGGGCTGTACTTACAAACGCTGGCAGCGCAGAACGCTATATTCACGATGACGATAGGAACCACCACGCGCTACCGGCCTTTTCTGTATGGTACTGAAGGCAGCGGCGACCGGAATAGCCATATTTCTACCAACTCGTTCTACGCTGGCCATACGGCCAACACAGCGGTGGCTACTTTCTTCGCTGCTAAGGTCTATCACGACTTCAACCCCGGCTCGGCTGCCGAGCCGTTTGTGTGGACGGCGGCAGCCCTGGTACCAGCTGCTACGGCCTATACCCGCATCAAAGCTGGCAAGCACTTCCTCTCTGATAATATTGTAGGATATGTGATAGGTGCAGCTACGGGCATTGTGGTACCCCAACTGCATAAAACCGCTGACCGTACGGGCCTTTCCCTGACACCAGTACAGGGAATTAATATTAATGGATATGGGTACAGCGGCTTGGCTATTACGAAGCGTCTGTAATAGTCCTAAATTGACAAAACGGAATGGCCTTGCTTCTTCATCAAAAGGGCAAGGCCATCCCGTTTTGTAGGCTGAACAACCTACTGCCCAGTACCACCGCTCCCCCCTACCCCGGCCGGCTTCAGATTCGTTTCAAACAGCTTCAAAATCCGCTTATACTCGTCGGTCCAGGAGGCGGGCTCCTCGAAGCCGTGGTTCTCGACGGGGTAGACAGCCAGCTCCCAATTCTCCTTGTGCAGCTCGATGAGCCGCTGCGTGAGGCGTACAATGTCCTGAAAGTGCACGTTGGTGTCCACCATACCGTGGCACATCAGTAGGGCACCTTTCAGGCCATCGGCGTAGTAGATGGGTGACGAGCGAGCGTAGGCGATGCTGTCGTTGTAGGGTTCGTTGAGGATGTTGTCGGTGTAGCCGTGGTTGTAGTGTGCCCAGTCCGTGACGGAGCGCAGGGCGGCACCAGCCTTGAACACCTCAGGTTGGGTGAACATAGCCATGAGCGTGATGAAGCCGCCGTAGCTGCCACCATAGATGCCAATGCGCTGGGGACTAACGCCATATTTTTCGGTGAGCATTTTAGCGCCGTCTACGTGGTCGGTGAGGTCTTTGCCACCCATGTAGCGGTAGATGCCGGTGCGTACGTCGCGGCCGTAGCCTGCCGAGCCGCGGTAGTCCATATCCAGCACCGTGTAGCCTTTTTCTACCAACAGGTTATGGAACATGTACTCGCGGAAGTAGCTGCTCCACCACTTATGCGCGTTCTGGAGGTAGCCGGCGCCATGCACAAAAATCACGGCGGGGCCTTGCGCCGCGGGGTTGGCGGGGCGGTAGAGGCGGGCATACACGTCGGCGCCGTCGCGGGCCTTGAGGGTCACGATTTCCGGCTCGCGCCAGGGGTAGCTTTCAAACTCGGGGGTAGTGGAGTGCGTGAGCTGACGCATCTTGGCGCCGGGCTTGTTGTCCATCACATACAGTTCCCAGGGCTTGTTGGAGTAGCTGTAGCGCACGGCCAGCGTTTTTTCGTCGGGCGAGAGCGTCACGTCGTTGGCACCTACCTTATCGGTAATCTGCGTCATGGTGCCGCCTTCCACCGGCATGCGGTAGAATTGCTGCTGGCCGGGCTCGGGCTTGTTGGCCGTGAGATACCACGTCTTTTTATCGCGGCTGAGCTGGGCGTTCAGAATTTCGAATTTGCCGCTGGTGAGGGCCTTTTTCTGACCGTTGGTGACATCCAGCGTGTAAAGGTGGGAGTAGCCGGTGGCTTCGCTCTGAAACCACATGCGCCGATTGTCGGGCAGCCAGCCCACGTTGCCGGTACCGTAGCCAATGCCAGGCCCGTTGATCCAGGCGTCGTCGTGCTGACGGTCGAGAAGCTTGATTTTCTGGGTAGCGGGGTCGAGGCCCACAATCCAGCGGTCCTTGTTGTCGGCCGAGCGGATGACCACGAAAGCGTGCTTACCATCTGGGCTCCACACGGGGCCGTAGGGCTGCACGCGGCGCAGTTCGGTGGCTGGCTTTTCCTTTTTAGCGGCCGTAGCGGCTTTGGCTGAGTCGGCGGGGGTAGGCGCTTTGGCTTTCAGCTGATATTCTTTGCGGTAGGCCGGTTGCTCATCAAGGCCCTGCAACTCCCTATAGCCCAGCACAAAGGTGGTATCACGACCAATATCGTAGATGCCCAGCTGCAAAGCGGTTTGCGGGGCGCCTACCTTGGTGCGGGTCGAAATGTCCTCGGTGAAGCCCGAGGCCGTGACGAAGGCCGGCACCACGGCCACCTTCTCGCTGGTAGGCTCTTGCGCCAGGGAATAGGTCACGTAGCGGCCATCGGGGGAGAGCTGGAGGTTGCGCACCGTCTGCTGGCCCAGATAAATGGGCTTGGGACGAAGCTTGTTGAGTGCTTTCTGTGCCCGCTCGCGGGCCTTGGCGTCTTGGTCGCGCTGCCGGATGATGTCGAACAAGGCCAGCTGCTGCGCCTTCAGAAACTTCTCTTCGGGGTCGGTGAGGCTGTTCTTGGGCTTGGCGCCCTTCCGGAAGTCGGTGCGCTGGGTGGTTTCGCCAGTGGTAGGGTTCCAGGTGAACAGGTTGCCGCCGCGGGCATAGCTGACGAGTTGCCCTTGTAGGGCGAAATCGGGGTTGGATTCGCGCTCGGCGGTGTTGGTCACCTGCAGGATTTTACCCGATTTCAGGTCTAGCAGAAAAATGTCACCATCCTTCTCATACACCTTACGGGTGTACCGCTCGTCGTAAGTGCCGCTGCCGGCGGGTAGGGCTTGCTGTTCCCGGAAGCCTACCTTCCGGGCAGAACCGCCGCCGGGAGTCACGTAATACAGTGAGTCCTGGCGGTTTTTATCGGGATTCCAACTGAAATAGATGCGCTTGCCATCTTCACTCCAAAACACGTTGCTGGGCGACGTGCCCAGCCACTGGGTAGGGTCGCGCATGATTTTCTCCACGGTCAGCGGAGCCAGGGAAGAGGTAGGCCTTTGCGCAGTAGCAGCCAGTGGCAATACGCTGGCAAAAGCAAGCAGAGCGGAGAGTTTTCGCATAGACAGGCGGAAGGATGAACCGCAACTTACGCAGTTCCACCCAAGGACGCCAACCGCCGCCCAGCGTTGCAACGGCTCTATTAGCAGCCTATCTACAAATCGGCCAGCTCCAGGCGCAGGTTGCGGCGGGCGGCATCTTCCAGCCGCTGCCGAAACTCGGGCGTGCGGTACAGGGTTGGCGCGGCCAGCATCTTTTCCAATACTTTGCGCCGGCCGGGGCGGTACAGCATATCCGGAATCAGGCGGTACTCCTGCCGGATCTGGCGGGCGTATTGCCAGTAATCGGCTTCTGGCGCGCCCAGGATTTGCAGATCGGCATCCAGGAAAAACGCCAAATCAGCATCCGGCGCAGAAAGCGGTTGGGTGTGGTCTTTGGTGCGCTCGATGAGGTAGGTCACGCGCTGCCGACGGGCGGCAGGCAAGGTAGTTTGCTCCAAGAACTTCAGCGCCAGCGTGGCACTGCGTTCCTCATTGTTGGAGCGACGGGCACTGTACACGGCATCATGAAACCAGATAGCCAGCTGCACCACCGCGGGGTCTTGCAGGGTAGAGGCATAACGCTCGGCGGCGTCCAGCAGCGTCCGCACATGGTGCAGGGTATGATAATGGCGGTCGGAGGCGGAGTAGGCGGCGCTGAGCTGCTCGTACGCCGCGGCGCGAGCTGCCTCATCGGGTAGCATGGGGGCCGTCAGCTGATGCCAACGGTTGGATAAGGTAGAATTCGTCACATCAATCAACTTCAACAGGAAGTCTGCTTTCTACAAAAAATGATGCCTGATTAGTTCTTAGTAGCCACTCCGTACGGATTTAGCTTCTTTTTTTCCAAGAATCTATCAGGTGCAGTGAGCGGCGTGAAGCCAAACTGTTGATACAGGCCGTGCGCATCTACGGTAGCCAACATGTGCCTGCGCTGATCTTTCAGCTCCGGGTGCGTCCATATCACCTCCATCAGCCACTTCGACAAGCCCCTACCCCGGAATTCGGGCAGCACAAACACGTCGCAAAGCCAGGCAAACGTGGCCTTGTCCGTTATGACACGCGCAAAGCCCGCTTGTTGGCCATCGGGCGCAAACAGCCCAAAGTTGAGCGAGTTGGCAATGGCGCGCTCCAGGATTTCCAGCGGCATATTTGTGGCCCAGTAAGAGTCTTCGGCCAGGTAGTGGTGAATGGCGGCCACATCCAGCTCGGCCGGGTTGGTGCTGATGCGGAAACCGTTGGGATTGGTTTGAGAATGCATGAGTTCTGTAATTCGGCCCCACCCCCTAGCCCCCTCCCCTCTGGGAGAGGGGGAGCCTTTTCCGGAGCTATTAGCTGATAGTTTTCCGTTGAACAAGAGCTATTAGCCAACAGCTATCAGCTGACAAGGCTCCCCCTCTCCCGGAGGGGAGGGGGCTAGGGGGGGGGTGAGCGTTAAGTTATACTATTGAAACAGCGGCGGGTGCTTCTCGTCGAAGTCCGTGGCGTCTTGGTAGGCTTTCACCAGGGCCAGCAGCTTGCCTTCTTCGTAGAGCTGGCCGGTGAAGGTGATGGTGCTGGGTAGGCCGCTGGCACGGAAGCCGTTGGGCACGGCCACGGCCGGATGGCCGGTGAGGTTGGTGATGGTGAGGCTGGCGCTGCTGGTGGGCGCTAGGTAAAGGTCGAAGCCTTGCAGCTTCTGGTCCATGGCTTCAATCAGCAGGGTGCGGGCGCGCTGGGCCTGGATGTACTCCACGGCCGGCACAAACCGCGACGACCGAAACGTGTTGGGCCAGGCGTATCGGTGTTGCTGCACCAGCAGCCCGTCGCGGCCCGAGCGGGTGAGGTCGTCGAAGGCAGCGGCGCCTTCCACCGAGAGGCCGAAGCGCATGGCCCCGGCGGGTAGGGTAGGCAATTCCAGCGGCACTAGCTCTACGCCCAGTTTGCGTAGCACCTCCAGGCTGGCCTGGTCGTTGGCTTTGGTGGGGTAGTCGCGGTCAAACTCCGCTTTCAGGTAGCCTACCCGCAGCTTCTTGATATTGGTGTCGAAGGCGTAGCGGAACGGCGCGGGCGCTTGCAGGGTAGCCGGGTCGCGGGGGTCAGGGCCGGCCAGGGCGGCCAGCACCAGGGCGCAATCCTCGGCCGAGCGGGTAAGCGGACCTGCTTTGTCCATAGTCCAGCTCAGGGCCATAGCTCCGGCCCTGCTGATGCGCCCGTAGGTAGGGCGCAGGCCGGTGGTACCGCAAGCTGTGCTGGGACTCACAATCGAACCTAATGTCTCAGTGCCGATGGCAAACGGCACCAGCCCCGCCGCCACTGCCGATGCTGAGCCCGCCGACGAGCCACTGCTACCCTCGCTCAGCTTCCACGGCGAGCGGGTTTTGCCACCAAACCACACGTCGCCCTGAGCCAGCGCGCCCAGCGTAAACTTGGCCACCAGTACCGCCCCGGCCTGCTCCAGGCGCTCCACCACGGCCGAGTTTTCATCCAGCATCTGGTCTTTGTAGGGCATGGCGCCCCAGGTGGTTTTGTAGCCCTTGGCGCTGAACAAATCCTTCACCCCGCACGGAATACCGTGCAGCGGTCCGCGGTACTTACCGGCTTTAATTTCCTTGTCGGCTTGGCGCGCTTGCTGCAACGCCAGCTCCTCGGTGAAGCTGATGACGCAATGCAGCTGCGGGTCGTACTTTTTGAGGCGGGCCAGGCAAAACTGCGTTAGCTCTTCTGACGAAAGCTGCTTGGTGCGCAGCAGCTCGCCTAGCTGGCGCACGGTGTAGTAGGCCAAGTCGTCGCGGTTGGTGGGCAGCTTCACCTTGCCCATTTTGGGCAGCTTGCCGGCATCCGCTACGCGGGCTGGCTGCATAGACTGGCGGATGCGGAGTGGGCGCGGGTCGAAGGTTTCGGCGGGCGCTACGCTGTTGGGCATATTCAGCTGACGCAGGGCCTCGTAGCTGGCGCGGTTTTGCCGCAGGTTACCCAGGGTAGAGTCGAGTTGAGCATCGGTGAAGTGCAAGCCCAGTAGGTCTTGGGCAGCTTGTACGGTAGCCAGCGTGATGGGCGGCAGCTCGACGGGGCGCGTGGCGAAAGCGCCGGCCCCAAAGGCTACCAGACCCACGGCCAGAAAGGGTAATATTTTTTTCATGGAAGTAGAATAGCGTTGGTGCGAAGGCGGTGCATTAGCAAAACTACTCCGCGCCCCGACTTGCGCAAGTAACTTCTTGTCATTCCGAGCAAAGCGAGGAATCCAAGTTGTTATCTGGAAGTTGTTTGCGTTGATTTTCCAGGCTACTTGAACGATGTAGAGACGCATACTTGCGTCTCCTCGCTCGCACCAGATGGCCGAAATCGTTCAACGATGAGACGCAAGTATGCGTCTCTACACCGTTCAAGTATCCACTCAGCTACTGAGAAAGTGAAAGGTCAGGGAAACATCAGCCACAACTGCCTTGTAGTTAAGGTAAGCATACCCTTTCCACAACCACCTACCCCTCCCCAACATGAAATACAATCTGTTAGGCAACACCGGCCTGAAAGTATCCGAGCTGTGCCTGGGCACCATGACGTTTGGCCAGACCGAAGGCCGCTTCAAGGAAATTGCCAAGGTAGACCAGGCCGGCGCCGACGAGCTACTGAAGCGTTCCGTCGACGCGGGCATCAACTTTCTTGACACGGCCAACGTGTATTCCGAAGGCCAATCAGAAGAGATGACTGGGCAGGCCATTAGCAATCTGGGTCTGAGCCGCAGCGAGCTGATCGTTGCCACCAAAGTGCGTGGCAAAATGGGCGACGGTCCCAACCAGGTAGGCCTCACCCGCAAGCACATCATGGATCAAGCCGAAGCCAGCCTCAAGCGCCTCGGCACCGACTACATCGACCTTTACCAAATGCACAGCTACGACCCGCTGACGCCTTTCGAGGAAACCCTGCGGGCGTTTGATGACCTGGTGCGTAGCGGCAAGGTGCGCTACATTGGGGCCAGCAACGTGGCCGCTTGGCAACTGATGAAGGCGCTGGGCACCTCCGAACGCCTGCATCTAGAGAAATTTGTGTCGCTGCAAGCCTACTACACCATTGCCGGCCGCGACCTGGAGCGAGAGTTGGTGCCTCTCTTACAAGACCAGAAGGTAGGACTGATGGTTTGGAGCCCCTTGGCCGGCGGCCTGCTCAGCGGCAAATACAGCCGTGAAAAGCAAGAAGGCGAAGACGGCCGTCGCGCCAACTTCGATTTCCCACCCGTGAACCGCGACCGGGCCTTCGACATTCTGGATATTCTACACCCATTGGCCAAACAAAAGGGTGCTTCCGTGGCCCAGTTGGCTCTGGCGTGGCTGCTGCACCAGCCGGCCGTGACGAGCATTATCATCGGCGCCAGCAAAATGTCGCAGCTCGAAGACAACCTGAAATCGGTAGATGTTAAGTTCTCCGAAGAAGAGCTGAAGCAGCTGGCCGAAGCCAGCGCCCTACCCGCCGAGTACCCCGGCTGGATGCTGGACATGACTGGCCAGGACCGACAGAAGTAGGTTTTCATTTGTCATCCTGAGCGTAGCGAAGGACCTTCTCACGTTGGCACGAGTCGTTGGTACGATGGTCGTTCAACATGAGAAGGTCCTTCGCTGCGGTCAGGATGACAGGTTTTGTCAATTTTCTTACCCTTCCGCCAACTGATGTCGCTCGTTGCGGACGGCGTTAGCGAGATTCCACTCTACCTCGTGCGCGAAGGCGTGTTGGCGGACGGGGCAGTCGGCCATATGGCATAGAGAGCAGGCGCGGAAGGTACAGGGGTCGGCGTGCACAAACATTTCCACCTCGGCGTCGGCGTGCTGGCGCATGAGGGTTTCAATCTTATTCAGCTCATTATGAATGGCTTCAAGACTGAAATAATACGGCATCTGCATGTGGCAGTCGATGTGCAGGTTGGCGCCGTAGCGCTGCACGCGCAGGTTATGCACGTCAATCCAAGCGGGTTGGCGGTGGCGTTGTAGCTCGGCCACTACCTCGGCCACCGTGGCCGCGTCCGATTCATCCATCAGGGCCGAGGCGGAACTGCGCAGCATCTTATAGCCATTCACCACAATCACAATGCCCAGCAGCAGCGCCGCCAGCGTATCGAACAGCACAATGCCAGTGAGAAACACCAGCAGCAGCGCCGCGCATGATACCAGCGACGTCAACGCATCAATATATAAGTGCTGTCCATCTCCGACCAACGCGGCCGATTTCAGGCGCTTGCCCTCGCGCACCAGCAGGTAGCCTACCCCTAAGTTGATGACACCCGCTACCGCCAGCAGCCACACGCCCAGATCGGGCGCGGCCACGGCGTGCGGCTCAAACAGCGTGCGCGTGGCGCTGTAGAAGATATAGAGGCCAGCAAACAGAATCAGTCCACCTTCAAATCCTACCGATAGATGCTCGATTTTCCCGTGGCCATAGGGGTGGTTTTCGTCCTTGGGTAGGCTGGCTAGGTAGATGCTGTAGAACGCAAAACCGCTCGTAAAGACGTTGATAATCGACTCCAGCGCATCCGTCAGCACCACCTGCGAGCGGGTCATGAAGTAGGCGTAGAACTTCAGCGCCACCAGCGCTACGCTCACCACCAACGATAGCAGGCCCAGACGGTTTTTGGTTTTCTTATCAAGCATAGGGAGGGGAGCAACGGCAAAAAGGGCCACAAAATTCCGCGAAAAAAACCACTTCTGTTTTCAGCGAAACTTTTACCCTGCTTTTCTACGTATTTATAGACGCTTAAATTAATTTTTAGGTTTATCTAAAAATTAAACTAGCTTTCGCAGTTCTTTCGCTACAAGTTACTTATGCCTATACCCGTACAGGATTCGCCTACCCCACTCGCATCTGCCCCTACCCCCACCGATGCACCCGATGCCGGCTGGCGGCACGCTCGGCGCGCCAATTCTCTACCCGAGGTACACGGCTCCATTAAAGTACCCGGCGCTAACGCCTCTTTTTGGCGCAAGCTGCTGGCCTTTGGCGGGCCCGGCCTGATGGTGGCCGTGGGTTACATGGACCCCGGCAACTGGGCCACCGACATTGAAGGCGGTGCCCGCTACGGCTACACATTGCTGTCGGTGATTCTGATTTCCAACTTTTTCGCCATGCTCTTGCAGCACCTGGCGGCCAAGCTCGGCATCGTAACCGGGCGCGACTTAGCCCAGGCCTGCCGCGACCACTACTCCCGGCCGGTAAGCCTGGTGCTGTGGGTACTCTGCGAAATTGCCATTGCCGCCTGCGATTTAGCCGAGGTCATCGGCTCCGCCATTGCGCTCAACCTGCTCTTTGGCCTGCCCCTCACCTGGGGCGTGGCCCTCACCATCCTGGACGTGATGGTGGTGCTACTGTTCCAGAACAAAGGCTTCCGGGCGCTGGAAAGCTTTGTGGCAGGCCTGATGGTGGTAATTTTCGTGTGCTTTATCTACGAAGTAGTAGTGTCGCACCCCGATTACTTTGCGCTGGCACAAGGCCTGGTGCCTCAGCCCCAGATTGTTACCAATCCGCACATGCTTTACATTGCCATTGGCATTTTGGGTGCTACCGTGATGCCGCACAACCTGTACTTGCACTCCAGCATTGTGCAGACGCGGCAGATCGAGCAGACGGAGCCCGGCAAGCGCATGGCCATCAAGTTTGCCACCATCGACAGCACAGTGTCGCTGCTGCTGGCGTTTTTCGTGAACGGAGCCATTCTGGTCACGTCAGCCGCGGCCTTCCACTACAACGGCTACCGCGATGTGGCCGACATTACGGACGCGCACAAGCTGCTGGCGCCAGTGCTGGGCGCAGGCGCGGCCAGTGTACTGTTTGCGGTGGCGCTGCTGGCGTCGGGCCAGAACTCTACCCTCACGGGCACCCTGGCGGGCCAGATTGTGATGGAAGGCTTTCTGGATTTGAAGCTGAAACCCTGGATGCGCCGCCTGATTACGCGCAGCATTGCGGTGGTGCCGGCCTTTGTGGTCACGGTGATGTACGGGGAGCACGGCACCAGCGAGCTGCTGGTACTCAGTCAGGTTATCCTCTCCTTTCAGCTCAGCTTTGCTGTGATACCCTTGGTGCTCTTCACGGGTAGCAAGCTCAAAATGGGCGTATTCGTGAACAAGCCCTGGATGCAAGCCACGGCCTGGAGCGTATCGGCCATCATCGTGGTACTGAACGTGTACCTGCTGGTGCAGACGTTTATAGGATAAATACGAAAGCGCTGTGGTGGGTAAGTCCGCCGCGGCGCTTTTTTGGGTCAACAGGTTTAGATTAATCTAAATATATTTTTCATACGCTTTAAATATGAAACAGCTTTTCTTTTTTCTGTTTATGCTGTTGATAGGAAGTGAGTCAGTAGCGCAGTCTGCTACAGCTGCTACCATCCGGGGGCAGGTGCGGGCGGCGGGCCAGCCCTTGGAGCAGGTGACGGTGGCGATGGTAGGCACCGCGGAGGGCTGCACTACCAATGCGCAAGGGCGATATGAACTGCGCAACGTGCCGGCCGGTCCTACGGAAATCGTGTTTTCGTTTGTGGGCTACCAGCCAGTGCGGCGGCGCGTGACAGTAGCAGCGGCCCAAACCCTAGTGCTGGACGCTACCCTGGTAGCCACGCCTGCGGCACTGGAAGAAGTGGTAGTCACGGGCGTGTCGCGCGCTACGGAATTGCGGCGCAGCCCCGTACCGGTAGCGGCTCTCAACCACCGCGACATCAACTTGAACGCCAATGGCAACGTGATTGACGCGGCCGTGCGGGGCGTGCCCGGCCTGAGTGCCGTAACGACCGGCCCCAACATCAGCAAACCGTTTATCCGGGGACTGGGCTACAACCGCGTGCTGACCATGTACAACGGCCTGCGCCAGGAGGGCCAGCAGTGGGGTGATGAGCACGGCATTGAGGTAGATCAGTATGATATTGAGCGCATTGAGGTGGTGAAAGGACCCGCCAGCCTTATATACGGCTCCGATGCCGTGGCTGGAGTAGTGAACCTGCTACCCCGCCGTCCCGACGACGGCGCCGAGGGCCAGCTGCACGGCGACGCCCTCACGGAGTATCAAACCAACAACAACCTGTTGGGCGCGTCGGTAGGGTTGCGCTACCACCGTGGCGGCTGGCACTACGGTGGCCGCGCCTCCTACCGTCTGGCTCAGAACTACCGCAACCCGGTGGATGGCCGCGTGTACGGCACCGCCTTCCGGGAGCTGAACGCCACGGCTACGGCTGGGGTAGACAAAACCTGGGGTAGCTCCGACTGGTCGGCGACGCTCTACGACAACCACCAGGAAATCCCCGACGGCAGCCGCGACTCCCTGAGCCGCCGTTTTACGCGGCAGGTGCTGGACGAGGGCGATGATATCCGCAACCGGCCGCTGGTGCCTAAGGCTGAGCTTTCCACCTACCGCCTCAACCCGCTGTACCAGCGTATTCAGCACTACCGCTTGCTCACGCGCAACCGCTTCCGGCTGGGTACGGGCGAGTTGCACGCGCTGCTGGGCGTGCAGCAAAACCGCCGCCGCGAGTACAACCACCCTACCCTACCCCAGCAGCCGGGCCTGAGCGTGCAACTCACTACTTATAATTATGACCTCCGCTACGCCGCCCCTACCCTGCTGGGGGTGGAGGCTACCGCGGGCCTGAACGGCATGGCCCAGCGCAACCGCAACCAAGACGCCACCGACTTCCCCATTCCCGACTACAACCTGTTCGACATCGGTGGCTACATCCATCTGAAAAAGACGTTCGGCCGCCTCGACCTGGCCGGCGGTCTGCGCTACGATACACGCCACCTCACCTGGAACGACTTTTATGTGGGACCAAACCCAGCCACGGGTTTTGAGCAGCAAGTGCCAGCCGCGCCGGGTAGGGAGCCGCAGTTTGCGGCGTTTGGGCGTTGGTACCAGGGCGTGTCGGCTAGCGTGGGGGGCACGTATGCGCTGAATGAACGGTACGTGCTGCGCGCCAACGTGGCGCGGGGCTACCGGGCGCCCAACATCACGGAGGTAGGCTCCAACGGCCTCGACCCCGGCGCCCATATCGTGTACCTCGGCAACCGCACCTTCAACCCCGAGTTCAGCCTCCAACAAGACCTAGGCCTGGCCGCCCGCCTCCCCTGGGCCGACCTAAGCGTGGACGCCTTCCACAATCGCATCACCGGCTACATTTACCAGGCTCGCCTCACCGATGCCAACGGCCAGCCCGTGGAGCTGGTGCCCGGCAACGCTACCTACCAGTACCAGCAAAGCGGCGCGCGCCTCTACGGTGCCGAATTCACCGCCAATCTGCACCCCACCGCGCTACCCGGTTTCGTGCTCAATAACAGCTTGGCCTACGTAGTAGGCCTGAACCAAAACAGCGCCTTGCGTGCCCTAGAGGGCAACGCGGCTAAGTACTTACCGTTCATTCCGCCCCTACAGGCGCGCTCCGAAGCGCGCTATACCACGCCGCGCCCGCTTGGCCCCTTTCACGCTACCTACGTGCGTGCCACAGTGGATATCAACGCCACCCAAAACCGCTTCTACGCTGTTGATAACACCGAAACCCGCACCGCGGGTTATACGCTGCTGGGCCTGGGCGCTGGCACTACCCTGCGCGCCGGGCAACGCGAGGTAGCACAACTATTTGTGCAGGTGGATAATGTGTTGAATGTGGCGTATCAATCGCACTTGAACCGGCTGAAATACTTTGAGTACTACACCGCCTCGCCCAATGGCCGCTCGGGTATCTATAATCAGGGTAGGAATGTGAGCGTGAAGGTGGTGGTGCCATTTTGATAAAGCCAAAAAAAAGAAAAGCACGGCATTTCAGTTTATGAAAGCCGTGCTTTTGAAACCGAAGTAGGGTCTACTTTCCGTTCGCTACCGGCGTCACCGAAAATTCTTCGAACGTTACGGGGAAGCCTTTGCCATCGGGAGCGGCGCACATGAGGCCAATCTGCACTTTCTTGCCCGGCGTGGGCGGGAAGTAAGCCAGGCGCAGCATCTTGAACTCCTTGTTGTCGAAGGAATACTGAATTTCCACGTAGTCGCCTTTACGCAGGAGCGTAAGCCACATGGCTTTCGGGCTATCCTGCCGCGGCACCACCGACCAGTCGGACACCTCGCGGGTTACGACGGCGCTGACGTTTTGTACGCCCTTCACATATTCAATACCGGTCTTGATCCAGTTCTTTTCATCCAACCGAATCATGAGGCCGGCTTGGTCATACAGTTCTTTGTACTGGCCTACTACCTTCACTTTCGCCAGAAAATCGCCTTCCTGCTCCTGAAAGAAGAAATGGCCGTTGTCGCGGATGAAGCCGTAGTGCGTCACGCGCCAGAAATCGGTGCCGCCGTCTACCTGTACCTGCACGCTGTTGGCGGTGATAGTCGATTTTTTGGGAGCGTTTTGCCAGCGCATGGTAGAGAAGGATTGGGCAGCCGCCGTGAACGTTAGAAAAAGCGAAAGGGTAGCGAGAAGAAGGGTTTTCATGGGTTGAGGTATGGGTAGAATACAAAAGAACGCCATGCTTCGGCTCCGCTCTGCATGACGTTCTATCTTAGATTTCGTTTGTACGCAGCTATTTAGTTCACTACCAGCGTCATCATGGAGTGGGGTAGGCTGACGGTAGGCGCGGCTTGGCCTTTAATCCAGAGGCTGAACTCCTGCTGTTTGTCGCTGTCGTTCATCACCACCACGGCCACTTTGCCGTCGGGGTTTACGAAGGCCGTGGCGGAAAGCCAGTCGCGGGTAGAGGCCACGGCAATGCGTTTGGCACCGGGGCGCACGAACTTGGAGAAGTGCCCGATGTAGTAGAACGAGTTGGTGTAGGTAAGCTTGCCAGTGCGCGTATCGGCGTGCACGGGGGCGTAGCAGAAGTTGCCCACGTGGTTGGGGCCGCCGTTTTCATCGAGCAGAATGTTCCAGTCGGTCCAAGCCACAGTGCCGGCGTTGAAGTCGTTGATCATGGAGCGGCCGTACCGTTCGCCCAGCTTCCAATCGCCAATGTTGTCGAGCTTGAACTGCTCCACGCAGCCTTCCGTGAACACTAGGTTTTTGCTGGGGTAGGTTTCGTGCACGCGGCGCAGGTTGTCGAACAGTTGGCCGCTGCCAGTCCAGGTTTCGTACCAGTGAAAGCCGATACCCCAGAAGTACTGGCTGGCCTCGGGGTCGTCGAACAAGGTGGTGGCCCGTTGGAAGATCTGGTCGCGGTTGTGGTCCCAGCCGATGAGCTTTTTGTCAGACAAGCCGTTTTTCTTGAGCGTGGGGCCCAGGAAATTCTTCACGAAGTCGCGCTCCTCCTCGGCCGAATACACGCACGATTCCCAGGTTTGCTTGGCCATGGGCTCGTTTTGCACCGTGAGGCCCCAAATTGGAATCCCTTGACGCTCATACTCTTTGATAAACTTCACGTAGTGGTTGGCCCAGGCTTGGCGGTACTCGGTTAGGAGCTTACCACCTTTCACCAAGCTGTTGTTGTCCTTCATCCAGGCGGGCGGCGACCAGGGGCTCACAAACAACGGCAGCTTGCCGCCCGCCGCCGCCGTGGCCTGCTTAATGAACGGAATGCGGTACTGCTCGTCGTGCTTCACGCTGAAGGTTTTCAGCTCCTTGTCGTTGTCGGCCACGTAGGTGTAGCTGGCGCTGGAGAAGTCGCAGCTGGCAATGTTGGTGCGGGCCAACGTGTAGCCAATGCCCTTGGTAGGGCTATAGTAGGCGTCCAGCAGCTCCTTTTGCTGGGCTTTAGGCAGCTTAGCAAATACTTCGGCTGAGGCGTCGGTGAGGGCGCCACCAATACCCGTGAGCGACTGAAACGTGTGGGTAGGGTCTACAAACAGACATACCTGCGTCTCCAGCGGCTGCCCCATTTGCTGGAAGCTGAGGTCATTATCCGCTTTGGCGAGGCGCATTTGGGTATTGGCAGCCGTGGTGTATACCTGCACTTTTTTGCCGGCGGCAGAATAGGTTTTGGCAGCTGGGGCGGTGGCTTTCTGAGCTGTAGCGCTCGGCGCGCTTAGTATACCAGCAGCTAGAATTGATAGAAGAATATTACGCATGGGTAGGAGTGGGGATGAACAGCAGCGCTGAAAACAATTGGCTACAAAAGTCTGCATCCTATTGCTTTCGGCTGCGTGCAAATTGCTCAAAATCACAACCAATACCTGTGCGCCACAATAAAACATTGGCATACAATAGATTGTGTATCCATTCTGTATTTTATTCACGGCAGAGGCAGTATACAGATAGTGAAGCACAACAGGGTGGATTTTGGCCTTATCTTAATAGTTATACCGAAAGCCTACGCAGGGGCTTGCTCAGCCCAGGGCGATGCGACCTATATTCCTTCCGCCTACCTTCGCGCTATGTCCCTCCCCTACCCCTCGTTGCTACTGGCAATTTTACTGCTAGTTGGCTTGAGCGCCCGTGCCCAGACCAACGACACCATTTCGGTCGATAAAAGTCATTACGACTTGTTCCACCCTACCCCGCGCAAGTACATGCGCCCGATGGTGCCCGACCGCCCTGGCATTACTGAAAGCCCTTACACAGTGGATGCGGGCCACTTTCAGCTAGAAAATGATGGACTGCGCCTGCTCAACTCCCGTGATGGAGACGCCCGCGACCGGTCGCTTTACCTCAACCATGTCCTAATGAAAATAGGCCTTACCAACCAGACCGATTTGCAGGTAGGGCTGAATTCCTATACCATCAACAAACATTGGGAAGATAAAGGAACGATGGAGCCGGATCGGCAAGCCCGCATGGGCGATATGGTGGTGCGCCTCAAACGCAACCTTATTGGCGACGACAACAAAGGCTTTGCCTTGGCGGCCATCGGCTACGTACGCCTGCCCACCGGCAAAGAGGTAGGCGACGGGGCCGTGGAATATGGACTTCTGGTGCCAGTAATTTACATGTTACCCCACGACTGGAACATAGGCGCCCAAACCGCCGCCGAGTGGATGTACGACCGCGAAAGTACTTCGCATTTTGTGTTACTCACGCCTACCTTCACCATCGATAAGGTTTTTACGCATTGGCTGGAAGGCTTTGCAGAAGTGGTAGGGCACTGGGATACAAGCAAAAACCGCTGGCAAGCCGGCGTGAATCTGGGGCCGCAGTTCGACGTTAGCGACAATCTACAATTCGACATCGGTACGCACATTGCCCTCAACCGCCAAACAGACCACGAGTATTTCGTGGGGTTCAGCTTCCGGCTGTAGACGCTGAGTACAAGCCGTTAAAAACCACAAAAAGCCCTGTCAGCAGTGTCTGACAGGGCTTTCAACCGTATTAGGTATACCGGGTGTTACACTCTAGGCGTATCCGTTGCGACGCTGCGGGTTTCGGCATGCCAGTCGGTGATGAACCACACCAGCAGAAACACCACCCCCGAGGCCATAAAGAGGTTGCGGGCGGTCAGGTTGTCGTCGGCGAAGCCAAACAGCCAGGGCGAAACCAGAAACACCAGTCCGCTTACCAGCTCCAGCCGGCCGTGCACCAGAAACGGAATAACCTTGAGCACGCCCATGGGGAAGGCTGTGAGCAGGGTAATGAGCAGGTAGCCCGCGGCCAGTACGTAGCATACCGTGGCATAAGTGCCCGTGAACCCAAATACGGTGGGGGCCAACGCGAAAAAGGCAACGGTCAGGTAATCGAGGATGCCATGTGCAGACGGAGACAGAATTTTCATGAGGAGAAGTGTTTGGTGAGAGAAACAGCGTACCCCGCCTTCTACGTACCTGATACTCAATAGATATTGTCGAGCTGCCATTTTTCAGCCGCATTCTTTGCCTATGCTTCAGCTCTGGCGCTCACCTTTACGCCACCCTGCTTATGCCTTCAAATTGGCTACCCAAAATGGTAGTGTCATCGGCCTGAAGCCAGTTGCGGAGCACGGTGGCGTAGGTGGCGCGAAGAACGAAGTGATACTTCAGGTCGCCGGCGTCGAGGTCGTGCAGGTTGGGCGCGTCGTTGAGGATGCCTTGCTTCTTGAAACCTGCTGGTGGTGCCGTGGTCGGTGCCGTTGCTGGCGTTTTGACTTATGCACCGGCCAAAGTCCGAGAAGGTCAGTACAAATGCTGGAGTTGCTGCTGCGTCATAACACCGTCGATTCGTGACGGCCGTTGGATGCCTACCCATCCTAAGGTTCAACCATCTACGGCGGGGCTGGCATTTGATTTTCAGCTAGAGGACAACCTTGTCTGACTTTCCGCGGTAACATCAGAAAACCACACCTTCCTTATTCTTTTCCCATGAAACGTCTCCTTTCCATAGCCGCCGCTGCTGCACTACTCACCGCTACGCTGGGCTCTTGCCGTAGCCACACCACCGACGAAACGTACCAGGCTGGCAACGGCAACCCCGAAACCACAGCCCAACAAGAGCAACTCTCACCCCGCATAGATGCGCCCAACAACGCAGGCATGGCGGATAGCGCCGGTAATGCCAGCGGTGCAGGTACTACGGGTAGCACAAGCGGTGGTACCACAGGTAACACAGGCGGCACCACAGGTAGCACCACGGGCACTACAGGTAGCATGGGTACCACCACGGGCGGCAGTACTACAGGCACCACGGGCAGCAATTAAGTAACTGTCCATAATCAAATAAAAACCGTCTTACCGAATACAGCCTTCAGCTGTATTCGGTAAGACGGTTTTTATTTGATTATCTACCCACTCTGCCCGAAACGCTACCTAAAACCGGGCGCCTACTACCACTGTCTTTTTGTACTGCCGTTGGTTGCCACTGGCTGGGTGCAGAAGTTCAATCAGCAGTACGTAGGCCCCTACGGGCACTTTGCGGCCTTGGTCGTTGAGGCCATCCCACTGCACGAAGCCGCTGAGGGGTAGGGTTTCGTTGCGCACGAGGCGGCGTATGAGCCGGCCCTGAGCATCGTAGATAGTAACAGTGGCAGCATACCCTGGTTGATCGAGTTGGTAATTCAGGGTAGTGAAATCCTGCTGACCATCTTCGTCGGGCGTGAATACCTCGGGCTCCAGCCGAAACAGCTTATCGCCCCCAGGATCCTCCTGGTACTGCGAGTTGGGCCTACCCGGCGTGGCATAACCCACCGCGCTGGCCGCCGAGTGAAAGTTGCCCGCCGCGCTCGGCCCATCAGCCCGAATGCGCTCCAACGACACCCCATCCAGGTCGCTGAGCAGAGCCAGATGCTGCGCTTTATCGTAGGCGTAGCGGTCGAGCAGCACCCCAGCGGCCGAGCTGACGCTTACTATACCGGCATCATCGGGGTAGGTGGGTAGGGCAGAAACGGGTAGGAACGCGGCCGCATCGTGAGACGTCGGGTACTGCGCTTGCACGATATCGGGGCGCTCCGTCAGGACCACCAGTTGGCGCGGAGCCAGCACATAGGGCGCGGCCGTTACGAATTTTGTGTCCAGAGTGCCGTCAGGCTTTTGGTTGCTGAGCGTCCAGCCTTGCACATCCAGGTACTTATCGGAGCGATTCAATAGCTCTATAAAATCCACCGCATACGTGCGCGGGTTGAACAGAATTTCATTGATAACCACGTCGCCCGCGGCAGGGATGCCGGGTAGGGCAAACGTAGCCGTAGCCGCGGCGCCGATAGTATTGCCCACACAGTCTACGGCGCGTTGTACGGTTACCGTGAGTGGCTGATTGGCTTGCAGAGCCGCGCCCAGCGTGAGGTCCACCGCCCGGAAATCGGGAGCTATGGCAGTGGCCCGCGTGATGATACCCGTAGTAAGCGCATACAGCGCTACGTTCGCCACAGCGGCACTATCCAGCTTCTCCCCGAAAAACAGCCGCACGGTGGTGGGGTTAGTGGCCAGTGCCCGCAGTAGCGCCGGTGGCGTTTGGTCGGGGTTGGTAGCGCGCACAGAGTTGGCGCGGCCGGGCGTGCCACCGCTCCCATCCTGGCTGGCGGTCCAATTAGCGAGGCCGGCACAGGGGTTGGCCATATCCACCATTTCCAGCGCCCAACCGCCGTTTTTTTTCTTGCTGTCCTTGTACCACGTATCGGAATAGCTGATTTCAAACAACGTCTGCCCCGTGCGGCTGCGCAATACTAGTTGGTCGCCGGCATTGGTGAGTGTAGGGAAATTCGTTAGGCCAAATACTTTCCCGAAGCCGGCAAACTGCGCAGCCCGCGTGCTGCCGCACACCACGGCGTACTCGCCCGGTAACAGCACTGCCCCAGTCGGAAACACCGCCGGATTACCGGTGCTGCTAGGTTTCAGCAGGCGCACGCCCGCTAGGTCCAGCACAGCCGTGGCACTAGGGTTGTGCACCTCCACGTATTCCGACGTGGGTAGCCCTACAACAGGCATTTCGTTGGCTAGTATTTCAGTGATAAGCACTTGGTTGAAGCCTGGCGCCACGGCAAAGCCATTGTTCACAAAGCCCACCGTGAATGGCCCGGCTGCTACATTGCCGTACAGATCGGCCACGTTGCGTACCTCCACCGTATTGCTGCCCAATGGCAGATTGGCCGCGTAAGTGAGATGCACTACGGCAGGGTCCACTGCGTCGCGCTCGGCGCTCAGGATTGGCAGCGCCCCGGCCGCCACCAATCGGAAACTTGCGGCACTAACGCCAGTTGCCACGGGCTCGTTGAACGTCACATCGAACTGCCGGGCAGCCGTGGCCGTGGCTTTCACTGGGGTAGGCGGTGCGGTGTCTGTCACCCGAAAATCAGTGAAGGAATACTTCTGGCTGTTGGCCGATGAGTACGTGACGACTACCCCCACGTAGCCGCCGTGCTGGTGCGTGGCATCGGTACCGGTTCCTTCCGTGGTGAAGTTGGAGCCGCCGGTCAGGTCGCGCTCCAGCGTCCAGACGTTCTGCACGGAGCGCGTCACGCGCACGCGCACCAGATTATTGGTGGTCGAATTCAGCGTGTTATCCTGCCCATCCACCACGTACATTGGGCTACCCGTGGCGTTTTTGCGAAATAGCGCTACTTCCTTCGGTGTGCCGCCGAGGCGCACGAAGTAGCCCTGCGTGCCACTGGTTTTTAGGTCGGCACGGTCGGCCAGCAGCCACACGTCGGCGTAGTTGCCGCTGCTCACCGTGTTTTTGATGTTGACCCAACACTCCCAGGTGGTGCCCGTTACGGCCTGGCAGGGCGTTACGAGTTGCAGTTGGGTGCCCGTCACGGCGGGGCCGTTGGTTTGCAGCTGCTTCTGCGCGTTGATGGTAAAGCCGGCCGCGTCGCCGGTCCAGGGCGGTTTTTGGGTGAAGTCACCGTCGGTAAACGAGTCGCTGAGCTGGGCGTGTGCGGACAGCGTGAGCAGCAGGGCTGCCAATAGCAAATAGAGTTTCACGAGGATCGAACTAGTAATTTCCGGCGCAGTGCGCGTTGTATTCTCACGCAGAATACGCGCCAACCTTTGCGCATTGTATCAGGAAATCCAAGTTCTACTACAAAAAAGAGCAGCAGCGTGTACCTTTACTGTTCTACTCATTTTTAAACAACCATGAAAGTAGCCGTAGTAGGTGCCACCGGCCTAGTCGGGGGCGAAATGCTGAAAGTGTTGGCCGAGCGGAATTTCCCGGTCACCGAGCTTCTACCCGTGGCCTCTGCCAAATCGGTGGGCCAGGAAATTGAGTTTCAGGGCAAAAAATACAAGGTGGTGAGCATGGACGACGCCGTAGCGGCTCGCCCCGATGTAGCCATTTTCTCGGCCGGCGGCACCACCAGCAAGGAGGAGGCCCCACGCTTTGCCGAGGTAGGCACCGTAGTAATTGACAACTCCTCGGCTTGGCGCATGGACCCCACCAAAAAGCTGGTAGTGCCCGAAATCAACGCCAAAGAGTTGACTGCCGATGATAAAATCATTGCCAACCCCAACTGCTCTACCATCCAAATGGTGGTGGCTCTCAACAAGCTACACGAAAAATACAAGGTGCAACG
The DNA here is from genome assembly GCF_017589435.1 of Hymenobacter defluvii. NCBI lineage: Bacteria > Pseudomonadati > Bacteroidota > Cytophagia > Cytophagales > Hymenobacteraceae > Hymenobacter > Hymenobacter defluvii. The sequence continues at coordinate 97,177 of NZ_JAGETX010000002.1, forward strand.
CATTGTAGTAAGCACCTACCAAAGCGTAACAGGCACCGGCAAAAAAGCTGTAGATCAGCTCCTGGAGGAGCGCGCCGGCCAGGATGCCAGCAACCCCGCCTACCCCCACCGCATCGACCTGAACGTGCTACCCCACATCGATGTGTTCGAGGACAACGGCTACACCAAGGAGGAGATGAAAATGGTGAAGGAAACCAAGAAGATCTTCGGCGACGACAGCATCCGCGTGACGGCCACCACCGTGCGCATTCCCGTGATGGGCGGCCACTCGGAGTCGGTGAACGTGGAGTTTGCCGAGGAATTTGACCTCGACGAGGTGCGCGAACTGCTGCGCCAGACCGAAGGCGTGGAAGTGGTAGACGACGTAAAAAATAACGTCTACCCCATGCCCAAAGACGCCCACGGCAAAGACGCCGTGCTCGTCGGCCGCCTCCGCCGCGACGAAACCCAGCCCCGCACCCTCAATATGTGGGTAGTGGCCGACAACCTGCGCAAAGGCGCCGCCACCAACGCCGTGCAAATTGCCGAGGCCATGATGAAAATGGGGTTGATTAGGTAGGCCAGTGAGGCTACCGCAGAGTTATAGCAGCAAATACCACAGTGCCCCGATCGGATAAGTCCGACCGGGGCACTGTGGTATTTACGAGAATTACAAGCAACTCAAGTTATAAGAATTATCATATAATAAGTATTTGTCATTCTATTATAAGGTTAAGGAAAAAAATAATGAATCACCTTGCATACAAATGATATTGGCCATTTCTATATTCGCATACTTCTTCTAAAATCCTTTCCGGAATAGAACGTTATTTGATCTTTTTTCTTTTTTTAATCATACTCATTATTACATGAAAGTAACTTTACCCTTCGCTTTGGCTGCTACATTGGCACTAGGCAGCTGCGCATCCATTGTTAGCAAAAGTCGCTACCCTGTCGCCATCAATAGTGTGCCAGTCGGTGCCGATGTTACCGTGACCAATCGTGCCGGTAAGGAAGTATTTGCGGGCAAGGTGCCCACCGCCGTTATGCTAAAATCGGGTGCCGGCTTCTTTAAAAAGGAAATCTACACCCTCACCTTTAAAAAGGCAGGCTATGCCGACCGCCAAATGACCTTGGAAGCCAATTTAAACGGCTGGTATTTTGGCAACATCGTTTTTGGAGGCCTTATCGGAATGCTGATTGTAGACCCGGCTACTGGCGCCATGTACCGCATTGCACAGCGCGATGTGCAAGGTGTAATGGCTGAAAGTGCACAGGGCTCTATCCTCTTCAAAAATGATGGCCTTAGCATCATTTCAACGGAAGATGTACCGGCCGATCTACGCGACAAAATGGTGCCAATCGAGAAATAATCCCCTTAAGTTAAAATCTGAAAATGGTCTGATGAAACGAGCTTCATCAGACCATTTTTTATGCAAACGTCACCGCCGCGAAATCAAGCACTGCCTGTCGCGTGCGCTCCGGCGCCTCTAGGTAGGCCAAGTGCCCTACCTCCGCCAAAAACAGCGCGTATGTAACCGGCGCCAGTTGCGTCACTTCTATCGACTGCTCGAAGGGTACCGCCAAATCCTCTTTACCGGCAATAACGAGCACCGGAAACTGCGCCTCGCGTAGCACCTGTGTGCGGTCGGCGCGGGCGGCCATGGCCCGCAGCCCACCAATGAAGGTTTCCTTGGGTGTGGCCTTACCGATATTCTCCAGCATCCGTAGCTGCTCGGGCATCGAGTCGCGGTGGGCGGGCGCGAACAGGGGGCGCACGAAGGAGTTCATGAACTTCTCTACCCCGTGGCGCTCGATGAAATCAATGTTCTTCTCACGGTTCTGCTTTTTCTCGTCCGTATCAGCCAGCGCCGAGGAGTTGAGCAGGCACAACCCTGCTACCAGCTCTGGGTGCTTTTCGGCCAGGGCTAGCGCTACGTAGCCGCCCATACTGTGGCCTATCAGCACGGCTTTTTCAATGTTTTGCTGCTGTAGTTGCTTGGCCACATAATCGGCCTGGGCACGCATGGAGTAGTTGACTACAGGCGCCGTATTATCGCCGTGGCCTAATAGATCGGGTGCGAAGATGGGGTAGTCGTTGGGAAAGTCACGGGTGAAACCCGTCCAGATTTCGCGGCTTTCGATGAAGCCGTGGAGGAAGACGAGGGTAGGGTGTTGATGCATGAAGAAATTCTAAAGAATAGTATTGCGTACTTACGATTCTTTTAGTTTTTGTAGCTATTTCACTTTATGATTTCTGTTGCACGCCATTACAAGCCTTATTTAATAGTTAGCGGTATCGGGCTATTCTTCGCGTTATTCTCTTGTTATGTATTCGCAACAAGCATTTTTGATGGTGCTGGTGGCTTACTCACATTAGGATTTTTGGTCGTAATGCCTACTTCCCTCGGAGCGGTATCAGCCCACTTTACTCCGAAGGCTACTTCTGGTACCTGGCGACTATTTTGGAATCCTCTACTGACGGTTCTATTGTTCCTATCAACTACCTTATTATTCCATCTAGAAGACATGATTTGCGTGCTCATGATTTTGCCGCTGTTCATGTTTACAGCTACAATTGGGGCCAACCTATATGATATGTGGACTTCCAAACGTCCACCCCGTAATCAATCGTTCGCGCTTACCGCCTTCGTCATAGCTCCTTTCTTAGCAGGCACTTTCGAGACGTGGTATGTGGCTCCAACCGATTTTCGCCGTGTCGAAAACACTATTCTGATTCAAGCACCCACTTCTGTCGTCTGGCAGCATATTACCCGCGTCCCTACTATTTCTAGTGCCGAGTTAAGCCCTAGCCTGGTAATAAGCTAGGCTTTCCGCGTCCCGTAGAGGCCACGCTCACCCATGAGGGCGTAGGCGGTGTGCGTCATGCTACCTTCGAGCGCGGCGTAGAATTTATTGAAATAGTGGACGCGTGGGAACCCCAACGGCTTCTAGCATTTAGCATCCAACCTACTACTACTATCCCACCTACTACCTTCGATGAGCACGTAATTATCGGCGGGCATTATTTTGATGTATTGCACGGTACGTACAAGTTGCAAGCAATATCGCCTACCCAAACTCGTCTTATCCTTTACAGCCGCCAGCATCTTAGTGCTCGTCTTAACTTCTATGCTGTTCTATGGCCGGACTATATCATGGGTGACATTCAAGAACGAATTTTGACTGTTATTCGGAAAAGATGCGAAACGCCAGCAGCATAATGAAAAAAGCCTCACCAGACACAATATCTGGGAGGCTTATCCATATCATCTTGAGCTTACGAAGGACCTTATCTCGCAGAATTAATTGCTGTTACGCTCGTCGTTCTATCGTAAGAAGGTCCTTCGCAAGCTCAGGATAACATACTTTTTATCTGGTAGTTTCTTACAGCAACACCTTTTCCACCGGCGCTAGAGCTTCTATCTTCCCGCTCATCTCGCGCACGGCGGCGGCGATACCGGCTGCGTCGAAGCCGCACTCCTTGTATAGCTCGTCTTGGGTGCCGTGTTCCACCACCCGGTCGGGGATGCCGAGGCGGCGCACGGGTAGGGAGTAGCCGTGGTCGGCCATGAACTCCAGCACCGCCGAGCCGAAGCCGCCGGGTAGGCAGCCGTCTTCTACCGTCACGATGGCGCGGTAGCGACTGAATACGTCGTGTAGCATTTCCTCATCCAGCGGCTTGCAGAAGCGCATGTCGTAGTGACCAGTGCTGAGGCCTTCGGCGGCTAGTTCCTTGGTGGCGCGCACGGCGTAGTTGCCAATGTGGCCGATGGTCAGGATAGCCACGCCTTGGCCCTTGCGCACCACGCGACCCGTGCCTACCGTCAACTTCTTGAGCGGCGTGCGCCACTCCGGCATCACGCCCTCGCCGCGGGGGTAGCGAATGGTGAATGGACCTGCGTTTTCGGGTAGTTGGGCCGTGTACATCAGGTTGCGCAGCTCTTCCTCGTTCATGGGAGCGGCTACCACCATATTCGGAATCGAGCGCATGTACGACAGGTCGTAGGCGCCGTGGTGGGTAGGGCCATCGGCGCCGGCAAACCCGGCGCGGTCAAGGCAGAATACGACGTGCAGGTTTTGCAGGGCCACGTCGTGCACCACTTGGTCGTAGGCGCGCTGCATAAACGACGAGTAGATGTTGCAGAACGGCACCAACCCCTGGGTAGCTAGCCCGGCCGAAAACGTAACGGCGTGCTGCTCGGCAATGCCCACGTCGAAGGCGCGGTCGGGCATGGCCTTCATCATAATATTCATCGACGAGCCCGACGGCATGGCGGGCGTCACGCCCATTACTTTGTCGTTTTGCTCGGCCAGTTCTACCAGCGTATGCCCGAATACATCCTGGTACTTGGGCGGCTGGGGCTTGTCGGGAGTTTTCTTGTAGATCTCGCCCGTAATCTTGTCGAACAAGCCCGGCGCGTGCCACAGCGTCTGGTCCTTCTCAGCCAGTGCGTAACCTTTGCCCTTCACTGTCACACAGTGCAGTAGTTTGGGGCCGGGAATGTTCTTGAGGTCGCGCATGATGGTGACAAGGTGCTGCACATCATGTCCATCTACTGGGCCGAAGTAACGGAACTTCAATGCCTCGAACAGGTTGCCTTGCTTCAGCAAGGTAGCCTTCATGGCCTGCTCTACTCGGCGGGCAATTTGCTGAGGGTTTGGGCCAAATTTGGACAGCTTACCCAGCACGTTCCACAGCTCGTCGCGCACTTTGTTGTAGGTGCGGGAGGTAGTGATGTCGGTGAGGTATTCCTTGAGTGCGCCCACGTTGGGGTCGATGCTCATGCAGTTGTCGTTGAGCACCACCAGTAGGTTGGAGTTTTCTACCCCGGCGTGGTTAAGGGCTTCGAAAGCCATACCGGCCGTCATGGCGCCGTCGCCAATCACGGCAATGTGCTGGCGGTCGTGCTCACCTTTGTACTCGCTGGCCACGGCCATGCCCAGCGCAGCGCCAATGCTGGTACTGCTGTGCCCTACCCCAAAGGCGTCGTACTCACTCTCGGTGCGTTTCGGGAAGCCCGACATGCCGTGGTAGCGGCGGTTGGTAGGAAACTGGTTGCGGCGGCCTGTTAAGATTTTGTGACCATAGGCCTGGTGGCCCACATCCCACACCAATTGGTCGTAAGGGGTATTGAAAACGTAGTGCAAAGCCACTGTAAGCTCCACCACGCCCAGTGAAGCACCGAAGTGTCCGCCGTAGATGGAAACAGAATCAATAATGAATTGTCGGAGTTCCTGGCTGAGCTGTACGAGCTGCTCGGGGCTGAGCTTTTTTAAGTCGTCGGGCGAGTCTATTGCTGCCAGCAGGGGACCAGGTTCAACAATCATCGTAGAGAGAGCAGAATAAGCTAGAAATAGTGTCGGTTAATCGGCCGGATGACGTTGCTCGAACCCAACCATACGTTACATGCCGTACACTAGACAAAGGTACGACTTTTCCGAAGGCGCGGTTGTACGATACCTTGCTCCTGACTTACTGCCTAGCAACCAATTCCGGGCCAGCCTGATTAATACCTACTTTTGTTTTCCCTACCCTACCTGCATATGCCACCTATTGAAGACTCTCAGGAACAGCAACTGCTTCACAAACTGCGCCCTTCGCGCATCGTGCTGCCAGTGCTGCTGGGGCTGAGTGTAGTGGGCTTCATGTTCTGGCGCAGCTACAAGCCCGGCGACCTTGCCCCACTGGCCAATGCAAAATTGCACTGGTTATTTATCACCCTACTCGTGCTTATTGCCCGCGATGCGGGCTATATGTACCGCATCCGGCACATTTCGGAGAAAGTATTAAGCTGGCGGGCTAGCATGGAGGTAATTATGGTCTGGGAATTTGCCTCCTGTGTTCTACCCTCAGCAGTAGGCGGCACCTCGGTAGCACCCTTTCTGCTGAATAAAGAAGGCATTACGTTAGGCAAATCGCTGGCCTATGTGATGGTGACGGCCCTGCTGGATAATATGTACTATGTGGTGCTGGTTCCGCTAGTGGTGTTGCTGGCCGGCGAGGGCCTCTACCCCGACGAAACCCTGCACAGCGGCCTCATCACTACTTTGCAAATTGCCTTTGTGCTGAGCTACGTGATGGTGTCGCTCTACTCCGGGCTGATGTTGTACGCGCTGTTTATCAACCCCATATCGGTGCGACGGTTTCTGGTGCGGTTCTTTTCGTGGCAGCTGCTGCGACGGTGGCGTGGCAGCGCCTACCAGCACGGCGCCGAGATGGTAGCGGCCTCGGCCCAGCTGCGTGGCAACGGCGCGGGCTACTGGCTGCGCGCCATCTTCTCTACCATTTTCGTCTGGACGGCCCGCTACGCGGTTATCGGCTGCATTATTGCCGCTTTCATCCAGGTTACGGGCCACGATTTTGCCATGATTTTCGCCCGCAACCTTACCTACAAAGTAATTCTGTTGCTGGCTATTACGCCCGGTGGCGCAGGTATTGCCGAAGGTGCTTTCCCTACCTTCTTCGGCAAGTTCATTGGCACGCCCACCATGACCAATTTCATTGTGCTACTCTATCGCATCACTACCTACTACCTGTACCTGGTATTCGGCGCCATTTTCCTGCCGCGGTGGGTAGGCCGGGTGTTTGGCCGGCGAGCAGCGGCCGAGGTTATAGCGTCGTAACGAGCCTACCCCTCCTACACAACACAAAAGGCCCGCTGACTATCTTCGTCAGCGGGCCTTTTGTGTTGTGTGTCAAAGCTCATTCGACACTTAAAACCCAATATTTCTATTGAGCTTCCAGCATCATCTGCGAGCCGTCGGGAGCTTTCAGCGTAATTTCATCCTTGGTCAGGTTCACCACGTCGAACGTCATAGAATTGGGCGCGCCAGTAGGCGTGAGGGTAATTTTCTTGGCCGTTTGGTCGAAGGTGTAGTTGCCCTGCATGCTCTGCGCGGGCGACGACATATTGAACGAACCATTGGAGTAGAATTTTAGCTCTGTTTTCTTGTCGGCGCTGGTTTGGGCCACTTTTTCGCCGGCGGCATTGGTTTCTTTGTCAGTTGTCCAGGTTTTGCTGTCGGTGCCATAGAGCAGGTTGGTTTCGCCTACTTTGTTTTCTGAGCTACAGCTAGCCATGAATAGAGACACTAGTACCAACAGGCTGGCTAGGTAAGAAAGAGGAGAACGTTTCATAGGGAGGAGTGAAATGGGGTGAATAAAAGCAAACCGCACAATACGGTATAGCACTGCGCCGATATTGCGACTTCTACGCCCCCAGCCCGAAAGAGTTTACCACACACAAGCGCCTCTGTGCTCCGCACAACCAAAATGCTCGGCAAGCGTAAGTTACGCAAGACCGTATGAGGCTCAGCCACATGCAGTTTTTCCTAGTTCCCTCACCTCCTAGCATTTGATATATCATGGGACTCTTTGATTTTCTGAATAAAGGCGAAGAAAAACCTGTTGCCCCTGCCGCCGGGACGCCCAACGCCAATGCCGACACCGATTTCTTCGGCAACAGCAAAGCCGATACCACTACCGCAGCAGCTACCACGAGCGAAACCTACACGGTAGTAAGCGGCGACTCGCTCTCCAAAATTGCCAAAAACCACTACGGCGACGCCAGCAAGTGGCACCAGATTTACGACGCCAACAAAGGCACTATTGGCAGCAACCCGGACAAAATCGAGGTGGGCCAAGTGTTACAATTGCCTAAGCTCTAAGCTAACCCAATATATCAAAAAGCCGCTTTCTGTAGCAGAAAGCGGCTTTTTTCTTGTATATCCCTCTCTCCTACGGCCCTCGCAGACCCATTGCATTTCCGGCCGTCGTGTCGAAAAAATATTTTCGTTAAAGTTTGGATTTTAAAATCCTGCCTTTACATTTGCAACCACCAACCCGGTACTCCCCCAACACGCTGGGGTAGTTTTTTTGAGATTTATACAGAAGTGGCGAGAGAACAGGCTCCGTGACCCACTGGCAACCATCCGCGGAAGCGCGACAGGTGCCAATTCCTGCCCGCTTGGCGTATTGCCGGCGGGAACTATAACCTTGAGTACCACATGTTGCTTTCTTCCGACATCATCCCTACCTACTCGCACACTCCGGCCGCCTCGTCGCGTTCCGAAATTTTTGCGGGTTCTTGCGTTTCACGGGCTACTGCGCCGGTGCGAATGCGAATGTGTTGGGGTTGTCGGATGTAGCTTTTTGATGCTGCCGTAGCGCGCATCGCTCCTTTCCCTTGCCAGCACGCCGCTTCATGCCTTGCGCACGAGCGGCCCCTCTCCTCCGACGCACACCCTGCTGCGTCCCTGGCCCGGCTCCGACAGCCCCTGGAGTTTCCAAATCCTGCTTTTTTTCTTCTTCTCTGACTCGTTTTTTCGTTTTCCATATGTCTACGCAGAACCTCCACTTCGAAACCCTCCAACTCCACGCTGGCCAACAACCCGACCCTACCACGGGCGCTCGTGCTGTACCCTTGTACCAGACTACTTCCTACGTCTTCAAAAACGCTGAGCACGGTGCTAACCTGTTTGCACTGAAGGAGTTTGGCAACATCTACACCCGCCTGATGAACCCCACCACCGACGTGTTTGAGCAGCGTGTGGCGGCTCTGGAAGGCGGGGTAGCGGCTGTGGCAGTAGGTTCGGGTCAGGCGGCGCAGTTCATCGCCCTCAACAACATCTTGCAGGCCGGCGACAACTTCGTGAGCACCACCTACCTCTATGGTGGCACCTACAACCAGTTTAAGGTAGCATTTAAGCGGCTGGGCATTGAAGTGCGTTTCGCCGATGGCGACAAGCCCGAGGAATTTGAGAAGCTGATTGACGACAAAACCAAGGCTATCTACCTGGAAACCATTGGCAACCCGAGCTTCAGCATTCCAGATTTCGAGAAGATTACGGCTATTGCCAAAAAGCATGACCTGCCGGTGGTAGTAGACAACACCTTCGGGGCAGGTGGTTACCTGTTCCGCCCCCTGGAGCACGGCGCGCACATCGTGGTAGAATCGGCCACGAAGTGGATTGGCGGCCACGGCACCAGCGTGGGCGGCGTGATTGTAGACGGCGGCAAGTATGACTTCGGCAACGGCAAGTTCCCGCAGTTCACAGAGCCTTCCGATGGCTACCACGGTCTGGTGTTCAACGACGTATTTGGGGTAGGCGGGCCATTTGGCAACATCGCTTTTGCCATTCGGGCACGGGTAGAGGGCCTGCGCGACTTTGGTCCCGCCATCAGCCCCTTCAACTCCTGGCAGTTGCTGATTGGCCTGGAAACGCTCTCATTGCGCGTGGAGCGCACGGTAGAAAACACCCTGAAAATTGCGAACTGGCTGGAGCAGCATCCGCAAGTGGAATCGGTGAACTACCCTGGTCTACAAAGCAGCCCCTACTACCCTCTGGCGCAGAAATACCTGCCCAAAGGAGCAGGCGGCGTGCTTACGTTCAGCATCAAAGGCTCGAAGGAAACGGCTACTCAGTTCATCGATAACCTGAAGCTAGTAAGCCACTTGGCCAACGTAGGCGATGCCAAAACGCTCATCATCCAGCCTTCGGCTACCACGCACCAGCAGTTGTCGGAAGCAGAGCAGCTAGCCTCGGGCGTGACGCCTACCTCCCTGCGCCTCTCAGTAGGCATAGAGCACTTCGAAGACATCAAAGGTGACCTGCAACAAGCTTTTGATGCGGTGAAAAACCTCGCTACCCCCGACGAGTCGGAGGAGGCGCTGCAAAAGCCAGCCAAGGAGCACGTTCAGCCACTGGAAGTATAAGCCTGTCATTTCGAACGCAGTGAGAAATCTGAGTAAAACTTGGCGTCTTCACTCAGATTTCTCACTGCGTTCGAAATGACAATCTAATTGGTCCGGTGCCGACTGGGTTTTGTTTTTGGGGTGGGACTTTTAAACGTTCCCTCGGCACCGGCTCCAATTTGAGGTATATTCTATGCGCAGGAAGTGCGTACCGGACGCAATACGGCGGCCGGTACCACTGCCTGCTTTTCGCGTTTTATGGAGGATTCAACTCACCTTTTTGTATCACCTGAGCCCTTTCCGCTGGAGAGTGGCACCTCCCTACCCCAGATGCAGGTGTCTTACTGCACCTGGGGTACGCTGAATGCCGCTGGCACCAATGTGATATGGGTGTGCCACGCCCTCACGGCCAACGCCGACGTGCTGACGTGGTGGCCCGGCTTGTTTGGTGCGGGCTTTTACTACGATCCGGCCGACTGGTTTATCGTGTGCGCCAATGTGCTGGGCTCCTGCTACGGCTCCACGGGGCCGCTCACGCCAGCCGCGCCCGGCGCGCCGGCGCCCTACCAGACGTTTCCCCTGGTCACCATCCGCGACCAGGTGGCCGCCCACGAGTTGTTGTGCCAGCACCTGGGCATCACACAAATTCATACGCTGATAGGTGGCTCGCTAGGCGGGCAACAAGCCTTGGAGTGGGCCGTGCAGCAGCCTGCTTTATTCGAGCATTTGGTGGTGCTGGCTACCAGCGCCCGGCATTCGCCCTGGGGCATTGCCTTCAACGAAGCCCAACGCATGGCCATTCTGGCTGACCCTACCTACCACGCGGCCACACCCGAGGGCGGCCAGGCTGGCTTGCAAGCAGCTCGGGCCGTAGCGCTCCTCAGCTACCGCACCTACGATGCCTACGGCCAAACGCAGCAGGAAGAAACTGACGAGAAGCTCACTGATTTCCGCGCCAGCGCCTACCAGCGCTACCAGGGCCAAAAGCTCGCGGCCCGTTTCGATGCGTATTCTTACGTAACGCTATCGAGGGCTATGGACTCGCACAATTTGGGTAGAGAACGAGGAGGCGCAGCAGAAGCGCTGGCCCGCATCCGGGCGCATACGCTGGTGCTGGGTATTTCTTCCGATGTGCTGTTTCCGCCCAGCGAGCAGCAATTCCTAGCGCAGCACATTCCCGGCGCCACCTACGCCGAAATGGACTCCCGCTACGGGCACGATGGCTTTTTGATTGAGGTAGAGCAGATTGCGCACCACTTGGCGCAGTTCTATGCCACTGCGCTAGCCCAGTAGCTACACTTGCTCACCTATATAAGTAGTGTGTTTGTTGAGTAGGTTTGTGCCGAACCAGCTATTACGCCATGCCTACCCTCCCTCCTGCCCTACGCCCCGGTGACCGGGTAGCCATTGTTTGCACCGCCCGTAAAGCCTCGCACGAAGAACTGGCCGCCGCCGTAGAAACCCTCACCGCATGGGGGCTGGAGGTAGTGCTGGGCGCGTCCACTAACGTCGCGCAGCATCAGTTTGGCGGCTCCGATGATGTACGCCGGCAGGATTTGCAGCAGATGCTGGACCGCTCCGATATCCGCGCGGTTCTGGTGGCGCGGGGTGGCTACGGTACCACCCGCATCCTCGACCAGGTAGACTTTTCTGGCTTCGCTGCCAACCCTAAATGGGTAGCCGGCTTCAGCGACATCACGGCTCTGAACTGCCATTTGCTGGCCCTGGGCCACGCGAGCATCCACGGCGTGATGCCGCTGCTATTTCATCAGGCGGGCGGTGAGGCATCGTTGGAAAGTCTGCGGCGGGTGCTATTCGGGGAGCCGGTTTCGTATGCTGTGCCGTCGCACCCGCTCAACCGCTTAGGTACGGCCGAAGGTGAGTTGGTAGGCGGCAACCTTAGCCTGCTCCAAACCATTACCGGCACCGCTTCCGATGTATCTACGGCCGGACACATCTTGTTTTTGGAGGATGTAGAGGAGTATCTCTACAGCATCGACCGGATGCTGGTGCACCTTGACCGCACTGGCAAGCTGCGTAATCTGGCGGGCTTGGTGGTGGGTCACTTCTCGGCTCCGCAGGACAATACAGTGCCTTTCGGGCAGACGCCCGAGGAAATCATTGCTACCTACGCCAGCAAGTATAATTTCCCGGTAGCGTACGGCTTCCCGGTAGGCCACGAGCCCGAGAATATGGCGCTGGTAGTGGGGCGCCGGGCACGGTTGGTAGTAGGTGAGGACGGTACACAACTACAGTACTTATAAAAGCAAAGGGCCACCGCGTTGTAACGCGGTGGCCCTTTGCTTTTATGGATAACTTGTTTACTCTCCGTAAATCGTCGTCAGCACCGTTTGGCCCACGGCTTTTAGCGTGCGCTTGTCGATGATGTCCATATTATCGAGGGTGGTGTGGTGGTAGGCGGGGAAGTACTCGTCGCCGACGGGTAGGTGGTCGATGATGTCGATGGTGCGCACACCGGCTTGGTTGGTGTACACGTGGTCGTCGTCGATGCCCGGGGCACTTTGGAACAGGAAGTAGTCGGAGTAGCCAAGGTTGGAGGCATTATTCCACACCTTATCTACTACGTCTTTGGCGTTCTGCACCGACAGCTCCTCGCGGCTGAATTTGGCGTTTTGGGCGCCTACCATATCCAGCAGAATGCCGAAGCTGGGGTTGTAGTTGGCCGGCACCTTATTCTTGGCCCAATACTGTGAGCCCAGGCACCAGCTATCGGTACCGTCGGTAATGCGGTTTTTCAGGTCGCTCTGGGTCGATTCGTCATAACCGTAGTCTTCTGAGTCGAACAGGATAAAGTCGACGCCCACATTGGGCTCCAGGCTATCGGGCTGCATGCTGAGCTGGCGGGCCATTTCCAAAGCAATGCCCACGCCGCTGGCGCCGTCGCTGGCCCCATCGAGCGGGGCGTTTTTGTTCTCTTTGTCTTTATCAGCAAACGGGCGCGTGTCCCAGTGGGCAAACACCGCCACGCGCCGCCCCGCCTGCGGGTTGAACTGCGCAATGATGTTGCGGCTGCGCAGCATCTTACCATCAAACGCCATCGCCTCAAACGGCTGCTCGCGTACACTTAGCCCAAAGCTTTTAAACTTGTCTACAATCCAATTGCCGGTGGCTACGTGGGCTTTTGAGTTGGGCACGCGCGGCCCAAACGCTACCTGCTTGGCCGTGTAGGCATAGGCCGAGTCGGCATTGAAAGCGGGGGCTTTGGGTAGGGCAGGCGTTTCGGGTGCGGTGGCGGTGGTTTCGGCCTGGTTGTCTTTCTTACAACCCGTTACGAGCAGCAGCAACGCCAGCGCAGGAGCCAGCCAGGAGAATTTTTGGGTCATTTTATTGAAATAAATAGCGCGCTAAGAACGTCATTCCTCGACAAGCCCGGAATGTCGGTCAGACGAAGTGATTTTCTACGTCAAAACGTATTGCGTTAACGACAACCTACTCTTCGCTGTACGCCCAATCAACACCTGCTTTGGTGTCTTTCACTACAATGCCCTGCTCTTTAAGCGCGGCCCGGATTTCGTCCACTTTTACGTAGTCTTTGGCAGCTTTGGCTTCTTGATAGAAGTGCAGCGTGAGGTGCAGCAGTTGCTCGGCGTCGGCGCGAGGCTCGTCGGCCAGGCCCAGAATGTCGGTCACCAACGCACGGTAGGCAGCGGTAGTTTCCTGCAACGCAGCCTCGCTCACGTTGGCGAGGGTAGCCAGATTGGCTCCGTAGCCGTTCAGCTTGCGCAGCAGGTTGAACAGGCTGGCCACGCAGCGGGCCGTGTTCAGGTCGTCGTTGAGGCCCACGAAGCAGTCGGCCGTCAGCTTGCGCAACTCAGCATCGGCCTTTTCGGTGTCGGGGGCGCGCTCGGTACCTTCGGGTAGGGCCAGCTTGTCGAGTAGGCGCAGGCCGTTCATGAGCTTACGGTAGCCTTTGCGGGCGGCTTGCAAGCCTTCCTCCGTCACATCTACGGGCGAGCGGTAGTGGGCTTGCAGCAGGAAGAAGCGCACCACCATGGGCGAAAACACCTGCGACAGCGCCTCGGTGGTGCCGGCAAACAAGTCGGTGAGGGTGATGAAGTTGCCCGTCGACTTGCTCATCTTCGTGCCGTTCACCGTAATCATGTTGTTGTGCATCCATACCTGCGACTCATCGGTGTGCGAGTGACTGGCTTGGCTCTGGGCAATTTCGCACTCGTGGTGCGGAAACATCAGGTCCAGCCCGCCGCCGTGGATGTCGAACTCCTTGCCCAGGTACTTGCGGCTCATGGCCGAGCACTCCAGGTGCCAGCCCGGAAAGCCTTCGCCCCAGGGTGAGGGCCAGCGCATAATGTGCTCGGGCGACGCGTTTTTCCACAACGCAAAGTCCAGCGGGGAGCGTTTCTCGCTCTGGCCCGCCAAGTTGTCGCGGGTGCCGGCCAGCAGCTCGTCGATGTTGCGGTTGGAGAGCTTGCCGTAGTTGTGGCTGTCGTTGTAGGTAGGCACATCGAAATACACTGAGCCGTTCACCTCGTAGGCAAATCCATTGGCAATGATTTCCTCGATCATCGTGATTTGCTCGGTGATGTGGCCAGAGGCGCGAGGCTCGATGTCGGGCGGCAAGTTGCCCAACTGCGCCATGTGGTGGTGGTAGCGGTGGGCGTAGGTTTCGGCCACTTGCATGGGCTCCAGCTGCTGGGCGCGGGCCTTCTTTGCCAGTTTGTCCTCACCCTCGTCGGCGTCGCTTTCGAGGTGGCCTACGTCGGTGATGTTGCGCACGTAGCGCACGGTGTAGCCAAGGTAGCGCAGGTAGCGCGTCAGCACATCAAACACCACCGGGCCACGGGCATTGCCTAGGTGCGCCTCGCTGTAGACGGTAGGGCCGCACAGATACACACCCACAAACGGCGCGTGTAGAGGTTCGAACGGGGCCTTGCGGCGCGTGAGGGTATTGTAGAGGGAAAGCGGGTGCTCCATGAAGGCAAAGGTAAATCGCAGATATTGCTGATTCAGCGGCTTGCACTGATTTTGTGTGCGGCCGTCAGACAAACAATTAGCGAGTAAGAACAGCTAACTAGTTCGAGGCCGTTTCGTTTCCGGCGTCCTGTTTTTTCTTGTTTTATGACGCAACTAAGTACAAAAGTCAGTTTGCGTAGTATAAAGTCGAAGCTCAACAGTATATAAAGTTCAATAGCCAGTACATAACCCTACTTTGACGGTGTTGACACGTGCAAACGGTAGCGCGCCGTGAGTGGAAAGTGGTCGGAATACGGAATTTCGCGGTGCACCTGCACGTCGTCGATGGTCCACTCATCGCTCACAAATTGATTGTCGATGCGCACGAAGGGTATGCGGCCGTTGTAGGTGGCCCCTACCCCGTTGCCGATGCTGGCCCAGGCGTTTTGGTAGCGGTCGGCTAGTTGGTCGTAGCTGTAACTATAGGGCAGGTCGTTGAGGTCGGCGCAGAGTAGTAGTGGGTAGGGGCTACGGTCGAAGCGGCGCGTAAGCGAGTCGATCTGCACGCTGCGCGCCACCATGCCGCGCCGGAACCGCGCCAGCAGCCCACGGCCTTTCTGCTTGAACCCGGCCTTGCTGGAGTAGCTGTCCACAATGTCGCGCTCCTCCATGCTCATGCTTTGCAGGTGAAAGTTGAACACCCGCACTGTGTCGCCGGAGGGTAGGCGCAGGTCGGCAAACATGGCGTGGTTCTGCGTGAGCTTGCCAAAGGAAATGGTGCCGCGGTTGACAATCGGGAACCGCGAGAAAATGGCTAACCCAAATTCCGCCCCTATACTGTTTGTCAATGATTTCGACACGAACACTTCCCTACCCTGCGCCGGCCCAATGCGTCGTACAGCATTGAACACGTCGCCATCCTGAGTGGCTTTGGGCTCGTTGTAGAACTCTTGCAGGCAGATGATATCGGCCGGGTTGGTGGCAACCCACTCAATCAGCCGGCGAGAGGAAGTGAGGCCCGCATCGCGTAGCTGTGGGTATACATTGAAAATGCGCACGTTGGCGCTGAGCACTCGCACCAGCTGGCCAGGCGCGCTGGTAGGCGGCACCACGTGCAAGGGGTGCAGGGCCAGCCCCCGCTGAAAATGCGGCCACGTGAGCACCGCCACCAACAGCGGCAACGCTGCTACCCGCCAGCTACGCAGCAGCCAGTAGAACAGGGCGCCCACGTTGAAGCCCAACGCCACCGGCAGGGTAAGAGCGCCAAACGCCGCAGGCCAGAACGTGCGGGCCGGCACTTGCATGCAGGCAATGGCCACCAGCACCCACAGGATGATGAGCAGGGTAGACTTAAAAGCAAAGGAACGACGCACAGGCACTACGGCGTGGCACAGGCCACGAAAATCGGCGGAAAAGCAGGCCTGCGCCGGCAACGCGGGTCCGCTGGCAAAGGTAGGATTTCGGGGCGGATTGGCGACAGCGGAAGCACTACAAGCCTGATCTTTTGGCAACTTTGGAAGGGCAGGAAACAGTTTTTTGTCCGTACATTACCTGCGTTTTTACTTTATCCGCCTATGCTTATTTCTACCCTACGCACTGGCTTGTGCGCTTTGATTACTAGTTTGATTACCAGCACCCTACCGGCGTTTGCGTCTGCTACGCCGGATGCGCGCACGCTGGAGTTTGTGGAGAACCGCGGGCAGTGGAACGACCAAGCCGCTTTTGCGGCCGAGCTACCCGCTGGCCGCCTGTTTCTGAGCCCTACCCGCTTCACCTACACCTTCGTGGACCCGGCGGCCCTGCGTGCCCACCACGACCACGTAGCGGCGGAAATCACCGACCAAGTACGCGCGCATGCTTACAGCGTGGAGTTTGTGGGAGCCAACCCCGATGCCGTGCTGCAAGGAGAAGAGCCCACTGCCGGGCAGCGCAACTATTTCCTGGGCAACCAGGAAGAGCATTGGGCCAGCGCCGCGCAGGGCTACCACACGGTACGCTACGACAAGCTTTACCCTGGCATTGGGATGCGACTGTATGAAAACAGCCGGCAGCTACTGGAGTACGATTTCACGGTGCAGCCCGGCGCCCAGCCCGAGCAAATCAGCCTGCGCTACGACGGTGCCCAGCTGCGCCTCGACCACGGCAACCTGGTAATTACCACCAGCGTGGGCCACGTAACGGAGCAGGCACCGCAGGCCTGGCAGGAGCGCAACGGTCGTCGCGTGGCCGTGCCGGTGGCTTTTGTGCTCACCGGCAACACGCTCACGTTTCAGCTGGACAAGTACGACCACCGCCTGCCGCTCGTAATCGACCCTACCCTGGAGTTTTCGTCGTTCACCGGCTCCACGGCCGACAACTGGGGCTTCACGGCTACCTACGATGCCCAGGGCAACATGTATTCGGGCGGTACGGTATTCGCCCTCGGCTTCCCAGTGTCGCGTGGGGCGTATAGCGCCAGTTGGAGCGGCAATACCGATATTGGCATCATTAAATACAACACCAGCGTGGGCGGCACCGCCGCCCGGTTATACGCCACTTACATAGGAGGTAGCGGCGCCGAGGTGCCGCAGAGCCTAGTAGTGAATCCGCAGGGTGAGCTGGTGATACTGGGTTCTACCAGTTCCGGCAATTACCCAACCAGCGTCGGCGCCTACGACCGCACTTACAACGGCGGCACCACCTTCACCCCCGATCCGGGCCTGGACTACCCCGGCGGCTCCGACATCATCATCAGCAAGCTCAGCGCCAACGGCAGCGCCTTGCTGGCCTCTACCTACCTGGGCAGCTCCGCCAACGACGGCATCCTGGAGCGTATTGGTGATGACCTGGTGCAGAACTACGGCGACCAGTTTCGGGGCGATGTCACCACCGATGCCGAGGGCAATGTATACCTGGCTTCTTCCACTACTGGCAACAACTTTCCGGCCACGGGCTTCCAGCGCCGTATGGGGGGCGGTCTTTCCGATGCGGTTATCTGCAAGTTCTCGGCTGATCTGCGCACGCTGGCGTGGAGTACGTATTTGGGCGGTGCCGGCAACGACGCGGCCTACTCCATTCAAGTAGATAAGGCGCACGAAGTCTTTATCTGCGGTGGTACTGTCAGCAGCAACCTGCCCGGCACCACCGGCAGCTACCGCCCTACCCGCCAAGGTGGCATCGATGGGTTTGCGGCCCACATCAGCGCCGATGGCGCTACTTTGGAGCACCTCACCTACCTGGGTACCAGCGCCACCGACCAAGCGTATTTTTTGCAGCTTGATGGGGATGAGAACGTCTATATTCTGGGTCAGACACGTGGCCGGATGACGGCTACCGCGGGCGTGTATGGCGTCCCGAACGGCCATCAGTTTGTGCAGAAGCTCGACCACAACCTCACGCGCAGCGAATACATCAGCACCTTCGGCTCGGGCGCCGCCGACCCCAACATTTCGCCCACGGCTTTTCTGGTAGACGAGTGTGAGCGGATTTATATCAGCGGTTGGGGCGGCAACACCAACTACAGCGGCAACACCTACAGCCTGCCTACAACGGCCAACGCCATTCAAAAAGAAACCGACGGCTCCGACTTCTACCTGGCCCAGTTTACGCCGGGCATGGTGCGGCTGGAGTACGCTACCTTCTTTGGTGGCACAGGCCGCTCTGGGGAACACGTGGATGGTGGTACCTCGCGCTTCGATAAGCGGGGCGTGGTGTACCAGGCTGTGTGCGGTGGTTGCGGGGGCAATTCCAGTTTCCCTATACCACCTGGCGCCAGCACGTATTCCAGCACCAACCGCAGCAGCAACTGCAACAATGCCGCGTTCAAGATTGACTTCCTGCCGGTGCGCTCCAACCCCGGCCCGGTGCGCTACGTGTGCGCCAGCGCGTCTCCTATGACGTTGGGCGGCACGCCCGCCGGTGGCACCTGGAGCGGCCCTGGCGTGACCCGAACCGCTTCGGGCTCCTACCAATTCTCGCCGGCCAACCTGAGTGCAGGCTCCTACTTCCTTACCTACTCCGCCCCCGTTACGGGCACCTGCGTGAGCAGCACCACCGTGCGCTACGTGATAACGGGCACGTTGCCCGTCGCTCTTACAGCCATGCCTACCCTATGCGTAAGCAGCACGGCGGCCCTACCCCTTGCGGCCGCCGTAGCCGGTGGCACCTGGAGTGGTCCTGGCGTTGCAAACAACAGCTTTACCCCCAGCCGGGCTGGTGCGGGCACGCACACGCTCACGTATTCGCTCGCCGACACGGTGAGCTGCACGGTGTCTACGATGGCCGTCACGGTGCAGCCGCTCCCTATCATTACCACCAACCCAGTCATCACGCTCTGCGCCGATCAGCCGCAAGCCTTTCAGCTGCCGGCGGCTTCTCCGGCCGGGGGCACGTGGTCCGGTACAGGCGTGTCGTCTAGCGGCATGTTCACGCCACCCGATACCAAGGGCAAAGGCGCTAACATCACGCTCACCTACCGCTACGCTACCCTTGATGGCTGCGAAAACACCGGCACCCAACAGGTAGTACTAGCCCCCGTTTCTGCCTCCAACGTGGTCCTGAACGTACCCGAATGCACCGCCGCCCCACAGTACGCGGGGTTGGCCCCGTTCACCGTGCAGTTTGAGCCGATACTACCCGGCGGCAGCTATGAGTGGGACTTCGGCGACAACACGAAATCCACCGACGCCAACCCCAGCCACGAGTACACCAAAGGCGGCAGCTACCGCGTGCAGCTAACGGCACGCTACGCCAATTGCGTGGTCGTGACGCAGTTTGCCCCCGTGGAGGTAGGCGACGTGTTCGTGCCTAATATTTTTACGCCCAACCACGACACCAAAAACGAAACCTTTGTGCCGCGCTTCAGCTGCCAGCCAGCCGCCCTGAAAATGTTCAACCGCTGGGGCACGAAAGTGTATGAAACCGAGACGTACCGCAACGACTGGCACGCCGACAATCTGCCGGATGGGGTGTACTATTATCACCTCCGCGACACGGCCGGCCGCACGATTAAAGGTTGGGTAGAAGTCAGACGTTGAGTATGTTGCGAGAATAATCAATCCTGCTTCTATCCTAACGGTACTTCTACTACCTTTTTTATGTTTTTAAAAAGAATGGTCGTCTGCGTGCTTGTGGGCTGGCTCTCTATGGCTGCGGCACTGGCGGCGCAACCAACAAAAAGTTTAGATTTTATTGAGAATCGTGGGCAGTGGGATTCTCGTGTCCGCTATGCTGCCAACCTGCACCAGGGGCGGCTATTTTTGGAGAGCGACGGACTGACGTACGCCTTGTTTGCCCGCAACCCGCTGGCGCACGCGCACGCCGACTCCAAGCTTACTACTCAGCGCCCTACCCTCGCTCCCACGGCTGCCACCGACCAACTCGCCGCGCACGCCCTGCACGTGCGTTTTGCCGGCGCCAACGCGCAAGTACAGCTCCGCGGCGAGGAGGCAACCAGCGGAGTACGCAACTACCTCCACGACGCCGACCCTACCCGCTGGGCCAGCAAGGTTCCTAGCTTCCGGCAGGTACGCTACCAGCAACTGTGGTCGGGCATAGATGCGCATTTCTACGAAAACGCCCAGCAGCAGCTGGAATACGACTTTCGAGGTAACAGCCAGTTGCCCACCGCAGCTGCAAGTTTTCTCACGCTGGGGAGCCAAAGTGTATGAGTCGGCGGCCTACCAGAACGATTGGGACGGCGGCATCCAGCCCGATGGTATCTACTACTATTTGCTGCGACTGGTAGATGGTCGTGCGGTCAAGGGATGGGTGGAAATACGTAGGTAGACTGCCCCAGCAGAGAGTTACACAACATGAACTAAGTGGCCCTAACATAGTGTTATGCTATTATAGTACTGCTACCCCTCTCTACTATGCAACAGTAAGTGGGCCACAGGTTGCGAATTGCATTCTTATTTCGTACCTTTGCCCCACTTATTAGCTATCGTGAAGAGGGGACGCGCAGTCCCCTCTTTCTTTTGCCCCCTGTTTTTCTGCCTATGAAGTTTGATCGTGACCGCATTGCCGAGCTGTTGCAAGCCAGCCTGCCCGATGACGCCAACCTGTTTGTGGTAGGCCTGACGGTATCTGATGCCATCCGGCCCAAAGTCACCGTCACGCTGGATGGCGAACAAGGAGTAGGGATTGACGAATGCGCGCAGGTGAGCCGCCGGCTAGCCCGCCGCATCGAAGAGGAATACGGTGAGGAAGCCAGCTACACGCTGGAAGTCTCTTCGCCTGGCGCCGACCAACCCCTCATCGACCCACGCCAATACACCCGGCACGTGGGCCGCTCCTTGGATCTGAAGCTCACCGATGGCACCGAGAAAACTGGTGTATTGGAAGAAACCACCCCCGAGGGCATTCAGCTGGCGGAGGTAGTGAAAGAAAAGAACAAAAAGAAAACCCTACCCGCCACGCACATTCCGTTTGCGGATATTGCGGAGGCCAAAGTGGTTATTTCGTTTAAATAACTGGTTAATAGTTAAGTACTGACAGGTTGAATTGCTGAATGGTTGTTTGCTCTAGCTGAACTCACCGACCGTTTATCATTCAATAAGCAGCCATTTAACAATTCAACAATTTAATCTTCAAATTCGATGAACAGCAACGTCCTGATCGAATCGTTTGCCGAGTTTGCCCGATCCAAGAACATCGACCGCCCCACGATGATGAGCATCCTGGAGGACGTGTTCCGTACCATGATCCGCAAGAAGTATACGACTGACGAGAACTTCGACGTCATTATCAACGTGGACCAGGGCGACTTGGAAATCTGGCGCAACCGGGAAATTGTAGACGATAACTCCGAGGATATCTGGGATTTCGACAAGATTCCGTTGGCCGAAGCCCGCAAGATTGAGGCTGACTTTGAGGTAGGCGAGGAAGTAGCCGAAGACGTGAAGCTCGAAGATTTCGGTCGTCGTGCTGTGCTGATGGCCCGTCAGACGCTGATTCAGCGCGTGAAAGACCTGGAGCGTGACAATCTCTACCAGCAATACAAAGACATGGTGGGTGAAATTATCACCGGCGAGGTCTACCAGGTGTGGAGCCGCGAGGCCCTGATTCTGGATAAAGAAGAAAACGAATTGGTATTGCCCAAAGTAGAGCAGATCCCCAAGGACCGCTACCGCAAAGGTGACACCATCCGGGCCGTAGTGCACCGCGTGGATGTACTAAACGGTACGCCCAAGATCATCCTGTCGCGGGCAGCACCGGCGTTCCTGGAGCGCTTGTTTGAGCTGGAAGTGCCCGAGATTTACGATGGCCTTATCACCATCAAGAACATCGTGCGCGAGCCTGGCGAGCGGGCCAAGGTAGCCGTTGAAAGCTACGATGACCGTATCGACCCGGTAGGTGCTTGCGTGGGCATGAAAGGCTCGCGTATTCACGCCGTGGTGCGGGAGCTGGAAAACGAGAATATCGACGTCATCAACTACACCGACAACCTGGAGCTATACATCGCCCGGGCTTTGTCGCCCGCAAAGTTGACTTCGATGAAGATAAACGAACAAACTGGTCGGGTTTCGGTGTTCTTGAAGCCGGATCAAGTGAGTCTGGCCATTGGTCGGGGCGGTGCCAACATCAAACTGGCTTCGCGGCTGGTGGGCATGGAAATCGACGTATTCCGCGATGCGGGAGACTACGAAGAGGACATTGCCCTCGACGAGTTCCGCGACGAAATTGAGGAGTGGATCCTCAATGAATTCAAAAAAATCGGTCTCGATACTGGCCGCGCCGTATTAGCGGTCAGCAAAGAGGATATCGTACGGCGCACGGAGCTGGAGGAGGAAACGGTACAAGACGTTTTCCGCATCATCCGCCAGGAATTTGAAGCCGACGAAGAGCAAACAGAACCAACCATTTCCGACGACGCGCAATGAGGGCGCGGCGGCCGGTACGGCAAAGACGCTAAATCACGCCAGTGGCGCGACTTAGCGTCGGCTGACAAGATTTAATATAGTAACTTTGCAACTGGATAAGAGTATCGTTCGCGAGCATAGAATGGCGGAAGCAGCAACCAAACGGCTGAATCAGGCGGCCAAAGACCTGAACGTCGGAATTTCCACGATTGTGGACTTTCTGTCGGAAAAAGGCATTGATATCGATAATAAACCGACCACGAAATTGACGGCCGAGCAAGTACGCATGCTCAATAAGGCCTTCGAATCGTCGGTGCAGGATAAAATCGAGGCGGCCAAGCTCAGCCAGGCCAAGCGCCAGACGGAGCAAGAAACCGTCCAGCCCAAACCCGAGCCAGCTCCGGCTCCTAAGGCCAGCGAACAACCCGCTGCGCCCAAACCCACCGAGCAGCCTGCTCCCGCAGCGGCTGTACCGGTGGCTGCTACGCCATCGGTCCCTGCTGCTCCCGCCCAGCCCGAAGCACCCCGCGTGCCTGGGCTAAAGGTGTTGGGTAAGATTGAGCTGGATGCCAAGGGTCGCCCCGTGCCACCCCGACCTGCTGCGCCGACACCTGCTCCCGCCGCCGCTACCCCGGTCCCAGCCCCGGCTCCCAAGCCGACGGCTGCTCCTGCACCAGCGCCAGCACAACCCGCCCAGGAAAAAACACCGGCTGCTCCGCAGCCAGCACCAGTTCCTGTAGCGGCTGCGCCTACTCCCGCTCCGGCGACACCGGCACCGGCACCAGTAGCAACTACGCCAACGCGCCCAGCTGCTCCAACTCCGACACCCGCGGCACCTACTGCTACCCCTGCTCCGGTTCCACCCGCGGCCCCGGCTGCGCCAGCGGCTCCGGTTACTCCTGCTGTTTCAGCAAAAGCTCCGGAAACGCCCCCCGCAGCTCCAACGGCTCCAGCCGAAGAAGATTCAACCATCGTAGCGAAGGCCGATCAGTTGAAAGGCCTCACGGTACTGGGCAAAATTGAGCTACCCGTAGACTCATCGCGACGCGGTGGCCGGCGGCCTGTGGCTTCATCTGATGTGCGGAAAAGCGGCATCGGTGCGGACAAAAAGAAGCGGCAGCGCATTCCTACCCCTGGTGGTGGAACTGTCGGGCAGAACCAGCCCGGCCAGCAAGGCCAACAAGGAGGCAACCGCACCGGTGGAGGTCGTCCCGATCAACAGCGCGGCAACAACCGTCCTGGCCAAGGTAACCGCAATCAGCCAGCTCGTCCGGCCGTAGCCAATACGCCCGAGCAGAACGATAAGCAGATACAGGAGCAGATTAAAGCAACCCTGGCGAAGCTTAGCGGCAACAGCAACAATAACAGCCGCGGTAACCGCGCCAAATACCGCCGCGACAAGCGGGCCGGTGTGGCCGAAGCTACCGAGTTGCAGCGTCAGCAAAACGAGCTGGACTCGAAGACACTGAAAGTTACCGAGTTCATCTCGGCTAACGACCTAGCTTCGCTGATGGACGCGTCGGTAAACGACGTAATTAAGGTGTGCCTGAGCATGGGCATGTTCGTTTCCATCAACCAGCGCCTCGACGCGGAAGCCATTACTGTTATTGCTGACGAGTTTGGCTATGACGTGGAATTCCTGTCGGCGGAGGAAGAGGAAACCGAGATGGAGATTGTGGACGATCCGGAAGATCTCCGCGACCGGGCCCCTATTGTTACCATCATGGGTCACGTTGACCACGGTAAAACGTCGCTGCTAGACTACATTCGCGATGCGAGCGTAGCCAAAGGTGAGGCCGGTGGTATCACCCAGCACATTGGTGCCTATGAGGTGAAAACGCAGTCGGGCAAGCCGGTTACGTTCCTCGATACGCCGGGTCACGAAGCCTTTACGGCCATGCGTGCCCGCGGTGCCAAGGTAACGGACATTGCCATCATCGTGGTAGCTGCCGACGATTCAGTGATGCCGCAGACGAAGGAAGCTATCAACCACGCCCAGGCGGCAGGTGTACCGATCATCATCGCGCTCAACAAGATTGACAAGCCCGGCGCCAATCCCGAGAAAGTACGGGAGGAGCTGTCGGCTATCAACATTCTGGTAGAAGAATGGGGTGGTAAGTATCAGTCGCAGGAAGTATCAGCCAAAACTGGTATCGGTATCGACGATCTGCTGGAGAAAGTACTGCTCGAAGCGGAACTGCTGGAATTGAAAGCCAACCCTGACCGAAATGCTGTGGGTACGGTTATCGAAGCCTCGCTGGACAAAGGCCGTGGCTACGTAACCACCGTGCTGGTGCAAACCGGCACGTTGCAGGTAGGCGACATCGTGCTGGCCGGTCCGCACTACGGCCGTGTGAAGGCCATGACGGACCACCGCGGCAAGAAGATGAAGAAAGCTGGCCCAGCTACTCCGGTGCAGGTGCTTGGTCTGACTGGTGCCCCGCAAGCTGGTGACAAAATTGTAGTGATGGACACAGAGCGCGACGCTCGTGAACTAGCTACGCAGCGTCAGCAACTGGCTCGCGAGCAGAGCATGCGTACCAAGAAGCACATCACGCTGGATGAGATTGGTCGTCGTTTGGCTATCGGTTCGTTTAAAGAACTGAACGTGATTGTGAAAGGCGACGTGGACGGCTCGGTGGAAGCACTGGCCGACTCCCTGCTGAAACTCAGCACGCCGGAGGTAGCCGTGAATATCCTGAACAAAGGGGTAGGCGCGATTTCTGAATCGGACGTGTTGCTGGCATCGGCTTCCGACGCTATCATCATCGGCTTCCAGGTGCGGCCCTCGCAGAGTGCCCGCCGCTTGGCCGAGCAGGAGCAGATCGATATCCGTCTGTACTCTATCATCTACAATGCCATCAACGAGGTGAAGGATGCCATGGAAGGCATGCTGGCCCCAACGGTGCAGGAGGTGACGGTAGCTACGCTGGAAGTACGTCAGGTGTTCAACATCACCAAGGTAGGCACCATTGCCGGCTGTATGGTGACAGAGGGCTCTGTCAACCGGAATACCAGAGTGCGCGTGGTACGCGACGGCATCGTGCAGTATACTGGCGACGTACAGGCCCTGAAACGCTTCAAAGACGACGTATCGGAAGTGCGCCAAGGCTACGAGTGCGGTATTAGCATCAAAGGCTACAATGATTTGCAAGAAGGCGACATCATTGAAGGCTTCGAGGAAAAGGAAATCAAGCGGACGCTGTAAGCAACTGCTTGGATTTTCAGCAAGTACAAAACGCCCCCGGCTCTTATGGAGCCGGGGGCGTTTTGCGTTTAGATTCTCCCAACAATCATATTCTACATAATTGCCCTTCCTCTGTGTAAAAACTCCTTCATCCTGCTGAACAGCGTCTAGACATTATTGCTTCATTAGATGGTAGGGGACGCAGCGAGATGCTTCGACTTTGCTCAGCAAGACGACCTAACCTACTTCCTAGACAGCTTCATTGGCTTTGCGTTAATACCCGTTGATATTTCATACTCCATATCCCTGTTTTTTTGCCAAAAAAGCCCCTACCACTTCTGTGTGGTAGGGGCTTTCAATTAGGGTGTTTCTGCTCCTAATTAAAAGAACAAAAATCTTTTCTTATGCTTGTGCTTCAGCGGTTTGCCTTTGGGGTCGATGCCGGGGGCGGCGTGGGTCTGGCCGCGTTTCTGGCGTAGCGAGCCTACGTTTTTGGTTTTGAATTTTTTGACGGTAAAACCACCGTTGCGCGAATCGTATTGGCGGGCAGAATTACTGCCACGGCTGAAGCTGGTATTGGAACCCATACCCGAACGAGCTTCCAGAATTTCCATCTGCTTATCGCGCTTGGCCTCGTCAGAGTTCATGCTCATACGTTGCTGCATACGGGCAATCTCTGCATCGGAAGCCTTCTTTTTGCCACTACGCCGGGTAGCGGGCTCATCGCTAACCAACGATTTGCGGGTAGCCAGTGTGGCCTGAGCAATGGCTTGCTGAGCCAAGGACGTGAGGAGCAACAAGCTTAGGCAGACAAAAAAGTGCTTCATGCAGCAGCGTATTAAAAGACTATGGGCGGCAAGCAACTAAGATACCGCTTTTTGATTGGTACGACAACCCCTACCTTCTCACTTTAGTTCAGCCCTAGAACTTGTAAGTCAGGCCAATACCTAAGGTTTCTTTGAACTGAATACGACGCCCTTTTTCGCCCGTAGTGCCATCACCAATGGGTACGGGAATATCGTCGTCGTACATCAGAATAGTGGCTACGTTGGCGCTGATAAACTTGTTGACTTTGCAATCAAGCAGATTGGTCCAGTATACATCAACGTTTTGCGGGTTGTGGAAGTAGTTACTGAATAGTTCCAGCCGGGTTTGGTAGGAAACGTTAGGTAGAATGGTTTTCACCATTCGGGCATTCATATAACCACCCACCTCGGCCCGAAACAGCTTGCCGGTTCCGCGCACCAGGCGTCCGTCGGCGTCGCGGCGCGCACCCTGCACCCCAAAGGCGCCGTAATCAGCCAGGCGCTGGCTATTGACCACCGTAAACTTGCCGGTAGCGGGCGATAATAGGACGGAGATGTACTCAACCGGCTTGTACTCCCAGCCTGCCGACGCCAGAATGTACGCGGGCGCGAAAAACCGGGAAGTCAGCGAATCACGAATTTCATTGGACTTGGTAGGAGTGAGCTGGGTTTTGATATTGACTTGCGTAGCGTACGACCACTTGTTGGAATACTGCCGGGCGTAGCGAATGTTCATTTCCAGCCGGTCGTCGCTTTTGCGCATCTTGGCCGGGCCAGCCTTCAACAACCCATACACCAGATCGACAGCTGCGGCGAAGGTGTGTTTCTCACCCCGAAAATGCGCGTACACGTTGCCAATGCCCAACAATGACAGGGAGCTTTGCCCACCGGCCGCCCAATTGTTGAGACTTACCTGGCTGAGATTAATGGAACCGGCGCCACCGCGCCGCCAGCCGCGGGCCGTGTCGATTTCAGTGGACAGCTTGTAGGGTTCAAGGGCAATGCGGCGCGGCATGGTCTGCGCCTGGCCGATAGTCGGTAACAAAAGCAGCAGTACGAGGACAACTCGGAGGACAAAGGACAAAACAGGACGGAAACAAACTATCATATACACAAAGCAGCCGGTGTACAAGCCTTACGAGCTTGGTAACCGGCTGCTCAGTAGACCACTCTCGCCGCTATGCGCGGCTACGCAAGGCGTCGCGAATTTCGGTAAGTAATATTTCTTCTTTGCTCGGCGTTGGGTCCGGCTTCACTTCTACCACAGTGGGTGCTTTAAACCGATTGGCAAAGCGGACAATCAGAAACACGCAGAACGCAATGATAAAAAAGTAGATAACGGCATTCAAAAACAGGCCCACATTTACGGTAGCCGCCTTGGCTGCCTTGGCTGCTTCCAGATTGGCGTAGCTTTTCCCATCCAACGGAATGTACCACTCCTTGAAATCTATATCGCCCGTAGCCAGACTGATAATCGGCATGATGATGTCCTCGGTCAGTGAAGTGACGATCTTACCGAAGGCGGCGCCAATGATGACACCGACTGCCAGATCCAGCACGTTGCCTTTCGCTACGAACGTTTTAAACTCAGAGAAGAAACCCATGTAGCCTATTGTTTTGGTGAATAAATGGACAGGAATAGCACAAAGTAAATATACTTTTCAATATATCTTTTCATTTATAATTCAGTATCAATTGGTTGCCTAACCGATTTCGGGTTATTGCGGACCCGCAGGCCGGACGAAACAGGCCCCGCGCTTTTACTTTATCTTTGCCCGCTCGACTTTTGATCTTCTATTTTGTTACGGCTCTATGGTTCCTCTTTTTCATAATCTGTTGTTGCAACAGGATTCCGCTTCCGGCATCCTGCGCATTACTTTGAACCGCCCTACCAAGCTGAACGCGCTGAACGCGGCTACTATTGAGGAAATCCGCCAAGCCATGCAGTATGCCCTGGATGCGCAAGCAGTGCGCGGCATCATTCTGACGGGTAGCGGCGACAAATCCTTTGTGGCCGGCGCCGATATTGCCGAGTTGGCCGAGTTGAACGAGATAGTAGGGCGCCGTATGGCCGAGAAGGGCCAGGAGGTATTTTGCCTGATTGAGGAAAGCTCCAAGCCGGTTATTGCCGCTGTGAATGGCTTTGCGCTGGGTGGCGGCTGCGAGCTGGCCATGGCCTGCCATCTGCGTGTGGCCTCCGAAAACGCCCGCTTCGGGCAGCCCGAAGCCAACCTGGGCCTGATTCCGGGGTACGGTGGTACGCAACGGCTGGCCCAGCTCATCGGCAAAGGCAAAGCGCTGGAACTGCTGATGACCACCGACCAAGTGAAAGCCGATGAAGCACTACGCCTAGGCCTCGTGAACCATGTGGTGCCGCTGGCGGAGCTGCTACCCTTCTGCGAGCAGTTGCTGGGCAAGATTCTGAGCAAAGCGCCGCTGGCCATCGGCATGATCATCGACTGCGTGAATGCGGCCTACGACCAAGAGCGCCACGGCTACCAGACGGAGGCCAACCTCTTTGGCCGTTGCTGCGGCTCTGCTGACTTCCGTGAGGGTACCCAGGCCTTTCTGGAAAAGCGCCCGGCGGCATTCACGGGTGAGTAAGCAGTGAGATGGTGAGCTCGACGTTCTGCGAGTACTACTGGCGCAGTGCGCGCAAGTTGCGCAGATAATACGTCAAATTCACCATCTCACTATTTGCTCTCTATTTCATCATTTACCATTTCACTCCGTGAGTATAGCTAAAAAGCTGGCGGGCCAGACGGCCGTGTACGGCGTGAGTAGTATTGTAGGGCGGGTACTGAATACGCTGCTGGTACCCGTGTATACAGCCCGGTTTGTGGCAGCGCAGTATGGCATTGTCACGGGGTTGTTTGCCTACGTATCGTTCCTGAATGTGGTATTCACCTACGGCATGGAAACCACGTTTTTCCGGTTTGCCAACCGCCCCGGCACCGACCGCCAAGAGCTGTACGATCGTGTGATGACGCTGCTACTGCTCACCAGCGCCGTATTTACGGTAGGGTTGGCTTTGCTGGCCCGGCCGCTGATGAGCCTGCTCTCCCTACCCCCCGGCCACGAGCGGTACGCCGTCTGGATAGCCTGTATTCTGGGCCTGGATGCCGTAGCGGCCATTCCATTTGCCAGGCTACGATTGGAGAACAAGGCGAAGAAATTTGCGGCTATCCGATTGGCTAACATCCTGTTGAACATCGGGTTGAACCTGTTTTTCATTGTGTTCTGCCCCGATGTGCTGGCCGGGAAATACCTAACGGCCTTGCAGCCGTTGGTGGCCCGCCTCTACGACCCCACGGTGGGGGTAGGATACGTGTTCATTTCCAACCTGGCAGCCAGCGCCTTCACGCTGGTACTGCTGTACCGGGAGCTGCTCGATATTCGCCCACGCCTGAACCTGGAGCCGTTGCGGCCGTTGCTCCGCTACGCCTACCCTATTATGCTGATGGGCCTAGCTGGGATGGTGAACGAAACGCTGGACCGCATTCTGCTGCCTAAGTGGCTTCCTGAGGGCTTCTACCCCGGTCAGGACAGCTTGGCAGCGGTAGGCATCTACGGCGCCTGCTACAAGATTGCTGTTTTGATGAGCTTGGTTATTCAGGCGTTTAAATACGCGGCCGAGCCCTTTTTCTTTGCGCAGAGCACCGAAAAAAACTCACCCCTCACGTTTGCCTTGGTACTCAAGTGGTTCACACTGTGCTGCGCCGTTCTGTTCGTTGCCGTAAGCGTGAACGTGGACTTGGTGGCGCGGGTTTTTCTGCGCAGTCCCGAATATCTGCAAGGCTTGAGCGTGGTGCCGGTGCTGCTGCTGGCCAACCTGTTTTTGGGCGTATACTGGAACCTCTCGGTGTGGTTCAAACTCACCGACAAAACCTACTACGGCACCTATATAGGATTTGCTGGCGCTGTACTTACCATCGTCCTCAACTTCCTACTCATTCCGGTGCTGGGGTATATGGGCTCGGCCATTGCCACGCTGGCCTGTTATTTTATGATGGCGGCGCTATGCTGGTGGCTCGGCGAACGGCACTTTCCGGTGCCCTACCCTGTGGTGCGGCTGCTTACGTGGTTGCTGGTGGCTTGCGGGGTAGTAGCTGTTAGTTGGTGGCTACCCTTATCGGGTACCTGGAGTGGACATGCTTTTCACGCGCTACTCACGCTAGCCTTCATTGGGCTGATTGTGCTGATTGAGAAACCGCAACGCGCACTAGGTAGGTAACTGTTAAATGTTCTTTCGGGATGAGGTTCTGGCTTCTTGCCCCTACCCTCCTACCTTTGCCCGATGCAGATTCCCGTTATCAACCGCTCTCACCATTCTCTACCTGCCTACCAAACAGCACACGCCGCTGGCCTCGACGTGCGGGCTAATCTTACGGAACCCGTGACGCTACGACCTTTGCAACGCGCACTTATCCCGACTGGCTTGTTTGTGGCCCTACCCGTGGGCTACGAAATGCAGGTGCGGCCCCGCAGTGGCCTGGCCTACAAGCACGGCATTGGCATCGTGAACAGCCCCGGCACCATTGATGCCGACTACCGGGGCGAAATTCAGGTGCTACTGGTGAATCTCTCCGACGCGGATTTCGTAGTGCAGGACGGCGAGCGAATTGCACAGCTAGTAGTAGCCCGCCATGAGGTAATTGACTGGGAACCTACCGAAGAGCTAAGCGAAACAGCCCGCGGCACGGGCGGCTACGGCAGTACTGGCAGTCATTAACCAACCGCAACAAGCTTTTCCCCGTTTCTATATAATATAGAGCACTTATTACCCACTTTTAACACTCCTACTCAGGAAGGATATGAAAATCATCGTCCCGATGGCTGGCATGGGCAAACGCATGCGCCCCCACACCCTCACTGTTCCCAAACCCCTAATTCCGATTGCGGGCAAGCCCATTGTGCAGCGCCTCGTGGAGGACATTGCCCAGGTGTGCAACGAGCCGGTGGACGAAGTAGCCTTCATTATTGGCCGGGCTTTCGGCAAAGAGGTGGAGAGCAACCTGCAAAAAATTGCTGAGTCGGTAGGTGCAAAAGCAACTATCGTGTATCAGGATGAGGCCCTAGGAACTGCCCACGCTATTCTATGCGCTAAGGAGTCGCTGACCGGCCCGCTGGTAGTGGCCTTTGCTGATACGCTGTTTAAGGCTGATTTCAAGTTGGACTCGTCGGCTGCTGGTACCATCTGGGTGCAGAAGGTAGACGACCCCAAGCCCTTTGGCGTGGTGAAACTGGATGACAGCGGCGAGATTACCGACTTTGTGGAGAAGCCTGAGGAATTCGTTTCTGACCTGGCCATCATCGGCATCTACTACTTCCAGGACGGCGCCTACCTGCGCGAGGAGTTGCAATATCTGCTCGACAACGACATCAAGGACAAAGGCGAGTATCAGCTCACCAATGCCCTAGAAAACATGAAAAACAAGGGCACCAAATTTGTGCCCGGCCGCGTAACTGAGTGGCTTGACTGCGGCAACAAGGATGCAACCGTCTTCACCAACCAGCGCTACCTCGAATACTTGCAGGAGCGCGGCGAGAAACTGGTAGCCGACTCGGCCAAAATCACGAACTCGGTGATAATTGAGCCCGTGTACATCGGCGAAAACGCCGTGGTGACCGACTCGGTGGTGGGTCCACACGTATCGTTGGGTGAGGGTAGCAACGTGCGCAACTCGGTGCTGACCAACTCTATCGTGCAGAAATCAGCCTCGGTATTGCACGCCAATATCACCAACTCGATGGTAGGTAACAACGCCACCGTCGTAAGCGCCCCCGCCGATTTGAGCCTGGGTGACTTTAACACCCTGCGGGTGTGATATTTTTCTGCGTTTTGACGTTAGCAATAGCGCGGTCCTGACGGGCCGTGCTATTTCTTTTGTTATTTTGTTGATGCGCCGGGCCGTCCGGCCGGTTTATTTCCTCTCTGTATGCCTCAACTATCCGCTTTCTTGCTGCTGATGCTGGGGCTACTAGTGGCCGGCAGCACCATGGCACAACAATCCACGGAGACAGACACTGGCCTGACGCCGGCCAAGGAGCGCAAGCTCAGCCGCCGCGAGCGGAAGGAGTTGGCTCACCGGGTGGCCCTAGAAAATGCCCAGCAGAACTCGCGTGAGCCTTCGTCGCGGGAACGGGAGCAAAGCGAGGCATACTTTGTGGACGGGGTGCGCTACGCTTTGCTCGAAGACTACTCCAAGGCCATGGAGCGGCTGCTGAAAGCGTATGCGCTCAGCCCCAACAATGCGGCCATTAGCTATAAAATTGCTGAGGTGAATATGCTTACGGGCAACCTCAAGGAGGCCACCAACTTTGCGCAGGCCGCCGTGCGCCTCGACCCCAAAAACACCTATTATTACCTATTGCTGGCCCAGACGTACACCACCCAAAAGCAGTATGACCAGGCCGCAAAGGTGTATACCAGCCTGATTCGGGATGTACCCGATTCAAACTATTACCTGTTCAACCTAGCCGACTTGTACTTGGCGCAGGGTAAGCTGCAAGAGGCGCTGACCACCTACGACCAAGCCGAGAAGGAATTTGGCTCCACGGATGAGGTAGCGTTCAAGAAGCAGCAGATTTATCTGAAGCAGAACAATCTGGATAAGGCGTTGCAGGAAGGCGAAACGCTGATTGCCTCCAACCCCGAAGACATTCGGTACGTGCTGGCGCAGGCCCAGATGTATGTGACCAACAACCGCCTACCCGACGCATTGCGCGTTACCCAACAGGCGTTGCGCCAAGCCCCCGACAACCCACAGGCCCGCATGATCTTGGCCGATGTGTACCGCTTGCAGGGCAAAAAGGCCGAGTCGGTGGAGCAGCTGAAGCTAGCGTTCGGTAATCCGGCGATGGACATAGACTCAAAAGTCCGCATCCTGATTGAATACGTTCGACAGTTGCCTAATCCAGACCTCACCCAAATAGTGCTGGACCTGGCGGAGCTAACCACGAAAGCGCACCCTCAGGAGGCCAAGGCCTTTGCCATGGCTGGCGATGTACAGACCATTATTGAGCACAGGCAGGACGCCCGCGCTTCCTACCTGCGCGCTATTCAGCTTGACAACTCCAAGTTTCAGATTTGGCAGCAAGTGGTGTTGCTGGATGCTGAGCTAAACCAGTCCGATTCGTTGCTGGTGCACACCGAGCAGGCGCTGGAACTGTTTCCTAACCAAGCACCGCTCTGGTTCTACAATGGGGTAGGGCACGTGCTGAAAAAGCAGCCCGCCCAGGCTATCAAGTCGCTGGAGTATGGCCGCAAGCTTACGACCGACAACCCCGAGCTACAGGCGCAGTTCAATACGCAGTTGGGCGATGTATACCACGAACTGAAAGACTACCCCAAGTCGGATGCCGCGTATGAGGCAGCGCTCAGCGTTGACGCCAACAATGCCCAGGCCCTGAACAATTACAGCTACTATCTCTCCCTGCGAGGCGAGAAGCTGGACAAAGCTAAGCAAATGGCTGGCCGGCTGGTAAAGCAGTCTCCCGATAACCCTACCTACCTCGACACGTACGCTTGGGTGCTGTATAAGCTGAAAGACTACACCGGCGCCCGCCAGGCGCTAGAAACCGCCCTGAAACACAGTTCCGATGGCACGCTGCTAGAACATTACGGCGACGTGCTGTTTCAGCTACAGCAGCCCACGCAGGCCGTAGCGGCCTGGGAGCGCGCCAAACAAGCCGGCGACGCCTCGGCCCTGATTGACCGTAAGATCAAAGAAAAGAAGCTTTATGAGTAAGTACCCCGGCGTTTTGCTGCTCCTTGTTCTGCTCGTGTTGGGCAGCTGTCAGCGCAAGCTAACTCCTACTGCTACCAACAATCCGGCTACCACGGCCACGCCAATCAACCCAGAAATCAAGGTAGAGAATATCGATTTCCGCTACCTCACTGCCAAAGGCAAGGCCCAGGTAGACATGCCTTCGCTGAAGCAGACGGTGAATATCAACGTGCGCATGCGCAAGGACAGCATTATCTGGATGTCGTTGGGCCTGGCTGGATTTGAAGGCGTACGCGCCCGCATCACCCGCGATTCTATCCAAATCATGAATAAGTTGCAGCGGGAGTATTACGCCGGCAACTTTGCCTACCTGAAGCAGCAGTTCAATGTGGAGGTAACCTTCGAGCAGCTACAGGCGCTGTTGCTGGGCAACTATCTGCCCGCACCGGCCGGCGTGACGCCTACCGTCGTTACCGAAGGCCCGCAGCAGCGGGTAGAGTATGCCCAATCGGGCCTGCTGCTTAAGCAACTGATTGAGCTGAGCCGGCAACGCGTGAAGGAGCTAACAGTGACCGACCCCAACTCGCAGAACAGCTACATGGTGAACTACACCGATTTTCAGGCCCTGGCCGGTACGCAGCAACAGTTCGCCTACTCCACGCTGGTGCAGGTGAAGCAGGGTAGTGGCGCTTCTACGCTATCCATCAACTACCGCAACGTGGACCTGGACAAAGAGCGCCTGTCTTTCCCCTTCTCCGTACCTTCGGGCTACACGCGAAAAAAGTAACAGCGTGAAGGGAACGTTGCGTTTTTACATTTTACTCCTTACTGCCTTCCTGTTACACCTGAGCGGACCTCCTGCTCAGGCACAACAGCGTAAGCGCTCTACTACCCGTACTAAAAGCAAAGCGCAGTTGGAACGGGAACGGCGCACTACGCTGCGGCGCATCAAAGAAACCAGCCGCATCTTGGCTCAAACTCAAGAGAAAAAGCAGGCTTCTATTGGGCAACTAAATGCGCTGAAGGAAAAGCTCACCGTGCAGCAGGGCGTGATTCGCAACATTTCCACGGAGCTGAAAACCGTGGAAACAGATGTGCGCCAGACTGAAGGCCAGGTGCAGCAAACCCAGCAAAGCCTGGAGCAGTTGCGCGCCGAATATGCCCGCATGATTTACGCGGCCTCCAAAACGGCGAATAGCTACAACCGCATCATGCTCCTGTTTGCGGCCGATTCGTTCAATAGCTTTTTGCGCCGCCTGCGCTACGTGCGGCAGTATTCTGAAGTGCGGCAGGCCCAGGCCGCCCAGATCAGCGCTACCCAGCAGAAGCTCAGCCGCCAGTTGACGAACCTTAATGAGCAGCGTCAGCAGAAAAGTACACTACTTTCCAATCAGCTCACGGAGAAAAAGAACCTTATTAGTCTTAAAACGCAGCAGGATCAGGTAGTAACCAAGCTCGGCCAGCAAGAAGAAAAGCTGGGCCAAGAGCTAACCCGCCGCCAGCAAGCCGTGCAGCGCCTCGACAACCTGATTGCCCAACGGGTACGCGAAGAAATTGCTCGGGCGGCCCGCGCCGCTGCCGCTGCTCGTGCCGCCCGAGCCAATGCGGCTCGTAGCGGGGTACGAGGTGGTGCGGGTGGCACCTCGCGCACCAGTGCCGCCGAGGAAGATGCCGCCGCCAGCCGGGTAAATCGCGTAACGCTTACCCCCGAAACGGCCGCCCTCTCCTCTTCCTTTGCCGACAACCAAGGCCGCCTACTGTGGCCTGTGGCACGCGGCTTCATCTCCCAACACTTTGGCCGCCACGCGCACCCGGTGCTCAAAAACGTAGTAGTAGAAAACCGCGGCGTAGATATCCAGACGAATGCCGGTGAGCCAGTGCGGGCTATTTTCGACGGTAAAGTACTCACGGTATCCAGCGTGCCAGGCATGAACAACATTGTCATGATCCAGCATGGCGAATATTTCACCGTGTATGCCAAGCTACGCTCCGTGAGCGTACAAGAAGGCCAGGTAGTGAAGGCCCGTGCAACTATTGGCACCGTACAAACCAACTCGGAGGGCACCTCGGAAGTGCAATTTCAGCTGTGGCGCAACAGTGCCAATCTCAACCCAGAAAATTGGCTGGGCCGCAAATAGTGCTAGGTGAAGTAGCGCAGCAAAACCTACAGAACAAAAAAAACACCGTATACAATACGGTGTCTTTCCGAGCTATGAAAACAAACTTAGCTATCAATATTCCAACTCCAGAACATAGCCTGCTCCTTTGTTAAGTCTTAGATAACTACCGGAAAGTTATATAATTCTCAATAAGTATATCTTTCTTTTTCGCTGAAGCAACAGTTTCGCTCGGTAAAGTCACGAATTATGGCCGCTGAATAAAAGCCATGCTATTCAGAAACGGTACTATATCAAGTTCAGCCGGTTGAGAAGTGCCGCCTTGTAAGAGTTGCCGATGGGCAACGACAACGTTGTGGTCTTGCTGGTCTCAAACAAAGCGGTGTCGGTTTCAATAGCAATAATGCGGCCCAGACACACAATGTACTTGCGGTGAATACGGGCAAAGTCCCGATTAGGCAGCCGGCTTTCCAGTTCTTTCATCGTGCTGTATACCGTAAGTCGCTCTCGATCAGTATAAATATTCACGTAATCGCCCAGGGCCTCTACGTAGGTGATGTCGGCTGTAACCACGCGCACCAGCTTTTGCTCCTGCCGCACGAATATTTCTGTGTACTGCTCTTCCGCCGCCACTGTATCGGGCTTATTGGTACTTGGGCGTAGCAGTTCAAACAGCTGCGTTTTTTCCTTTTCTAATTGCAGCCGGGCCCGGCGCAGCTCTAGGTGCGCTACTACCTCGCGGGCTAATATGCGTAGCGCTTCGCGCTGCTGCTCGTTCAGCCGGCGCGGTACCATATCGATGGCGCATAGACTACCCAAGGGGTAGCCCTCGGGCGAAAGCAAAGGAGCGCCTACATAAAAGCGCACTTTCTGCTTGCCAACTACTAGCGGGTTGTATTGAAAATCAACGTCATTCGCGGCATCTTCTACCTCCAGCAAATCTTCTGACAGCATCACATAGTTGCAGAAGGCAATGTCGCGCGGCAGATTGTGCAGACCCTCCCCTCCTACCTCCGCCTTCACACTCTGCCGATCGGCGCCAATGAACGATATGAGAGCAATTGGCGTATCACAGATATAGGCCGTGAGCTTTGCCAAGTCGTCGAAAGCCTGTTCTTTGGGCGTATCCAGAATTTGATAGTTTCGCAGTATTTCTAACCGCGTAGCCTCCCGGCTGCCAGAGTCATTTGAAATCAGTGAGGATTGACTCTTATATGATTTTTTTGTCATTAGCGTGCAGATAAACTACTGAATTGCATGCGCTGGTAAAAGATTAGTAAGATAGAGGGGGCAACGAAGATATCAGTTGATCAATGGATTGCCGGGCGGTAATCGTTGAACTATGATATTAGCACGGCAGAAGCTGGATTTTTAGCGCTCAACTTTTTACCTTACTTTCTAACAAATAGGATTAGCCTGCATCGACTCCAACAGGAAAACTACTGGTTATCGGAACTGATTTGCGAATTATCGGGTACCTTTACCAATCCTAAACCATAGCCAGTTGCGTAGCTATAGTTTTACCACCCCAAACTGGCCTTGCGGCCTCGCCCATGCTCTTAACCGCGCTGTTTCTGGCTATTGCCCCCCGCACGATCATATTTATTATCTTCGTGCTTGTCATCTTTTTTGGTGCAAAACGCATTCCTGAATTGTTCCGTGGCCTGGGTCAGGGAGTGAAGGAATTCAAGGATGCTTCGAAGGAGGAGCGTCCCGAGTACCGCGACCAGCAGCAAACCCAGCAGCCTCACTACGGTAACCAGCAGCCTACCCAGCCGCCCTACCGCGACCAGCCAGCGCCGCCTACCAATCAGCATCAGAATCCAACTCAACCCCGTTACTAACCTACTGCAATGAATACGCCTCTTTTCTTATTCCTGGGAGACCTGGGAGGTGGTGAGATAATGCTCATCATGGTGGTTATCCTCATTTTCTTCGGCGCCAATAAGATTCCTGAGTTGGCGCGGGGCTTGGGCAAAGGCATTCGGGAATTCAAAGACGCTTCGTCGGAGATTCGCAACGAAATCGAGAATTCCGGCCGTCCCAACCATAATCAATCGTACCAGCAGCCACAGCAGCCGTACCAACAGCCTTATGCTTCAGCTCCCGGCGCTCCAGTTCATACCGACTCGGTGCCAGTGCCTCCTACCACGGTAGCACCGCCCATGGATGGTGGTGTGGCTATGCCGGCTCCGCAGCCAGAGCATACATCTAACCGCCTCGATCAGACTTCCTAAGTCGTCGTTTCAAAGTAAAACCGTACTTTAGTTGTCAGGAAGTAGCGGTCTGTTCTTTATGCAAGCCTACAAAGCTCGCCAGCAACAGACCGTTATTTCCTGACAATTTCTTTTTTCACTTCACTGACCCAGCGATTTGAAACGTTTTAACTCCCTCACGGAAGTTCGTCGCGAGCTGACGGCAGGCACCACCACCTGTCGTCAGCTCGTCGAGTATTATCTGGATAACATCCAGCAGAAGCAACACCTGAACGCCTTCCTGGAAGTGTGGCCCGAAGAGGCCCGCACTCAGGCCGATGCCGTGGACGCCAAGCTGCAAGCTGGCACGGCCGGCAAGCTGGCCGGTATGGTGATTGGCCTGAAAGACGTGCTGGCCTACAAAGACCACGCGTTGCAGAGCAGCAGCCACATTCTGGATGGGTTCCGCTCCTTGTTCAGCGGCACGGCCGTACAGCGTTTGCTGGATGAAGACGCTATTCTGATTGGTCGCCAGAACTGCGACGAGTTTGCTATGGGCGCCTCCAACGAGACATCCTACTTTGGCCCCGTGCGCAATGAACTAGACACTGACCGGGTGTCCGGTGGGTCGTCGGGCGGGTCGGCGGTGGCAGTGCAGGCCGATTTGTGTCTGGCCTCTATTGGCTCCGATACAGGCGGCTCGGTACGACAGCCAGCCGCTTTTTGCGGTGTGGTGGGTTTCAAGCCTACCTACTCGCGCATCTCGCGCTATGGACTAATTGCCTACGCTTCGTCGTTCGACCAGATTGGTACGCTCACGCGCTCCGTGGAAGATGCGGCGCTGCTGTTGGAAGTGATGGCTGGAGCCGACAATTTTGACAGCACCGTAAGCCACCACCCAGTGCCTGCGTACAGCCAGCAACTGGAACCGGCGGCGCAATACCGCATCGGCTACATCAAGGACTGCCTGGAGCGCCCAGGCTTAAATGAGGAAATTAAGGCGGCCACGGAAGAAGCGCTGGACTTGCTGCGCAGCCAAGGCCACGTGGTGGAAGCTGTAGACTTTCCCTACCTCGATTACATTGTTCCTACCTACTATATCCTGACCACCGCCGAGGCCAGTTCCAATCTGAGCCGCTACGACGGCGTGAAGTTTGGCTACCGCGCTCCGGACGCTACCGATCTGGAATCGCTTTACAAGAAAACCCGCGCCCAGGGCTTTGGCTCAGAAGTGCAGCGCCGGATTCTGCTAGGCACCTTTGTGCTGTCGGCTGACTACTACGATGCGTACTACACCAAAGCCCAGCAGGTGCGTCGCCTGATCAAGGAGAAGACCGATGAACTGCTACGCCAGTACGATTTCCTGGTGCTGCCTACTACCCCTACCACGGCGTTCCACATTGGCGACGTGAATAAGGATACGTTGGCGATGTACTTGGCCGACATTTTCACGGTGCAGGCGTCGTTGGCTGGGGTACCGGCTATTTCAGTACCGGCGGGCACCGACAGCGAGGGGCTACCCATTGGTTTGCAACTGTTGGCTGGGGCATTCCGCGAGGAACACCTGCTGGCTTTTGCCAATTCGATTACTGAGTCTTTAACACCCGCGTTGCCCTGATGAAGAAGCTGTCGTTGTGGAAGCGGGTAGCCGCACCGGGGTTGTTATTTCTGGCTTTTGGAAGGATGGGAACGGCACAAACGCTGCCCGCCCCGCCCATTGGCTCGCTCCCGCTTCCCGATGATACCGTGCAGGTGAACCTGCTGGCCCTACCCCCCGATTCGCTGGTAGCGGCGCACGTCGACTCCGTGAAGCTGCTGTGGGCCCAAACGCCCCCCGAGCTGCGCGACCTAGTGGGCGACCGGGTAGGCTGCATTGAAACCGACATGCCGCACGTGTTCAACAACTCGGTGCTGGCCTACGTCAACTTCTTTACCCAACGCAACCGCGCCTACACGCAGCGCGTGCTGGAGCGGGAGAATATGTACTTCCCGATTTTTGAGAAGTACCTGGCGAAATACGATTTACCCAACGACCTGAAATACCTGGCTGTCGTCGAATCTGCCTTGATTCCGACGGCCAAATCGAGGGTAGGCGCTACCGGCTTGTGGCAGTTTATGGGCCCTACTGCCAGCGACTGGCGCCTCGTGCGCGATGAGTGGGTGGACGAGCGTATGAGCCCCGAAAAGGCCACCGAAGCAGCCTGCAAATACCTGCGGGCTCTCTACGGCGTCTTCCACGACTGGGAGCTGGTGTTGGCGTCGTATAACTGGGGGGTAGGCAACGTGCAGCGCGTGATACGCCGCACGGGCAAGAAGAACTTCTGGGACCTATACCCCTACATGCCGAAGGAAACGCGCAACTACGTGCCTACCTTCACGGCCATCATGTACACCATGAAGTACGCGCGGGAGCACCAGCTGCACTCGTCCGAGCTTCGTTACCAGTACGCCGAGCCGCTCGACACGCTGCACTTGCGCGGTAAAGCCTTCGACCTGCGCCGCCTCAGCCAAGCAGTGGGCTTGTCCGATTCGTTGGCGTTGCTGCGGTATAACCCGGAAATCAAGCGGGCGTATTTGCCGTCGGGGTATCGTTCCTACGTTATTCAGGTACCCTCGGCGCTCCGGGCACAGCTAGTTAACGTTGATCGGTCTACGCTGTTTGCCTACTGCCAGCCGCTGCGAGAGTTGCCGCAGCCTTTAGTGCCCCTACCACCGCACATGGCCGGCGCGCCTGCTACCCCGGCTATGCTGGCTGCCGCCGCGCCACCACCTGAAGCCCCGCGCCTGCAACGTAAGGTGCACACGGTGCGCCGAGGCCAGACTATTGCTACTGTGGCCCGCAACTACGGTGTCTCGCAAAGCCAATTGCGACGTTGGAACAAGCTGAGCAGCCGCCAGCAGACGTTGCGGGCGCAGCAGAAATTAGTGCTATTTGTGCCAACCCCCGCCGAAAAACAGTCTACTCCTACCCCAACTTATGCAAAGGTAGCGGCCCAGGTACCGGAGGCCCTACCCACCGTAGCATCGGCGCGGCGGGCAGACGGCACGGTCGTGACGCCGGTAGCGGTAATGAAACCGGTTGCACCAGCGGCAGCTATTGCCACCGCAACGGTAGCCCCTACACGGTCCGCTGCCCGACGCACGGAGGCCCCTACCCCTACCCATCAGGAACACCCTACCGCAGTACCCGAAACGTCCCCAGTAGCAGTAGCATCGATAGCGCCTGCGGATACGGCTGCTACCCTGTACACCGTACGGCGCGGCGACAATCTCAGCAAGATTGCCCAGCGCCACGATGTGACGGTGGCACAGTTGATGGATTGGAACCCATCGGCTTCCAGCCACTTGATGCCGGGGCAAAAGCTGACGCTCTACGTGGCGCAGGCCGATGAAGAAACTCCGGCAGCTCCGGTGCTAACCGCTACGGCTCATAAGCCAGTGCCCCGCTCAAAGCCCGCTGCTCCCACCCTTTTGCCGCCCCGTACCTACCTGGTACAGCCCGGCGACACGCTCTATAACATTTCGCGCCGCTACCAAGGAGTGACGGTGGAGCAACTGCGCCGGTTGAACCATCTGAAATCGGA
The DNA here is from genome assembly GCF_017589435.1 of Hymenobacter defluvii. Classification (NCBI taxonomy): domain Bacteria; kingdom Pseudomonadati; phylum Bacteroidota; class Cytophagia; order Cytophagales; family Hymenobacteraceae; genus Hymenobacter; species Hymenobacter defluvii. The sequence continues at coordinate 139,246 of NZ_JAGETX010000002.1, forward strand.
TGCCGTGAAGCCGGGCCAGAAGCTGATTGTGGAAACCAGTTAAAGCACGTCATTTCGAACATTCTGCGCATCAAGCAGAATGTTCGAAATGCCAGGCATTACCCTACCCTACGCCCCGGGCCTACCGCCTGGGGCGCTTTTCTTTCCGGTGGCGCCTACCTTTGCCGGCCACTAGCTTACCTTTGCCCCTTAGTCGCACCCACGACTTTTGCCACCCACCTTTCTTACCTCATGCTGAAAATCAACAAACAAGACGCCCTCAACTACCACTCCCAGGAGCCTGCCGGTAAGATTGAGGTAGTGCCCACCAAGCCCGTTAGTACGCAGTCTGACTTGGCGCTGGCCTACTCGCCGGGGGTAGCCGAACCGTGTTTGGCCATTGCCGCCAACCCCGATGATGTGTATAAATACACCGCGAAGGGCAACCTGGTGGCCGTCATCAGCAACGGCACGGCAGTGTTGGGTCTGGGCAACATTGGCCCCGAGGCCAGCAAGCCGGTGATGGAGGGTAAGGGCGTATTGTTCAAAAAGTTCGCGGGTATTGATTGCTTCGATATTGAGATTGATGCCACGGACCCCGACGAATTCATTCGCATTGTGAAGGCCCTGGAGCCTACCTTCGGCGGCATCAACCTAGAGGACATTAAGGCGCCCGAATGCTTCCGCATCGAAACGGCCCTGCGTGAGCAGATGAACATCCCGCTGATGCACGACGACCAGCACGGTACGGCCATCATCACCTCGGCCGCCCTGCTGAATGCGTTGGAACTGGTAGGCAAGAAGATTGACGAGGTGCAGTTGGTGGTGAGCGGGGCCGGCGCGGCCGCTGTGTCGTGTTTGCGGCTATACTTGGAGTTGGGTGTGAAGTTGGAGAACGTGGTAGTGTTCGACAAAGACGGCGTTATCAATCCCCAGCGCACCGATCTGGCTGATATGCAGATGCGCTTTGCTACCCAGCGGCCCGTCACGACGCTGGCCGAGGCCATGCGCGGCGCCGATGTGTTCCTAGGCCTATCGGCGGCCAACGTGCTGCCGGCTGAGCTGCTGCTGACAATGGCCGACAATCCCATTGTGTTTGCCCTGGCTAATCCGAACCCGGAAATCGACTACGACTTGGCCATGGCTACTCGGCCGGACATCATTATGGCCACGGGCCGCTCCGACCATCCCAACCAGGTGAACAACGTACTGGGCTTCCCCTACATTTTCCGGGGGGCGCTGGACGTGCGGGCCACGGAAATCAACGAAGCCATGAAGCTGGCTGCCGTACGCGCCCTGGCCGACCTGGCGAAGGACGTAGTGCCCGACCTCGTGAACAAAGCCTACGGCGACAACACGTTGGCCTTCGGACGCACCTACCTGATTCCCAAGCCACTAGACCCACGCCTGATTACCACTGTATCGCCGGCCGTAGCGAAAGCCGCCATGGAAAGCGGCGTGGCCCGCCGCCAGATTACGGATTGGTTTGTCTACGAAGACGAGCTGCGCGGCCGCTTAGGCGTGAGCCAGAAGCTACTGAACCGCGTGACGTCGGCGGCCAAATCCAACCCCAAGCGGGTGGTGTTTGCCGAGGGCGACAACTACAAAATCCTCAAAGCCGCCCAAACGCTGGTGGATGAGGGCATTGCCAAGCCCGTTTTGCTGGGCAACCGCCAGAAGCTGGAAGAAATTGCCCGCGCCAACAACCTGGACCTTGCCGGCTGCGAAATCATCGACAACATCCAGGAAAAGGCGACCCGCGAGGAGTTTGCGCAGCTATTGTTTCAGAAGCGCCAGCGCAAGGGCATCACGCTCTACGAGTCGCAGCGCCTGATGCGCGAGCGGAACTACTACGGCTCGATGATGCTGGAAACCGGCCAGGCCGACGCGTTTATTACGGGTTTGACCAAGGACTACAGTAAGTCGATTCAACCTGCGTTGCGGGTGATTGGGGTAGACGAGAGCGTGAAGCGCGTGGCTGGTATGTACATCATCCAGCACAAGCGCGGGCCATTCTTCTTCGCCGATACCACCGTAAACATCGACCCCACGGCCGAGGAAATGGTGGACATTATTGGCTTGGCGGCGCGTACCGTGCGTTTCTTCGACAACGAGCCACACATTGCCGTGCTCAGCTACTCCAACTTCGGCTCCAACCCCGGCCCTGTTCCCGACAAGTCGCGCCGCGCCACGGAGCTAGCCAAGCAGCGCTACCCCGACCTGATTCTAGACGGCGAGATGCAGGCCAACACCGCCCTAAATCCGCAGCTGTTGCAGGAGCAGTACCCGTTCTCGGAATTGGCCAAGTACGGCGGTGCCAACACGCTCATCTTCCCGACGGTACTAGCCGGCAACATTGCCTACAAAGTGATGCAGGAGCTGGGCGGCGCCGAGGTAATTGGGCCGGTGCTGATGGGTATGCGCAAACCGGTGCACATTCTGCAATTGGGCGCCTCGGTGCGCGAGATTGTGAACATCACGGCCATAGCCGTGGCCGATGCGCAGCAGCTGGCGAAGGGTAGGCAGCAACTATAAGTAGCAGCACAGGCACCGGCTTATTAATTTTTCGATAGCTTGATAAAAATTGATAAGCCGGTGCCTTTTATAAGAGGTTTCGTTGTTTGCTGCTTATTGCTGCTATGCCTGAACAGCTGCCGGCAAGCTCCCGCCAATCCGCAGGCCGATGTATGGGCCATTATCGGCGCGGTAGTGACCAATCCGCAGCTCTGGAATTTCGCGCGGCCTCATGCTGAGCAGCAAGGCTTCATTTCCGTTCGATTTTCGAATCCCGTGGTGTACAACCGCCGGTTTATTCCAATCAGCAATTTCGAGCTGCCAGGGCGCTACCCGGTGCGGTGGGTGAAGGTGACCCCTACTGAGCCGTTGTTATCCATAGAAGCTTTTTCCATTGATGACAAGCAGGCGGCTATTTTACTCCGAATGCCAGTGCAGGGCGTAGTAGCTACTTTTTACCTCACCAAACAAGAAACCTGGGCCATCTGGCACGCGGAAGTAAGCGAGAATTAAAGAATGTACTCGGCACAACCCAGGGCCATTATTTCCTTTCGCCGGGGATAGATTACGTGTCCAAACGTGTTTATCCGTAGCTTTCCACTCACAGAGAAGCACTTTCTGTTTCTAGCTCATCCTACCCTCTGCTATGATTGCCTATATCGACGGCACGCTTGCCTATAAAGACCCTACCCTCGCCATTCTCGACGTGCACGGCATTGGCTACGAAGTGAAGATTTCGCTGGCTACCTACTCCAAACTGCCCGCCGAAAACGAGAAGGCAAAACTTTTCACTTACCAGCATATCAAGGAAGACGCCAATACGCTCTACGGCTTTCTGGACCCCAACGAAAAGGCGCTGTTTATGCACTTAATTTCGGTGTCGGGCATCGGGCCAGGCACGGGCATTGTGATGGTGAGCAGCATGAGCGTGGGTGAAATCCGGCACGCCATTGTGAGCGAGGATGTGCGTTCCATTCAGAGTATCAAGGGAGTTGGCCCGAAAACTGCCCAGCGGGTGGTACTGGAGCTGAAAGACCGGTTGCGGAAGGATGAGCTGTTGGCCAAAGCCGGCGTGGATACCGTGCCACTGGCCAAGGCACACAATACCAACCGCTCCGAAGCGTTAGCGGCTTTGGTGACTCTGGGCTTCGCGCGGACAGCGGCAGAAAAGGCGTTGGATACTATCCAGCACAAGCACGGCAACGAGCTGAGCATAGAGGAATTGATTAAGTTTGCTCTTAAGACCCATTAGCGTTCTTCCCGGCCGTGCGGCCGTTTCACTTCCTTGAGCTTCGATAAGAAACACCTCTCCTCCTCGCTGGTTCTGTGTGCGTTGCTGGTGACCTGGTGGTCGCAGGCGAAGCCGTTGAGTACAAACGCTACTCGGTTGCACCAGCTCCTGACACACCTACCCGTGGTGGCGCAGCTGCTGCCCGATACCCCGCGCGTGGTGCTGCCCGATACCAGCCGCTACCGGCCCAGCTCGCGCCCCAAAGTGGCGCCCGCAGACCGGCAGGGTATTACGTCGCCTACCCGGCGCCGTTCGCCCCTGCTGCTCGACCAGCCCGCCAACGTGAAACCCGAGGTAGTGGCGAGCGACAGTTTAGACTACTACGACTTAAACGAGAAAATAGGTTCGGATATCGACTATCGGAATCCGAGTCGGATGACGTTTGAGGAGTATTCGCGGTTTCGGCAACAGCAGGCTGTGCGCGATTATTACCGCGAAAAGGCCGCTGGCGGTGTAACTGGCGGCGCCAACACGCCCGCTACGGCCCAGCGCCTGATTCCGAAAATCTACCTCGGCCCCATGGCCGACCGCATCTTCGGGGGTAGCTATGTAGACATCCGGCCCCAGGGCGCTGTGACGCTGCGCATGGGCGCGCGCTTCAACCGCAACGAAAACCCTACCCTCACGCTCCGCCAGCAGCGCACCGGCGACTTCAACTACGAGCAGAACATGAACCTGAACCTCACCGGCCAGATCGGGGAGAAGATGCGGGTGACGTTCAACTACGACACGAAAGCGGCTTTCGAGTTCGAGAACAACATGAAGCTCGACTATACGGGCTACGAAACGGAGATTATCCGGAAGGTGGAGCTGGGCAACGTGAGCCTACCCCTGAACAACTCCTTGATTACGGGCGGTCAGAACCTGTTTGGGGTGAAAGCCCAGCTGCAATTCGGGCGCCTGGGCGTAACGGCCGTAGCCAGTACCCTGCGCGGCCAGCAAGACGCCGTGACGGTGCAGAACGGCGGGCAGAGCCGCAACTTTGAAATCAAGGCCAGTCAGTACGAAAACAACCGGCACTTCTTCCTGTCGCAGTTTTTCCGCGACCGGTACAACGCGGCCTTGCGCAACCTACCCACCGTGCAGAGCGGCATTGAAATCCGCCGCTTGGAGGTGTACGTGACCAACGACAACCGCACCGCCACCGACCTGCGCAACGTGGTGACGCTGATGGACCTGGCCGAACCGTTCCGGGTATACCGCCCGCAGTTCCTGGCCGGCAACCGCACGACGAATACGCCCCCCGGCAACGGGCAGAATACCGAATATGAGCAGGTACGCCGGGATCGTGGCAACCTCACCGTAGACAACTCTTTGAACGCGTTGGGGCTGGTGAAAGCCACTGACTTCGAGCGGGTGCGTGCCCGTAAGCTGGCCCCTACCGAATATACCTTCAATGCCCAGCTGGGCTACCTTTCGCTGAACACGCAGCTGCTACCCGAGCAGGTGCTGGGCGTGAGCTACGAATACCTCTACAACGGCCAGGTATACAAGGTAGGCGAGCTGGTGGACGACTACGCCAGCGTGAATGCCGATCAGGTGATTTTCCTGAAGATGCTGAAGGCCACCAACCCCGGCGTGGGCCTGGCCGACCCCAACGTGAATCCGCAGAATCCCAACCTGCTCACGCGCAACCTCCCTACCTGGGATTTGCTGATGAAGAACGTGTACTCGCTGAATGCTACGCAGCTCAACCGCGAGAACTTCCAGCTGCAAGTGGTGTACAAGGACGATGTGACGGGTGTGGACTTGATTTCGCTGAAGGAAGGGCAGAGCGTGCAGAACGTGCCGCTGATTCAGGTGCTCAACCTCGATAACCTGAACCCCAACAACGACCGAAACGCCGACGGCAACTTCGACTTTATCTCGGGCATCACCATCGACCCTACCCTGGGGCGCATTTACTTCCCAGAGGTAGAGCCGTTTGGCAATTACTTGCAGAACCAGTTTGTGGCCGGCACCGAGCAGGGACTGATCGACAAGTACGTGTACTCGGCCCTGTATAATCAAGTGCAGAGCGATGCCCAACAGGTGCAGGACAAGGACAAGTTTTTCCTACGCGGGCGCTACCAGGCTACGTCTACCGACGTGATTAGCCTACCTGGTTTTGGCATTGCGCAGGGTTCGGTGCGGGTGTATGCGGGGAGCACGCTGTTGCAGGAAACGGTTGACTATCAGGTGTTCTACGATCAGGCACAGGTGAAAATCCTGAACCCAAGCTACCTCAATTCGGCCAACGAGCTGCGCATCACCTTCGAGAAAAACGCGGTGGTGCAGGTGCAGCCGCGCCGCCTCATTGGCACCCGTCTCGACTACCGCCTCAGCCCCGACATCAACTTTGGCGCTACCATGCTGAAGCTGATTGAAAACCAGGCCCCCGGCATCAACCGCGTGGCCATCGGCGACGAGCCCAACAACAACACCATCTACGGCTTCGACGTGAACATGCGCCGCGAGTCGCGGGCCCTCACCAAGTACTTGGATATGCTGCCGGGCCTCAGCACCAAGGCGCCGTCGTCGGTGGCCTTTAGTGGGGAGTTCGCCAAGCTAGTGCCGGGCAAAACGGAGCTAGGCCGCGGCGAGAACGGTGTTTCCTACCTCGACGACTTCGAGAATGCACGCACGCCCTACACGCTGGCCGGCCTGAACTCGGCCACGGTGTGGCGCCTGGGTGCTACCCCCCTACCCATCCAGGGCTCACAGGAGCAAGGACTGCCGTTCGCCTACCATCGCGCCAAAATGGCTTGGTACACCGTAGATCAGACGTACTACTCCAACGGCCCCAGCAAGCCCAACAGCATTGGGGCGCAAGAGCTGCGCAACCACTATGTTCGAGGCATTCCGCGCACCGAGATTTTCCCGGCCCGCGACGTGGGCGCTACTGGTAACGGTTTTGAGCTGCCCCTGGACTTAGCCTACTTTCCAACCGAGCGCGGGCAGTACAACTATAACCCACAGGCTACTCCTGACCCCAGAGACCCCACCCGTACCGCATTGCTCGGGTTACCTCAAAGTAACTACGGCGCCATCAGCCGCGAAATCACCTTCGATACGGACTTCGACAACGCCAATGTAGAGTATATCGAGTTCTGGATGATGGACCCGTTCATTCAGAGCAACAACGGCAATAACGTCATCCGCGATGGGGTGAACGAGACGGTAGCCTCTGCCAACCCTGGCGGTGATTTTTATATCAACTTGGGCTCGGTGTCGGAAGATGTGCTGCGCAACAACAACATTAACGAGTTTGAGAACGGCCTACCCGACGGCGTTAATAATGCACCCAATCTAACGCAGAATACTGTGTGGGGCCGGGCTACCACCCAGCAGTTTTTGACCGATGCCTTCTCGGCGGCCAATGGGGCGCGGGCGCAGCAGGATGTGGGGCTGGACGGGGTAGACAATACCGCCGAAAAAGCGCTGGGCGTACCCGGTCCGTTTTCTGGCCTGGACGACCCAGCCGGCGACGACTTCCTGCACCACCTCTCGGGCCAGTACGATGGCAACCCGGCCGGCAACCACATCCTGGGTCGCTATAAGCAGTACAATGGGATGGAGGGCAACTCCACCTCCGATACCAACCAAAGCTCCACTGCCTACCCCGACAAGGAAGACCTGAACCGCGACAACGTGGTGACGGACCTGGAGCGCTACTACGAGTACCGCCTGCAAATCCGGCCCAACAACATGGTGGTGGGCCAAAACTACATTGTGGACAAGGTGACGCGCTCCATTGCCGGCTCCAATGGCGAGTCGGTGTCGTGGTACCAGTTCCGGGTGCCGGTGCGGCAATATTCGGCTGTGCGCGGCACGCCCAACGGGCAGCCGTTTGGCTTCAAATCCATCCGGTTTGTGCGCCTCTACCTCACGCAGTGGCAGCAGCCGGTGGTGCTACGCCTGGTGCAGCCGCAGTTTGTGGCCAACCAGTGGCGCCGCTTCCTGAGCACCATTGCTACCCCCGGCCAGCCCGTACTCAACAACGATACCGATGCTGAGGGCTTTGCTATTTCGACGGTGAGCTTGGAGGAAAACGGCGCCTCGGCCAATACGTCGGGTGCCATTCCGTACGTACTGCCGCCCGGCATTCAGCGCGACCAAGAGTATGGTTCCAGCACCGTGAACCGCCGGCAAAACGAGCAAAGCCTACGCCTGACAGTGGACGGCCTACGCGACGGCTACGGCAAGGCGGCGTATAAGAACATTCAGATCAGCCTGTTGCGGTACAAGCAACTGCGGATGTTCCTGCACGCCGAAACGCAGGAAGCCAACGTGAACGATGGCGACGTACGCGCTTTCATCCGCATCGGCACCGACTACACCCAGAACTACTACGAGTACTCGCTGCCCCTGCAAATCACCCGCACGGGCGCATCGACTACCTCCGAAATCTGGCCCGATGCCAACCAGATTCAGGTGGCGTTCCAGGATTTTATCAATGCCAAAGCGGCCCGTAATGCCGTTGCCGTTCAGAATAATCTGGGGTCAGAATTTTATTTTACTCCCTTTACTTATACTGAAAACTTGCCCACTGGGGCTACCATCACGGTAGTAGGCAACCCCGACTTCTCGCAGGTGCAGGGTGCCATGATTGGCGTTTTCAACCCCCTGGACAACGGCGTGAGTAAGTCGGTAACGGTGTGGGCCGATGAGTTCCGGGTGTTTGAGTTCGACCGTAAGAGTGCCTGGGCCGCCACAGCCCGCTTCAACACTCAGCTAGCCGACGTGGCCAACGTGACGGCTACGGGCAGCTATGTTACCTCGGGCTTCGGTGGCTTGCAGGATAAGCTTCAGCAGCGCACGACCAGCGACATTATGCGCGGTGATGTGAATGCCACCATCGCGGCCGACAGGTTCCTGCCCGAGAAGCTGGGCCTACGGCTGCCTGTGTTGGTGCAGGCGGGCTCCGAGGTCAGCAAGCCCGAGTACGACCCGCTGGATCCTGATACCAAGCTCAGCCAGTCGCTGCAAAAATTTGGCTCTGATAGAGAACTGCGCCGCGAGTACGAGAAGGAAGTCGTTTCGCAAACCAGCCAGCGCAGCATCAGTGTTCTGAACGCGCACAAGGAGCGCACCGACCCGCAGAAGCCGGTGCGCCCCTATGATATTGAGAACTTTGCGGTGAGCTATGCCATTACCGAGCGCACGCACACCGACATCAATACCGACAAAGACTACACTCGTACCTTCACGGGGGCGCTGGCCTACGTGTACCAAACCACGCCCAAAAACTACACGCCGCTGGCAGGTCTGAAAGCCCTAGACTCGCCCTACCTGAAGTTTTTGCAAGAGGTGAACTTCACGCCCCTACCCTCGCGCTTCTCGTTCCGGGCCGACCTGGACCGACGTTACAACGAGCGGTTTTTGCAGCGTGTGCTGGAGCCTGGTACCCTTCCTGTTTCAACGGGCGCAGGTATTTTCCAGAAAAGCTTCTACTTCAACCGCATCTACGACCTGAAGTGGGACCTGACCAAATCCTTGATCCTAGATTACACGGCCAACAATCGCGCTATCGTGGATGAAGGGGTAGGCCGAGCCGTGGGTGGCTCCGATCAGGCCCAGCAAAACCGCGACCTGATTCGCGACAACCTTTTGCGCGGGGGCCGCACCACCAACTTCACCCAACTAGTAGCCGTAACGTGGCGCGTGCCGCTGGACAAATTCCCGCTCACCGACTGGGTATCTATCAATGCGCGCTATTCGGCCAACTACACTTGGCAAGCGGCTTCCACGGCCCTGCGCGTGCTGCGCGACCCCTATGCTCCGCTGACCTCCGACAGCACTACCCTCGGCAACACCATCCAGAACAACGGTGAACTGAGTGGTACGGGCAAGATTGATTTGGTGAAGCTCTACAACAAGGTGCGCTTCCTCAACATCATCAACAACGCCCCACCGCCACCGCCCGTACAGCGCGACGAGAAAGGCCGCATCATCAAGCCCAAGCCTACCCCACCCGGTGCCCCTGGTGTGGCCGGTGCCCCCGCCGATACCACCCGCAAAGCCCCCGAGTTCCGGGCGCTGAAAGCAGTGTTGCGCTCTTTGATGACAGCCCGCTCCCTGGACTTCACCTACACCCGCAGCAACGGTACGCTGCTGCCGGGCTACCTGCCCAGCACGCAGTTTTTCGGGATGAACAACTCGTTTGATGCGCCGGGTATTCCGTTCATCCTGGGCAAGCAGTACAGTAAGTTTACAGAACTGGATATGCTGTACCAGCGCGCCGCCAGCAACGGGTGGTACACCGAGCGCAGCGACCTGCTGAATACGCCGCTCAGCTCCCTGCTCACCGATAATCTGACACTGCGCACCTCCCTGCAACCCTTCCGCGACTTCAACATTCAGTTGGATGCCCGCCAGCAGCGCGTCCGCAACCGGGAGGTCTTCTACCGTCGGGCTATTGATGAAGAAACGTTGCTGCCCGTGCCAGGCGCTGTAGCTACAGCAAGTAACCCGTTGGGGTCGGGGTCATTCAGCACCTCGTTCATCTCCATCCAAACGCTATTTGGTGACCGGTCGGCGGAGGGCACGATTTCCAAGGCCTTCAACCGCTTCGTGCAGAACCGGGCGTTCGTGTACGACCGTCTGACTGCTGCCAATACTGCCCCCGGCGTGTACAGCTACAACTCGCAAGACGTGCTGCTACCCGCTTTCCTGGATGCCTACCGCGGTAAGTCGTCGGATGGCTACGAGGCGAAGGGGTTCAATCCGACCAAGCAGTTCAACGTTCCGCTGCCCAACTGGACTATTCAGTACAACGGCCTGGCACAGCTGCCCTTCGTGCAGCGCTATTTCCGCTCTGTCACGCTCAAGCACGCCTATACCTCGGTCTACAGCATCAACAGCTACACTACCTCTACTCTGTATAAGGCTGCGCCTGACGACAATGCTTTTTCAACCGTTACCAACGATAACAGCCTGTTTGTTCCCTACTATATCTTAGGACAGGTGACGATTTCGGAGCAGCTGGCCCCGCTGATCGGTATCAATTTCCAGACCCTGCAAAAAGTATCCGGCAACCTGGAGTACCGCGTAACGCGCAACGTGGGCCTGAACACCATCAACGCCCAGGTAACGGAGCTGCACACCACCGAGATGGTGATAGGCTTTGGCTACGTAACGGACCGCCTGAAACTGCCTTTCCGCATTGGGGGCGAGCAAAAAGTGCTGCGCAACCAACTCAACGCCCGCCTGGATATGTCTATCCGGGACAATACAATCATCCAGCGCACAATTGAGGATGTGGTAGACGGTGCATATGTAGGTACGCCCTTCAGCCTAGTCACCAGCGGTACCCGCCAGGTGCTGCTACGCCCTACCATCGACTACACCCTCAACCAGCGCCTGAACCTGCAATTCTACTTCACGCGCACCGTTACGGCTCCGCGCGTACAAAACTCCTTCCGCAACGCGGCTACCGAGGGCGGCATTCAGCTTCGCTACAGCTTGTCGCAGTAAATAGTGAGTTTTGAAATGGTGAATGAAAAAGCGTCTGTCATCCTGAGTGCAGCGAAGGACCTTGTGCCCGCAGAACGAGTCGTTAATACGTCTGTCGTTCTAGCGTGATAAGGTCCTTACGCTGCGCTCAGGATGACAGACGCTTTTTCATTCACCATTTCACAAAATCACCTCTCACCATTTCACAACTTCACAAACTCCCCCTTTCACCATTTCACTCTTCGCCTTTTCCCGTACTTTTGGGAGCTGTTCATTTTAACCTGGCTTTGCATGAATCTCCCCGCTGAACTGAAGTATACCAAAGAGCACGAATGGGTGCGCGTTGAAGGCGACGTAGCGTATGTAGGCATCACCGACCACGCGCAGAAAGAGCTGGGCGACATCGTGTATGTAGACATTGATACACTGGACAAGGACGTAGCCCAAAACGATGTATTCGGGACGGTAGAGGCCGTGAAGACGGTTTCGGACCTATTTAGCCCCCTCACCGGCACCGTGCTGGAAATCAACCCCGCCCTCGACGGTAGCCCCGAGTTGGTGAACTCCGACCCCTATGGCGATGGCTGGATGATCAAAATGTCGGTAGGCAATGCCGCTGAACTGGACGAGCTGCTGACGGCTGAGTCCTATGGCGAAATCGTAGGCGCGTAAGTTGACAGCTTCTACAAGCATAACGCCGTCCGCGTCGCCGCGCGCCTTTGCTGGCGTGCCGGCCGCGTGGGCGGCGTTGGTGTTGGTGCTGACCCTCACACCAGCCCAAGAAATGCCCGACACGCCGCACTGGGAGTTGCTGTCGTTTGACACGGCTGCCCATGCAGGCGTTTTCGCGGTACTGTCTTTCACCAGCTATATCTCGGCCCGGCGGCAGCGCCGTTTCCCTACACTGCATAGGCAGGCAATGTGGTTGGTGGGTATTGGCTGTACTGTATTTGGAGCGCTGATTGAGGTGCTGCAAATGACTATGAACCTAGGCCGCCACGGCGAATGGTCCGACCTCATTAGCGACACACTGGGTACCGTGGCGGGCTTGGGCGCGGCTTGGCTACTGCGGCGCTGGTGGCAGGCCTAATGGCTACCGGGCGCCGTTGGCTGCTGCTGGGGATAGGGTGCCTACCCTTTGGAGCACTGGCGCAGGACATGGCCCGCGCGCGCCAAACCATTGCTACCCTCGCCGCGCCCCAGATGCACGGCCGCGGTTACGTCCGAGGCGGCGACCGGCGCGCCGCTGCCTATCTGCGGCAGCGGTTCCAGCAGCTGGGTTTGCAGCCCTTAGCACCTGACTATACCCAGTCGTTTCCGCTGGATGTAAATACCTTTCCGGGGAAGCTGCAACTGGAGCTTCGTTTCGGCATGCTGCGGTTTCCGATGCTGGGCCGCTCCCGCCAGTTGCAGCCGGGCAAGGAGTTTATTGCCGCTCCCGAATCAGGGTCAGGCAAAATAGGCGGACCGTTTTCAGCGGCACCCGTTATTCGCCTCGATACGCTGGTTTTCACAGATGCCGCGGCCCAGCAGCGCCTATTGAAACGCCCCTGGTACGGGGGCGGCGTGGCAATCCGTAGCGCCGACGTACCTCGCTTGGCTACCCTTCCCCTACCCCTACAGCAGCACCTCGACTCGGCGGCGTTACGCTTCACGCTAGTACCTAAGCTCACGGCCTCACTGGCTCCCACGCAGGCTGGCCAAGTACGCCTAGATATTTTGGAATCAGTTTGGCAGAAGTATGCTGCTAAACAAGATGACCTAGCAGCGCAGGTAGCTGTGCGGGTAGATGCAGAACTGAAACACGACTACCAAACCCAAAACCTGATTGGGATACTGCCCGGCACCACCCAGCCCGATTCGTTCTTGGTTGTTACGGCGCACTACGACCACCTGGGCACAATGGGCCGCCGCGCCTACTTTCCCGGCGCCAACGACAATGCGAGCGGCACAGCCATGCTGCTGGAGTTAGCCACCTACTATGCTCGACCCGAAAACCGGCCGGCTTACTCCGTGGTGTTCATTGCCTTTGGTGGTGAAGAAGCTGGTTTAGTTGGTTCACGCTACTTCGTGCAGCACCCGTTGGTGCCCCTACCCCGCATCCGGTTCTTGCTCAATCTAGACTTGTTGGGTACTGGTGAAGAAGGCATTACCGTGGTGAATGGCCGTGTTTTGCCCGATGCTTTTCAGCGCTTGCAACAGCTCAACGAGGCCGAGCATTTTGTGCCTTCCGTAGCAGCCCGCGGCAAGGCAGCCAATTCCGACCATTACTATTTCACCGAAAGCGGTGTGCCTGCCTTTTTCCTCTACACCCGTGGCGGCCCTACTGCCTACCACAATGTGCACGACCAGGCTGCAGCACTACCCCTAACGGCTTTTTCCGGCGTGTTCAGGTTGATTATTCGGTTTCTGGCTTCGTTTTAAGTAAGCAAGCGAACCCAAGAGCGTATTATTCTATCATTCGAAGCAGCTGCCGAAACGCGCTACGGTCATGCTGATATGCACAAAAAACCACTAGCACATCACCGATTGGTGACGTGCTAGTGGTTTTTACACTCTTCGGCTGACGTGCTTTTTCTTAGCCGTTGGTACGCAGGGAACCCATAATCTGCTTGGCTACCGTTTCCCACTCGGGCTTTTGGCGGTCGGCGCAGGTGAAGGTGCACATGAGCAGTTTGCCCTCCACATCGGTGAAGAACACCAGCGTATATACCTCGTGGCCCAGTTCCGGCTTCATCAGCTCCATGTAGCCCATCTTACGGCCATTGATTTCGCGCACGCCGTTTGAAAACCACTTGGCGTTCTTGAACTGCTTGGTATACGTCTTGTAAAACGTTTCAGCGTACATGTCGATCATGTCCTGATCAGCTGCGTTGTCGGTGTAGGTGAAGGCAACGCTGGCTTCCTTGCTGTTGGTGTAGATAACACTCGGGCGGCTTTGGGCACTTCCGTAGTTGAAATCCATTTGCTGCTCGCTCATCACCTCGAAGCCTTTGGGAATGAGAATTTCAACCCGCTCGCTTAGCACGCGCTTCTTAATAAGCTCCACCTCAGCGAACGGGCGAGCTGCCATCAGAAGCATAGACAGGCAGAGAAACGGAAGTAGTAAAGCTTTTTTCATAACATTTACTTGAAAAAAGATGAATTTCAAAAGAATAATGGGTCTGTTACAAAACAACCCCCTGCTTGATTAGCACAATTTACTACGAATAATCTTAAAGACAAGTTTTGCCCAAAAGAAATATTTTTATGCTATTGCACCTCATCTCCTAAAATCCTGCCAATTTCATCTAAAAACGTCAATCATAAGCACATAAATCTTTAAGTTAATTATACACACATAGTAGACAACATTAATAAAGTACTGTAAACACGTATCAAAATATAAACTTGCTATCATTTAAAAGTACTATAAAAATCAATCTAAACCGTGCAAGAGAGCCTATAGTTTATAGGATATTATTTATTTGCTCTTTGATTTTCTCTAGCTCCTCCTTCATACTCACCACTAGATGCTGAATGGTGGAATCATTGGCTTTCGAGCCAATGGTGTTGATTTCGCGGCCGATTTCCTGAGAAATGAAGGCGAGTTTTTTGCCTGTAGGTTCGGGCAAATACACCGTTTCGGTGAAGTAGTGCAGGTGGTTGATGAGGCGCACCTTTTCTTCAGCAATGTCGAGCTTCTCGATGTAGTACAGCACCTCCTGCTCGAAGCGGCTGGCGTTGAAATTTTCCGTCGCAGCTAGCTCACTCAGATGGTTTTGCAGGCGTTGCCGCACCTGGGTAATGCGCGTCGGGTCGTGGCGCTCTACGTCGGCCAGGGCTACGCGAATGTGGTCGATATAGCCCAGAATTTCGGTGGTCAGGGCCTGGCCTTCGTCGCGGCGAAACTGGTTGATGCGCTCCAGCGCCTCGTGCACTAGCGGCAATAGCTCGTCCCAAGTGATTTCCACTTCCGGCTCAGCCAGTTGATCGGGGCCGGCCAGCACGCCGGGTAGGCGCAGAGCCGCCAACAGGGTTTCCTCGCTGGCAGGCAGGCCTAATTCTTCCGCTATGGTTTTCACCTCCTGATAGGCCGCCAGTAGCGCTTCGCGGTTGAAGATGGTAGCAGCGCGGGCGCCGGCGGTACGGCTCACTTCGAAATTCAGGTTGACTTTCCCACGAATTAAACTCTTAGCTAACAAGTTACGCACCTCCAACTCGCGGTCTTGCAGGAAGCGGGGTAGGCGCAGGCTCAGGTCCAAAGTCTTGGAGTTGAGCGACTTAATTTCAACGGTGGCGGTGTAACGGTCGGTTTCGCGGTGGGCGATGCCGTAGCCGGTCATGGACAGGAGCATGGTAGGAAGACAGTTAGAGTGAAACGGTGCAAAAGTACTGCGGCGCTTCTAACTACGCCGGGCTGGTCTTTTCTGGGTCCTGTGGGCTTGCCTTGGCTGTTTAAAACCCTGTAGCTTGCAGCATATGACCAAACTTCGCGTGCTGATGCTACCCAAGTGGTACCCGCACCGCTACGACGACCAGGACGGTGATTTTGTAGCGCGGCACGTGGCGGCCATTGCCCCCCACGCGCAGACCGCCGTGGTGTTTGCTGCCGTGGCTCGTGGTCCCCTACCCCATCTCGTTGTCGGCGAAGCCGATACGGCAGGCCCTACCCCTACCTGGCGCTACTACTACCGCGCCCACCCAACAGGCTTTGACCTGGTAGATAAGCTATTGAAGCTGATTCTATATTACTGGTGCGTGGGGCAGGGCTACCGAAAAGCTGTGCAACACTGGAACGGACAACGCCCACAACTGGTGCACGTGCATGTGTTGTTGCGTACGGGTCTGTTTGCGTGGTGGCTACGGGCGCGACATGGTATTCCCTACCTCATCACCGAGCACTGGACGCTGTACCTACCAGCCAAGGCAGCAAGCATAGGTAAGCTCCGTAAGTGGCTCACCCGTCGCGTAATAGCTCAAGCGGCGGCGCTGCACACGGTATCCGACAACTTACGTCAGGCGATGCTGGCGTTGAGTATTTCGAATCCGCATACAGTTGTGATTCCGAATGTGGTGGACACGCAGCTGTTTCGTCCGTCCCTACCCTACCCCAGGCGTGCCGGGCGACGCCTTTTGCATGTAGCAGCCTTCAACGAAGCAGCCAAAAACCTGACTGGCTTGCTGCGGGTACTGGCGCGCCTGAAGGAGCAGCCGGATATCAGCTTACGCGTGGCGGGCTACGGACCCGATGAAGCGCACGTGGTGCAGACGGCTCAACAGCTTGGCTTGCTGGACGGCACAGTACGGTTTTTAGGGAAACTTCCTTCTGCTGCCGTCGCCCACGAAATGCAGCAGGCCGACTGTCTGGTTTTATTCAGCAACTATGAGAATTTGCCTTGTGTGCTGATTGAAGCGCAGGCCAGTGGGTTGCCTGCCGTGGCCACAAGGGTAGGCGGGGTGCCCGAGCTACTACCCGCCGACGGCCGCTTCGGCCTGCTAGTACCGCCCGGCGACGAAGGTGCTTTGGCCGACGCCCTTCTCTCGGCCCTAGAAAATCCAACACAGTTCTCCCCTGACCTGATGCGGGCTCGTGTAGAAGAAAAGTTCAGCTACGAAGCCGTAGGACAGCAATTTGCACTACTTTACCGTGCCATACTACCCGCATGATCCGTCGCATCGCCTACCATTTCCTGACGCGCCTGTTGACGGCATTGCTCAGCTTTGGGGTGGTATGGCTCACGGCTCGCTACCTGGGCGCAGCCGGACGCGGGGCTGTGAGTTTGTTTGTGACGGACTGTGCTGCGGTGTTGCTGTTTATCGGGCTGCTGGGTGGCTCCTCACTTATCTACCTTTCGCCGCGCTATAGCAGCTGGCAGTTGCTGGTACCGGCTTATGGCTGGGCCGTGGTGGTTTGCAGCGTGGGCACCCTGGCCGTGGGGTTGTTTCGACCGGTAGCATCTGCCTACTTAACGCATTTATTAGTAGTGACGATATGCCAGGCGCTATTATCAACAAACACCTCTCTACTGCTCGGGCGCAAGCGCGAAACCGCATATAATCTCTTGACTATCGGGCAAGTGCTGCTCCTGGCTGGTGGCTTGCTGATAGCTTTTGTAGGTAACTGGCAACGCACAGTAGATGCTTATTACTATGCCGCCTACCTGGCATACGGCCTGCCTTTACTACTCAGCTTTGGAGCTTTGTGGCAACTTCCTGACCGCTGGCGCACGGGACAGTCGCTGCGGCAGGTGGTGCGGGAGTTGGCGTATCATAGCCGCGGTGCGCATTTTTCCAACATTCTCACTTTTATCAACTACCGCCTAGCTTACTACCTTGTGGCGCATTATGCCAACGTACGATCCTTAGGGGTTCTAAGCGTAGGCGTGTCGCTGGCCGAGGCGTTGTGGTTGATTCCGCGCAGCACTGCTCTTATTCAATACGTTGACCTAGTGCACGCTACCGATAAGCAGGCGCAACTGGCCCCTACCCTTCGCACAACACGGCTCACGCTGCTAGCAACCGGCGCGGGTTTGCTGGCGCTATGCGCGCTGCCCACGGTGGTACTTACACGCCTGTTTGGTCCCGAGTTTGGGGCCGCGCGGCTCGTGCTCTGGTATCTCACACCGGGCATACTAGCGGTGGCTAGTAATATTATGTGCAGCACCTACTTCAGCGGCCTAGAGCGCTACCGCATCAACAACGTGGCGGCGGGGTTAGGCGTGCTGGTTACCCTGGCGGCTTGCTTCTGGCTGATTCCGCGCTACGGGATTCGGGGAGCGGCACTGGCGATGTCGCTTTCTTATTCGGTATCGGCTCTCTACCTACTCTGGCAGTTTCTGCGCGATACTGGCACCGGCCTGCGCCACCTACTGCCCGGGCCCGCCGACGCCGCGTATGGCGTGGCGCTCTGGCGCAAGTGGCTTCTGGCACAGCGCGGTACGAAGGTTTAGAAAAAGTGAACTGCTGTTAGCTAATCGGCACTTTGCGCAGGATGGCTTCGATGAAATCCTGGGTGCGGATGCCGTCGGCTTCGGCTTCGTAGTTGAGTAGGATCCGGTGGTTGAGCACGTCGGTGGCCACGTCTTTGATGTCTTCGGGCAGCACGTAGTCGCGCTCGTTGAGGAAAGCTACGGCCTTGGCGGCGCGGTGCAGGGCAATGCTGGCCCGCGGACTCACCCCAAAATGCACGTATTGGGCATACTCGGCCAGGTCGTATTCAGCAGGCTTGCGAGTAGCGAATACCAACTCAATGATATACTTCTCCAATGTCTCGGAAATCTGCACCTGATTGATGAGCGTCCGAATGGCGAAGATGTCCTCTTTAGTGAGCACCGGCTGCACGGCTTCCACGTAGCTCATGTTGGCCATCCGGCGCATCACCTCCAACTCATCGGCTTTTTTAAGGTAATCGACGTACACTTTCAACATGAAACGGTCGAGCTGGGCCTCGGGCAACGGGTAAGTACCTTCCTGCTCCACAGGGTTTTGCGTAGCGAGCACCAGAAACGGCAGATCGATGGGGTAGGTAGTTTCGCCGATGGTCACCTGCTTTTCCTGCATGGCTTCTAGCAGGGCGCTCTGCACCTTGGCGGGCGAGCGGTTCACCTCGTCGGCCAGTACCAGGTTGGCGAAAATCGGCCCCTTCTTTACCTCAAACTCCGACTGATTCTGATTGTAAATCATGGTGCCGATGAGGTCGGAAGGCAGCAAGTCGGGCGTGAACTGCACGCGCTGAAAGTGCAGGTGCAGCACTTTTGATAGTGTACTGATGGTAAGCGTCTTGGCCAGACCCGGCACACCTTCCAGCAGAATATGGCCGCCGGTAAACAAGCCAATCAGTAGCCGGTTGACCATGTATTGCTGGCCTACCACCACATTGCCCACTTCGGCAAACACCTGTTGAATTTTCTGGCGGTAGTATTCGGGATCTGGGGTAGACATAGGCGGTGAGGGGCAGGAATAAGAAGGCGCGAAAGATACGGCAGCAGAACGTGTAACGCAGAAAGTTGCGCTATTACTGGTAGAGACACAACATTTTCTGTCTCGTTGTTGAACGGCAGCGGTAGCTAACCCTGTCAGGGTTCACCGGAAGATGCGCAACAATGGAGCTAACGACTAGACACGCTATTTTGTGTCTTTACTGCCTTGTCAGTGGGGAAGCACCCTTCTGCAAGATATACTCGCTGTGCAGCAGGTAGGCCCCATCTACCACTACCTCCTCTCCGGCTGTCAGGTGCGAGAGAATTTCGACTTGCCTGCCTGTCTGCTTACCAAGTTCTACTTCGCGGTTCTCATAGCTGCCATTGGGTAGGCGCACCCACAGGCTGCTGCCGGCTTGCTCCTGCAACACGGCAGCCATAGGCACGCGTAGTGCGCCTACCGCCGCTGGGGCTTGGGGTGAGGTAGGGGCCATGCGCACCACAGCTTGCAAGCCTGGCGTGTAGGCGCGTTGCGGGTTGGGTAGGACCACGCGCACCAAGGTTACTTTGCTATCGGCCAGCTCAGGATTCACAAAGCTCACGCGCCCCGTCACCTCCCTACCCGGCAACGACGGAAACGTGACTGTAACCGGCTGCCCGGCGCGCACGGCGGCATCGGTGGCGTAAAGCTGCGCTTCCACCCACACTGTACTCAGGTCGACGAGAGAGAAGATGGGCGTGCCTTCCTGCACGTAGTCGCCCTCACGCAAGGCTACTTCCTGCACTACGCCGCTTTTTGAACTGAAGTATGGCACTGGGTTTAGCGGCTTGCCAGCCCGAAGTAATTGCCGGAGCTGATTCGACGTGAAACCCCAAAGCTGCAACCGGTTGCGGGCAGCGGCTACCAGCGGGGCGTAGTCAATGTTATCGGCGCCGGACAGCTCGCGCTGCTGGGCGGTGGCGAGTAGAAAATCCAACTGCGCCTTCTGCAATTCTTCGCTGTAGAGCGCAAACAGCGGCGCGCCGGCGCGCACGGTTTCGCCGGGGTTGCGCACGTAGAGCCGCTCGATGCGGCCGGGCACGCGGGCGCTTACCTGGGTGATATTTTCGGGGTTGGGCACCACGCGGCCTGTGAGTGCCAAGCCGGTACCGGCCGCCGCAGTGGCCGTTGGCTGCTCTCCTACCTTTCTCACCTTGATGCCGCCTAGGCGCACCTGCTCGGCGCTGAGCCGGATGGTGCGCGCCGTGGTAGTGCCCGACTGGTGCTGCACCTTGATGAGGTCCATGCCACAGATGGGGCAGTCGCCGGGCTCGTCCTCGTGGATTTGCGGGTGCATGGAGCAGGTGTAATACGACTCCGCCGTGGCAGCCAGCGCTGGGTTGGGCGTGGGGCCAGCTTCGGGCACCGTAGCAGAATCGGCCTCTGGCGTGGCTTGGCGGCAGGCCACGAAGAATAGCAGTAAAAGCAGCGTGTATTTCATGTTTTTCTCGCAGAGGTTCGCGGAGGTAGGCGCAGAGGTTCGCAGTGTTCTGACGAAAAGGTCTTGCAGGAATTCAGTTATAGAACCGGTTCGATAAAACTCTCACTATCTGTCAGGTACTGCGCATTGGCGGCTATCTGGTCCTGGGTGGTCAGGCCGCGCGTGATTTGTACCTGGTTGCCGGTGCGGGCACCCGTTACCACCGCTACGGGCTGTAGCTGATTGTCTTGTTGCCGGAACACAACCTGCCGGGTGCCCAGGTCGAGGACAGCCGCGGTGGGCACCCACAGGCCGGTTGCTTGCGTGGCGGGCTGAATCCGCCCCGTTACAAGCTGTCCGATTTTGAGCTGCTGCCCGCTATTAGATAGGTAGACGCGGGCCGTAGCCGTTGGCTCGGCGCTGGTGATGAGTGGTTCTACCAGCGCTACCTTGCCCTGGCGCGGCGCGGCTTGAGGCGCATCGTTCAGCGTAATCTCCACGTCCTGGCCAGGTTGCACGTGCGCCAAATCGGTGGCATACACTTGCAGCAACGCCCACACCGTAGTGGTATTGATGAGTTGCAACACGGGCTGACCAGTTTGCACGTAATCGCCCTCTTGGATGCCCAGCGGACCGGCTTGCTCCAACGCACCGTCAGCCTCAGCCGCAGCCCCTACCTCCGTCACGTAACCATTGGCTGGGCTGTATACGCTGATGCGCAGCTGCGGCCGGCCGCTTTTCTCAACGGCCCTTACTTGTCCGGTTGTTAGGCCTAGTAGCTCCAATTTGCGCCGTGAGGACGTCAGCAGTGCCTCGTCAACGGGCTTGTTTTTCAGGATGAAAAGCAAGTTCTGTTGCTCCGTTAGCAGTTCCGGACTATAAATGTCGTAGAGCTTCTGCCCTTTTTTTACGGGTTGAAAGCGGTAGCGCACATACAGCCGCTCGATGCGCCCGCCTACCCTCGCCGACACCCGCTCGAACTGGCGCGGGTCGTAGCTGATGACGCCGGGGGCGGTGATGGTCGTTGTTTCGGCCGCGAAGGTAGGGTGCACTAATTGCACGTCGGTGGGGGTAACGGCACTGCTGGCGGGGGTAGGGAGGGCACTGGTATCGGCATCAACGGCCGGGCCGGTGGTTTTCTTCACCAGGAACATGCCGCATACCGGGCACTTGCCGGGGCTGTCTTGCACCACCTCGGGGTGCATGGGGCAGGTGTAATATTCTTCAGCCGTGGCGTGGGTGTGCTCGGGTGACTGTTTGGTAGAGCAGCCGGCAATCAGTAGCAACAGGAGCAAGGCGGTAGAAACGCGTTGCGCGTGCCTACCCGTTCGCATCAGAAAATCAAGTAGATAGACCATGGTATCAATCAAAATCGTGCAACGATGGGCGCGTGCAACGCGCCCCTACTGTTCCTGTTCGCGCTCAAACTCTACTTGCAGCTGCAAGAGCTGCTGCTCTTGGTCAACGGCGGCGAGGCGGGTGTTGCGCAGGGTTTCCCAGGCTTGCAGCACCGCCGAGAAGGTTTCGGTGTTTTGCTCATAGGCCAGCAGGGTAGCGCGGTAGCTTTTGAGCACGGCCGGCAGCACGTTCTTCTTATATAGGAGCACCTGCTCGTACTGGGCGCGGCGGCGGGCGTTCAGCGCTTCTACTTTGCCGGCCGCTTGGTTCAGCAAATCGGCGCGTTGCTCGCGCAGGGCCTGGGCCTCCAGCTGCATGCCCGCCACATTGGCCTTGTACTGGCGCGAGGCCCACGGCGCAAACGGCACCGACATGGTACCCAGCACCGTGTACTGGTTGGGCATGCTGCCCAGCCCCTGCATGTGCTGGGCCTGCACGGCAAACTCGGGCCGGGCGGCGGTGCGCTCCAACTGCTGCTGCAACTGGTTGCGTACCAGCGACTGATCCAGGGCGCGCACGTCGCTGCGGGCCTGGGCCAGCTCGGTGGTGTCGAGGCTGCGGTCGAGGGCGCGCAGGTGGTAGGTGGTATCGATGTAGAACAGGGTTTGCGGGTCGCGCACCAGCAGGGTGTTCAGGTTAGCACGGCGCTCTTTCAATTGACCTTCCAGCTCCATTTCCTCCACGTGGTGCAACTGAAGCGCGGCCTGGGCGCGGTAGGCGTCGCTAAGTTTTTCGCCGCCGTATTTGTAGCGGAGCTCGATGCTACGAAGCGCAAACTCCATCAGGCGCTCGGTTTTTTCCAGCACGTGCAGCTTCTTTTGCAGCATCAGCCAGTCGTAGTAGTTCTGCTTCACGTCGGCGCGCAGCTGGTTGCGGGTGTAGGCGCGGGTTTCGCGGTCCACGTTGGCTTGGCTGCGCAGGTAGCTTTCGTTAGCGCGCTGACGGGCACGGTTGGGTAGGCCTTGCTCGGCCATCACCATCACCGAGCCTCCCGACTGCATACCCATATCCTCGCCGCGGCGGTTGGCACTATACGGCACCATAAAGGGGCCGGCCCCTACCCTGGGCGCCATCCACACCCGCGCGCCGGCGGCGTATGCGTCGGCGGCTTTAGCTTGGGCGTCGTACTGGCGCAGGCGCGGGTGCACGCGCTCTACCCTGGCCAGGATAGTGTCCAATAGCAACACCTCCGGCAGTTGGGCCTGGGTGGTGAGGGGTAGGAAAAGCAGGAAAAGCAGGAAGCGTTTCATATATACAATCGTCTGAAATGCAGAAAAAAGGCGGTCATGCTGAGCGCAGCGCAGCGGAGTCGAAGCATCTCGCGTGCTCCTGGTAATTACTATCTGCCATCAGCACGCGAGATGCTTCGGCTTCGCTCCGCTGCGCTCAGCATGACGTTCTTACTTCTTTCCATCAATGCCGGGCCACTGGGATTTCCATGCGGCCATGTTTGCGCAATTCGTATTCCTTGGTCATCTCGAACACCACTGGCGTGACCAATAGAATGTGAATAGAGGACGTGAACACGCCGCCAATCAGCGGGAGCACAATGGGCAGCATTACATCAGACCCTACCCCCGTGGACCACAGCACCGGCACCAGCCCGAATAAGGACACCGAAACCGTCATGATTTTAGGGCGTAGGCGCTGGGCGGCGCCGGCCATCACGGCCCTGCGGATGTCGGCGGGCGTGATGGTGTCGCGGGAGTTGCCTTTTTCGGCCACCAGCTTCTGCATGGCTTCGTTGAGGTAAATCACCATCAGGATGCTGGTTTCCACGGCCAACCCGAATAGCGCGATAAAGCCCACCGCCACCGCTACTGACAGATTCACACCGTAGAAATACACGATGAACACGCCGCCAATCAGCGCAAACGGCACTGTCACGAGGTTAAAAAAGGCTTCCTTCAGCGAGCCAAACGTGAAATAGAGCACCCCGAAAATGATGGCCAGCACCAGCGGCAGAATCAGCTTGAGGGTTTGGGTGGCGCGGAGCTGGTTTTCGTACTGCCCGCTCCAATCGAGAAAGTAGCCTTTCGGCAGCTTGCCCATCATGGTTTCTAGGCGCTGGCGGGCTTCGGCCACGGTGCTACCCAGGTCCCGGTCGCGCACGTTGAACAGCACGGTGCCGCGCAGCAAAGCATTTTCGGAGTTGATCATCGGCGGACCTTCCGCAATGCGGATATCGGCCACCGACGACAGCGGGATGGGGCCGCTGGCGGTCTGCACTTGCAGGCGCTGCAGGGCGGGTAGGCTGTTGCGGAAGTCCTGGGCAAAGCGCGCATTTACGCTGAAACGCTGTCTACCCTCAATGGTGGTAGTCAGCTCCATGCCACCCAGCGCCGACTCCACCAGCAGGTTCACGTCGTCCACGCTCAGCCCGTAGCGCCCAATTTCGTCGCGCTTCACTTTAATATCGAGGTACTTACCACCCGTAATCGGCTCCACATACAAGTCCTTCACCCCCTCAATACCCGCCAGCTGCTGCCGAATGCGGGTGGAAAGCCGGTAGATAGAATCCAGGTTTTGGCCGTACACCTTCACGCCCACATCGGTGCGGATGCCGGTCGAGAGCATGTTGATGCGGTTGATGATGGGCTGCGTCCAGCCGTTCACCACGCCCGGAATCTGGAGTTTCTGGTTCAGCTCGTCTACGATTTTGGCCTTGGTCATGCCAGCGCGCCACTCGTCGCGGGGCTTGAGCAGAATGATGGTTTCAATCATCGACAGCGGCGAGTTGTCGGTGGCCGTGTTGGCCCTACCCGCCTTGCCCAGCACGTGCGCCACCTCCGGCGTTTGCTTGATGATGCGGTCCTGTACCTGCAAAATGCGCTTCACCTCCTGGTTCGACACGTCGGGCAGGGTTACGGGCATAAACAGGATGCTACCCTCATCGAGCGGTGGCATGAACTCCGTGCCCAGGCTCAGGAGCATCGGAATGCTGATGAGCAGGGCCACGATGTTGATGCCCAGCGTGGTTTTGCGCCAGCGCAGGCACCAAGCCAGCACCGGCGCGTACACGCGCTCCAGCGTCCGCCCTACCGGGTTGCTACCCTCCGGCTTCAGCTTGCCTTTCAGCAAGAAGCTCACCAGCACCGGCCCTACCGTAATGGCAATAAAGGCATCAACGAGCAGGATAAAGGTCTTGGTCCAAGCCAGCGGCGCGAACAGCTTGCCCTCCTGCCCCGTGAGCAAAAACACCGGCAGAAACGACACCACGATAATAATGGACGAGTAGAACACGCCCGGCCCTACCTGCTGGCAGGCCCGCTCAATAATTCGGTTACGTTCTTCGCTGGTCATTTTAGGACTCTCGATCTATAATTTTTAACTAGAGCTAAGGCTAGCTACTTGTAGCTTCTTCCGCTTGCTGCGCTTCCGACAAATGCCGGTAGGCATTCTCCACCACCACAATGCCGTCGTCCACAATCACCCCAATGGCGAGAGCTATGCCAGTGAGCGACATAATATTGGACGACACGCCGAAGGCTTCCAGCAAAATGAACGCAATGGCAATCGACAGTGGCACTTGGATGAGGATGATGAGCGCGCTGCGGGCATGAAACAAGAACAGCAGCACAATCAAGGACACCGTCACCATTTCCTCCACCAGCGTGCCGCGCACCGAGGCAATGGCCCGCTCAATGAGCGTGCTTCGGTCGTAGGCAATTTCAAATTTCACGCCCGGCGGCAGGCCTTTTTCCACCTCCTGCATCTTGGCTTTCACGGCTTGAATGACGTTGTCGGCGTTTTCGCCGTAGCGCATCACCACAATGCCACCCACGGCTTCGCCCTCGCCGTTCACGTCGAAGATGCCCAGGCGCAGGTCGCCGCCCATTTGCACAGTGGCCACGTCTTTGATGCGAATAGGGGTAGACTGGTAGGTGCCCACGGGCATATTCTCCACGTCCTGGATATTCTCGATGTAGCCCAGCCCCCGCACGATGTAGCCCATGTCGCTCATCTCAAACTTGCGCCCGCCCACGTCGTCGTTGTTCGACTTCACGGCTCGCAACACATCAGGCAGCGGGATGCGGTAGTAGTTGAGCTTGGTAGGGTCGAGGGTAATTTGGCACTGCTTCTGGAAGCCGCCAAACGAGGCCACTTCGCTCACGCCAGGCACCGTTTGTAGTGCAAATTTCACGTACCAATCCTGTAAGGCACGCTGCTCGCCCAGGTCCATACCCTTCGCTTTCAGAGTGTACCAGAGCACGTGCCCTACCCCCGTCCCATCGGGGCCGAGGGTAGGCGTCACGCCCTGGGGCAGTAAGCGCTGGGCGTAATTGAGGCGCTCCAACACCCGCGAGCGGGCCCAGTATAGGTCTACCTCATCCTCAAAAATCAGGTACACAAAGCTCATCCCAAACATCGACGTGCCCCGGATATTCCGAACCTTCGGAATCCCCTGTAGGTTCGATACCAACGGGTAGGTCACCTGGTCCTCCAGCACCTGCGGACTACGCCCGCTCCACTCCGTAAACACAATCACCTGGTTTTCGGAGAGGTCCGGAATGGCGTCGATGGGATTGCGGCGCAGGGCGTATACGCCCCACCCAAACAGCCCTGCTGCCAGCAGCAGCACCAGCACCCGGTTGCGCAACGAAAGCGAAATCAGCTTTTCTACCATGTTTTTGAGCTGTTGACTACCAGCTGATGGCTATCAGCTTTTTGTTGAACAGAAGCCAATAGCTAGCAGCTATCAGCTAGTGGCTACCTTATTGCTTCACCAAGGCCATGCCGCACTTGGGGCAGTCGCCAGGCTTGTCGCTGGTCACTTCGGGGTGCATGGGGCACACGTAGGTTCCGGCGGTGGCGGGGGTAGCCGTGGTATCGGTTGTGGTGGTTTCCATGTTGTCGCCAGGGCCTTCGGCGCCTACCGTTACAGGCTTGTTATCAGCGCCGCAGCTGCTCACGAGGAATAGGCCAGCGGCCACGAAAGAAAGGAATGCAGATTTCATCAGCATAAGTGAAAAAGGTTGAAAGTGAATGAGAAACGTGAAGAGGGAGGCCGTACAGCGCCTACTTGCTACAGCGTCTTAGCGCACAAAAACGCGCTGCCGCCGCGGGCATAGCAGAGCTAAACCCACGGCGGCAGCGCGTGCGAAATCGACCTTAAATAGTCAAGGAATGGGTAAAGACCCGGATATCTGGAATCTTCGGCTTCAGGTGCCGCCGGGGCACCAAGGCTACCGGCCGGGCCTGCTCCCAGCGCACGTAGCGCGCAAACTCAAAGTTGAAGGTAGGCGGCAGCACCATCCACAGCGGCGCATCGACGCTCACATCGTGGCTGGGCGGGCCGGCTAGCGCGGCAAAAAAGGCTTTTACCGGCGTCTCGCAATCCGACTTGTCGGTGCTGCCAGACGAATGGCCAGTCTTGCTCATCCCCTCGCACTGCTTGCCGGCCATGTTGGTGCAGCACGTCATCTTAGGCGCTTTCACCTCACTGCTTACCGGGCCGCAGAAGCACCGCCCCGCGAACATGCTGAGGAAGGCTACCAGAAAAGTAGCCGCCGTCAGGCGTCGCATAAGGGCAGAGAGTTGGAACATAGGGTGTGCGGGGCAGTGCCCGGTACTCAACCGCAAAGATAGGCAAGTCGTTCCGGTTGTGCAGGTACGGAATCGTGCTGGCGTGGTACAGTTCTTTGGCTACATCCAGCCTCGTAGCGTTTCCGGCAACCGGTAGCGTCTCTTTTTTGTTGAGCAGGTACAACCTTCATGAGGCTTTGCCTGCGGTCCTATTCGGATGCCGTCCGCCAGCCTCCTTTTCCTTCCGAATTATGACAGCCGATACTTCTTACGTTGCTTTTTCCGTGCTGGATCTGGCACCCATCCTTGCCGGAAGCACGCCTACCGACACATTCCGCAATAGCCTGCACTTGGCCCAGCAGGTAGAGGCCATGGGGTATACCCGTTACTGGCTTTCCGAGCACCACAATATGGTGAGCGTAGCCAGCTCAGCGCCACCTATTCTGATTGGTCACATTGCTGGGGGTACTACCTCTCTACGGGTAGGCTCGGGCGGCATTATGCTACCCAACCACGCGCCGCTAGTGGTAGCCGAGCAAATGGGTACGCTGGCCTCGCTGTATCCGGGCCGCATCGATCTGGGCCTGGGCCGCGCCCCCGGCACCGACCAACGCACGGCCCAAGCCATTCGGGGCAGCCGTTTTGGGGCCGTGCAGGATTTTCCGCGCGATATTCAGCAGCTACAAACCTATTTCTCTGCTTCCAATAGCTCCAGCCCCGTGCGCGCCATGCCCGGCGAGGGCCTCGACATCCCGATCTACATCTTAGGCTCCAGCACCGATAGCGCCTACCTAGCCGCAGAGTTGGGCCTACCCTACGCCTTTGCCAGCCACTTTGCGCCGGCACAGCTATTGCCCGCCCTAGAGATCTACCGACAGCAGTTCCGACCTTCTGCTACGCTGGCCGTACCCTACGTTATTGCCTGCGTGAACGTAATAGCCGCCGACACCGATGACCAGGCCCAGTGGCTATCCACTTCCTTGCAACGCTTTATGCTGAGCGTAGTAGCCGGCCATCCTGCCCCGCTGCAACCGCCCGTGAAAAACATGCAGCCCTTCTGGTCACCGGCCCAGCAGCACATGGTCGAGCAGATGTTGGCCTACTCCTTCATTGGCGGCAAAGCTACGCTACAAGCAGAGCTCCAAGAATTCGTTGACCGCACGCAAGTCAACGAGCTGATGGCCGTCTCCAATATCTTCGACCACGAAGCGCGCGTGTACTCCTACCAGTTGCTTGCCGATGCGCTTCAGATAGTGACTCGCCAGCCGCTTGACGCAGTAGCAGGTTAGGAACAGTAGAAGAAGCGACACAAAAAAGCCCTTTCATTTTTCAATGAAAGGGCTTTTTTACTAGTACCAGAGACGGGACTCGAACCCGTACGTCCGTGAAGACAAGGGATTTTAAGTCCCTCGTGGCTACCATTACACCACTCTGGCTCAAGTAGTTATACCTACCAGCAACAATACTTACTACGTGCAAACAAAAAAGACGCTGCTGGTAAAGCAACGTCTTTTTGTTTGGAGCGGGAGACGAGGTTCGAACTCGCGACCTCGACCTTGGCAAGGTCGCGCTCTACCAACTGAGCTACTCTCGCTTTTAGTCTCAACACCGTTACCGGCGTTTTGATGTGACAAAGGTAGAAGAAGAATTTCTGAAGTCAAGCGCCTGCTGTAAAAAAACCTTCTATTTCACTGCAAAAAAGCTGTTTTCAGCTGATTTTCAAGCAGAAAAATTTTCCAAAAATGTAAAGAAGTGCTTGAAAATTCTCTCCTACTATCTGCGTATCCACACGTCGCCAATACATATCGTCATAGATATGTATTGAGTTCATGTATTCTATGCTTTCCGAATAGCCAGTATTTACAGTGTCTAAGCTGCATTTAACAGTATTACTATTTTATTATAAATCAGTATATTTATCATACCACCTTATCTCTCTCCGTACTTTTCTCTTCCTCATCTCTATTTGTGAGTTCTCCACCTATCCGGTTTTATGCTTCTTGGACCGATGCTGCTTTATTGCAAGCAGTAGCCTTAGACAACCGGGGAGCTTTTGCTGAAGTGTATGAACGGTACTGGTACCGGGTATTCTCATTGGCTTACCGAAAGTTAAAATCGCGAGAAACGGCAGAGGAATTAGTACAGGAGTTGTTTGCCGCCCTCTGGCACAAGCGGGCCGAAAAGACCATTGTACAGCTAGACCATTATTTGCTGGCAGCCATCAACCATCGGGTACTAAGCTACATTCGAGCTTATCGAGTCCGAACGCACTACGCAGCCTACTGCCATACCGTACAAATTGAGACGACGCACGAAACTGAAGAAGCGCTGGCTGCCAGTGATTTAACGGCCGCTTTCCTGCGAGGTGTAGAACTCCTGCCCGAAAAATCAAAGCAAGTGTTCCAACTGAGCCGATTGGAGCACCAATCCGTGGAGGAAATAGCAACGCATTTGGGGGTTACGTCTAAAACAGTAGAGTATCATTTGACTAAGTCGTTGAAGCTGTTACGCCTATACTTGCGGGAGTTCATGGTTATGCTGGCTCCTCTCCTGTTTTTTATTCGCTGAAAAGCAATTGTGTATACAAGCCCATACTACCTGGCGTAGTTGCTTGAAAAAAGTTTGCCTCCTCTTTAGGGGTAAGCCCGAGATAGGCGTCTTCCTTTTTAGACGCTTACCTCGGGCTTATTCTTATGACTGAAGCTGAATTTGAAGAGTTGCTCCAACGCTACCTCGACGGCACCAGCCGGCCCGGCGAACGAGCGTTGATAGAGCAGTGGAGCAACCAGCTTGGGGAGCCGGAGAATCTGGTCTTGCCACCCACGCAACATGAACAAGTGCGTGCCGCTATGTGGCAACAGATTGAGCACCTCACGCAGGACAGCCTCAGTAATACGCCTCCGGTTAAAGAACTCCACCCTTCAACCTCCCTTTGGCGCATGCCAGTAATGCGTTGGGTAGCGGCAGCATTGCTAGTAGTTGGGGTAGCGCTGGCAATCGTATTGCCTCAGAAATGGGAATCGGCGCCTGTACCTTCTACAACGGCCGTTGAGTGGACGCAGCACCACAACAAGGGAAAAAACATTGAGCTACTTACGCTGGTGGACGGCAGCCGCGTTACACTATCCCCAGGCAGTGGCCTGCAATACAGGGCTGGTTTAACGGGTCCGCGCCGCGAGGTTCGGTTGCAGGGCGAAGCTTTTTTTCAGGTTGCCAAAAATCCTGATGCGCCCTTTCTGGTCTATACCGATCAGCTAGTGACGACTGTGCTGGGTACCAGCTTCCGGGTGAAAGCCTATGCAGGGCATAAAAATGAGGTAGCAGTGCACGAAGGCCGCGTATCCGTGCAACTACGCCGCGGCGCCGACCTGAGTGCCACGCCTGTGCAACCCGCTGCTGAGGGCATCATACTGCTGCCCAACCAGCGGGTAGCATATTCTGCTTTAACGCCGCGCCCACTGCGTAAGCAGCTTGTACAAAATCCTGCAATCCTTACTCCACAGACTTTCACCTTTGATAAACAACCTGTGAGCAAAGTATTGCAGGCGTTGGAGAAGGCGTACGGAGTTGAGATTATATATGATGAGGCTAAACTAGTTAACTGCACCATCACCATTACTTTCTATCAGGAGTCAGAATCGCTCTACGATAGATTGGATGTGCTCAGCAAGGCGCTCGGCGCTAGCTATTCTCCTGCTGACAATGCTCGAATTCTATTCCACAGTGATGGCTGCACACTTTAAGCTTTCGATACAACTCGCAATGGCCTTTCACTTCTCTGTTGCCTCTGATTACTGCTATGCCTATCTGCTAAGCAGCACACTAGCACGCTCACTCCCACAACCACTACAATAATTTTTTTACCTCTCCACCGCAATCGTTTTCTATCTATGAAAAACCGCTTACCTCTTTCGAAGCGTTTTGGATATCCCCTCCGGATACTAGCGATTCAATCTGCCTTAGCTTTTCCGCTGACTACTATGGCTACTGCTCGCCCAGCTGTGGCGCAGCAAGTGGTTCTGGAACGTCACGTTTCGTTTCAAGCGGAATCGCAAACGATTGAATCGGTGCTGAAACAGCTTGAAAAGCAGCTAGACGTACACTTCGTCTATAGCCCGCAACTTATTGGATCTAATCGGCGGGTAACCTTGCGCGTTGCCGACAAACCGCTAGAGCAAGTCTTAAATGAATTACTCGCTCCGCGCAAGGCACAGTTTGAAGTGCGCAAAGGCCGCATAATCCTGAGCCAGGCACGACTTGAGACTAGCGCTAACGCCGCCGATGTGCCTGTATCAGGCCGTGTGACGCAGCCTAACGGCCAGGGCCTGCCCGGCGTAACAGTGGTAGTGAAAGGTACTACCACTGGTACCACCACCGATGCCGACGGCAACTTCTCGCTGACGGTGCCGCAGGGTAGCGTGCTATCTTTCAGCTTTATCGGCTATAACCCGCAGGAAGTGACGGTGCAGGAGGCCACTACAACCTTGCGCGTTTCCTTGCAGGAAAATAGCCAGTCGCTTGACAACGTGGTAGTAGTGGGCTACGGCACGCTCGATAAAAAAGAAGTAACCAGCACCATCACCCACATCGATAGCAAGGAGCTGCTGACGGTGGCCGCCATCAACCCGCTGACGGCGTTGCAAGGCAAGGTAGCGGGTCTGACTATTGCCAACACCTCGGCCGCCGACCCAAACTCGCAACCAAGCATTCAGCTGCGTGGCGTTTCGTCGCGGAATGCCGGCTTAGGTCCGCTCATTGTGATTAACGGCGTGCCGGGCGGCAATCTGGAAAACATCAACCAAAACGATATCGAATCTATTGATGTACTGAAGGGCGGTGCCGCATCTGCTATCTACGGCACACGGGGTAGCAACGGCGTGATTGTGGTCACCACAAAGAAGGGCACAAAGAATAACACGCTAGACTACAACACGTACGCTACCTTCGACTATGCCACCTTGCAACCTAAGGTGCTTTCTCCCGAGGAATTTTTGGCACAAGAGCGCGGTACGGATTACGGCGGTCGAACGAACTGGCTAAACGCAATTTCCCGAAACCACGCTTTTTCGAATAAGCATACCCTTACTGCGTCGGGCGGTTCCGATAATAGTAATTACCGAGCCACACTCGACTACCGCAATGCCAAGGGCATTGACGTGCGCTCGGGTCGGCAAGAGTATGGTGCCCGTATTTCCTTAAACCACGATGCGCCCAGTAAGCTCTACTCTATTGGGCTGAACTTTGCGCCTCGCTACTTCACGTCCCGCAACGCCGATTACAGCAGCTTTGAGCAAGCCCTGACGCTGAACCCTACTATTCCGGTACGAAATCCGGATGACCCAACCCGCTACTACAATATTCAAAGTGGATTTGATGGCCGCTTCAACCCGGCAGAGCGCCTGCAAACAGAATTGGATGGTACGGAAGGAAAAATCCTGAACTACGACGCCACTTTCAAGCTGAATATTCTGCCGAAGCTGAACACACAGGTAACTTACGGACGCTTTACCACCGACTATTTCGACTTCTTCTTCCGGCCTTCTACTTCTACGTTCGCTCTACAGAACGACGGGGGCATGAACTCAGCCGAGCGCAACTATAATCGCTACGACCAGCAAAGTTTGGAGTGGACTGGAAATTATGCCCTCAACGTTGGAGAGCATGCTTTGCAGGCCCTGGCCGGTTATTCCTACCAATACTTTTCGGCGGAAGGCAACGCTATCTACAACCGTGACTTCCCATCAGATGCTTTCACGTACAACAACATTGGCACTGGCCTATATGGGCAGGTAGCTGGGCGTAACGATGCCAGTAGCTATAAGAACGACTCCAAGCTAATTGCGTTCTTCGGCCGCGTCAATTATTCTTTCAAAGATAAATACCTTTTGTCTGCCAGTTTGCGCCACGAGGGTTCAACAAGGTTTGGTACCGATAACAAGTGGGGTAATTTCCCAGCGGTATCAATAGGATGGCGCATTGGGGAAGAGTCTTTTCTGGACGGCCAGGAATGGATCAATGATCTGAAGCTACGGGCCGACTACGGTGTGACTGGCAACCAGGATTTCGGCAATTACCTTTCACTGAATACTTACACCGGCTTTGGGTATTATTTGTTGAATGGCACGTACTACCAAGTGTATGGCCCAAACCAAAACCTTAACGCTAATCTCCGCTGGGAAGAAGCGCAAAGCTTAAATATTGGGGTAGACTTTGCTCTGTTCAATAGTAAGCTTACGGGTAGCGTCAACTACTACACACGCCGCAACAAAGACCTATTGGGTAGCTACAGAGTGCCGATTCCACCCAACACACAGACCAGCACATATGCGAACGTAGGTACTTTGGATAACTCAGGGGTAGAAGTGCAGTTAAATGCTCCCATCATCAGCAAGCCTGATTTTCAATACGCTATATCCTTTGCTGGGGCAACTAACGGCAACCAATTTGTTTCTTTTTCGAATGACACATACCAAGGCCAACCCTATATTGATGTAGTAGGCTTGCCTTCACCCGGCTCACCCGGCAACGCGCAGCGTTTACAAGAAGGACAACGTATCGGTACATTCTATATGCTAAAGTCAGCCGGTGTCGATGAGCAAGGGCGCCTGCTGGTATATTCCAAGGATGGCACCGTCATTCCGGGCAACCAAGCAAACTTGGACGATCGGCAGGTGGTAGGTAACGGCCTACCCAAGTACACGCTGAGCTTAGGCAATACGTTCACTTACAAGAACTTTGACGCTTCTATCTTCTTTCGAAGTGTATTGGGTTTTGATATATTTAATATCAGGGCTTTCTACTTGGGCACACCGTCTACGCAATCCAATGCCAACGTGCTGACGTCTGCTTATAATGACAGCAAGTATGCTAAGCTTACCAACAATACAACTACTAGTGTGCTCTCGGACTACTTCCTAGAAAAGGGCGACTTTGTGAAGCTAGACAACGTGAGCATTGGTTATACTTTCCAATTTAAGTCAAAATACGCCCGCTCGCTACGCCTGTATGCCGCCTCCAAAAACGTTCTGACGATAACGGGCTACACCGGGGGCGACCCCGACATCATACCCATCAACGGGCTTTATCCAGGCATCCCACTTAATGTGGACAACAACGGCACCCGCCAGTACTACCCTTCTACTACGCAGGTTCTATTCGGCCTCCAGTTCGGTCTATAAACGCCTCTTTCTGCTTCTTATGAAATATTTTAAAACATACGCCGGCCTTTCAGCAGCAGTAATACTTGCTGGGTTTAGTGGTTGCACGAATCTGGATGAAACGTTGTACGACCGTATTACGGCCGACAACTTTCTGCAAACTAAAGACGACGTGTACCGTGATTTCTTGCGCACGTTCGAGCACGGGTACAACACGATACAAGACGCACCTTACCAGTTACAGGAGTTAAGCGCTGATCAACTCATGACTCCTAACCGGGAGGGCGACTGGTTTGACGGCGGGCAGTATGCAAGGGCGCACTACCACACCTGGACAATCCAAGAGGGCTATATTAATGGCACCTGGACGCTCCTAAGCCAAGGCAATGTTCTGGCAACCAACTCCCTGGAGGATATTCAAGCCCTCGACCCCGCCCGGTTTAATATGACCGTGGCGGAGCAAAAACAACTCATTGCGGAGTTGCGCGTGATGCGGGCCTGGTATCATCTGCGACTGCTGGACCTGTTTCGTAATATTCAGATTGTTACGAAGGTGAAAGGGGAAACGACAAGTCCGCCCCAATCAACGCCCCAAGAGGCTTTCACCTTCATTGAAACAGAGCTGAAAGAGGCCTTGCCAGACTTACTCGCTAAGGGTGACCAAGGTACTGCGCAGTTTCAGGGCCGCTGGACCAAGGCGGGCGCGGCCGCCCTATTAGCTCGTCTCTACCTGAATGCCAAAGTGTACATTGACCAGGACC
Organism: Hymenobacter defluvii; assembly: GCF_017589435.1. NCBI lineage: Bacteria > Pseudomonadati > Bacteroidota > Cytophagia > Cytophagales > Hymenobacteraceae > Hymenobacter > Hymenobacter defluvii. Next base: position 174,667 of record NZ_JAGETX010000002.1, read on the forward strand.
ACTACACTGATTGCGCGACCCTGTGTCAGGACATTATCAGTGGCAAGTATGGCCCATATGCCATCGAGAGCCGCTGGGACGCGCCATTCGACTGGAATAACGATCAGTCATCGGAAACCATTTTTGCTTTCCCTGGCTCATTTGGCCGCTCGCACTGGCAATATACAGGCGGCATGTACTTCTGGGGACTTCCATACAACGTTCCTATCAACTACTTTAAGTTCACCGACTTCGGGGGGGGCAACCCGCGGTATGCTTTACAACCGGGTCACGATGTTGAGAATAAGGAATACCCCTTCGTGCAGGGCAAGCCGTTTGTAAAGTTTCAGAAGTACGCCGATGATGTACGCCTGAAAAACTACCAAAACTTGGGCAATAGCACTCGTGAAGGCATGTTTTTGAAGGGATACCTGCTGTATAACGACGGCAAGGATACCATTAAAAGCACCCGCGGTTACACGCTGTACTTGCGCGACCAGGTAGGCCTCTTCAAGTACACAAAGCCCGGCCAGGTGCCAGCCAATAAAGTGTCAGACATGAACAATGCCGACCAAAACTCAGGCATCTTCATGGTAAAGTATCCTTTCTACCCTTCTACCGACCCCAACAAGATCGAAGCAGATTATGCCGAGATACGCTTAGCAGAAATTCACTATATGCTGGCCGAATGCAAATTTCGGGCGGGTGACCCAATGGCGGCGGCTGAGCTGCTGAACAACGTGCGGCGCCGGAATTACCCTGCCGGCTCAGCCAGCCTGTACGGTTCCGGTGGGGCTGTTCTTACGGAGCAAGAGCTACTGGACGAATGGGGCCGTGAGTTTATCGGAGAAGGTCGCCGGCGCATTGACCTCATTCGCTTCGGCAAATTCAACAACAGTGCATGGTGGGACAAATCGCCAGATGGCGACGATCATACCAAGATTTACCCTATTCCGCTGAATGCGCTGAACGTGTCGCCGCAACTCAAGCAAAACCCTGGCTACTAGGTTTTCTTTCTAATCTGGTAGCCTACCCCCTTAGCGGGTAGCAAGCAAAAGCCCCTCGTACTGCACATCGTACGAGGGGCTTTTTTGCGTCTATTTACTTACTACCTGCCGCCAGCTTCAGCTCATTCAGCTTTAGCAGCGCTTCAATGGGTGTGAGCGTGTTCACATCGAGCTTCTCCAGCAGTTCGCGCAGGCGTTCCAGCGCCGGGTCGGCGGGCTCGAACATGCTGAGTTGGAGGCTGGGGCGCGGGGCGTTGTGCACGGCCGCGGCGGGTTGGGCCTTGGGGGCACGGCGGCCCGTTTCGGCGGTAGGCGGCTCGATGTCCAGGCCGGCCAGCACCTCGTCGAACTCGGTGGGTGCGTCCGTGTCCAGGCCGGTGCCGGCGCGCTCCTGTTCCAGGTGGTGCATGATTTCGTTGGCGCGTAGTACTACGGCCGTGGGCATACCCGCCATACGAGCCACGTGAATGCCGAACGAGTGCTCGGAACCGCCTTCTTGTAGCTTACGCAGAAACAGAATGCGGCCGTCGGCTTCTTTCACGGCCACGTTGTAGTTGCGCACGCGGGGGCAGTCGTCGGCCAGTTGGTTCAGCTCGTGGTAGTGGGTAGCAAACAGCGTTTTGGCCCGCGCTTTGGGCGAGTTGTGTAGGTGTTCCACAATGGCCCAGGCAATGCTGATGCCGTCGTAGGTGCTGGTGCCGCGCCCGATTTCGTCCATCAGCACCAAACTTCTGTCCGATAGATTATTGAGAATGGACGCGGTTTCGGTCATCTCCACCATGAAGGTGCTTTCGCCCTTGCTCAGGTTGTCGGAAGCCCCTACCCGCGTGAAAATCTTGTCGATGATACCCACGGTGGCCGCATCGGCGGGCACAAAAGAGCCGATTTGCGCCAGCAGCACAATGAGGGCTGTTTGCCGCAGCAGGGCCGATTTGCCGGCCATGTTGGGGCCAGTAATCACCACAATTTGCTGGTCGTCCTGGTCGAGGCAGATGTCGTTGGGAATGTAGGCTTCGCCGACCGGCAGCTGGCGCTCAATCACGGGGTGGCGGCCGGCGCGTATGTCGAGCACGGTGCCGTCGTTCACTACGGGCTTCACATAGCGGTGCTGGCGGGCCGTGTTGGCGAAGGAAGACAGGCAGTCGGTGACGCCAATAGCGCGAGCATTTTGCTGAATTTGGGACACCGACTCGGCCGCTGATAGCACCAGGTCATTGTAGAGCTGCATTTCCAGGGAAAACAGCTTTTCCTCGGCATTCAGAATCGTCTCCTCGTAGGTTTTCAGCTCCTCCGTGATATAGCGCTCGGCGTTTACCAGGGTCTGCTTGCGAATCCACTCGGTAGGAACCTTGCTTTTGTGGGCGTTGGATACTTCTAGGTAGTAGCCAAATACCTTATTGTAAGCTACTTTCAGCGACGAAATACCGGTGTTGCGCTGCTCGCGCTGCTGAATGTTCAGCAACTCATCCTTGCCCGAAAACGCAATGCGGCGCAGGCGGTCTAGCTCGGGGTCTACCCCATCGTTGAGTACGTTGCCCTGGTTAATGAGCAAAGGCGCATCAACTTTGATTTTGGCTTTGATTTCGTCGCGCAGGGCCGCGCAGGGGTTCAGCTGATCAGCCAGCTTTTGCAGGGCGCGCAGTCCCGAGGCCGCCAGCAACTCCCGGATAGGCTCGATGGCCTCTAGGGCGCGCGCCAACTGCACCAGCTCGCGCGGGTTGATGCGCCGCACGGCCACCTTGGAAATCAAGCGCTCCAAGTCGTTGATCTGGCGTAGGTATTGGTCCAGTTCGGCCAGCAGATCAGGGTTTTGCAACAGACCGTCCACCGTATCGAGGCGGCGCTGGATTTGGGCGGGCTCCTTTAGCGGTAGGACTACCCACTTGCGCAGCAGACGGGCGCCCATGGGCGTCACGGTCTGGTCGAGGATGTCGATGAGAGGCACGCCGCCGGGGTGCTGGGCGTGCACCAGTTCCAGGTTGCGCACCGTGAAGCGGTCGAGCCATACGTATTTATCCTCCTCCAGGCGCCCGATGCTGCCGATGTGGCCGATGTCGGTGTGCTTGGTTTCGGCGAGATAGTGCAGAATGCAGCCCGCCGCCGTAATACCTTCCTTCAGATTATCAATACCATAGCCCTTGAGCGAGGCGGTGTTGAAGTGGCGCGTGAGCGTGTCGTGGGCATAGTCGAAACCAAACACCCACTCATCCAAGGCGAAGTGACAGTAGTCGGGGCCAAAGTTTTCCTCGAACTCACGGCGGCTTTTCTTGCAGAACAGCACCTCGGCGGGCGTGAAGTTTTGCAGCAGCTTGCCGAGGTAGGCTGCATCGCCCTGGGCCACCAAAAACTCGCCGGTGCTTACGTCCAGAAAGCTGATGCCGGCCTCTTGCTTGCCGAAGTGAATAGCGCAGAGGTAGTTGTTGCGGCGACGCTCCAGCACGTTGTCGTGCATGCTTACGCCAGGCGTTACTACCTCCGTGATACCGCGCTTAACAAGTCCCTTGGCTTGCTTGGGGTCTTCAAGCTGGTCGCAGATGGCCACGCGCTGACCGGCGCGCACCAGCTTGGGCAGGTAGGTATCGAGGGAATGGTGGGGGAAGCCCGCTAGCGGCACCTCCGAGGGCGTGCCGGCGCCACGCTTGGTCAGCACAATATCTAGGATGCGGGAGGCATTCACGGCATCGTCGCCGAATGTTTCGTAGAAGTCACCTACCCGGAAGAGAATCAGCGCGCCGGGGTGCTGCTGCTTCAGCTGGTAATACTGCTTCATCAGCGGCGTATCGGCCACAGGCGCTGGCCCGAGCGAGCCGTGCGTGCGGACAGGCTTCTTAGTGGAGTCGGCGGATTTCGTTTTCACGGGTGTGCGGGGTAGTACGAGGGTAATAGGGGTAGGCGGGGCAGGTAATCAAACCGTCATGCTGAGCTTGTCGAAGCATCTCGCGTGCTGATGTTGCGCAAGTGACTCAACGATGCGAGCGAGATACTTCGACAAGCTAAGCATGACAACCTTTCTGTCAATAACTCAGCAAACACCCGCCAGCCGGCGGCGTGTTCCTACCTTTGCCGAATGCGCAAACTTTCAATGGAAGAGCTGAACCGACTGACGGTGGCAGACTTCAAAAATACGCAAAAATTCCCCCTCGTCCTGGTGCTCGACAACGTGCGCAGCTTGCACAACGTGGGCGCGGCCTTCCGCACTGCCGATGCCTTTGCGGTGGAGAAAATATGGCTCTGCGGCATCACAGGCCGCCCGCCCCAGCGCGAAATCACCAAAACGGCGCTGGGCTCCACCGAGTCGGTGACGTGGGAATACGCGCCTACCACCGTGGCAGCCGTGGAGCAGCTGAAGGCCGCTGGCTACCAGGTAATAGCCGTGGAACAAACCACCGAAAGCCAGCCCCTACCCGCCTTCTCCCCTACCCCCGGCCAGGGCTATGCGCTGGTGATGGGCAACGAAGTATTTGGGGTAGACGACGAAGTGCTGGCCCTCTGCGATGCGGCTGTGGAAATCCCACAATTCGGTACCAAACATTCCCTGAACGTGAGCGTGGCGGCGGGGGTGGTGTTGTGGGATTTTATTTCGAAGATGAGGTAGGTGAAGTTGTGAGTAATGAGATGGTGAGTTGAAAAAGGATTTGTCATCCTGAGCGGAGCGAAGGACCTTCTCACGTCAGAACGAATCGTTTGCACGACAGCCGTACTAACGACTCGTTCAACTGGTATAAGGTCCTTCGCTCCGCTCAGGATGACAGAACTGAAGTAATGTAAAAACAAAATCGGCTGCCCTTTCTGGGGCAGCCGATTCTGTTTGTCATTCGGAGCAACGACGGGCGCGTGCAACGCGCCCCTATTTGTTTAGCATCACCTTGCGCGTGGCAGTTTCGCCGTCGGCCCTTAGGCTCACGATGTAGAAGCCATTGGCGCATTTAGTTAGGTCGAGGGGTAGGGAAACCGGGCCTTTCACGGCGGTTTGCGACTGGCGCAGCACTTCCTGGCCCACGGCATTGCGCACTACTACTTCCAGATTGGCTACTGGCTTATCGAAGCGGGTCTGGACGGTAAACTGCCCGGCCGTAGGGTTCGGGAACAGACTTACGCCGACACCTTGCAGCGCTTGGGCTGTGGGCGTCACGGTGTTGTCCTGAATATGCAGATTGTCGATGGCCCAACCCCAGCCGTAGGCACCTGCATCGGCGTGCAGGCGGAAGCGAAGCTGCACCACGTCGCCGGCCTTATACTTGTCCAGTAGGCTGATGGTGCGGGAAGCGTAGATAGACGGCGTACCCACGGCGGCCGAATTTTCGCCATTCATCGAGCTGTTGTATAGATCGAGCCAGTTGGCGTTGTCGCGAGAATCGTAGCCGGGGGCTATTGGTGTCCAAGTCGTACCATTGAGACTACCTTCTACTACCACGTAGTCGTAAAAGTCCTCGCTAGGGAATACCGAACCAGTTTTGCCGGGCTCCACCAGCACAATCTCATCAAAACGCACCCGTGCAATCTGCGGATCGGCCTTCACCCGAATAGGTACCAGCAACTGGTACGTGTAGTCTACGTTGTTGGCGTAGGGGTGCGTGGAGTGAATGGCGCCGTTGGCAAAACCCGTGAGCGTAGCAATGGAAAAGCCCGAGCCTACAAAGTCGATAGGCGTGGCACGCTCAAATTCGTTGGCGTACATATCAGCCGCCGGGCGTACTTCTACCACCGGCACTGTATAGAAGCTAGTAGCGGGTAGGGTAGTGCGGTTAGACTTGGAGGAGTTATCCTGCGCCACCAAGCGGTAGTTGATAACGTCGCCGGCCACAATGGGGCCGGCAACGGTGCTGAGCGCGGCGGTGTAGGTATTGGCTCTATTGCCGGTGCCCCTGGTCATAAGGATAGCAGGACGGGCCGTACCATTCACGTTGTATTCCAACGTAACGGATGCTACCCCGATGTTGTCCGCAGCCTGCGCCGTGATGGTATATGGCAGATTACTGGTAAACAGGTAGGTAGGCGGCGTGTGCGTGAGCGTAGGCGCTACCACATCGGGACCCACGAAGAACGAGTAGCGGTTAGACACCGTGGAAAAGGCGTTGCGGCCGGGGGCGGTGTAGATGCGCCGGGTTTCGTTGTCGGAAGCTTCTATGTAGTAGCTCACCCGCACGTTGAGGCCGGGGTTGGGAATGGTAGCAGTGTATTGGTTGGCGCTGCTGGTAGGTGTCATCGTCACCGTGGTCAGAGCACCATCGTTGAAAGAGTAGTTCAGCTTCACCGAGCCGGGCGTGATAGTGCCGTCGCTATCCACCCGAACCGTGACGGGGAAGGTGCTGGGCGTCTCCGTGTCGGTGTAAGGCGTGTGGCGCACGGCAGTATTAAACCACCCCATGTCATTGAACATACTCAGCACAATGGGGCCGGGCGAGTGAATAGCTTCACCTGAGGCAAACTGCGGCGACATCAGCGAGTTGGGGTCGCCGGGGCTATAGGTATTTTCGTCGAGATGCGACAGGCTGGAACCAGCAGCATAGGTAGTAGGTGCATACAAGCGCGCCCGCTCTCCACTGTTAGCGGCCCGCGTCAGGGGACTATCAAAATACAAATCATTGGTAGTGAAGGCTGTGCCCAATTCCACCGAAGGATTGGCAAAGATGCGGGTGTCGGCTACGCTCAGTCCGGCACCGGTTTTCATGAAATCGGCATAGATACTAGGCGGCGTTGATAAAGCGCCTTGTTTACTAGTCACATCATAGTCTTTCGAGGTCAGAAAGCCCAAGCCATGCCCCAACTCGTGCAATACTACCGATACCAGATCATACTGCCCGGCAGGCGTATTGCCATCCGTGCCCAGATACCAGTTGAAGGTGCTGCCAAAGCTGGCATTGATGTCAGCTGCCTCACCATTAATGTTTCCCCCTACTATCTTTTCCGCTAAAGCGGTAGGATACAGCGAGTTGCTGATCCGCTCGCCGCCACCATTTATTGTATATAAACCACTGGGACCTGCAGAGCCTAGTACACCCGCGGCCAACGGCCGCCAAGTGGCGCTAATCCGAATAGGCTCACTGGATACCAGCAACGACTGCCAGATATCAACTGCATATTGGAAAGCGGCCTGGGCCTCGGGTGTAAAGCCGGAATAGGTAACGATAATAGTAGCCTTGGTGGCCGATGGCCGATTTGCCAGAAAAGCTGCCGGCGGGAGCACCCGCGTACGCACAACTTTGGAACTGGCGTAGCAGGTATCAGGAATACCGGGGCCCGCATATTTTACCAGCTGCTGCCCAAAGGAAGGCGCCACAGTTGCCACGGCCAGGAAAGAAAGGAGTAATAGTTTTTTCATTAACACAGATAAGAGGAGTGCTCGATACCACAACGGAGTTCCTAAATTTAGGGATCTCCGGCTGTATTACCTGATTTTTTTTGGATGAAATCCAGTCTTGTACCGCCAAGTTGATCGTCCGAGAAGTCTGTTAGCCAACGGCGTATATACACAACACCCCTACCCTCCGGCCACTTGGAGAGTAGGGGTGTTGTGTATGGTAGGAATGGCTTACGGCTGTTTAGCCGACTGTGCTTCTACGTCGCGCAACTCCACAGGCGGGACTTTCTTACGGACACGCATGTTCAGCAGCTCTACCCCCAGCGAGAAGGCCATGGCGAAATACACGTAGCCTTTGGGCACTTCCTGGTGGAAGGCTTCCATGATCAACATGGCCCCAATCATAATCAGAAACGACAGGGCCAGGATTTTGATGGTGGGGTTCTGGTTCACGAAATCGGCCACATAGCCGGAGAAGGCCAGCATCACGCCCATGGCCAGAATCACGGCCAGGATCATCACCAATACATTGTTCACCAGGCCCACAGCCGTCAGGATGGAGTCGAACGAGAACACGATGTCGATGACGATGATCTGGAAAATCACGCGCGACAGGGTGTTGTACTTGCCCGTGCCGTGTTCCTCTTCCTCGCCCTGCAACTTGCCATGAATCTCGGTGGTGCTTTTGGCCAGCAGGAAGAGGCCACCGAAGAACAGAATAATGTCCCTACCCGACACCCCAAAATCGGGCTCTTGGAACGGCAGATCCAAATGGAACAAAGGCGTTTTCAGCCCCACAATCCACGAAATACTGAGCAGCAATCCAATGCGGAACACCAGCGCCAGCAGTAGCCCGATGGTGCGGCCGCGAGCCTGCTGCTCGCGCGGCAGCCGGTTCACGACAATAGAGATGAAGATAATATTGTCGATGCCCAGTACGATTTCCATGAACGTCAGCGTGAGCAGGCTGACCCAGGTGTGGGCTTCGGCGAAGGTGGAGAGGTCAAACACGGGGATGATGTGCTGATGAGTTGATGTGGCGATGGGTTGATTAGAACGTCCTGCTGCGCGTCGCGCAGCAGGACGTTCTAATCAACCCATCTACTTCATGTTCACAAATTGCAGGGGCTGGCCAATATCAGTGCGGCGCAGCAGGGCAATGACGGCTTGCAGGTCGTCGATTTTCTTGCCTGATACGCGCACTTGGTCGTCCTGCATCTGCACTTCTACCTTCAGCTTGGCGTCTTTAATGGCTTTTATGATTTTACGGCCGGCTTCTTTGTCGATGCCAGCACGCACCTTCACGGTTTTTTTTACCAGCGCGCCGCTGGCCTGTTCCTCTTCCGAAAAGTCGAGGGACGTGCCGTCGATTCCCTGCTTCACCACGCGGGCCAGCAAGATGTCTTCCAGCGACTTCACGCGCATGGAGTTTTCGGAGCTGAGCTGGATGGTATTGGCTTTTTTGTCCAGCTCAATGCCACCTTTGGTATCGCGCAAGTCGTAGCGCGTTTGCAGTTCTTTTTTGGCCGTGTTCACCGCGTTTTCGAGTGTTTGCGGATCTACTTTGCTCACAATGTCGAAAGAAGGCATAAGTAAATGGGTACTAGAAGGGTAAGAAAAAGCGCCTACAGGCTACATACGGGCGCCAAAGGTAGGCGTTTGCCCGCAGGCCGCCTGTAGGCCGAATGATGCGTTGTACGTAATTTTTATCTTCGCTGCCATGTCCGTTTCCTCGCCCCGCACCGCCGACGATTTTGCCGCCTACTACCAGCTGCGCTACACCGTGTTGCGGGCGCCCTGGCAACAGCCGCCCGGCTCGGAGCGCGCCCCCGACGATGACGACCCTACTACCCTGCACGCCTTGCTACGCTACCCTACCCCCAATGGCCCCGTGGTAGCAGTGGGTCGGGTACACCCCTCGGCCCCAGGGCAGGCACAAGTACGCTTCATGGCCGTCGATCCGGCCTACCAGGGTAGGGGGTTGGGCCGGCAGGTGCTGGCGTTTCTGGAAGCCGGCGCCCGGCAGCAGGGCCTTACGGAGTGCATTTTGCACGCCCGCGCCACGGCTGTACCGTTTTACGAAGCCGCCGGCTACGCCGTGGTAGCCCCCTCGCACACGCTGTTCGGCAACGTGCCGCACTTTCTCATGCGTAAGGCGTTGCACTGAGCAACGCCTGCCAGCGGCGGCAGTGCGGGCGCTGGCAGGCGTTGGCGTAACCATTCCTACCGCTAGCAGTTGTAGGAAGTATGGCTACTCCGCTGATTCCGGTTTTTCGGTTCGACAACTACCCGCAGGCAACGGAACCGGCGCCACCTGGTGCTGCCCCTGAGGCACTGGAACAGGTAGTGATGTACCGACGAGAGGAACGGTTTGCTACCTGTCGGCAGCATATGGAGCAGCACCGCCGGCAGTTCTTCAAGCTCTCGTTGGTGGAAGAAGGCGGCGGCACTTTTTATCTCAACGACGAACTCGTAACGGTAGCGCCCTATTCCGTGCTGCTGGTGATGCCCGGCACCGCGCTACGCTGGCAGCTGTCCGATGGCTCCCAAACCGGCCTATATTGCTTTTTCTCTACTGATTTTTACAATGCTGGTTTGCTGCCTGGCTATCAGCTACACGCGGTACTCGCTAGCCAGCCTCCCTACGTATACCACGCCTGCACCCCGGCCGAATACGCGACACTCCGGCAAAGCGGCGAACAGCTCTACCACCAGCAAGACCACCTGGAAAAGGCCCGCCTCTACCTGCGCCTGCTGCTCACAGACCTCCGCGAGTGGCAAACACCGCCTGCTACTCGTGGCCAACCCGCCACTATAGTACAGCAATTCCTGCATCTGGCAGAAGCCCGCCTCGCAGCCGGCGAACCCGCGCTTAGTCTGGAGTTTTACGCCGACGCTCTAGCCCTCACCCCAAAACACCTCAGCGACCTGTGCCGCCAAGCCACTGGCCAGAGCGCCGGCAGCCTGCTTCGAGAGAAGATTCTGACGGAAGCCAAAGTACTCCTTTCCGGCACCCACCTATCCATTGGTGACCTGAGCTACCGCTTGGGTTTCTACGACGTTGCGCATTTTTCGCGGTGGTTTCGGCAGGCCGCTGGCCAAACGCCGTCCGCTTACCGCTTGCAGGCCCTGGCGTACAAATAGTAAGGCAATCTGTGCAAAGAGGCAGAAAGTGAGGCCGCTAGCTTTGCTGACTCGCTATGCGAGGTCCCGATGCTTGCGTGTTCCGGCATGTTAAAAACACCGGTGGTATTACGTAAAGCAACTTACCAAACATCAACTTTCTACTTATGAGCACCAATAAAATTGCCCTGATTGTGGGCGCAAGCGGCATCATCGGCAGCAATCTGGCAACCGAGCTACTCGCCACCAATTGGACCGTATACGGCCTAGCCCGCCGCCCGCCGCAGCACCTCGACGGCCTGTACCCCGTAGCCGCCGACCTACTGGAGCCCGCCGCTCTGGAAGCTGCCTTAGCCGACGTGAATCCTACCCACGTCTTCATTACCACCTGGATGCGGCAGGACACGGAGGCCGAAAATATCCGCGTGAACAGTGCGCTAGTGCGCAACATCCTGGCGGTGCTTTCGCCCAAGGGCACCGTGCAGCACGTGGCGCTGGTAACGGGCCTGAAGCACTACCTAGGGCCGTTTGATGCCTATGCCAAGAGCGGCACACTGCCTGCTACCCCCTTCCGGGAGGAGCAACCCCGCCTCGACATTGCCAACTTCTATTATGCCCAGGAAGACGAAGTATACGCCGCCGCCGAGCGCGACGGGTTTACCTGGAGCATTCACCGTCCCCACACCATCATTGGCAAGGCCGTGGGCAACCTAATGAACATGGGCACCACGCTGGCCGTGTACGCCAGCATTTGCAAAGAAACCGGGCGGCCGTTTCAGTGGCCCGGCTCCGAAGCGCAGTGGCATGGCCTGTCTGATGTGACCGACGCCCGCGTGATTGCCAAGCAGCTAGCCTGGGCCGCCACCACCGAGGCTGCCCGCAACGAAGCCTTTAACATTGTGAACGGCGACTATTTCCGTTGGAGCTGGCTGTGGCCGCGCCTGGCTGCATGGTTTGGGGTAGAAGCCGCCGGCTACGATGGCACCGTACGCCCGCTGGAAGCGCAGATGGCCGACGATGCCGACCTCTGGCGCACGATAGCCGCCCGCTACCAGCTCACCGTACCGGAACTGGACAAGCTAGCCTCGCCCTGGCACACCGACCTCGACCTGGGCCGCCCCTTGGAAGTGATGACTGACATGAGTAAAAGCCGCAAGCTGGGCTTTCACGTGTATCAGCCCACCGAAGCATCGTTCTTCGATCTGTTCGCGCAACTCCGCGACGATCAGATCATTCCGTAGTTGCTATCAGCCTAGCTTGTTCTTTCCTCGCTAAACTCTATTCTTATGGCTACTTCCATTGATTCTTCGGCCGATAACCGCCATCGGCCGCCGTACCGCGCCACCTACCAGACCACTACCGCGCCGCTGATTGTGACGCCTACCTTCCTGACCCGCGCTGACCGGACGCCACCCACCGAGCGCCCGCAGGACGAAGGCTTCACACGCAGCCGCGATGGTCAGGCGTTGGACAACCCTGCCGCCGAACCGGCGAAAATTGCCTTGGAAGCCAACGCTAACCTGGCGTATGAGCATTGGGATGAGTATTGGCGCAAGGTGCACGGCCCTAAGTTTGCCTACGAGGAGCCCGGCACCGACAACGAGCCGGTGTTACGCTATGACCAGATTCACCGCGTAGCGGCCGGGCCATCGTCGTACTTCCGGCCGCCCTACCTCGCCATGACTACAGCCGACGCCAAGCTGGTAGGCGACCCCCACGCGCAGGTGCCCGCCTACCAGCGCCCGCGCTGGGACGGGTTTGCCTACATTGCCTATGCCACGGAGGCCGACATCGACAAGGTGCTGAAGCAGCCGCAGTACGACAAGCGCATTGTGGCCGATGAGCAAACGGTCTTCCGCATGGTTACGCGCTCCATTACCCGCGAGTACATCCTACTGCCCAGCCCCTCACATCGCGACCCTATCACCCTGGTTAAGATTCACTACCGGCACCCCAGCCTTTCCCGTGAGGCGTTTCAGCAGCGCTTGCTGACGGAGCACGCCGCGGTGGTACTGGCACAGCCTGCCACGCACGCCTACGTACGGCGCTACGCCCAGCTGCACAATATCGGCTCCACGCAGTTCGACCCCGAAGGCAGCCGTATGGATGCCATTTCGGTGCTGGCCTTTGCTAGCATGAATGATGTAGAAGACTATCTTAGCAGTGACGGCTACCGTGTAATTGAAGTCGATGAGGCTTCCATCACGGACATTGAGCAATCGGAATTCTGGACGGGTCTTACGTATAGCGTTATCAACCGACTACTACCCGAGCTGGCAACTAGCTTGTAGCTTCCTACCTAGCAAACGGGAAAGATGCAAAGCCTTCATACACAAAAGCGCCGGCCTCCATTAGGAAGCCGGCGCTTTTTTTAGCTCTTAACTGAATAACGAAAGCTAAAAGCCAATATATGTTTACAGACGGTCGGGCGAGCCGGCGGATTCGTGCTCCTGCTCCTCGTCATCTTCGTACTCGTCGCCATCTTCCATTTGCGGGGGCTGCACTTTGCGTACGTTGCGGGCACAGTCCTCGTCGCGGTGATTGCGGCCTACGGTGAATTCCACCCAGTCGCCTTCATTCAGGTCGTTGAAGTCACCCTCGGCCATATCAGCGTAGCTGAAGAACAGATTGTTGGGCGGCATCACGACAAAGCCGAAACCGTTTTTCAGGTTTTTGATGGTGCTGATGCCCACCGTGCCTACCGGACCAGCTGCCGTCGGGCCCGTAGGGCGTACGGGCTTCAGGGTAGAGGTAGGGTAGGTTGTGGGCTCCGACTGGGCCACAAACATATTTTCGATCAGCTCCTCGTTGGTCGACAGGCCTTGGTCGATGATGTCGTGCATGTCTACCGGGTAGGTAGCACTGCTAAGCAACTGCTGCGAAGCGCGCGTTACGCGGTTTTCGCCTTTGTAATCGGTGTATTTGAAATCCCAGTTCAGCAGCATCACGCGGGTGCCCAGGGTATTCAGCTTCTTGATGAGGGGGGCGTAGTCGCTGTCGCCGGCAATGAGTACTACCACGTCGAAGCTCTTGTACATAGCCAGTTCGTAGGCCTCCAGCGAGAGCCACACGTCGATGCCTTTTTCCTGCAACCGACCGTCGCGGGTTTTCAGGGGCATGTAGTGCGTATTAATCCCCAGGTTCATGAGGATATCGTCGAACAGCCGGTCGTGGAACAGGCGGTCCTTGTCGCGGGCTTCGGTGGCGCTCAGGCGACCACGGAAAAAATGCGAATCGATAATTTGACTCAGGCGTACGTCTACGTCTTCTTCTTCGGCTACTTGCTGCCGGATAAACTCATGCAATCCTTCCAGGCTAATGCGGGCCTTGCGGTCATGCTGGAAGTAGTAGTAATCACTGATTTTAAGGAAATAATTGCCATCGTAAAAGACGCCTATCCTAACCAGAGGGCTATTGATCTGATTCATAAAGCAAAAAAATGTGTGTGCGCAAAATGAGGTGTGAGTAAGAAAAAGAGAACGGGCAAACAACAGGAGGTACTTTTGTTGCGGAAGTACCAGGTCAAATATACAAGTTCGATTGTGTAAAATTATTCATATTGATTACTAAATAATTACTGTAAAATATCAAGCTACGCTACCTACTTGCGTTGCAGCTTGTCGTCTGAAATATCTAGCAGAAGTGATATGCTGTAGTAAGGAGTACTATACGAGATGATGCGTGAATGAAGAATGAAAGAGCACGCATAAATTCAGTCTCATAACTACCCTAGGTATATTCACTTAGCAATCTGCAAATTAAAGCAAATTCCAACCTATTCTGTATATGTTATTAGTTATATATAAATTTACTTCACGTGACTTCCCTTTACACTATCGGCCACAAAGCTAGCTGGTTCCTGTATTATTATAGTAATATATTTTTAGCTTTTCCAGTATAAATCCAGTTTCCAACACAACCGTTCCCTCCTTTCTGCTTTATTCTGCTTACTCTACATACTCCAGCTCCACTAAGCTATGTGTGCATTAAGTGTCTTAACCCGATTAGCACAGGCCTCAAACGCAGTTTAAAAAGACATATTGCCCACTACTATGCTTAATACTAGCGCAGCATAGCCCAGGCAGATAGCCACTTCCAGCGCGTTGCCACTCGCGGAGCCCGTCCGAATCAGGGGAACTCTAAAGCAGATATCGGTGAGCGGCATCAGCCATTTCACGCCGGCTTTGGTGAGCGAATCGGCCACGAGGTGTGAGAGGTAGCCCGCCCCCGCAAACCACGCTACCCCGTGCCAGCCCAGCGTGTAGTTGGCCAGGTGCCCGATGTAGGTCCAGAGGCCCGCGGCCCAAATAGTGTGCGTCCAGGAGCGGTGGCTAGTGAAGGGCGCCACGGCAATGAACGCGCCCAGCATGCTCAGCCACAGAAACTCGGTATAGAAGCCCGCCACCACCGTGCACAGGCCTGTGAACAGTAGGGCTAACCGCCGCGCCGACCCGCCCTGCATGGCGGCACCCAACAGACCAAACGCCAGCGCCGCCGTGAAGCCCATGCGCCGGTCGGGGCCAAGGGGTAGGAGAAAGTGGGTGTAAACAGCCAGCGCCGCGCCAGCCAGCACAAACGCCCAGCGCACATACTGCTGCACAAACCCCAGGCGCTTACTGAGACGGGAGTTGGGGTGATCGAGGTCGGGGGCGAGGGAGGAGAAGCCTGCCAGTGCAATGCCGGCCACCGAGAAGGGCACGTGGGGGACAAGTCCGGCGACGGCCACGCCGGTAATCAGGCCAATGGCCAAGTGAGAAGATCCGCGCAAGGAGAGATACTACTATTATAAATAAACCACGAAGATATCGGCGTGGCAGTTGATTACGAGGCTTTGCGCAGCACAATATCTTCGAGCGTACGCAGGCGGCGCTAAAAATCGGTAAACTCGTCTAATTTCTTTTCTATTTTCTCCAGCCGTTGATCTATGCGCTGGACGCTCTGACGAATATCAACTACGTGTTCGGTCAGCGTATCAATGAGCCGATTTATGGTCGTAAGTAGGCGGTCGTTGTTTTCCTGATTCTCTCGCCGCATTTCCCGCATTTCGATCAGGATTTCGGCTGCCCCCAGCGGAAGGTTTTCATTATTATCAGCCATTGTAGAATACGGATAATCACTTTCGCTAAGATACGGGATTTGCTACGGCGGCGCTTACCGGCGGCGCCGGAAACTTTCGTTGCGTGGTTGTGGTATTGCTACTACCATTTGCTAAGCGCGCCCGACCGGAAAATCCTTCCGGCCGGGCTTCTACCTTTGCCCTCCCTCCTAGCTATATCCTGTTTTGAAGGTCACTGATTACCTCCAGCTCTACCGCCTCGACCCGACCGTGCTGACGGTAGGCGCCCGCCTGAATCCGGCCACGCTCCGCTCGCTCAAAAAAGCCGAGGCCGCCGATACTCCCCTACCCCGCCTGCACCTGCGCGGGCTGGTAGGCAGCCAGGATGCGGTGCTGGCGGCCGCTCTGCACACGCTCTACCCCGAGCAGCACCACCTGTTTATCCTACACGATAAGGAGGAGGCGTCGTACTTTCTGGCCGACTTGCAGCACCTGCTCCCTACCCAGGACCCTCTGTTGTTCCCCAGCTCCTACAAGCGCCCCTACGAATTCGACGAGACGGAAAACGCCAACGTGCTGATGCGTGCCGAGGTGCTGAACCGCCTCAGCGGCAGCAAGGGGAGCAAAGGCCAGAAGCCCGTAGAGCCTACCCCTGAAACAGAGAAAAAGCTAACGGCTAACAGCCAACAGCTAACAGCTCAAGACGCCGGGGCCCTCATCGTGACCTACCCCGAAGCGTTGTTCGAGAAGGTTATCAACCGCAAGAGCTTGGTGGCAAATACCTTTTCGGTGCAGGTAGGCGAGAAGCTGGACGTGAACTTCATCGGGGAGATGCTGGGCGAGTACGATTTCGAGCGCACCGATTTCGTGTACGAAGCCGGGCAATACGCCGTGCGCGGTGGTATTGTGGATATCTTCAGCTACGCCAACGAGCTACCCTATCGCATCGAACTGTTTGGGGACGAGGTGGAGAGCATCCGCACGTTCAACCCCGAAACGCAGCTGTCGGTAGAGCGCAAAGCGCAGATCAGCATCATTCCGAACGTGCAGACCAAGCTGCTCCAGGAAACCCGCGAGGCCTTCCTGGATTTCCTACCCCGCAACCTGACGGTGTGGGCCAAGGATGTGCGCCTGACCCTGGACGTGGTGGACGAGTCATTCGATAAGGCTGATGCGGGCTTTCAGCGGTTGCTGGAGTCGGCGGGCGGCACCCAGATTGTGAGCAAGCCAGCCGATTTGTTTGAGACGGCCAAGACCTTCCGCAAGCAGCTCGAAAACTTTGCGGTAGTAGAGTTCGGCAAGCGCTTTCATTTCAAGACCGGCGCTGAAGAGTTTGCTTTCACGGCCAAGCCGCAGCCCAGCTTCAACAAGGAGTTTCCGCGCCTGCTCAAAAACCTGCGCGACTACCAGCAGCAGGGCTACACCAGCATCATTGCGGCCGACTCGGTGCGGCAGGCCGACCGGCTCCGTACCATCTTCGACGAGCTGGACAACAACGTGCAGTTTCAGCACTTGCTGCTGGCCCTACGCGAGGGCTACGTGGATGAGCAGTTGAAGCTGACCGTGTACACCGACCACCAGCTGTTTGAGCGCTACTACCGCGCCCAGGAAACCCGGAAGTTCAGCAAGAAAAAGGCGCTGACCCTCAAGGAGCTGCGCACCCTGCAACCCGGCGACTACGTGGTGCACCAGGACCACGGCATTGCGCGCTTTGCGGGGCTGATGCAGGTGGACATCAATGGGCACTTGCAAGAGGCTATCCGGCTGGTGTACCGCGACGACGACGTGCTGACCGTCAGCATTCACGCCCTGCACAAGATTGCCAAGTACAGCGGGGCCGAGGGCGCGCCGCCTACCATGAGCAAGCTGGGCTCGCCGGAGTGGGAAAACAAGAAAAAGGCCGTCAAGAAGAAGGTGAAGGACATTGCGGCCGAACTGATCCGGCTGTACGCCAAGCGCAAAACTGCGCCGGGCTTTGCCTTTGCCAAGGACTCGTTTATGCAGGCCGAGTTGGAATCGAGCTTCATCTACGAGGACACGCCCGACCAGGGCAAGGCCACCGAAGACGTGAAGCACGACATGGAGCAACCCCACCCCATGGACCGCCTGGTGTGCGGCGACGTTGGTTTCGGCAAGACCGAAGTAGCTATTCGGGCCGCCTTTAAGGCCGCTGCCGATGGCAAGCAGGTAGCCATCTTGGTGCCGACTACCATCCTGGCCATGCAGCACTACAAGACCTTCCGCGACCGGCTCTCGGAGCTGCCCGTGACGGTGGAGTACATCAACCGTTTCAAGAGCACCAAGCAGATAAAGGAGACACTGGGTAGGGTGGCGGAGGGCAAAACCGATATTCTCATCGGCACGCACCGCCTCACCAACAAAGACGTACAGTTCAAGGACTTGGGCTTGCTGGTGATTGACGAGGAGCAGAAATTCGGGGTGAAGACCAAGGACAAGCTGAAGGAGCTGAAGGTGAACGTGGACACGCTCACGCTCTCGGCTACGCCTATTCCGCGCACGCTGCACTTCTCGCTGATGGGCGCCCGCGACCTATCCGTTATTGCCACGCCGCCGCCCAACCGCCAGCCGGTGCAAACGGAATTGCACGTGTTTGATGAGGTGCTGGTGCGCGACGCCATTGCGCGGGAAATAAAGCGTGGCGGGCAGGTGTTCTACGTGCACAACCGCGTGAAAGACATTGAGGAACAGGCCGCTATGATCTTGCGCCTGGTACCCGACGCCCGCGTGACCTACGTGCACGGCCAGATGGATGGCGACTCCCTGGAAAAGCGCATGATGAAGTTTGTGGATGGCGAGTACGACGTGCTGGTAAGCACCACGCTCATCGAGTCGGGCCTGGACATTGCCAACGCCAACACCATCATCATCAACCGCGCCCACATGCACGGCCTCTCCGACCTGCACCAGATGCGCGGGCGGGTAGGACGCTCCAACAAAAAGGCGTACTGCTACCTGCTCACGCCGCCCGTGGCCGGCCTACCCTCCGACGCCCGCAAGCGCCTGAGCACGCTGGAAGAATTCTCGGACCTGGGCGCGGGCTTCAACGTGGCCATGCGCGACCTCGACATTCGGGGCGCGGGCAACCTGCTGGGCGGCGAGCAATCGGGCTTTATCAACGACCTGGGCTTTGAAACCTACCACCAGATACTCGACGACGCGGTGCAGGAGCTGAAGGAAACCGAGTTCCGTGACCTGTTTCTGGGCGACCAGACCGGCCGCCTCCAGGAAGCCGCTGGCACTGCCCGCCCTAAGGAGTGCAACGTGGAAACCGACCTGCAAATCCTGATTCCGGACAGCTACGTGAGCAGCGTGTCGGAGCGCCTGCAACTCTACAGCAAGCTCGACCGCGTGAAAGGCCCCGAGGAGCTGCGCAAACTGGTCGCCAGCATCGTGGACCGCTTCGGCCCCCTACCCGCCGAGGTAGAGCAGCTGGCCGACATCGTGAAGCTGCGCTGGCAGGCCTGCCGCGTGGGCTTCGAGAAGGTGACGCTGAAGAAGAACGTGCTGAAAGCCTACGTGCCCGCCACCAACAACGAGGCCTACTTCCAGGGCGACCAGTTCGGTACGGTGCTCAACTACGTGCAAACCCACCCCCGCACCGCCACCATGAAGGAGCGCAAAGAACAGCTCATCATCACGATTGACGATGTGAAGAACGTGCAAGCGGCGAAGCGGGTGCTGAGTGAGCTGGGGAGTGAGGAGAAGGTAGAGGTGTGAGAGTGAGATGGGGCGCATTGTATATGCGCCCCATTTTACTTTACATGCTTATTGCTTCTAACTAGTATTGTATCTTGTGCGGCACGAGGCTTAATTGAATTTTTCGACTTATTAAACCTATCGAATACAGAAAACCCGTCATTAACTATAGCTATTATAAGACCAATAAAACCCAATAACCCAATGATAAATAACCAAGTTTTTTTATACCATGGCACTTTGTTTTCATGACGATTCTTGTTTATTTCTGAAACATCATTATTGCTTATATTAATTACAGGGCTAAAACTATTAGATATATTATTCAAATTTTCACCTTCAGAAAACATCTTAACTTTATCCGCAGAAGTATCAATTCCATCTAGCAGTTCTGACACCTTTATGTGATTACCATTCTCCGTGATATATTCTAATATATCAGCTTTTTCATATTGAAGCATATGTCTATATTTGACCGTTTCCTTAGTGCCATTTATAGGAATAAGTTCAACAGGAGCTATACTATTAATAGAATTATGTATCAAATCGAATTGAATTCTTACTTTAGATAGAGCATCTCTCCTAGTAATTTTTTCCCCATCAATAAAAATATATACAATCTTTTCTTCTCTATCAGCTTTTATTAAACATCTATTTTCACCAAGTTTAATAACAACTCCATTTTTCCAATAAATATTATCATATACAAAATAATGTATTTTTACTATAAACCTTGATATTATGCTTGATGTTAAAAAATCATATTTATATTGAAATGATAGATTATCCCTATAATTCCAATCAAAATCAGGCTCCTGTATTGGAAGAAGCTCTGGTATTAACAGCTTTTCCCCTTTTGTTCCTTCAATATCGAAGCATAATTCAAAATGCTTCATCATATCAATGATAAATAGATGTTTATTTTTAGGATGGGTTTTGCCATTAAGAATAGAAGATACTTTGTTTATTTCTAAAACACCTTTCGATTCAAACAATAATTTTGAATTTATTATTTTATAAACACCGTCAGTAACCCAGCTTGGATTTAGTATATTAGTATCGCTTAGCCTTTCGTCATTTTTAAAATTAAGCACAATTCCTAAATCATGAAGGAAACCTATTAAATCTTTATCATCCTCAACACCCTGTTGTTTACATATAGCTTTATATTCATCATATGATATATAATCATATTTCATATCCTCAAGCCTACGCTTGACATTGAACTCTTTGTCAATCCATTCAAATTTAGTATGTTCTAAGCTACCAATAGATTCTTTAATAAATTCCAGTAATTCTTTTTTTCCAGTATTATCCTTGCACGATGTCATAACAAATCCATGAATATTATATTTAGCTTTTAAACCTTTCCTATCAACATCTCCCATATGTTCATCACATTTATTTAACGCGACTATAATAGGAGAATCACCCCCAAAACTTCTAATTAGTTTTAACCAATACTCAACCATACCATACCTATCCTCTTCTCGAGTATTAAGAACAAGTACGTACACACTTCTCTCAGTTAAAAAAAACTGGTGAGTAGCATGCATAATTTCCTGACCACCAAAATCCCATATATTAACACTAACATCTCTACCCTCATCAACCTTAACATTCCATTTCTTAATGGATATACCATCTGTTTTACTTTGACTCCTATCAAATCTTTGACCTTGCAATACTCTTATCAAAGATGTTTTACCAACATTACCATCACCAACAAACACAAGCTTAGCCTCGCTAAAATATTTTTTATTTTTAGACTCTTCATGCTTTCTAATATGGTTAAACAAATATCTTGTATTTTTAGACAAAACTTCTGGAGGTATTCTTAATGGATTATAATCCAATTTTAATTCTGTCAGGCTATTCATATTAGTAACTTCAATAGGAATTTCTTTTATTTTATTTCTACCTAATCCAATACTTTTTATATTGTATAGTTTAGTTAAACTTAATGGAAATGAAGTAAAGTTATTTTGATATAATTGTATATCATTTAAACGTATTAGATTTTCTATTTCATCAGATATTTCTGATATATTATTTCCCGCAATACATATATGTTTTAATTTTTTCATATTATACACACAATTCGGAAACTCATCAAAATTATTCCCATTCATATGTATAAGCTCTAAAGAAAACAAACACCCAAATTCTTCTGGCAAACTTTTTAGTTCATTATCTTTAATATTCAACTCTGATAATTTCTCTAAATATCCTATCTCTTTTGGTAGATAGGTTAAACTATTATTGCTTAAATCTAAATAAGTAACTTCAGTGAGCATGCCTATCTCAGCAGGAATTTCTAGAAGCCCTTTTCCAGATAAGTCTAAGCTTTTAACGCTATTATCCTTTGCGATTTGGATATGATCAACAAGTTCTTTTCTAGTCATCTTATATTATTTATGTACTTCGTAATTTAATACAAAGAAGAGCAATAGGCAATGCGTATTTGTACCCAGAGCTAATTATGCTTCAACAGGTATTGGCTTGTTCATGCCATTACTGATGGAGCAGCAATAGATTATACATTACTGCTTGCAGAACCAGTCCCCTACCTAATCGCAAAACTAACCGGCATCTCGCATTCCGACGCCACGGGTTGCCCATTGGCGGAGGCCGGAATCCATTCGGTGTGTAGGAGCTGTACCGCGCGTAGGGCTTCTTCGTCGCAGCCGTAGCCAATGCCGCGCACGACGCGGTGATTCGAGGTGTTGCCGTTGCTGTCGATGGTGAAGGCAACGCGCACCTCGCCCCCTACCCTATTGCGCAACGCCATCACCGGGTAGCGCACGCTCATACCAACCGACCGCGCCAAGGCATCGTTGCCAGCCAGCGCGATGGGAGGCTCGGTAATCACCACCTCTTTGGACAAGGGGCGAATGACTAGCTTGTTTGGCCACTTGCTAGGCGAGCGGAAGAGCAGCTGGCCAGTGGTGTGGTCGTAGCGGGTGGCTAGGGTGCCTTCGGGTGTGTAGTATTCCCACTCGCCTACCTTCTGGTCGCGGCGGTAGTGGCCTTTGGCTTTCGGCTGGCTGCTCAGGTCGAAGTACTCCGTCCAGAGGCTGTCTTTCTGCCCGGCCGTGTAAAATCCTTCTGCGAGCAGCGTGTTGCCTTTGCGGCCGCCATACTGCCGGTAGGCACCCTGCTTCGTTTGGGTGTCAGTTGTTAATACGTTGAATTCTTCCCGACCCGCAGGGTTCTTCTGGCTGACGGTCATTGGTTGCGTGGCCTGTGCCCAGCCGCTTAATGGCGCACCAAGGAGTAAGAGAGGTAGTACTAGGGTAGAGGCTGTACGCATAAGGGTAGAGATAAAACGGTAAAAAGTAATGTAGTAGAATGACGCTGCGAAAAGTACGACTTCACTGGCATAGTTATCCTAATTCTGGCGCGAGCTTGCAGCTCGTGTCTGCTTTGATGATGAGGTTGCACCTCATCTGCCGTAGCGCGGCAAGCCGGAAACGGGCCACGCGTATTTGTTCCTACGGGTGAGGCACAGCCTCACGATACTGTAGGCACGAGCTGCAAGCTCGCGCCAGTGCTGCGTGGCCTGCATCCAAATCGCGCAGAAATGCCTAAATCTTGCGTTCTTTAGCCGAACGCATTTCGCTTGTGCATGTCTAATCGTAGAAAATTCATCAAATCGTCGGCGGCCGGCCTGGCCTTGCTGGCAACCAAACCTGTAGCCGCAGCGGCCCTACCCCCCGCCGGCAAAGTGAAGAACAAACCCGTGGCCATTGCCACCTGGAACGACGGTGTGCCCGCCAACCAGGCCGCCTGGCAGGTGCTCAGCAAAGGCGGCCGCGCCCTGGATGCCGTGGAAGCCGGTGTGCGCGTCACCGAAGATTCGCAGAACTGCTGCGTGGGCCTGGGCGGCAACCCCGACCGCGACGGCATCGTGACGCTCGATGCCTGCATCATGGACGATAAGTTCAACTGCGGTAGCGTGGCGGCGCTGGAGCGCATCAAGCACCCCATCAGCGTGGCGCGGGCCGTGATGGAGAAAACGCCCCACGTGATGCTGGTAGGCGAAGGCGCCCAGCAGTTTGCCGTGGCCCAGGGCTTCCCGCTGGAGCCCCTGGAACTCAGCGCCGATGCAGCCGCGGCGTATAAAGAGTGGCTGAAAAAGAGCGAGTACAAGCCCGTCGTCAACATCGAAAACTCGGGCAACCAGAAGAAGGTAGGCCCTGTGGGCGGCCCCCAAAACCACGACACCATTGCCATGCTGGCCATGGACGCGCAGGGAAACCTGAGCGGCAGCTGCACCACCAGCGGCATGGGCTTCAAGATGCGCGGCCGCGTGGGCGACTCGCCCATCATCGGGGCCGGGCTGTACGTGGATAACGAGGTAGGCGCCGCCGCCGCCACCGGCCAGGGCGAGGACGTGATTCGGATGGTGGGCTCGCACACGGTAGTGGAGCTGATGCGCCAGGGCCTGTCGCCGAAAGCGGCATGCAAAGCAGCCGTAGAGCGTGTCCTCAAGATCAAAGGCGACAAGGCCGCCCGCGACATTCAGGTGGGCTACATTGCCGTGAGCAGCAAGGGCGAGGTAGGGGCGTTTGCTCTGCAAAAAGGTTTCAGCTACGCCGTGTGTGACGCCAAAGACCAGAAGCAGCTCATCAACTGCGAGTACCTGTTGAAGTGAGCTACACGCTAGAAATTTGTGCCAACTCGTTGCAGTCAGCCCAGGCGGCGCAAGCGGGCGGAGCCGGCCGTATCGAGCTGTGCCAGAACCTGGAGCAGGGCGGCATCACGCCGTCCTACGGCCTCATTCGGCGCGTGCGGGCATTGCTCAGCATTCAGGTATTTGTCTTGATTCGGCCCCGGCCGGGCAACTTCGTGTACGACAACGAGGAATTTGCCCTCATGCAAACCGATGTGCTGTCCTGCCGCGAGCTAGGCTGCGACGGGGTAGTACTGGGCATACTAGACGAGGACGGCCGCGTAGACATGGCCCGCTGTCAGGAACTGATAGCGTTGGCCCATCCTATGGCCGTCACCTTTCACCGCGCCTTCGATGTGTGCCAGAACCAAGCGGCAGCGTTGGAAGAAATCATTGCACTCGGCTGCCAGCGCGTGCTGACTTCCGGTGGCGCCGTTTCGGCGGAGGCAGGGCAGCAGCAACTGGCAGCGCTGGTTGCGCAGGCGGCCGGGCGCATCAGCATCATGCCGGGTGCGGGCATTAATGCCAGCAATCTGTTGTCGCTGGCAGCGGCTACGGGCGCCACGGAGTTTCATACCAGCGCCAAAAAGCTGATTCCCCTACCCTCGCAACTGAACGAGTTTGACGTAGCGCACTGGCAGACGGATGCGGGGTTAGTGCGGGAATTGGTGGGGTTGTTGACGGAGGGCAAAGGCTAAACTATTTGTCATCCTGAGCGGAGCGAAGGACCTTCTCACGGCAGAACGACGGTCAGTACAACGACTCGTTCTGCCGTGAGAAGGTCCTTCGCTCCGCTCAGGATGACAGACAAGTCAGGATAACAGATTACTTACATCACTCCTTCCGCGTCACCACGCCCTGTGCTTTTGTTTTCACACGGCACAAAAACGTGTTGGCGGTGATGTAGAGCGTGCGGCCGTCGTCGCCCCAGGCGCAGTTGGCGGCCACCTCGCCGGGGTCGAGGGTGCCGAGCAGCTTGCCGGCGGGCGAGAGGATGGAGATGCCGCCGGGACCGGTGGCGTATACGTTGCCGGCCTGGTCCACCTTCAGGCCATCGGGCAGCTCCTCGGGGCGCACTTTGGGTAGGGAGGCCATGTCGAAAAACACGCGGCCGTTGCTGAGCTTGCCGCTGCTGCGCACGTCGTATTGCATAATCACGGGCCGGAGCGAGTCGGAGTTGGATACGTAGAGCGTGCGGCCATCGGCAGTGAAAGCCAGTCCGTTGGGCCGCGACAGATCCATGATTTCCTGGGTTATTTTTCCCTTCGCGTCGCGCCGGTAAACGCCGCACACGGACAGCTCGCGCAGGGGGTCCTTTTCCTTTTGGGGTAGGCCGAAGGGCGGATCGGTGAAGTAGAGGGCGCCGTTGGTGGGGTGGGCCAGCACGTCGTTGGGGCTGTTGTAACGCTTGCCGTCGTAGCGGTCCGTCACGGTGAGCAGCCCGCTTTTCTGGGCGAGGGGTAGCATGGCAATGCGCCGGTCGCCGTGCTGGCAGAGTAGCAGGTTACCTTTCCCATCTAAAGCCAAGCCATTGCTGCCAGGCTCCTCGCCGTAGGGCATACGACCGGTGTAGCCGCTGTTTTCCAGAAACTTCGACAAGCCCTTCTGCTCCGACCAGCGGTAGATGGTGCGCGATTTTGTATCCGAAAACAGCAACATACTGCTATCAGCCACCCACAGCGGCCCTTCGATGTGCGCGAAACCAGAGCCTACGATTTCAAGTTGAGCGTCGGGGCCGAGGAGCTGATCGAGGGCGGGGTCTTGCCGGATGATGCGGCCTTTGGTGAGCTTAGGGGAGGACTGGGCCGTGGCCGCTACGGGTAACAGCGGCAGCCAGAGTAACAGTAGAAGAAGGAAGCGCATTAGGTACAGAGTTAGCAGAACAGTAGAAGGAGGGGCGCTTCTTCCCTACCCTGCTACTACGCTGAAGGTTGCGCAACGTAGCTCGTATCAACCTGAAGGAAAGGGCTGCCGTAGGAAGAAGGCTGTTACTGTCACGTTTTTCCTGTCATCCTGAGCTTGCGAAGGACCTTCTCACCCTAGAACGACAGGCGTACTAACGACTCGTTCACGCGTGAGAAGGTCCTTCGCAAGCTTAGGATGACAGAGAGTAAAGTATAACAACGCTACAAAACTGCTTCTCCTGACCTCTCCCTACATGAAATCAACGCTCCTTTTCCTGCTGTTCCTTGCCATGTCTACCCTACCCATTGCGGCCCAAACGGCCGGCGCACCGTTGCTGCAAGTGGCGGAGTTTGGCAAGCACCAGCCCATTGGCGTGGCCGTGTCGCAGCAGGGGCGCATTTTCGTGACGTTTCCGAAGAAGGATAAGAACTACGATTATGCCGTGGCGGAAATCGTGAACGGGCAGCGCCGCCCCTACCCCAATGCCGAATGGAACCAGTGGGACTCCCTGCAAGCGCGCACTCGGTTCGTGAGCGTGCAGACGGTTTTCGTGGATCAGGAGGATAACCTGTGGGTGCTGGATCCGTCGAATCCCGGTGACGATGCCCCGTTGATTGCCGGTATTAAGCTTCTGAAAATCAACTTGAAGACCAACCAAGTAGAACGTATCTACCGTTTCGAGGACATCCCGCGCGAACGAAGCGGCCTCAACGACGTGCGCATCGACACGCGCCGGCAGGTGGCCTACCTCTCCGACCCCAAGCTGGCGGCCATTGTGGTGCTGGATTTAAAGACCGGCAAAAGCCGCCTGGTACTGCAAGGTGATAAATCGACAATGGCGGAGCTCGGTTTTGTACTGCGCATTGATGGCAAAGAGGTGAAGGACAAAACGGGTAAGCCGTTCAGCAGCAACGTCAACGGCATTGCCTTGACGCATGATTTCGAGTATTTTTACTTCCGCGCCATCAACCAAACCAAGCTCTACCGCATCAAGACGGAATACCTGCGCGACGCCAACCTGAGCCCGCAGCAAGTGGTGCAGCATGTGGAGACGGTAGGCGAAACAGGCATCTCGCACGGCATGCTTGCCGACGCGGCCGGCAACGTCTACCTCACCGACTCGCCCAACCACGCCGTGCGCCGCGTAACGCCTGCCGGCCACCTCGAAACCGTAACGCAAGACCCACGCCTAGAATGGCCCGACACCTTCGCCCTCGGCCCCGACGGCTACCTCTACCTCACAGCCGCCCAAATCAACCTCCTACCCAAGTGGAACAACGGCGAGGACAAGGTGCAGTACCCGTTCCGGCTGTATAAGATGAAGATTGGGAAGTAGCTATTAGCTGAACGGTGTAGAGACGCATACTTGCGTCTCATCGTTGAACGACTGGCGCCTAAACGATTCCTAGCGGCGCAGGCGATGAGACGCAAGTATGCGTCTCTACACCGTTCAGTAGTAACACAAACACACTCTTGGATTGCCATCAGCCAATAGCCAACGGCTAACTATAAATTTATACCAACTCCAGCAACGTCTCCAGCCCCATACCGCGTGAGCCTTTTATCAGAATCAGCTGGTTCTGAAGTGGCTGCTGTTGCAGCCAAGCGGCGGCTTCGGCTTTGGTAGGAAAGTAGTGGAAGCCTGGTTGCGCGGCGTGGCGCATTTCCTGCCCAATAACCAACGCCGTATCAATGGATAAAGCCGCCAGCAGCTCGCCCAGGGCGCGGTGCTCGGCTTCGCTTTCCTCGCCTAGCTCAAACATATCGCCTAGGATGACCACTTTGCCGCTAGCCTGGGTAGGGCGTGCGGCGAAGCTGCGCAGGGCGACGGCCATGCTGCTGGGGTTGGCGTTGTAGGCGTCGAGCACCACCTCGTTGCGAGCGGTTTGCACCAGCTGGGAGCGGTTGTTGGTGGGCGCATAGGTGGCCAGGGCGGCGGCAATTTCCGGGGTAGGCACCTCGAAATACGCCCCCACGGCGGCGGCGGCGGCTAGGTTGGGGAAGTTGTAGTCGCCGGTGATTTGGGCGGTTACCTCGGTGCCGTCGAACAGGCGAAGACGCACGGTAGAATCGGGGGCGGGGAGCAGCGTGGCGGGGTAGGTATCCTTGGGGCCAGGGTAGGAAACGCGCTGCGATACAGCTCCGGCCCGCTCGGCAATTTTGGCGTCGGCGGTGTTCACGAAGGCTGTGCCCTGGTGCGCGGCCAGGTACAGTAGCAGTTCGCCTTTGCCTTTGGCTACCCCTTCGGCGCCGCCGAAGCCTTCGAGGTGGGCGCGGCCGATGTTGGTGAGCAGGCCGTGGGTAGGCGCGGCTAGCTCGCAGAGCTGCGCAATCTCGCCCTGGTGGTTGGCGCCCATCTCCACAATGGCCAACTCGTGCTCCTGCGGCCGAATGCTGAGCAGCGTGAGCGGCACGCCGATGTGGTTGTTGAGGTTGCCGCGCGTGTACTGCACCCGGTAGCGCCGGCTCAGCACGGCGTTTATCAGCTCTTTGGTGGTGGTTTTGCCGTTGGAGCCGGTGATGGCCAGTACTGGCATCTGTAGCTGCTGGCGGTGATAGTGTGCCAGCTCCTGTAAAGCCACCAGCGGGTCGGGCGCGTAGGTATAGCGGTCGGGGTCCTGGGCGGCCAGCGCGGCATCGTCTACCACGGCGTGGCGGGCACCTTGGGCAAGGGCCTGCGGGGCGAAGTCGCGGCCCCGGAAACTGGGACCATTCAACGCAAAAAACAAGGTATTGTCCTGCGCCTGGCGCGAGTCGGTGCTGACGGCGGTGCACTGAAGGAACCGGGCGTAAAGAGCCGCTGTATCTACCATGAACCTAGTGAAGTACTTTCGTGACGTGATTGTGCGTTGCAACTACCAAACCAGCTGCCAATGAACCGTTTTATACTCTTCTTATTCGGAATAGCAGGTCCATTGGTGGCCGCGGCTCAAACCAGTGTGCCGTTTGGCTTGGTCAGCAGGCCTGACCTCGTAAAAGTAGTGCACGGCACTGAAACCCTACCCAACCCCTGGGCGGGCGGCCTGAACTCGCCTCAATTTTCGGCCATCGACCTCAACGACGACCAACAGCAGGACCTCTACCTGTTCGACCGCGTCGCGAACCGCTCGCTTACGTTCCTGAACGTGGCCTCCCCCAACGGTGGCCGCATGTACCGATACGCCCCCGAGTACGAGGCGCTGTTTCCCAGTACGTTATTGAACTGGGCACTCTTGCGTGACTACGACTGCGACGGGCGACCCGATTTGTTTACGCTGGCGGGCGGCGATATAGCCGTGTACCGCAACGTAGCCGGCAGTGGTGGCCGGCCCGATTATCAATTAGTGAAAGACCATCTCAGCTATTTTAACAATCCCACCTCGCAAGGCAATATATACCCTGGCGGCTACAACATGCCCGCGTTGCACGATGTGGACGGCGACGGGCGCTTGGATATCGTCACGTTTGACTTCAATAACAGCTCGGTAGTGCAATACTACCGCAACAGCAGCCCCGAATCTTGCGGCGGGTTGCAGTTTGAGCTGGTAACCCAGCAGTGGGGCGGCTTTGCATCGTGTGCTACTTCGTGCACTTCTTTCTCCTTCAACAATGTCAATTGCCGCCCGGCGGGCACGGCGCATACCGGCGGCCACAACATCACGCTGCTCGACCTCGACGGCGACGGCGACCAGGATGCGCTTATCGGCCGCGACTATTGCCCCGAGCTGGTGAGCCTGCGCAACGACGGCAATAAGTCGGAAGCCCTGATGAGCAGTGCCGGCCTCAACGCCAGCTTCCCCAGCGGCACCACACCCGTACGCATTGCCAACTTTCCTACTGCCTACCACCTCGATGTTAACTTCGACGGCCGCCCCGATTTGGTGGTGACGCCCAGCGTGTTCGATAATCAGGATACCATTAACACCACGCAGTCGGTAGTGTTTTACGAGAATACTAGCGCCAGCGCGGTGCCCAATTTTGCCTACCACCAAAACGACTTTTTGCAGCGCGGCATGATTGACACCGGCGAGAGTGCGGCCCCTACCTTCGCCGATATTGATGGTGATGGGCTAATGGACATGCTGGTAGGTAGCACCAACCGCAACGGCGCCAAAGGCTTTTTCCGGGCTTCGCTGACGTACTACCGCAACGTGGGCACGGCCACGCAGCCAACGTTTCAGTTGATGACCAAGGATTACCTCAACCTTTCCACGCAGCGGTACGCCGGCATCCGGCCCCAGCTCGCAGACCTCAACCAAGACGGCCGCCCCGATCTGGCCCTGATGGTGATTCCGATGAGAGCCAACGGCACGGCCGCGCCTACCAGCCAGTTGCAGGTGCTGCTGAACACCGCGCCGGCCGGGCAGCCGGCTGTGTTCAACCCGGCCACGGCCCAGGTGATTCAGAACCTACCCAACTACATCGACGACGCGCCGTGCTTTACTGATATAGACGGCGACGGCCGCCTGGATTTGCTGCTCGGCACCAACATCAACGACCAAGCCGCTACCAGCCTGCGCTACTACCGCAACAACGGCGCGGCCAATCTGAGCCAGGCATTTGTGCTGGCCAATGCCGATTTTGGGCAGATACGGAACAGCAAGAACGTACCGGCGCCAGACAACCGCGCCTACAACCTGAACCCCGCCGTAGCCGATTTCGATGGTGATGGTCAGCCTGATTTACTGGTGACCGATAGTGAAGGTCGGATCCAGCTCTTTCCCAATTTTCGGGCGCAGCAAGGCTCGTTTACGCCGCTTCCTGAAACGTTTTACAACGAGCTGCTGGGTCGCTACCAGCCTGTGTGGTTGGGACAAGGCCGCATCAACCAGCTGATACTCGCTGTGGCCGACCTCAACGGCGACCAGCGCCCCGAGCTGTTCATTGGCCTCGAAAGCGGCGGCATGGTGGCCTATGGCGTGCGCGGCACCGTGGTCACGGACGCGCCCACGGCCCCTACCCTACTCACGGCCGTGCAGCTCTACCCCAACCCCGCCCGCGGCACGGCTACTCTCGAAGCTCCCGACCCCGTGCGCGTAGCAGTGTTCGACGTGACCGGCCGCCTGCTCTACCGTTCCGCCACCGCCGCCCGTACCCACCACCTCGACCTGCACGACCGCGCCGCCGGTGTGTACGTGGTGCAAGCCGAAACCGCGGCTGGTCAGCGCACCACCCGGCGGCTGGTGATGCAGTAGGCGCGGTTCCCTTTGAACTCTGAAAGAACTAGGAGCCCTGCCAGGGTTGGCCTTTGGCAGTAATAAATTGTATTCAGCGCCCCACTATTCGCCGCCTGCGTTGCGCAAACCTGGCGGGCAGTGCGTAGCTTTACTGAGACTGGCTGGCAGCGTTTTGCGGTAGCGAAGCAACTTGCCAGCAGGTTTTGCTCCTTGCAGGCGGCACGAGGTACTTTTCTCTGAAAGTGCACGTTACCTGTCCGCCTACTTACCCGCCCTACTATGCCCCTAACTCTACTGTCTTCTACCCTACCTACGCTCCATACACTTTTCCCACCCTCTGCGCAATCGAATGCAGTAAGGAAGAGACGTTTGGCAACGGGTTGGTTCCTAACACTGTTGTTCTTGCTGCTAAGCGGCATGGCCAATATGGCCCTGGCGCAAGGCGCACCAGCGCCACCGCCGGAGTGTGCAGCCGATGAGAAATTTGCCAACACTTGGTATTTCGGATTCAAGGCGGGCCTCGATTTCAACCAGGCCACCGACTCCATTCCGCCCACCGTATTGGACAACAGCGCGATGGACGCTCCCGCCGGTTCCGGGGTGATGTCGGACGCCAACGGGAAGATTCTGTTTTACAGCAACGGCACAACCGTGTGGAACGGCGACGGTAGCGTGATGACCAACGGTACGGGGCTGGCCGGCAACATCAACAACACCGACGGCGCCCTACCCATCCGGCGGCCAGGTCTAGTACTACCCGGCCAACCCACGCACTACTTTCTGTTTACGTTGAATAGTACGGCTGGCCTGAGCTATTCAGAAATTGAGATTCCGGCCGGTGGGGGACCGGGTACGGTGCTGGCGGCCAACAAAAATACCCCCCTTGCCAGTGGCACCACCGAGAAAATATCTGGTGTGTTTCACAAAAACGGCTGCGATATTTGGGTTATCGTGCACGGCTGGGGCGATGCAACCTCCGGCACTGATAACCGCGGCGACGCCTTCTTAGCCTACCGTGTGCGGGTGACTGGCGTAGACGCTACCCCCATTGAATCAACTGTAGGTTCTCTGCACGCGCCGAGCGTGTCGCCCGTAGGCTACAAGGGCCAGATGAAGATAACGCCCGACGGCGGGCAACTCGCGCTAGCCCGTTACAGTGAAGTGCTACGCGACAGCAGCAGCACCGTGGAGCTGTTCAACTTTGATACGGGTACGGGCCAGGTAAGCGAAAATCCGAACACGCCGTTTATTATCGACAGTGGCGAAGGCAAATACTATGGTGTGGAGTTCGTACCGGGCAGCAAGTTGTACGCCACGGTGATGAACCCGCCCAAGCTGCTGCAATTTGACATCAGCGGCCAGGGTCCGCTTAATCGGCAGGAAATTCCGCTGACCACCTCTGCCGACTTAGGCTCCATGCAGGCCGCACCGGATGGCAAGATTTACGTGGCTCGCAACAATGAAACTGCGCTAGGCTTCATTCCCTACCCCGACTCGGTGGGCGCAGCCATTGGTTTTTCTGAAGACAGCCTGCAACTAGGTGGGCGCACCAGCGGCCTAGGTTTAGTCAACTTTAACCAAAGCTCCCTGCTGCGGGTAGGCTTTGGGGGCGAGCTGACGGAGTGCAAGACTATAAGATTCACCGCTCCACCTATTGATTTCGACAACAAACAATACGCTTGGGATTTCGGCGACGGCACCACTTCAACGGAAGAAAACCCTACCCACGCTTTCCCGGATTTCGCCGAGTATACCGTAACGCTGCGCATCACCACGGATTGCTTTTGCCGCGAGTCGCGTAGCCTCGTCCGAATACCGAATTTGCCCGAACCGGGCACCATTGCCGGCCCCCAAACTGTGTGCGCAGATAGTGCACCGGCCGCCATCACTGCCACCGATGCCACCAGCGACGCCGGCTTGCCGGGTGTGTACCAGTGGGAACAGTCAGCCAATAGCAATGGCCCTTTCACCGATATCGGCGGGGCTACTGGTGCCAGCTACACACCTACTGGTTTGCAGCCCGGCACTACCACGTACTTTCGGCGGCGGGTACAGTTACTGCTGCCCAGCGGCTCAGGTCCTTACTGCACGCCTACGTTCACGGCCTCAGTAGCTGTCACCGTGATACCAGCCTTAACCGCCGGCACCATTGCTGCCGACCAAACCGTGTGCGCGGGCAGCACGCCCGCCCCGCTCACCAGCACCGGCGCCGCCACGGGTGGCACGGGCACGTTCACCTACCAGTGGGAATCCTCAACCGACAATGGCACTACCTGGGTTCCCGTTGCTGGCGCTACCAGCGAAACGCTGACACCCGGTCCGGCTACGATTACTACCCTCTACCGCCGCCAGGCTAGTTCTGGCCCCTGCAACGCGGTATCCAACCCCATCACCATCAACGTAACACCTGCCTTGGTAGCGGGTAGCATTGCGGCCGAGCAAAGCATTTGCGCGGGTGCCACCCCGGCGCCACTCACCAGCGTTGCGCCGGCTACGGGCGGCAATGGGCAGATTGCGTATCAGTGGGAATCTTCCTTGGACAATACCACCTGGACGGCTATTCAGGGTGCTACTGGCGAAGGCTACGCACCGGGCGCCCTGACGGCTACTACCTCCTTCCGTCGGCAGGCGAATGCGGGCACGGCCTGCGCCCCAGCCGTGTCCAACGTGGTGACTATCACGGTGGCACCGGCGCTAGTAGCTGGCACCATTGGCGCCGACCAGACGCTGTGCGCCGGTGCTACCCCCGCCCCGCTCACCAGCACCACCGACGCCAGTGGCGGCGCGGGTGCGGTGAGTTATCAGTGGGAATCCTCGACTGACAACAACATCTGGACCGCCATACCGAATGCTACCGGCGCTACGTTTGCGCCCGGCGTTCTGCCGGTTACCACCTATTTCCGTCGCCAGGCCACGTCTGCTTCCTGCGCGCCAGTGGTATCCAACGTGGTGACGCTGACCGTGCTGCCCGAGTTGGTAGCCGGCGGTATTGCGGCCAGCCAGGCTATTTGCGCGGGTAGCACGCCGGCACCGCTCACCAGCACCGGCGCTGCTACAGGCGGCACGGGCACGTTTGCGTATCAATGGGAATACTCAACGGATAACACTACTTGGATTGGGGTTACTGGGGCCACGGACGAGACGTTCGCGCCGGGCGCCCTCACGGTTACTACCTCCTTCCGGCGACGAGTAACAGCGGGAGCCTGCGGACCGGTAACGTCTAACGTGGTGACCATCACGGTAACGCCATCCCTCACGGCCGGCACTATTGCCGCCGATCAAACCGTGTGCGCGGGTAGCACGCCTGCTGCCCTCACCGGCACCGCGGCTACGGGCGGCACCGGCACGTTTGCCTACCAGTGGGAATCTTCCACTGGCAACACCACCTGGACGGCCATTGCCGGTGCTACTGGCGAAACCTTCGCGCCGGGTGTGTTGAGTGCTACTACCTCCTTCCGCCGTCAGGTAAGCTCCGGGGCGTGTGCTGCCGTGACTTCTAATGTCGTGACCATCACCGTCACGCCAGCGCTGATTGCTGGTACCATCGCGGCCGATCAGGCGGTGTGCGCGGGTAGTGCCGTGGCCCCGCTCACTAGCAGCGCTGCCCCCACGGGTGGCACCGGGCAGTTTGTGTATCAGTGGGAATCTTCCCCCAACAATACCACCTGGACGGCCCTACCCGGCGCTACCGGCGCCGAGTACGCCCCTGGCACGCTTACCAGCACCACCTACTTCCGCCGCCAAGTAAGCTCTGGGGCGTGTGCTGCGGTGGCTTCTAATGTGGTGACCATCACCGTCACGCCAGCCCTCACGGCCGGTACCATTGCCGCCAGCCAGACGCTGTGTGCCGGCAGCACGCCCGCTCCACTCACCAGTGCTGGCGCGGCCACGGGTGGCAATGGTACTATCGAGTATCAGTGGGAATCTTCGTCTGATAATGCCACCTGGGCGGCCATAGGCGGGGCCACCAGCGCCACCTATACGCCGGGCACTCTAGCTGCTACTACCTACTTCCGTCGCCGGGCCACCTCGGGGCCATGCGGGCCGGTGGCATCCAACGTGGTGACCATCACCGTAACGCCAGCGCTGACGGCCGGCACCATTGCCGCCGACCAGACTCTCTGCCCAGGCGCTACGCCTACCCCGCTCATCAGCGCTACCGCCGCTGGTGGTGGCACGGGCACGTTTGCCTATCAGTGGGAATCTTCAGCCAATAATGCCACCTGGACGGCTATTGCCGGTGCTACAGGTGAGACCTTCGCTCCCGGCGCACTCACGGCCACTACCTATTTCCGGCGCCAGGTGACGTCGGGCGCGTGCGGGCCAGTGGTATCCAACGTGGTGACGCTGACCGTACTGCCTACTCTGACCGCGGGTAGCATTGCTGCCAACCAAACGATTTGCACGAATGCCACGCCTGCGCCGCTTACCAGCACAGGCGCTCCTGTGGGCGGCACGGGCACGTTTGCTTACCAGTGGGAAGCCTCGGCCGACAACACGAACTGGACGGCTGTGGCTGGTGCCACCGGTGAGGCCTACGCCCCCGGCGCACTTACGGCTACAACGTACTTCCGCCGCCGCGTGACTTCCGGCACGGGCACTTGCTCCACGGTGGTTTCCAACGTGGTAACCATCCAAGTGCAGCCGCTCGTGACGCCGACCGTCACCGTGGCAACGCCGCCCGCGTCGTGCCCCGGCACGCCGCTGACTTTCACGGCAGTACCTACCAACGCCGGTGCCGCGCCTACCTTCCAGTGGTTTGTGAATAACGCACCCGTAGCCAACGGCCCTACCTTCACCAGCAGCACCCTCGTCACCGGCGACCAGGTGCGGGTGGAGGTGACGCCCACCGCAGGGCTGTGCAGCACTGGACCTGCTGTAGCAACCGTCACGGTTACGCGCACGCCTACCCCCACACCTACCCTGGCCATTGCCGCGCAACCGGGCGGGCCGGTTTGTGTGGGTGAACCCATCACGTTCAGTATTGCCAGTGTCACGGAGGCCGGGCCTACCCCCACGTATCAGTGGCTGGTAGATGGCAACGTCGTGGCTGCGGGCCCGGTCTTCACAAGCAGTACGTTGCGCGAGGGACAGGTTGTAACGCTACGCTTGAGCACCGTTAATAGCTGTGGCCAACCCGTCACGGTGACCTCCAACGGCGTACCAGTGCGGATTCAGCCGCCTGTAGATGTAGATGCCGGTCCCGACAAGGAGATTTTGGCTGGTAGCTCCGTAACGCTAGAAGGCCGCGCCGATGGCACCTACCCCGTCACCTGGACCCCAGCAGCCGGTCTCTTCATATCGCCTGCCGACCCGCTGCACCCCACGGCTTCGCCTACCGTCACTACTACCTACACGCTTTCGGCCGGCTCCGGTGGCTGCGCCGATTCGGATGAGGTAACCGTGACCGTGCGCCCACCCATCCGCATTCCCAACGCCTTCACCCCCAACGGCGACGGCCGCGACGATACCTGGCAGATTGAGTTCATCGAGCAATTCCCCGACAACACCGTGACGGTGTACAACCGCTGGGGCACCAAGATTTTCTCCGCCGAAAACTACGGCCGATCCAATGAGTGGCGCGGCGACATTAACGGCCAGCCCGCTCCGGTTGGTACCTACTACTACGTCGTCGTCACGAAAGGCCCCCTGGGCCGGTCGTACAGCGGTTCGATTACGATTTTGTATTGAGTTTGACAGAATTAGAACGTCATGCTGAGCGCAGCGGAGCGGAGTCGAAGCATCTTGCGTGCTACGCTAATCCCAACCGTCAGGAATTGCCGGGAGCACGCGAGATGCTTCGACTCCGCTCAGTATGACGTTCATAGCGCACAACGAATAACTCTCACAGTTATGAAAAGAGCTTTACTTCTATTGTTACTTCCGCTGCTGCTGCTGGCCGCTGTGCCCGCGCTGGCCCAGCAGGAAGCACAGTACAGTCAGTACATGAACAACAACTACCTCCTCAACCCTGGTGCTACCGGGGTAGAGGACTACATTGATATCAAGGCCAGCTACCGCACGCAGTGGGTAGGGCTGGAAGGCGCCCCCAAGACGTTCTACCTCAGCGGTAGCTCCTCGTTGGGCAAATGGCGCAGCACCAGCAAACGCACCATCAACGACCGGCGCCGGCCGTTTCACGCCATCGGCGGTCTGGTGTACCGCGACGTGACCGGCCCTACCAGCCGCACCAGCGCCTACGCTTCCTACGCCTATAACCTAGTGCTGACGCCTAAAATCCGGGCGGCGCTGGGCGCATCCATAGGCATGCAGCAGTTCGCCGTAGATGGCAACCAGCTCCAGTTCTACGATCCTACCACCGTGGCCGCCAGCGCCGCCTCACGGGTGCTCGATGGCTCGGTGGGCCTATGGGTATACAGCTCCGATTTTTACGTGGGCGTGTCCAGCACGCAGTTGCTGGGCAACAAGCTCGACTTCTCCTACGGTCCCGATCAAGTGAGTGCGGGCGCACCCGGCAACGCTCTGAAGCGGCACTATTTCTTCACGGGTGGGGTGCGGGTGCCGCTCAGCCAGGACTGGTCGTTGGTGCCGTCGGTGCTGGTGAAAACCGTAAATCCGGCCCCGCTCTCCGTTGATGTCAACGCCAAGCTCAAGTACCGCGACCTGCTGTGGGTAGGCGCCTCCTGGCGCGCCTTCGACTCGGTAATAGCGCTGGCAGGCCTCAGCTATGAGCAATTCACCATCGGCTACTCCTACGACGCCGGCCTCTCCAAGCTCAACAATTACCACTACGGCAGTCACGAAATATTGCTGGGCTTGCGCCTGAAGAAGAAAGCGCAGGTGGTGTGTACGAATAGGTTCTGGTAGGGCTTATTTGCACACTGGTTGGACCTATATAAGTGTGCCGCTTGCATTTGACTGTTGGTTTCCCGAAAGGTGAGCCGCACGGTCGGTTTACTTGAGCATGGCTAACGCACCCGTTGGAGAAGTCGTTGCAACGTATTGCTGACCTGAATGACTTGCTGTCGGCCGACGTCTTTGCCTGCACACGTTTGCAAAGAGGCAGGCGCATGAAAATGTGCGCTCCGAATCACCTTGCTGTCAATTAGGTACAACGTGATGTCCTCCCCGTCGTCCACGGCACAGTTTCCCGAGGTTCTTCGCGCTTGCTCATCCCCCTGAATCGCCCAGAGGTGAGCTGGTTGCAAGCTTTCCCAGCTACGCCGAAGCACCTCAGGCGCAATTCGCTGGGGCAGCAGATAGCGGTTTGTATCAGGTGTAGTGGCGCGGAAACGCGACTCTTCCTGACTGAATTTCTGCACGAGCTGACCGGGAAAATAACGGCCGAGTATATCCCGGTATGGGCTGCAATAGGTGAAGAACGTAAGCTGATTCTGGTAGGCAGCCAGGATTAGGTAGTTCGGCGAGTTATTCCGACTGGAACTACGCTGACAGATGATTGTACTATCAAAGTTTTGCTGCAAGAAAGTGTGTAAGGGGAGCTGCGCTTGTGCCTGGCTTGGAAGTGCCGCACTGAGCAAACCGAGGAAGAGAGCAAGACGAAGCCAACAGTACGGCATGTAGAAGCGAAAGAGCACAAGGTTGACACGAGAGGACTACGGAAAGCTACTACCTTTTCAATACCAGCCCGAGAGCTACCATTGTGATAAATAGCTTTTAGCCATGGCCTAGCGACGCTGCCTCTACATAGCAGCAAAGGGCGCTCTATGGCTGCGGTTCTTTCGATACGTAGAGTATCCCGTTTTCCTCACCGCAGAAAGCGAACTTCCCTCCCTGGCCGCAAATTGGCGCCGACGCTGCTACGTACAGCCGCGATTTCGTATCGAAATACAGGCTTTTAATCTGGTGTGACTGGGGTAGGGCAAGCTTGCGGCCCGTAGTGCTTACCACACCTACTGTTTCTACCCAACTACCGGAAACCGGTGTTTGTAAAACATCAATTTCGTAGGAAGAGCCCGACAACGACATAGCTTGGTTACGAGCCACTTGCGGCTGGTGCGAGTCGTAACGCCAGTTGCGGTAGCGCTGCCATGTCAGCCCCTTATCTAGGCTGAAATAGGAAGGATTGGAAGCGAGGATAAAGGGAGTGTCGCCTCTGTGGGTCTGGGTATCCAACAGTAGCAGCGTATCCTGCGCCTGGGCAAGGCCGAATAGGCCAATGTTGGAGTTGTAGTTGGACGTGCGCCACGTTTTGCCCCGGTCTTTGGTCTGGTAAACCTGACGGCTGGTCACGATAACCAACGTGCCGTCGATGTCACCCGTAACGGCTTCAATAGCGTACGCATCGGGAGATTTGATAGCATACCAATCGGCGTAGGTAGGCTCAGGCTGCACCTCATCTTCTTTGTCTTTTTGACAGGCCACAAGCGACACCAACACTACCCCAGATACTAACAATGCTTTCATATTGATTAGCTTATTGTGTAATAGACGGGCGTAAGGTAAGCTGTGTGGGTAATGCATTACGCACACATTGCAAATGATAATGTGTGCGTAATGCATTGGCAACTTGCGCGTAACGCAACTCTATCCTACCCTTACCAGCGCGATGCCGGGTCGTCGGGGCGCACCTCGAATGTATCGGCGTCGTAGAGGGCGGGGAACTGCTCCCGAAACGCGTCCAAGTCGGTGCGGCGCAGGGTGCGGGTGATGCTGGTTTCTTGGTTACCGACTTCCACCAGATAGTCGCCGCGCATATCTAGTAGCGCCGAGTCGCCGGCGTATTCAAGGTTGTTGCCATCCTTACCTACCCGGTTGACGCCCAGCACGTACGCCACGTTCTCGATGGCGCGGGCGCGGAGCAGCGCCATCCAGGCGTCGCGGCGGGCGGCGGGCCAGTTGGCCACGTACAGCAGCAGGTCGTAAGGGGCTGTTGCGGCGTTGCGGCTCCATACCGGGAAGCGCAAATCGTAGCACACCAGCGGGCAGATGCGCCACCCACGCCACTCCTCCAGCAGCCGCGCCTGCCCGGCAGCATACACGTTGGTTTCGCCGGCCATGCCGAAGCGATGGCGCTTATCGTAGTAGCTCAGGGTACCGTCGGGGCGCACCCAGAGCAGGCGGTTGTAGTGCTGGCCGTTGTCGCGGATGATGAGGCTACCCGTGACGACGGCATTGCGAGCCGCGGCCATACGCTGCATCCATTGCACAGTAGGACCATCCATGTCTTCAGCTAAAGCAGCCGCTTCCATCGTGAAGCCCGTGGCAAACATTTCCGGCAGCACAATCAGGTCAGTGGATAGAGAAATTGTATCGATATGATGCTCCAGCAAGGCCCGGTTGGTGGCGGGCTGGTGCCAGTGCAACGCCGTTTGCACAAACGATAATGTGAAATCAGCCATACAGTATCTTTTTTGGTATTAATTTATGATAAATTATGCAATAATAAAGAATATATACCTATACGTATCGTTGGCTGAAAGCATGCAGCCGTGCAGTTGCCTCCTGCAACGTTTCGGCCTTTTTGGCAAAGCAAAACCGTACTAGCCCTTCATCTCGCCCATCGTGGTAGAAAGCCGACACGGGCACCACAGCCACGCCCGCCTCGCGGGTAAGACGACGGGCAAACTCAGTATCCGACTCGTGCGGCGCTAGGGCCGCGTAGCGCGCCAGCAGAAAGTAGGCACCAGCAGCTGGTAGCAACTCGAAGCCTGTGCCGCGCAATAGGTCCACAAATAGGTCGCGCTTTTGCTGGTAGAAGGCTGGTAGCTCGCGGTAGTGGTCGGCGTGGGCTAGCACGTCGGCAAGGGCGTGTTGGGTGGGCGTGCTCACGCTAAAGGTCAGGAACTGGTGCACCCGGCGCACCTCGGCCGTGAGCAGCGCCGGCGCAATGCAATACCCTACCTTCCAGCCCGTAGCGTGGTAGGTTTTGCCAAACGACGACAGCACAAACGCCCGCTCTACCAGGGCAGGGTGCTGCAATACGCTGCGGTGCGCCTGCCCGTCGAAAACCAAATGCTCATATACTTCATCGCTCAGCACCAGCGTATCCGTGTTTTCCAGCAGCCCGGCCAGCGTGTCGAAATCCTGGGTGGTGAGCACGGCGCCGCTGGGGTTGTGGGGCGTGTTGAGCAGGACAAGGCGCGTGCGCGGCGTGAGGCTGGCCGCTACTCGGTCCCAGTCGGGGCGGAAGCTGGGGAGCAGCAGGGGTATGTACACGGGCGTGCCGCCCTGCAACCGGATAGCAGGGCCGTAGAGGTCGTAGGCTGGCTCTAGCACCAGCACTTCGTCGCCGGGACGCACGGTGGCTGCCAGTACCGCGTACAGCCCCTCGGTGGCTCCGCTGGTGATGGTGATGTCGGTGGCTGGGTTGGGGGCGGGTACGTGGTAGAGCGCGGCGGTTTTCTGGCTGATCAGCTCGCGCAGGCGCAACAGGCCGGGCATGGGCGCATACTGTTGCTGTCCGATGGCAGCAGCGTGGCGCACCAGGGCCTCGGTGAGGTTGGCGGGTGGGTCGAAATCGGGGAAGCCCTGGGCCAGGTTGATGGCGCCATGCTCCTGCGCCAGCTGGGTCATCACCGAGAAAATACTGGTGCCCACATCGGGCAGCTTCGACGAAAATTTCATGCCGGTAAGGTAGGGCCGTTTTGCGGACCGCATCAGATACGTAACCTGACCTGATGCGACTGAAGTTGGGGTAGGCACATGTTCTTAGAATAGACGCCTCAGCGCGCTCAACAGACCATTATTTTTGCCCACTGAGCACGTCTTATCTTATTTGACACGCTATTTGCATTCGGCTTGACACAACCGTTTTTTTCCAACAAAGGCGGGTGCATCTTTGTACATGCTTCGGCGTATGGCCGTCAACGGCTGCTGGCCTACCCTGTTTTCGCATCTATTTTTGCTTGCTTTGCTTCTATGAAAGTGTTGTTTGCTGTCCCCTACCTCAATATTCTATTGGATGAGCGGACGCGGGTGCTCGAAACAGAATGGCTGGATTTTGCCAATAGCCAGCAGCTTCGTTCCTCGTTGATGGAAGCCTTACGCCTGGGGCGGCACCATCGGGTGCGGGGTTGGATCGGCAACAACGCCAAGATGCGAACTATTCGGCCTACCGATCAGGATTGGATGAATCAAGAGTGGTTTCCGGAGTTCACCAAGTTGGGCGTTGACCGCCTGGCAGTGGTGGTATCCAACGATGCGCTCAACCAAATGGGCATCGACAACATCCTGACTCGTGCCTCGGCTCACGTGCCCTTCGACACGAGGTATTTTGCCAGCGTGGACGACGCCCGCCGCTGGGCCGGCGAAAGCAACTAGAAATCAGATACCAAAACAAGAAGCGCCGGCGCGAATTATTTCGCGCCGGCGCTTCTTGTTTTGGTTAAGAAGATGTTTGAGCTCAACGAGACGCAACGAAGCGTCTCTACACCCTTCTAAGACGAGGGGGAGGCGGCTACAAAAATCAGCCGGGGAGCTGGGTT
Organism: Hymenobacter defluvii; assembly: GCF_017589435.1. Taxonomy (NCBI): domain Bacteria; kingdom Pseudomonadati; phylum Bacteroidota; class Cytophagia; order Cytophagales; family Hymenobacteraceae; genus Hymenobacter; species Hymenobacter defluvii. The sequence continues at coordinate 216,994 of NZ_JAGETX010000002.1, forward strand.
GTCGGTATCATATAGGCACAGCCGGTTGCCGCGCATCTCGTACGTCCGGACGTCTTGGAGTAGACTGAGGTAGCGCAGACCAAAATCAAGGGTTGAGTTATCGGCTTCCAGCATCGTCACAATCAGGCGCATGGTGCCGGCGAGCTGCGTACCGAACGAGGGCAGGCAGGTGCCTGTGCGGAGCTTGGCCTTGGCTGGTGCGGTGTCAGTAGGCAAGGCAGGGAGCAGGGCTTTATCGAGGTAGCGATGGTGCCGGGCCACGGGCTTCCCGTCCAACATACGCAGCTCCCATTGCACGGGAGTGGGCTTCCCCGTAAAGGTAGGGGCCACTTGGTCGCCCGTCCAAAACAGCCCAACTCCCAGGAAGGAGCAGGCACACAACAGTAGACGCGACGGTATAATCATAGAAATAAATAGTAAGACTGAATATTTTCCATGAACAAGAGCCCTGCTGTAGGCCAATGGTTGCAGGGCTAGGCGTAAACAGTAGTAACCGACTGGTTTCCAACTCAAAAAATTGTCTCGCCCGCTGGCAGCCCCTGAGCCGTCTCCACCGAAGGTGTAGTGCACACTACCCTGCGCGCTAGCATACGCGGATAGTCCGGCACTAGTTTATTCTGAAAGCTACGCTTGGTAGCTCAACGTAACCTCATTTGCTGAAAAGAGTATTGGGTAAGTAACTCTTTCTCATTCTATTCCCTCTGAAAACCATGAAAATTTCCATAAGTACCTTGTGCTTGCTACTGCTGGTTGGCTGGCTGAGCAGCTGCTCTTCCGTGAACGTGCAGGAAAAGCAGGGCGTCAACTTCAGCCGTTTCCGCACCTACGACTGGGCCAAGACCGACGTGAAAACCACTGGCGACGCCAACCCCATCTACAAAAGCAGCCTAGCCGACGAGATGATTCAGGGCGCCATCAGCCAAGAGTTGAACAATCGGGGTATCCGGCAGGTGAGCGGCAATGCCAAGCCGGATTTCTACATCACCTACCACCTCTATGTGGAAGACGCCGAGCGCACGGTTTCCAATCCGCCCGCCGCGGGCTTTGCCTACCCCTACGCCGTGTCGTACCGCGGGGGCTTCCTGCCCATCAACTATGGCTATTGGTACTCGCCGGCTTACTTCAATAACACCGGCTACCGCACCGAGCAGTACAAGGAAGGGACGATGATTGTGGACATCATCGACGCCAGCACCAACGACCTAGTATGGCGCGGCTCCATTGCCGACCCTGTGAACAACCCAGGCAGCTTTGGCAAACAGTTCTCCGAATCAGCACGTGATATTCTGGATAAATTCCCGGCGCAGAAATCATAATTTTCTAAGAGTAACCTCCACCGTAAAAGCCTCTTTCACTTGTTGAAAGGGGCTTTTTTGTATTTGCGAAATAGCCGCTTGAGTGGCGCGTACGAAGCTTTTGAAAAAGAAATTAGGTAAGCCGTTAAATCCGGTGCGTAGGAAGGCGTCGTAGGTGAGACCAGACTTGCAAGTGGTACTCTTCCAATTTAGACTCTCTCCTTCACCCTCATTTTCCTACCCCCTTCGTGATGAAAAAACAGTTGTTTTCCCTCGCCTTCGTGGCCCTGTTGGGCACTGCTTCCGCTACTTCTGCTTTGGCCCAGCAAGCCCAGCTTTCGCCCACTAGCGTGATGGTAGGCGGCCAGGCCATGCTACCCTCCAAGAACATTGTCGCCAACGCCGTGAACTCAGCCGACCACACCACGCTGGTAGCCGCTGTGAAGGCCGCTGGCCTGGTAGAAACCCTGCAAGGCAAAGGTCCTTTCACGGTGTTTGCCCCGGTGAACGATGCGTTTGAGAACCTGCCCGCCGGCACCGTAGAAACGCTGCTAAAGCCCGAGAACAAGGCTACCCTCACCAAAGTGCTGACCTACCACGTAGTAGCCGGCAACATGACGGCCGACAAAATTATGGCCGCTATCAAAGCCGGCAAGGGCAAAGCTTCGTTCAAGACCGTGAGCGGCGGCACGCTGACGGCCATGATGAACGGCCCCAAAAACGTGGTGCTGGTGGATGAAGCCGGCAACGTAGCCAGCATCTCCACCTACGACGTGATGCAAAGCAACGGTGTGATTCACGTAGTCGACAAGGTGCTGATGCCGAAATAATAACGGTCCCGCCTTTTACCATAACGGCCCGCTGTGCACTGCACAGCGGGCCGTTGGCTTTCGGAATAGCGAGTGAAAAAGCACCTTAGCCTTCCGCCGTGGGCGGGTGCTGGGGCTGTTGCCGAATCCAGTACAGCCACAGGCTAAAGATGCAGCCGTAGACCAGCACCGTGAGGATGCCATAATAATAGTTGAACGCTACAGCGTGGTAAGCATAATATTGATTCACGACCAACACGCCCACGCGCAGCAGGTTGAGCAGGTAGAGCCCGGCAATGCCCACCGGAATCAGCCACAACCGCGTGCGGGTAGGGCCAGGGTAGGCCAAGATAAAGCCCGCAAACAGCGCGTAGATAGCCAAGCCGTTGTAGGGCGAACCGATGTACACAAAGGGCCGCGTGTCCATGAGCACCAGCATGGGATTGGCCCCCACCGTAGCCGCAAAGCCCGCCACGCGCAACAGCACAGCACTACTGCCGGCCATGTTGGCCGTGAGCAGGGCATCGAGGCGGCCATCGGGGCCCAGCCATTGCTCGTAGCCAAAAAACCAGAGTAAATAGAGCCCAGCCGCCAGCAACAGAAAGCGGCGCCAGATGCCGGAATTAAACTTGGGAGCAGGAAAAAGCATAATTGGCAGGAATGCACGCCCGGAAAAAGCCGGTTGGCATTGCTTGAATGCAAAAGCCCCGCCAGATCGAATCAGGCCCCAGGTTAAATTGGAGTCAAACAAGATTTTTGCATTTTTTATAGCTCCGGTCATTCCGCCTGTATTCTTCATCTTAGCCTCAGGTAAATAGGCTTACCTTGCTCTACGGATGGCATTCACCATGCGGCTTTTCCTGCTGATTTTGCACCTATGAGCGCCACATCCTTCACCACCACCACCACTTCCGAACCACACCGGGGCCGGGGCCGACAGATCGTACAGGCGCATCCCGAGGTGAAACACCTGATGACCCGCACGCCGGCTACCCTGCTGGTGGCGTTGGCCTGCGTGGGGGCGCAGGTGGGGCTGGCCTACCTGCTACGCCAGCAGGCGTGGTACTGGGTGGTGCCGGTGGCTTACTTGGTAGGGGCTTTTTTCTCGCATACGCTGTTTGTCATTATTCACGAAGCAGCACACAATCTGGTGTTCAAGAAGCTGTGGCAAAACGTGGCGGTAGGTATTGTTGCCAATTTTCCTTCGGTGGTACCCACAGCTATTTCCTTCAAAAACTTCCATATCAAACACCATGTGTTTCAGGGCGTGCATGAGTTGGATGCCGACTTGCCCGATTGGTACGAGGCCAAGCTGATTCGCAACTACGCGCTAGGCAAAGCGGTGTGGCTGTTTTTCTTCCCGGTTTTCCAGGTGATTCGCACGTTCCGTTGCCGCGAGGTGGCGGCCGTAGACCGCTACGTGGTGGCCAACGTTGTGTGCCAGCTGGCATTTGATGTGGCGGTAGTGTACTTTCTGGGGTGGACGGCGCTGCTCTACCTGGCCCTCAGCTTCTGGTTTTCGGTGGGGCTGCACCCGCTGGGGGCGCGCTGGATTCAGGAGCACTACCTCACCCTGGATGCCAACCAGGAAACCTACAGCTACTACGGCCGCCTGAACGGCGTGAACCTGAACGTAGGATTCCACAACGAGCACCACGATTTGCCCAGCATTCCGTGGAACAACCTACCCAAGCTGAAGCAGGTAGCCCCCGAGTTCTACGAGCCGCTGCTGCACCACACGTCCTACACCAAGCTGTTTTTCCGCTTTCTATTTGATCAGGAAATCAGCCTCTACGCACGCTTGGTGCGCAAAGACCGTGGCCGCACCTCCCGCACCGGTTCGGTAGCGGAGCAGGTGTAGTACTGACCCTACCCTACTTCGTTGCGCAGCCTTAGCAGTGCCTGCTACCGATAGGGAAAGGTTTTGGCGGCGGGGCGCATGAGTTGCTTCACCAGCGCATCGGCGGTAGGCACGGTGGTGCTGCCCGTGCGCTCGTAATTAAAGCGCCAGACCATTTCCCCACTGCGACAGTCGTGCACCGTGAGGTTGGCTGTGGTGACGTTGCCGGTGAGCGGCCCGCCCAACAGCAAAGGCGTATTGCTGAGCAAATGCGCGGCCACGGCTACCCCGTTGGGCATGGGCTGGTAGAGCGTAGCCGCCCCCGACAGCACTGCGTCGACGCCCAGCGCCTGCTGCAACTCCGTCATAGAGTGCTCAAACAGATTATCATAGGTGATGCCGGCGGCGCGCAGACGCTGGTTGGTTTCGCGCACTGGCTGAAACGCTACGGAGTGGCTACCTTGCCCCTGCATGGTCTGCACCTGGTTGTGCAGGCAGCGTTGTAGTTCATAGGCCAGGGCTTCCCGCGCCTGCCGCTGACTTTCGGTCCACTGCTGCTGGCGCTGCGCTATTTGCTCGGGGGTAGGGTCGCTGGTGCCATGGTATAGAATGTCCTGCGTACGCAGGCGGTCCAGTTCCACCTCGAAGGGCAGAATGGCCACCGTGCGGTGCGTGGCCAGCACCGGCTGGTTTACGTCGCGGGTGGCGTAGGTGCGGGCGCCACACCCACTCAGCAACAAGCTGCTGAGCAGCAGGATATATAGTTTCGACATACCTGTGAGTTCTTACCCGGAAAAGCTTCACCTCTAACCGGGGGCAGATTGAGCAAGCAGAATGGAAATTACGGCAAAAGTTGTCAACGTGATGACTACTTGTGCGTTTACTTATATTAGAAGCAGCTAATTTTCTTTATTCTCTCTCTATTCACTTTGTTTCGCGTTATGGACAGTGGTCTGATTTTTCAACTCGCGTTTCTTATTCCCATCCTCTATCTGATAGCCGGGTTGGTGCTATTTGTACTGGCGGTGCGGGTACTTCTGGTTCTGCATACCTACCTCACGCTGAAGGTGCACCGAGAACAGGAACGGATGCAGTAACAATCGTCGTTGAAAGAATAACTGGCCGCGTTGGCCGTATCTCTTGTTGACTCACTATACTTCTTATGATACCTTCCTTCACACAACGGCGGGCGGGCCTGGTAGCGGGCCTACTAGCTGTGGTGCTGCTATTCGTGGGCTTTCAGGTGGCGCCCCAGGCCGATGGCTTTCTTCAGCAGCTGGTGCGCCAGCTCAACCGGTTCTATGCCGCCACCTTCCCCGAGAAAAGCTACCTGCACCTCGATAAAACCGTGTATGCCGCCGGCGAAACCGTGTGGCTGAAAGCCTACGTGGTGCAGGCCGGCAACCACCGCCCCGATACGTTGAGCCGGGTACTGTACGTAGACCTGCTCTCGCCCGATCAAGTGCTGGTGCGCCAGCAGCTCCTGCGCCTGCGCAACGGCACCGCCACCGGCGACATTCTGCTCCCCGACACCCTGGTACAGGGCCGCTACACGGTGCGTGCCTACACCAACTGGATGCGCAACACCAGTCCCGATTACTTTTACAATCAGCAGATTATGGTGTGGCACACGCCGCTAGATGCGGTGGCGCCCGCCATTGGAGAACGGCGCACGCGCGTATCGGGCAAAACAGCGGCAGCGCGCCTCACAGTGCAGTTTTTTCCGGAAGGCGGCAACCTGGTAAGTGGCCTGGAAAGCACGATTGGCTTCAAGGCCGTGGATGCTAACGGCCAAGGGGTAGACGTAACGGGTACTATTAAAGACGGACGCGGGCGCGATGTGGTGGCCTTCAAAAGCCAACACGCGGGCATGGGTCGGTTTCAGTTGAAGCCCGAGCCGGGACAGACGTACCAGGCCACGGTGCGGCAGTCGGGCGGCGCTTTCCTCACTACGCCCCTACCCACCGCACTGCCTACAGGCTTCACCATGAAGGTGATGGAGCTGAAAGACCAGATACAAGTGTACATTCAGCGCCAGGCTGGTACGGGCGCTGCTGCTGCCGAGGCCATTACGCTGGTGGCGCACGTGCGCGGGCAAGTGGCCTACGCCGGGCAGGGCCAGGTAGGCGCGGGCACCACGTTCAGTGCCCGCATTCCTAAAAGCCGCTTTCAGACCGGTGTGGCCCACTTCACCTTGTTTGATAGTCAAAACCAGGCGCGTTGCGAGCGGCTGGCGTTTGTGGGCGCCACCACGCCCGACCTGCGCATCACGCTGCAACCCGACAAAGCCCGCTACGCTCCTCGCGAGAAAGTGACCCTGCGTGTAGCTGTGGCCGATGCCGAAGGCAAACCCATGGCCGGGCAGTTTTCCTTGGCTGTGAATAATGCCCAGCTGGTGCCCGCCTCTATGGAACAGCGCACCATTCGCTCCTACCTATTGCTCACCTCGGAGCTGCGCGGCACCGTGGAAGAACCCGGCTATTATTTCACCAACCCTACCTACGATACCAACCTGGCTCTCGACAACCTGATGCTGACCCAGGGCTGGCGGCGGTTTGTGTGGAAGGAGCTGCTGGCCAACCGCCTCGGCAACTATCCCTACCCCCTGGAACAGAGCCTAAGTGTGAGCGGACAGGTGATGAATGGACAGCTATTGGGCAGCAAAGAAACCCCAGCCGCCAACGCCACCGTGCTGTTGCTGCGCTTCGGGGGTGAAAACCAACTCATGACCACCACCACCGACTCGGCGGGTCGCTTCTTTTTCAGTGGGTTTGCGGAGCAGGACACCAGCCGTCTGCTGGTGCGTGTGCAGCCTCAGAAAGGCCTGCGCAACCCCATCGTTAGGCTAGACCGGAAGGTGGCCGAGGGCACCAAAGATCTGCCTACCATCCCGTTGGAGGTGGGGTCGGCGGAGGAAGTGGCCTACCTGCGAAGCAGCAAGCGGCAGCAGGTGATGGAGCGCCAGTACAGCCCCGATGGCAAGCGCATTCTGCTCCAGAACGTGGATGTACGGGGCCGCCGCGAGGTTGCCGACGGCCGCCGCCTCTACTCCCGCGCCGATGCCGTGGTGCGCACCGCCGATATTCCGGCGGCCAATAGCTACACCAATATCCTGCAACTCATTCAGGGCCGGGTGGCGGGCGTGCAGGTGACGGGTAGCCCAACGAATATGAGTGTAGTCATTCGGGGGGTTAATTCCTTTTCGGGTAACAACTCGCCGCTGTTTATCATTGATGGCGTGCAGACAGACGCCAGCATTGTCAATTCAATTCCGGTGCAGGACGTGGAAAGCGTAGAAATCCTGAAAGGGGCGTCGGCGGCTATTTATGGCTCGCGGGGCGGCAATGGGGTTATTGCCATCTTCACCAAGCGCGGCAACCCCAACTACGACCCTGCAAACGACCCCTACGCGGCGTCGCCCATCGGCATGGCTACCTACGCGCTGCCGCGCTATTACCCCACGCGCGAGTTCTACCAGCCGCCCTACCAGAAACCCGGTGCCCAACTCCCGCCCGATGATACTCGTAGCGCCACGCTGTTTTGGGCACCCCAGATCGTAACGGACGCCAACGGCCAGGCCACCATCACCTTCTATACCTCCGACATTGGTGGCGAATACCGCCTCTCCTTAGAAGGCCTGACCAACAACGGCCTACCCGGCACCGGCTACGGCACCCTGGTAGTGACTGGGAAATAGGGTGTGAGTGTAGAAGTGTAGGAAGGTAAGGGAGTGAGGTAGAAAAAAAGGAGGTTGTCATCCTGAGCGTAGCGAAGGACCTTATGCCAGTTGAACGAGTCGTTGTTACGCTTGTCGTTCTGGCATGATAAGGTCCTTCGCAAGCTCAGGATGACAACCTCCTTTTTTTCTACCTCACTCCTCTACCTCCTACCCTTTTGCACTACTCCTACCCTATCTGCACCTTGGCCAACTCATCGTTGATGAAGGAAATATCTTCACCAGAAAGCTTTACATCACCAGCTTTGGCGTTTTGGGTGGCTTGGTCGGGGTTGCGGGCACCTACCAGGGCCACTGTGATGCCCGGCTGCGCAATGGTCCAGGCAATGACGAGTTGGGCCAATGTGGCGTGTTTGTCGTCGGCCAGGGGCTGTAGCGTGTGCAGGAAGGCGTTTACCTTCTCGATGTTGTCGGGCGTGAATAGCTTGTTGGTGGAGCGCAAGTCGCTGTCCTCGAACTTCTGCCCGGGCTTGAACTTGCCGGTTAGCAAGCCTAACTGCATAGGGCTATAGGCCAGAATAGCCTTGTTGTGCTCCTGGCAATACGGCACCAACTCCTGCTCGATACCACGCCGTAACATGCTGTACGGCACCTGGTTGGAAGCCAGCTCTATTGTTTTCTCCGCTTCGCGCATCTGCTCCACCGAGTAGTTGCTCACGCCTACGGCGCGCACTTTGCCCTGCTCCACTAGCTTGGCCACGGCCTCCATGGTGTCGTGGATGGGCGTAGTTACGTCGGGCCAGTGAATCTGGTACAGGTCGATGTAATCCGTACCGAGGCGCCGGAGGCTGTCCTCGCACTCCTTGATGATGCTTTCGGGGGCGGCGTATTTATACACGTCGATGTCCTGGCCCTCGTTGTTTTTGGTTTTCATGGCGAAGTCGCCTTTGGGCTCTTTCAAGTCCCAGCGCATGCCAAACTTGGTCAGGATCTGCACTTTGTCGCGAGGCAGGCTCTTGATGGCTTCACCCACAATCTGCTCGCTTAGGCCCTGTCCATAAATAGGGGCCGTGTCGATGCTGGTAACGCCATGCTCGTAGGCGGCATGAATGGCGCCCACGGCGTCGTTTTGCTCGGTACCGCCCCACATCCAGCCCCCAGCAGCCCAACTGCCAAACGTAATGGCCGACACATGCAGCCCGCTGTCACCTAATTCCCGGTATTCCATTTTTGAAATTCTATAGTTGATTTTATGAACAAAGGCTGACGGGCACGGCCTCCACTGCGTTGTGGACTGCCTGATTTCCGCCCGTCTCGCGAAAAAGCAATGGCCTACCTCACAAAAAATCAGCGCCAGACAGAAGCCCAGCGCTGATTAAAAAAGCAAGTAAGCCAGCGCGATTAGCGCATGGTAGTGGTACCGCTGGTGGTGCCCGAGGTAGTGCGCATCGTACCGCTCGTAGTGCCGGACGTGGTGCGCATGGTACCGCTGGTGGTACCTGAGGTAGTACGCATGGTGCCGCTCGTGGTGCCCGTACGACGACGGCCCGTGGTGGTCGTGCCCGTGGTGGTGCTCATCGTACCAGCCGTAGTGCCCGTGCGGCGACGGCCCGTGGTGGTAGTGCCGGCCGTAGTGCCCATGGTGCCGCTAGTGGTACCAGCGGTGGTGCCGTAGGTAGTGGTGCCCGTAGTGGCCGAAGTAGTTGTACCTGTGGTACCCGTAGTGGTGCCTGCGGTAGTACCTGCCGTGGTGCCGCCGGTGGTCATGGTGCCGGTGGTCATACCGCCAGTGGTCGTTTGAGCCGAGGCTACCGAGATACCACCAAGAAGAGCTGCTGCAAAAAGAATGACGCGTTTCATAAGAATCTGTTTTGAGGAAAGGATGGTAGAGATACTATAATCTCGTGTTCAGGCTCTTACGCGTAGCGCACAGCAGATGACTGAATATAATTTAGTGCTTATAAGAATCTATATTTATCTATATCAGGCAATTATCGCGGTGAACTACCACTACTACTGTGAGTTAGTACAGCTGCTGTTGGGCTCCAATTGCATAATTTAATCTCTGATAGACGCCGCGGCAGCCATTGCTTTTCGCCTGGGCAACCGGTTTCTTGCAGAACCCTAGCCCCTGCCCATGCGCCTGCTTCTTTGCTTCCTGGTGTGTTGCCTGCTACCCGCCCTACCCGGCGCAAGCCAGAGCCTGCCCGTGCTCGACCAAAATCCGCCCGATTTGCGCTGGCAGGAGGTGCGCACCCCGCATTTCCGGCTGCTCTACCCCCGCGGCCTCGACTCAGCCGCCCAGCGCACGGCACACCGGCTGGAGCAAGTGCAGCAGCCCGGCACAGCCTCGTTGGGTGTGGTACCCCGGCACCTGCCTATTGTGTTGCAAAATCAGACGACCATCAGCAACGCCTTCGTCACGTTTCTGCCCCGGCACGCCGAGTTCTTCACCACACCCGAACAGGGCCAGGCCCTGGGCACTATGGACTGGCTGGATGGCCTAGTGCTGCACGAATACCGCCATGTGGGGCAATTCGACAAAGCCCGACAGGGAATAGGGCGCCTGCTGGTGCCCCTGCTCGGCGACCAGGGCCTGGGCGTGGGCGCGGTGGGTGTACCGCAGTGGTTTTTTGAGGGCGATGCCGTAGGCAGTGAAACCGCCCTTAGCCGTAGTGGCCGGGGCCGCGTACCGTATTTTGGGGTAGGGATGCGCGCTAACCGCCTGGCCGGCCGCCACTTTGGTTACCAAAAGGCCGTGAATGGCTCCTTCCGCTACAACGTGCCCAACTGGTACGTGCTGGGCTACTACATGACCTCCTATCTGAAAACGCACTACGGCCCCAACGTATGGGCCTCGGTGCTGGACAAGTACTACCATTTTCCCTTTTACCCGTTTTCATTCTCCAACAGCATCCGGCGCACTACGGGCCTGCGTGTGGAAGACCTTTACCAGCGCACCATGCACGAGTTGGACTCTACCTGGCAAGCTGGCCAGCAAAATCTGGCTATTACGCCGGGTAGGGAGTTTCGGGTGAAGGCCGAGGAACGCGTGTTTACGCAATACGAATATCCGCAGTACGTAACCGACAGCAGCGTGCTGGCTATGAAAACCGGCTTGGGCACCATTGCCCAGTTGGTGTTGCTGCGCCGCCACGCGCCCGAGCAAAAGATATTTGTGCAGGGCCTGACCAACGTACCCGAGATGCTATCAGTAGGCGGCGGCAAGGTGGTGTGGCCCGAGTACCGCTACGACCCGCGCTGGCGGCAGCGCGTGTACTCTGAGCTGCGCATCCTAGACTTGAGCACCGGCCGGCTCACGCACCTCACCAAGCGCCGCTACACGGCCGCTGCCCTCTCGCCCGATGGCCGGCAGTTGGTGGTAACGCTCACCGATTCGTCCTACCATCATTCCCTGCGGATTGTGGACGTAGCCTCCGGACGCGAGGTGCGCATCTTACCTAACCCGCGCAACGATTTCTACCAGCAGCCCCGCTGGCTACCCGATGGCCGCGTGGTGGCCGTGGCCCTGCGCCGCGCCGGCAAAACCCTTACGGTACTGGACCCCACCACTGGCCAGGAGCAGGATTTGTTGCCCGTTGCCAACATCAACCTCACCAATCCGCAGCCTTGGGGCGAATTTGTGCTTTACAACTCGCCGCAGTCGGGGATTGATAATATATATGCTGTGAGCCGACGCACGGGCCAGACTTGGCAAGTGACTTCGCGGCCCGTAGGTGCCTACCACGCCGCGGTTTCGCCGGATGGTCAGCGTTTGGCCTTCCACGAATTCCAGGCCACGGGCAGCCGCGTACTGGAAATGCCGCTAGATACCACCACTTGGCGCGCTCTACCCACACCCGCTACCACGGCTGTGCTTTCGGACCCTTACGCGGCGCAGCTAAGCGCCCAGGAGCCGGCCGCTGCATTAGTTCGGCCATTGCTGGTAAGGCCCGACTCGGCCACCACGCCTTACCCGGTGCGGCCGTATTCGCCGCTGCGGCACGCGTTCAACGTGTTTGGCTGGGGCGTGGTGCAAAGCCCTACCGGCAACAGCGTGAACGTGGGCGTGCGCTCCCAGGACTTGCTGAACACCACCCAGGCCCAGGTAGGGGTAGGCTACAACCAGGCCGAGCGCACGGCTAACGTGTTCGGCGGCCTCAGCTACCAGGGCCGCTACCCCGTGCTCGACCTGAGCGTAGAGCACGGCGGCCGCAACACCGGCGTGTACGTCGACCGCAGAACGCCCCTCGACAGCCTCGTACGTGACCGATGGAACTACACCCGCCTCACCGTGGGCGGCCGCCTACCCCTTACACTCACGCGCTCCAAGTACCTGCAAGCCCTCACGCTCAGCGCCTACTACCTCCGCGAGCAAGTGAACGGCTACGACCTGCCCCTCCGCTACCGCACCGACCCCGCACCCGACCGGCCTGTAAATGCCGTACAAACCTCCCTCAGCTACGTCCGCCAGCTCAAGCTCTCGGCCCGCGATGTGGCCCCGCGCTGGGGCGGCTCGTTGTTGGCTACCTGGCGCACCACACCGTTTGGCGCGGGTTTGAATGCGGCGCAGTTCGGCACGCAGGCCAGCGTGTTTTTGCCCGGCATCGGGCGGCACCACGCTATCCGGCTGCGCGGCGGCTACCAGTGGCAGCAGCAACGCGAGTACCAATTCAGCCCCAGCATCTTCTTTCCGCGTGGTATCGGCTACGTGAGCTTCGACCGCCTGTGGGTAGGCACCACCGAGTATGCCCTACCTCTGGCATTTGTGCACTGGTCGGTGGGCCGGGTGCTCTACGTGCAGCGCCTACGCGCCACGGCCTTTATGGATGTAGCCCACGGCGAAAGCCGCTCTCTCACCACTGGTGCACTCATCCAACGCGACTACCGCACGGTAGGCGTCGATGGGGCTGTGCTATTTAATGCGTTGCACCTACGCACGCCGTTCGAGCTGGGCGCTCGTTTTGTATACAATCCGCGCACTCGCCAGGCGTCCTTCTCTCCGCTGGTCTTCAATATTCAGATATGAGTTTAAGGTAGGAGGGTGTGGAGGTAAGAAGCGTGTCATCCTGAGCTTGCGAAGGACCTTCTCACGCCAGAACGAGTCGTTGTTACGAGTATCTTTCATGCGTGAGAAGGTCCTTCGCAAGCTCAGGATGACACACTTACTTCCTCACTCGCTTACCCCTCCCATGGTTTAAAAGGATGACCACCGGTAGCCAGCTGATGCAACACGCTAATCACGCGCTTGCTGCGAGTTTCAGTGCGTTTGGCGCTTTCGATATGGTAGGCTAAGGCGCGTTTGGTGCCGGGCGTCAGGCGCTCGAAGGCAGCTTTGGCTTCGGGCCAACTACTTAGGCCTTCGGCTAACTCCTCAGGCAGGTCTACCTGGTTGGGGGTAGGGTCGGGGCTGATACTGACGGTTACTTCGTCGCCGGAGCGCAGACTTAGTTCTGTTAGCAGGGCTTGGTTCAGCATCAGGTACCGCTCGCCCGATTTCAACGGGTGCAGGCCCAAACGCACGGTATGGTCCCGTAGTGCTACCACCACGCGCTTCACTGCTTTGCCGCCCAGTGCCTCTATCACCTCCACGGGCACAACAAGCACTTGCATCGGCATGAAGCTGGGGCCGCCGGGTTGCATTACGGCGCGGAAGGTAATGGGCGTAGCCATCGGTGACGGGGGTAGCAGATGGGGTAAATAGGTAAGCGTGGGAAAGCCCACCGCTCCGGCTTTGGTCGGCCGCGCTGCTTCAGCAGGCAAACTTTTCGCTTTCAAACTACTTATTCATCGGAAAGAAAGCACACGAATATGAAAGTAGAAATCTGGTCTGATATCATGTGTCCGTTTTGCTACATCGGTAAGCGGAAGTTTGAAGCCGGTCTGGCTGAGTTTGCCCACGCCGACGCGGTGGAAGTACAGTGGCACAGCTTCGAGCTGGACCCCAACATGCAGCACACGCCCGGCCAAACCATTCATGAGCTGCTGGCCGAGCGCAAGGGCGTATCGGTGGCCCAGGGCAAGCAGATGAACGACCACATGGCCGGCATTGCCGCCGAGGTAGGGCTACAGTATGATTTCGACCGCGTTATCCCCACCAACACGTTTTTGGCGCACCGCTTCCTACACCTAGCTGCCGCTCAGGGCAAGGGCAACGAAGCCGAAGAACGCGTATTTGCGGCCTACTTCACCGAGGGCAAAGATATAGGCGACCTCGACACGCTGGCTCAACTCGGCGCCGACCTTGGCCTGGACGCCGCCGAGGTAAAAGCTACCCTCCAAACCGACGCCTACGCCCAGCAAGTGCGCTACGACGAGTACCAAGCCCAGCAAATCAACGTACGCGGCGTGCCCTACTTCGTTTTCGATGATAAATACGCCGTGTCGGGCGCCCAGCCGGCCGAGCTGTTTCAGGAAGTATTGGAGAAAGTGTGGGAGGAAAACCATCCTGCCCCTACCCTGGTAGCTGGTCAGGACGGCGCGGCGTGCGATGTGGACGGCAACTGTTAGGTTTCTAAGCAACTGTTTAGAGTAACCACTGCACAATGTAGAGACGCATACTTGCGTCTCGCCGTTGAACGATACGGGTAGCTGTCGTTCAACGATGAGACGCAAGTATGCGTCTCTACATCATTCTAACTACCTTTTAGCTAACTTAAATAGCCTCTTAGACCGTCATGGCTCCTACCTTCTTCAACCAAGGCTTTCAGCGCAAGAGGCCCAGCAACCACAAGCTGCCGCCCGGCCAGTACGAAACCCAGGATTTCCCAGTGCTTTCGGCAGGCCCCACCCCGCGCATTGCGCTGGAAAAATGGACGCTTACGCTGGAAGGACTAGTGGAAGAACCCAAAAAATGGAGCTGGCAGGAGTTCAACGCCCTACCCCAGCAGGACTTCAACCCCGATATTCATTGCGTCACACAATGGTCGAAGTTTGATACCAAGTGGCGGGGCGTGAGTTTGGACACGCTACTGGAGCACGTGCAGCTACGGCCGGAAGCCCGCTACGTAATGGCCACGTCGTACGGCGGTTACACCACCAACCTACCCTTAGCTGATTTACGCGAGGGAAAGGCCTTCATCGGCCTCACCTACGACGGCCAGCCCCTAACGCCCGAGCACGGTGGCCCCGCCCGCCTGGTGGTGCCGCACCTCTATTTTTGGAAAAGTGCCAAGTGGATTACCAGCCTACGCTTTATGGCCGAAGATGAGCCAGGCTTCTGGGAACGCGCCGGCTACAGCATGTACGGCGACCCGTGGAAGGCCCAGCGCTACGCCGACGACGATGAGTAGGTTGGACTGGCAGCTGGCCACCGTCACGGCCATTCACGCCGAAACGCCCCGCGTGAAAACCTTCACGCTCAGCCTACCCCATTGGACGCCGCACCTAGCCGGCCAGCACTACACCCTGCGCCTCACCGCCCCCGACGGCTATCAGGCCGAGCGCAGCTACTCCGTGGCCTCCCCACCCGAGCAACCCGACGAGATTGAGCTGACAGTAGAAGCCGTGGAGGAAGGCGAAGTATCGGGCTATTTATTTGAAGGGGTAGGGGTAGGCGACCAGCTAGAGGTGCGCGGCCCGATTGGTGGCTACTTCGTGTGGCGCGCAACGGCCGCGGCCCGGCCGCTGCTCCTTGTTGCCGGCGGCTCAGGCATAGTGCCGCTGATGGCCATGCTGCGCCACCGCCAGCGTGCGATGTTACGCAACCCCACGGTGCTGCTGTTTAGCATCCGCACGCCGGAAGAGGTTATTTATCAACAGGAACTGGAAGCAATGGCTGCCACCGACGCTACCTTTACCCTGCTACTGGACTATACCCGCCAAGCCCCCAGCGGCTGGTCGGGCTACCGCCGCCGCATCGATAAAACGTTGCTGGCAGAGGTAATAGAGCAATTTACCGCGCCACCCGAGTGCTACGTATGCGGCCCTACGGGCCTAGTAGAAAGCGTAGCCACTGGCTTACAGGATCTAGGCCTACCCGCCGAGGACATCAGAACCGAGCGGTTTGGGCCGACGGGCGGGTAATAACAATTGCCTGCCATCCTGAACATTCCGCGCATCAAGCGGCGACGAAGGTCCTTCTCCCGCTAGAACAACAGGCGTATCAACGACTCGTACTCACGCGAGAAGGTCCTTCGTCGCCGCTTGATGCGCGGAGTGTTCAGGATGACAGCTTCAGAAGGGACTTACAAAGTCCTTCAGCAGCGGCAGCACCTGGTCTTTGGCTGACACGGTAGCATCCGTCACGCCCCAGTCAATACCTAGTGCGGGGTCGTTCCAACGTAGGCCACCTTCTGCTTGCGGGGCATAGTAGTTGGTGCACTTATAGAGAAACAACGTATTGTCTTCCAGCGCCGTGAAGCCGTGGGCGAAGCCTACCGGCACGTAGAGCATATTGTAGCGCTCGGCATCTAGCTCCACGGCTATGTGCTGGCCGTAGGTAGGCGAGTCTTTGCGGATGTCCACTATCACATCGAGGGCGCGGCCGGCTGCCACGCGCACCATCTTGGCCTGCGCAAAGGGTGGCGCCTGAAAGTGCAGCCCACGTACCACACCCCGGTCGGAGCGCGACTGGTTGTCCTGTACCCAGTCGCCGGTGATGCCGGCGGCCGTCATCTTCTCCGCGCTGAACGACTCAAAGAATGCCCCGCGGGCATCACCAAACACGCGAGGCAGTACCTCTACCACGTCCGCAATATTGAAGTACTTAAATTCCATGTATCACTAATTAAGCAGTAAGAACAGCCTTTTCTTCAGGCCGCGAAATTTAGGTTGTCTGGCGCCGCGTCACGTCGGCCACAATGCGTAGGTATTTGTCCAGCACCAGTTGCTCATCGAACTTTTGCTCGGCTAGCTGGCGGCTGGCGCGACCCATTTGAGCTAGGTCGGCATCAGAGAGTTGTTGTACTTGTAGCATCTTCTCGGCTAGGTCGGCGGCGTCGCGTACTTGGCAGAGCAGGCCGTTGTGGCCGTGCACCACGGTTTCGCGGCAGCCGGGCACGTCGGTTGTTACAATGGGCTTGCCCATAGCGGCGGCTT
Source organism: Hymenobacter defluvii (assembly GCF_017589435.1). Taxonomy (NCBI): domain Bacteria; kingdom Pseudomonadati; phylum Bacteroidota; class Cytophagia; order Cytophagales; family Hymenobacteraceae; genus Hymenobacter; species Hymenobacter defluvii. The sequence goes on from NZ_JAGETX010000002.1 coordinate 233,653, forward strand.
CGAGCAGGGTTTTGGGTGTGCCTTCGCGGTAACTGGGCAGTACCACGCAATCGGCTTCGCGTATGAGGGCAGCTACGTCGTCGGAAGTGCCCAGATACTCGATATTGCCAGCTTGCAGCCACTGCTCGAAGATGACGCGTTTCACGCCTACTCCTCCACTCTCATCGATACCACCCAGCAGTTGCACCCGCGTGCCGGGCACGGCCTGGCGCACTAGCCGCGCCGCTTCAAAATATTCTTCGACGCCTTTCTCATAGAGCACCCGCGCAATCATCAAAAACGTGAAAGGCGTGTTGCGCGTGAATTCAGGAGCGGGCTGAAACCGCTGTATGTCTACCCCTGAGCCGGGTAGTAAATCGGTGATGCCGGGCGCTACCAGCCGGTATTGCAGGAACAGCTGGCGGTCGTCGCCGTTCTGGAAAAACACCCGCTTCGGAAACCGAAACGCAAACCGGTAGAGCCCTAGCGCCACCCGGCTCACCAGGTTGCGCACGATAAACACCGTGCCCAGCCCCGACACGTTGTTGACGCTGGGAATGCCCGCCAGCTTGGCGGCCAGCGTGCCGTAGATATTGGGCTTGATGGTGTAGTGCAGCACCACATCGGGCCGCTCGCGGCGGTAGATACGGTAAAAGCGCTGCGTGAGCTGGGCGTCCTTGGCGGGGTTGGTGCCTTTGTTTTCCATCAGCACCGGCACGTAGCGGCAACCTAGCTCGGTTTCCAGGCGCTGCGAGTAGTCGTCGGGGGGCGCAATGGCCAGCACCTCGTGGCCGGCGGCTTGCAGGGCTTTCACCAGACTACGCCGGAAGTTCCAGATGTTCCAGGAGGTATTGATAACGATAGCAACGCGCATGCAGGCAGGGTGGTTTGGGCGCAAAGGTAGGATGCAGAATGGCATCGTGTCCGCCCAAACAATTATTACACCACTACCACCCCATTACTTCCTTTCAGCCCTACTTATCCAACGACTGAAACCAGGGTAGCACGTTCAGCATCATCGGGGCAATGCTGGTGCGGTGCATGCCGCCCTGAATGGGAATAAACTCCACGTTGGCAGCACCGGCCGCCTGAAAACGCTTGAACGTTGTTTCGGATGTCTGGTAGAAAACCGACTCGTCGGCGGTGCCGTGGAACAGGCGCGTGGGGCTTTTAGGCACCCAGGTCAGGAAGCTGTTGTCGCGGAGCTTTTGCCGCAGGTCGGCTTCGCCGGTGCCATTTTGCAGATTGGTGTAGAACGCGGGGGCAAACAATTCCGCAGGTTTCGTAGTCAGGCTGGCGTCAATTTCATCCAGCGCTTTGGAGCCATCTAGTAGGCCGGGCAGCCTACCCGCGTAGGGTTGCTGGAAGAAATCCGTCAGCGGCCGATTCCAGCCATAGGTGGTGTTGTAGGCTTGCAGGATAAACGCCAAAAATGCCGGGGTAGCGTAGGTGGGCGTGGTGGCGATGCCCGTGAGCATTTCTGGCAGATCGTAGCCACCGGCGCCGGCAGCCACAGCCGTGAGCGTGAGGTTGTGGGCCGTAGTAGTTTCGATTTCCTTTTGTGCGGCCATCGTGACGTACCCACCCTCGGAGTAGCCTACTAAAAACAGGTGGTCGTTGAGCGCTGTCTGCTGGCTTTGTAGGTAATACTGTGTTGCCTTCAGCATATCTACCACGGCAGCGGCCGAGGCAGGCTGATCGAAGTAAGGATGGAAGATATTGTCGGAAGCGCCAAAGCCAATGAAGTCTGGAATGACGGTAGCAAAGCCCGCCCCAGCAAACAGCTCAAAGCCACTGAAGGAATTCGGGAAGTTGGAAGGCGCATCGGCCAAGCGGAAGATAGTACCGTGCTGAGCGCTCAGCAACGCGGGTGGCTTGGGCGTATTCAGCGGTACCCCTACCAGCCCCGAGGCCTGAATTTCCTTGCCTTGAAACGTTGTCTTATAGATGAGCTTGTAAAACGTCACATCGTACTGCACATATTGGGCATAGTTACCGAAACCGGCCGATGCGGCCGCCGCCTGCAACAGCGTTTTGGGTGCCGTCACAATCTTGGTGGCCGACACAAACAGGTCTTGCCCACTGGCTGGCGCTGGCTGCGGATCATCGGAAGTAGACTGGCAACCCGCCAGCAGCAACAGCAACCATAGCAGGAGCAACCGGCCCGAAGAGTACGTAGTTGGTTTCGAAATCATATAACAAAGGAAGTTGGGCAAGCGTACGGGGAAGCAGGCAAGTTAAAGTATATTTATCTGTTAACCAAATACTTATCTACAATATCTCCTGTAAGCACAACACTACTTTTCAGAAGACACAGGCAAGCTGGAGTGTATAAACCTCTTGTACCGGCTGACGTAGCAACATAAACCAGACGCGCTACACAGCGCACAAAAGCCTACCCCTTGGGCGCGGCCGACCCTCTATACCTTCAATCTGCTATATATTCTGTCATTGCGCTTGGTACTTTGGTTACTTTGTGGCTCGTTTTGTTGTTATGGCTCTAATGATGATTTCCTACCTACCCCGAATCGTGCTGGGCAGTCTGCTGCTCGCTGGCTTGGGCGGCTGCCAGTCGGCCGATACTACCCACGCTACGCCGGCAGTGTCGGTGTCGCCGGCCGGCACTACGGTTGTCACGGCTACCGACTCGGCGGGCGTGCCCACGGCCATTGTGAGCACCCTAAACCAGGATGCGCTGGCAGCTGGCCACGCTATTTACACGCAGCGCTGCGCCGTGTGTCACGGCGAGGATGGCCGCAAAGGTGCTAACGGCGCCCACGACCTCACCAAAAGCAACCTCAATACCACGGGCCGTATATATATGGTGAAAAATGGCTTAGGTAAGATGCCCGGCTTCAAAGACCAGCTCAGCGACGCCGAGATGGAACAGGTAGTCGCCTACTCGCTGACGCTTACGAGTGACTGAGTAGCGGCGTGACTGAGTGAAAAATCGTCTGTCATCCTGAGCTTGCGAAGGACCTTATGCCAGTTGAACGAGTCGTTGTTATGACCTTCGTTCTGACTTGATAAGGTCCTTCGCAAGCGCAGGATGACAGGCGTCAGTAACAATCAAACTTTCAACAACTTAACTTTCTTATATTTTGAGCAATAACTCCGGCTCCAAACCTCGCCAAAACAGCACCCGCCACCCTGGCGCCACCGACACGGTGAAGGGTCGGGCGGGCCGTATTCTGGCCAAAGGCAATAAAGATGCTACCTACGACACGGCCCAGGAACAGGAATCTGCCGTGCTGGTAGCCGTGCCCGACAAGCGCCAACCCAATACGACTACTCAGGAATACCTTGATGAGCTGGCGTTTCTGACCGAAACCGCCGGCGCGCAAGTGGTGAAGCGCTTTGTACAGCGCCTGGAAAAGCCCGATATCCGCACGTTTGTAGGTGAGGGCAAGCTAGCCGAAATCAAAGCGTTTGTGAACCACTCGGGGGCCAGCATGGTCATCTTCGACGATGATTTGTCGCCCTCGCAACTGCGTAACCTGGAGGCTGAGTTGAAGGTGAAAATCGTGGACCGCTCGCTGCTGATTATCGACATTTTTGCCAGCCGGGCGAAGTCGGCTACGGCGCGCACGCAGGTAGAGCTTGCGCAGTATCAGTACCTGCTACCCCGCCTCACTGGCCTTTGGACGCACTTGGACAAGCAGCGCGGCGGTGGTGTAAGCCAGCGCGGACCGGGTGAAACGGAAATCGAGACCGACCGCCGCGTGGTGCGCGACCGAATTTCCTTCCTAAAAGAAAAGCTGAAGGACTTCGACAAGCAGAGCGTCACGCAGCGCAAGTCGCGCACCGGGCTGGTGCGGGTGGCGCTGGTGGGCTACACCAACGTGGGCAAGAGCACGATTATGAACCTGCTCTCCCGCTCCGATGTGTTTGCCGAGAATAAGCTGTTTGCTACCGTAGACTCCACGGTGCGCAAGGTGGTGCTGGACACAGTACCCTTCCTACTCTCCGACACGGTAGGGTTTATCCGCAAGCTCCCTACCCGCCTGATTGAGAGCTTTAAGAGCACCCTGAATGAGATTAGGGAGGCCGACTTGCTGATGCACGTGGTCGATATCTCGCACCCGTCGTTTGAGGAGCACATTGAGGTAGTGAACGACACGCTGAAAGACATCGGCGCCGCCGACAAGCCTATCCTGCTCGTCTTCAACAAAATCGACCAGTATAACCCCGAAGCCGAAGCGGGCCTCGACCCCGAAGGCGGATTCGAGGACATGAACCCCCACGAGGAAGAAGGCACCCTGATCCGCCCTACCCTCGACCAGCTGCAAGCCTCCTACATGGCCAAAATGCATGATCCGGTGATTTTCATCTCGGCCCAGGAGCGTGAAAACATCGATGAGCTGCGGGCCTTGCTGGTGCGCAAGGTAGGCGAGTTGCACCGCCAGCGCTACCCCAATACGTTGGAGTACGACGAGGCAGAGTAAAGTGAACCGCCTGTCATCCTGAGCTTGCGAAGGACCTGCTCACGCCAGAACGAGTCGTTGATACGAGTATCGTTCTGGCGTGAGCAGGTCCTTCGCAAGCTCAGGATGACAGGCGGTTTTTATGGCAACTTACTTCGAGAAGCGGTAGGTATGGTTGGCTACGCGCAGCAGGTAGAGGCTATTGCCAGGCAGACCAGCCACAGAAATGCGTAACTCCGTGCCCCCTGCGGCTTGTCCGCGTTGCACTACTTGGCCGGCCGCGTTCAGCAGGACGTATTCTGCCCCGCTGGGTAGGGGCACGGCAAACCGTAAAGCTACCTCGCTGGTAGCAGGATTGGGGTAGAGCGTGCCAGCCGCTGTGGCTAGTTGCACCGCCACTACCGGGCTGAAGTGGGCCGTTTGGTCGAGGTCGAGCTGACGCAGGCGGTAGTACACGCTGCCAACCTGATCGGAAATCGGGTCGAGGAACGAGTAGCTGTGGGCACTGGTGGTATTGCCCTGTGCCGCAACCTGCCCCACGGCCTCAAATAGTCGCCCATCGAGGCTACGCTCTACCACAAACTGTGCGCTGTTCTTTTCTGAGGCCGTGGCCCAGCGCAACGCTACCTGCTGTTTCTGGGCTGTAGCTGTGAAGCTGGTTAGCTCTACGGGCAACACTATAGGAGCGATTACCAGGCAGCTACCGTTGTTATAAGTAATGTTGTTGGACTGATTACGGGCAATCAGGCCCACGGCGTAGGTGTTTACGGTTCGGTTGTCGCCAATATCGTTGGCCCACTTGTGGGCACCCGCGGCCGAGTTGATGCCGTAGGGATTCTGCTGGGGCGCCGGGAAGTTGGTGAGCAGAGCATCATCCCAGAAAGCATAGTCAACGTTGCCCGTATTGCCGGGGCGCACCTCCCGAATAATAATGCCATTGGTATTGCTTTCCGCATCGTAGATAGGAAAGTTAACTGGCCCTACCCCGCTGGAATATGTGATGCTGATGTTGCCGGAAGGCATAGCGGCCCCGGTATCGGAGCTGCCGTCCCAGTCGAATGTGTTGTTGCCGATCTGTGTCAGGCCTTCGAGCAGACGGTCGGTGGTGGCTTCGTAGGTTTTGTTATTGTTGCCGTCGATGAAGATGGTACCAAACCCGGCCTGATCTACCCGCAACGTGAAGATAGCGCCCTTGTTATCGGGGCGGCAGCTGGTACTGATGGTGGGAGCGCCGGGCCGGATGGTAGTGGGGTAGATGGCAGGATCGGGGTCATTGACAAACAACTTATACTCGGCCGTTCTGAAGGAGCCGCTACGGCTCTTGCGCCAGTCTTTGTACGTGCCGGAGGTGTTGTCTACTCCGTAGGAGTTAGCCGTCAGCAACACGCCCCAGGGCTGCATCCCGGCGTAGTCTACCCGCTTGATGAAGTAGGTACCTTTGTAGTTGGGGTTCGGAATGAGGGGGTAAAGCGAGAAGGAATTCGCCAGCCGGGCATCGCCTGCACCCGCCGTAAAGCCCCAGCTCTGGGAGTAGAGCCGCCCGGTTTTCTCGCCGGTGCTGGCGCGCACCGTCACGTCCCAGATATCGTAGGCTGCCCGCACTTTGGTGGTAGGCGCATCACTGGTGTTCACCTCCACAAACTCCAGCCAAAACTCCTGAGCGCTACCTGTGCTGTTGGTGTAAGACAAAGGCTTATAGCCCCCAGTGATAGAACCATTATAGTCAGGCCCAACACTCGCCTCCTGCGGCGTATTGATGACGCCAGGCGCGGCAGCCAGCAACGAACCTCTGGGAGTGCCTGGGATTGGGTCCAGCCGGTTGCTGTTTACTACCGTAATGGCTCCCCCGCTTGGCTGGTAAAGCAGTTGAATGCGCAAAGAAGTGTGGTTTTGCGTGTAGTCCATGCGGTGCACACCGTAGTACACGGTTTCGCCGGGCTCCACGTGTACATATAGGCGCTCATCGGCGGGGCTACCAGCATTCAGAAAACCGCGCGTGTTGTCTTGGTTAGTGTCGTTTTGCTGGAGGTAGCCCACATAGTCATTGGCTGTGTTGGCCGCGGTGCGGGGTGCTGTAGCGGGCGTTAGATTCTTAGATCCCTCCGCTTTCGCCTCATACGCAGCAGTGTGTAGCAATAATCCTAAAACAGGAATAAGTAAATTATTGCCCAGGGAAGTATAATATCTACGCATTGCCTTGATTACTTGTGTTTTCAACAGCAAAATTCCTTCTACAATGAATATAAACCAATACATATATTTTATATTATTTATAAATATTCTCATTTTTAGAAGAGTATTCTCTAATTGAATCACATCTATAGCTGGTACTTTTCACTTTTGCTTGTGCTTAGCCATCTATATCGGCTCTCTTCTTGCACACAACCTGGCAGCAGCGCTACCCGGCCCAGATAACCATTTCGGCCGGGGCGTAGTAAAGAGACGTGCTTACCCACCGTGCCCCTACCCATGAAGATTCTGTACCTGATGCGCCACGCCAAATCCAGCTGGAGCTACGACGAATTGAATGACCACCAGCGCCCACTCAACGACCGAGGCCGCGACGACGCTCCTATGATGGGACAGGCCCTGGCCGAGCGCAATATCAAGGTAGACCTGCTGCTGACTTCCTCGGCTGTGCGGGCCCAAAGCACAGCCGTGCTAGTGGCGCGCGAAATCAACTACCCCCACGATAAAATTGTGGTGGATGAAAGCATCTACCGGGCCGAGGTGAAAGATCTGTTGCGGGTAGTGCGCGAGTGCCCCGATACGGCCAACTCGGTGCTGCTGGTAGGCCACAACAACACCATCACCGATTTTGCCAATTTGCTCTCGCCTAATCTCATCAATGAAATGTCGACGGGCGCCGTTGTATGCCTGCACTTTCGGGTAGAGCGCTGGGCGGAAATTGACCAAGCCAACGCAGAGTTTTACTTCTACGACACGCCCAAGAACCAGAAATAGCCGCTTCGCCTTATGTCAACGTCCACTCCTACCCCTCCGGCGCTTCCCCTCCTCAACCGTGAGCTGAGCTGGCTGACGTTCAACTACCGCGTGTTGCAGGAAGCGCAAAACCCCAATGTGCCGCTGCTGGAGCGCCTGAAGTTCTTGGCTATTTTTTCCAGCAACCTCGACGAGTATTTCAAGGTGCGCGTGGCCACGCTACGCCGCCTAGTGAAGCTCAAGAAGAAAACCCGCGCCAAGCTGGGCGAGGACCCCGCCGATCTGCTCCAAACGGTGTTGCAGGAGGTAGGGCGGCAGCAGCAGGCTTTCGGCGACACGTTTCGGCAGCAGATTTTGCCGGGCTTGCAACAGGAGCACATTCACCTGATTTCGGACCACGATCTGAGCCCCACGCAGCGCGACTGGGTGCAAACGTATTTCCACGAGCACGTGCGCGACTTGCTCTCCCCCGTTTTTCTAGACGATAACCTGCACCACCTGTTCCTGCGCGATCAGTCGGTGTATCTCACCTTTTTTCTGACGCATCTCACCAATAAAAAGCAGGCCGATGAGGAACGCGTGCTGGTGATGGAGCTGCCCACCAAGCGCCACGGCGGCCGCTTTGTGCGCCTACCCGACGAGGGCAAGGAGCACTACGTGATGTTTCTGGACGACGTGATTCGGGTGGGGGCGCACGAGTTGTTTCCTGACTATGAGCGCGTGCAAGTGCAGGCCATTAAACTCTCGCGCGATGCCGAGTTGGATATTCAGGAAGAAGTATCGAGCAACCTGCTCACCAAAATCAAAAGTAGCCTGCAAAAGCGCGAAACCGGCTTTCCGGCCCGCCTGCTCTACGACCCCGCCATGCCCAAGGAGGTGCTGCGCGCCGTGATGCAGAAAACCGGCATCGGGCAGGACGAGCTGGTGGAGGGTAGCCGTTACCACAACTTCCGCGACTTTTTCGGATTCCCGGATTTCGAGCTGACGCACTTGCAGTACGAGCCGCAGCCACCCCTACCCCACCCTACCCTGCCGGCGCGGCCGGGCACCATGCTGGCGGCCATTGCCCGCCAAGACCACCTGCTGCACCTGCCTTACCAGTCGTTCAGCTACGTCGTGAACCTGCTGCGCGAGGCCGCGGCCGATCCGCTGGTCAACAGCATCAGCATCACACTCTACCGGGTGGCGGGCAGCAAGAGCGAGGTGGTAAAGTTGTTGCTGAAAGCCTTGAAAAAAGGCAAGCAGGTGACCGTGGTAGTGGAGCTGAAAGCCCGTTTCGACGAGGAATCCAATATTTTCTGGGCCGATAAGCTCCAGAAAGCCGGCGCCGATGTAATTATGGGTATGCCCGAGCTGAAGGTGCACACCAAGCTGCTGCTGATTACGCGCACTGAGAATGAGCAGAACCGCCAGTACGCCTACCTCAGCACCGGCAACTTCAACGAGGCCACCAGCCGCATCTACGCCGACCACGGCCTGTTTACGGCCGACCCGCGCCTGACGCAGGAGGTGGCCGCGCTGTTCCGCTATTTCCACGACCGGCAGCCGCCCACCAACTTGGAGCACATCCTGGCCGCGCCCTTCGACCTGCGCACCCGCCTAGATGCGCTGGTAGACTCAGAAATTGAGCGCGCCCAGAACGGCCAGGAGGCATATATCATTCTAAAGCTGAATGCCTTGCAGGATGAGGACATGATTAAGCGGCTCTACCAGGCTAGCCAGGCCGGCGTGCGGGTAGAGCTGCTCATCCGAGGCATTAGCTGCCTGATACCCGACGCGGCGGGCCTGGGTGACAACATCAGTCAGCAAGGCATTGTGGACCGCTACCTGGAGCACGCCCGTGTGTATGTATTCGGCAACGGCGGCGAGGAGTTGGTGTACGTGGCCTCCGCCGACTGGATGGCACGCAACCTCAGCCGCCGCGTGGAGGTAGCCTTCCCCATTCTCGATGACAAGCTACGCGCCGAAGTGCGCCTGCTCCTCGATTTCCAGCGCCAGGACAATGTGAAGTCGCGCGACTATCACAACAATTTCATCCAAGCCGAAGAAGGCGCCGCCCCCATGCAAGCCCAGCTGTCTACCTACAAATACCTAAAGAATCTGACGCAGAAGAAGGGTAGGAAAGGGTAAGATGGTGAATAGGAAGTAGCAAAACCGCTTATCATCCTGAACGCAGTGAAGGACCTTCTCACGTGTGAACGGTAATCGTAACAACGATTCATTCACACGTGAGAAGGTCCTTCACTGCGTTCAGGATGACATAATTGTACCCAGTCCCCTACTCCCTACTTCCCCATCGTTTTCTTCAGCAGCTTGCGGGGAGGTACGATGAAGATTTCCAGGCTGGCGTAGGGAGCACCGCCCAGCGTGTTGTCGATGATGCGGGGGCGGGTGCCGGCCCGAAACAGGCTGAAACCGCGGTTGCCGTCGTAATCGAAGCCGTTGAAGGAGGCGTTGTAGCGGTAGCCGCCTTCGATACCAAACCACAGGAAATCATAGATTTCGCGCTCCAGGCGCAGACGGGGCCTAAACTCGGTTTCGCGAATGATGAGGGTCGTGAGGTTGTTGTTGGGTAGAGGCTCACGCAGTTTGATATTGTAGTTGAGGCCATCCACCGAGTAGCCCCCCAGCAGCAGGGTTTTCTCGTTCACGTTGTACCGGAACGTGACGCGGGCCGGAAACAACGACTCCACGCCCCAATGCTCGTTCCAGGTGCGGTTGTAGAGAATAACCGGGTAAATGCTCTGCCGCCCAAAGGTGTAGCTTAGCTGCGCCCCAATGCCCCAGGCAAACTTCGCACTGCGCTTCCAACCGTAGATAAACTCACCCGACATTTTCAAGTAGTCGTTGAAGCTCAGGTCGCTGCTCTCGGAGGTATAGTCGCCGTTCAGCTCGCCCTTCACGCGGGCCAGGTACCAGTGCACCTCGTCGATGGGCCGGATGGCGGCCAGCTGGGCACCCAGCGTTTTCAGGCCCTTGTCTTCCAGGTTGCGATAGAACGGCGACGCATCGGGGTTCTTGAACTGGAATTCCTCGCGGTCGTAGTTCACGCCCAGAATCACCTTCAGGTGAGGGTGGTTCCACAGCGGCGCATAGGCTTTGATGAAGGCCCGACTGTTTTTAGTGACGGTAGTCTTCGTGTTCACGTCGGCTACCCCCTCCGTGTTGCTTTTGGTCTTGGTTGTGATCTGGAAGTCGCTCAGACGTTCGATGTGGGCCACAATCCCTTTGCTGGGTCCCATCCCAATAACCGATGGCACAGCAAACTCGCGGGCTTCAGCCTCCTGTCCTACCTCGCTTATCCCAACACTATCGGAGGGGGCAGGGGCAGGAATGGGATATACGGGTGTGCGCGGCGGCACTTCCTGCGCAACGGCGAAATGAAACCCCAGGCTTAGCCCCACGCTCAGCAGCGTCGCCTTAGCCGGTAATTTCAGAGAATAGAGTAGCGTCATGTACGCGAAAATGAGCGTGTCCTACAAAAGAAAAGACGTTAAGTGTTGCTCTTAACGTCTTTTCCCGAAAAAGGGTACTGGTTGTTTTTGATTGTCATCCTGAACGCAGTGAAGGACCTTCTCAAGCCAGAACGAGTCGTTGCTACGCTAGCCGTTCTGGCTTGAGAAGGTCCTTCACTGCGTTCAGGATGACAATTAGAAATTACTAAAACAGGAAGTCGAATCCGACGAAAATCAGCTTCTCCTCGCCCACCGAATAGGTCGCATTCAGCACGGCTTGCTTCAGCACGTCAATCCAGATGCCGCCACCATAGGACGTATGGAAGGCCTTTAGGCCGGTTTGCACATCGTTGCCGGAATACACGCGGGCAGCATCGGTGTGGCCCAGAATACCAAATTTGCCGGGCACCAGGTAGGCGTTGAAAGTGAAGAGCTGCAAGCGGGCTTCTAGGTTGCCGTAGAGCGAGCTGCGGCCGGCGTAGCGCGTGCGGCGGTAGCCGCGCAGGTTGGCCGCCGCAATGGTGGCGTTAGACTGTCCGCCCAAGGTGTTGGCCTGGTAGAAGCGGTAGTCGCCGATGTTGTGCGCCACGCCCACGCGGCCGGCCCAGGTAAGCTGGAAGGGGAAGTTGGGGCTGATGTAGGCGCGGAACTCCGAGGCAATGCGGCCGTAGTTCAGTTCCTCGCCGCCCAACTGGTGGTTGAACTCGGCGCTGTTGTACCAGCGCAAGCCAATGCGCGGGTTCTTAGGCGAGCTAACCGCGTCGATGTTCATGTAGGCCTTGGCGCCCAGGTAGCGGTTCAGCTGGAAATCGGAAGGCCGAATGCCCAGGGCCGCGCCGGTATACCCGTTGTTGATACCCTGCTGAATCTGGTTGCCCACGTCAAACGTCGACACCCGGAACTGGTCGTACTGCGGGCCAAAGCCGACTTTCAGGAAGCTGAACACATCCTTTTCCAGCATGGGCGCCACGTACAGGCGCGAGAAGCGGACGCGGTAGTTATCGTTGATTTCGCGGTTGCGCACCCGGTCATCGGTCTGCTCGGCCAGGATGTTGCGCGAGTCGTTGCCCTTACCGAAGTAGTTGTAGAGCAGCTGCGGCCCATAGAGCTGGCTGTTGATTTTCAAATCAAACTTGCCCAGCACATCCACAAAAGTACCCGTGTAGCGAATGTTGTAAGCATTGCGCGAAGGTGCCCAGTTAGCCACCAGCGTTTGCTCGGTAGCGAAAGGTGCGCGCCGGAAGCCATACGTGCGGTACGTTACGCCACCTCCCACAAACAAACCATCATCAATGTTGTATCCGAAGTAGGCTGCCGGCCCGAAGTAGTTGAGGCGGTAGTCTTTGCGGTCGGCACGGTTGGGGTTGTCGTAGCGGCTCACGTCGTTGCCGGGCTCCAGGTGCAGGCGCGTTTCGGAGCCCGCGTTGATGACGTTGGCCGAGTCTACCTCGTTGTCGTACACCAGCGTTTTGTGGCGCCGGAACAGGCCACCTACCCGCGAGTTGTCGGTGATGGTATCCTTATCAATACCGCCGATGATGCGCAGGGTAGGCCCACCATTCGACTGGCCAGTGACTTTGTAAATATCGTTGCCGGCAAAACCGTAGAGGCGTACGTCCTTGGTTACGTCGCCATCAATCACCTTATCGAACAGCACCTTATTGGTGTTGCCCTTCTTGCTGATTTTGGTCATGGTCACGTGCATCTTGCTATCGGGTAGGCGCTCTACCTCAAACAGCTCGCGCTTCTGGCTACCCTTCACCTCTATCACCTTGTTCAGCATGCCGTAGTAGTCGGCAGCCAACTGAGGCAGCAGGTCGCGGCGGTTTTTGAGCTTGGCCACAATCTCGGCGCCGTGCAGGGCATAGATGTCGGCGGGCCATTGCTTCTTGAACGCCTGCTCAATCTCAGCGTCAGTGAGGCGGTTTTTCATGTCCTCGGCAATCTTCACCCACTGCTTCTGCGTCAGCTCGCCAAGAAAGCGCCGGTCGTTGCTGAGGGCCGTCAGGTTCAGGCCGCGCCAGTCAGCGTAGTCGTTGCCGAAGTTCTGGAAATTGCGCACCGCAAACTTCCGCGAGGCCAGGTAGGGCAGCAGGCCGTCACCTTTAAAGAAGGCCACGTCGCGGTCTTCGGGCACAGCCGTAAACTTCCGGTCGCCGTCTTCGTCCTTTTTCTCGGCCCAACGCCACTGGTCTTCGTGCCGGTCCCAGTCGCCAATCCACATATCGAACAGGCGCGAGCGGGCAAAATCTTTCTTGTCTACCTGGTTGTCGTTGTCTTGTTCCAGGCGCTCCATCACACGGTCGGTGCCTACCAAGTTGGTGGCATAGTCCAGCGAGGCCACGTTGCTCTGGTCGTCCTTGGCATCTTCTTCCAACATGGCCGTAGTGTTGGCGAAGCGGTTGTAGTACTGCGCCAGTCGAGGGTCTTGCGGAATGAAGCGCGGCACCGGGTTGGTGTGCAAGATGCCCGCCGCCGAGGCCAGCGGGGGTAGGGCAAACGCCGCGTAGGGGTGTTGAGCCGAAATCTGGTCTTGCAGCAGGTCGCGGGCCGCCCCATCGCGCAGGGCTTCGGGCAGCACGGCGGCGGGGTCTTTGTCGAGGCTGCGCAGGGTGTAGTTTCGGTTCTCGTCGTTGCGGAGCTTCAGCGAGGCCGTTTGCTTGCCGCCGCCTACCTTATAGGGCGTCAGGCCACCTTTCTCCTGCGCCAGGTCCAGCACCGGAAACGCTACGGGCGTAGCCCACTCCTTGCGGTAGTGCTTGCCAAAGATGAGGTTGTGGAACCCGTTGTGGTCGTTATACGCTGGGTTGATGGCCACCGTCACGGTGCTGTCGCGGAAATCGCGCTGGGGCGCGTTGGGTAGCGTTTGGCCCGGCGTGCCGCCTACTTGCTTGGTGGCCACATCCTTCTGCAAGGCGTAGTTGGGCGCCCGGAATACCAGGCGGCCGTTTTCGCCCCGCTCATTCGGAATCCAGTACTCCGTCCATACCTCGCCGTTGGTGTAGTAGTTCACGCGGGCAAATCCTTTTTCCTTATCAGAGAAGACAGCGTCGCCGCCCCTACCCGGCTTCACGTGCTGGGTTTTGCAACCCGAGCCGCTGGTCACGAACGTCATGTTCTGCTCGCGGAAAAACTGCAAGTTGTGCTCGTGTCCGGCCGCGTAGATGATGTTGGGATACTTAGCAAAAATCTCCATCATCCCCTGCTTATACGCCTGGTACTGAGGGTGAGGCAGGTCTTGGCTGATGCCACCATATTTTCGCGCCAGCGGGTAGATAGAGCCAATGACGGGCAACGGCAGATAGGCGTACTTATAGACAATGGACAGCGGGAACAAGTGGTCCGTGAATGTGAAGTAGCCGCCGTGGATGCCATCCGAAAACAGCGGGTGGTGGGCCACCACCATGATGTTCTTGTTCTTGTTGCGGGCAATAATGTCTTCGAGCTGGGTGAAGAAATCTGTTTCGTTGGCTACGCCGCAGTCGTTGTTGTTGCCGTAGGGTCGCTCGCCGTTGGTCTGCAAAAACCATTGCGAATTCACGGCAATCATCACCAAGTTATCGTTGAGCTGAATCTCGTAGGGGCCGGGGCAGGCGTCGCGCGGAATGAAAAAGTCGCCGGTGTAGGCAAACGCCGCGGAGTCACTCTTCAGGTAATTTTCCACGAAGTCCTGCTCGCGGTTCACCTGCTCCACGCTACCGTCGTGGCCCTGCTTCCAGTCGTGGTTGCCCGGAATCATGTACTTCTCGCCCTGATAACCTTCTAGGGCTTTGAGCTGAGCTACCATGCGCTCCTCTGACACCTTGCGGTCAAACGCATCTTCTGGGGGCAGGCCATACTCGTAGATGTTGTCGCCCAGAAACACGGTGGTGCTCTTAGGGCCCGCAGCCAGAATCTGGCGGCGCAGAAAGTTCAACGATGGCTCCCCGCCTACCTTAGCGTCGGCGGGCTTGCCCACGTCGCCAATCAGGAAAACGGTATAGCGCAACTGGCTGCTATCAGGCGGCGTCAGCGACTCCCAGTTCTTACCCTCACCACGGTAATTTGGTCGCTCCGGATGCGGCGTTTGCGTGGCTTGGCCCTGTGCCGACAGTGCGCTCGATCCTCCAAGAGCCAGCGACAGGAAATAATGCAAAATCTTTCTTCTCATACGAAGGAAATAAACAGAACTTTGACCACTATGTGTCGCTTCATGCTCTGTGAACCGCTCTACAGCTGTTCAGTTAGATAATTTCAGTAAACTTATTCAGGGATTTCCACTGTTCGGGTGAGTTGACACCTTATTTGCATGGTGCAGAGCCCTACGCAAATGCTGCCTTCACAGTTTGGATAGAGCCACACAAAAACCTCCGGACGGCATTCCCGTTGTAAACCGATGGGGCGCACCAGCCGGGCTTGTTGCGCTTCCTCAGCCTCTCCTTTTATATGGAAACTACCGCCACGCTACAGCCTACTAAGGCCGAGATAGTTAAGAAAGCCAAGGCTTATATAACGACGCTTTTCGAGGAAAAGCTGCCGAAGCAACTTGTCTATCATAATTTAGACCACACCGTGAACACGGTGCGGGAGGCGCGGGCGCTGGGCCAAGATGCCGGTCTGAGCGAAGAAGACCAAGAGGCCTTAGTGCTAGCGGCGTGGTTTCACGACGCAGGCTACACCGAAGAATACGACGGGCACGAGTACCGCAGCATGGCCTTAGCCGAGCAATGGCTGCAAGAACAGCAGTACCCCACCAACCGCATTGCGCTGATTCTGGATATGATTCGGGCCACGCACCGCGACGAGCCGCGCACCACCCAGCTACAGCACCTGCTGGTAGATGCCGATATGAGCAACACAGGCCGCGAGGATTTTGCGGCCCGCGCCGAGCTATTGCGCGCCGAGTGGGAAGTGGCCCAGGGCCGCACCTTTTCCAATGTAGGCTGGGCCGAGTCGCAGCTCGATTTTCTGATGTCGTTCAAGTTCCTCACCACCGTGGCCAAAAGCCGCTACAAGGAGCAGTTAAAGGAAAACATCAAGGACCAGCGCAAGCTGCTGAAGAAAACCGAGAAGAAGCGCAAGGAAAAAGACAAAGCCCGCACCGAAACTTTCGCTGAGCCCAAGCGCGGCATCGAAACTATGTTTCGGACCATGTACGGCAACCACATGAAGCTCTCGGACATGGCCGATAAAAAGGCCAACATGATGATTTCGCTGAATGCCGTACTCATCTCGGTTATCATCACCTACCTGGGTACCAAGGTAGGCGGCAAAACGGCGGTGCTTAGCCCGGCCATCACGCACAACCCAGTGCTATCTATTCCCATGGGCATTTTGCTGCTCACGTCGCTGGGCTCGGTGGTGTCGGCTATTCTCTCGGCCCAACCCGACGTAACGAGCTTTAAATGGCTGAAAAAGAGCCCCGAAATCGCCACTAACCGCCGCGTCAACCTGCTGTTCTTCGGCAACTTTACCAAGCTCAACCTCGACGATTTTCAAGGTGGCATGCGCGAGCTGATGCGCCAGAAAGACGCGCTCTACACCAACATGGTAACGGACGTGTACTACCTCGGCGAGGTACTCTCGCGCAAGTACCGTTTACTACGCGTCAGCTACACCATTTTCATGGTAGGTCTGATTCTCACAGCGTTGTCGTTTGGTATTGTGCTGCTGTATAAGCTGTAGGGTGTGAGAATAGGAGGGCAGGAGTTTTTGAAGATAAGAAGTCTGTCATCCTGAGCATTCCGCCCATCAAGCGGCAGCGAAGGACCTTGTTACGCTAGAACAAGTCGTTGTTACGATAGTCGTTCGCACGTGATAAGGTCCTTCGTCGCCGCTTGATGGGCGGAATGCTCAAGATCACAGACTTTTTATCTTATCCTTTAAAAGCCCTACCGCCGCTCGTACATCCGCTCGCAGAGCGCGGCTAGCTTTAAGATGGAGTACCCCAGGAAACGGCGCATGCGGCGCAACTGTCCTGTGCGGATGCTTCGTTGCTGGCTGGCTACATGGCCATACTGAAATTCCAGCGTGACCAAGCAGGAACGGTCATCTACGGCTTCAATGAAGAAGAACAGCAACGAGTTGGGGAAAAGCCGGAAGTGCGAAATCTTCTCCACGTACTCTAGGCGGTCGGCCTCTTCCTCGAATAGCTGTACTGTTTGAAAGTCAATTTGCCCGTTGCCTACATCTACCTTGTAGCTGGTGCCTAGGCGGCCGGCTTTGGTTACATCGTAGTGCACGCCGGTAGCTTTTTCCATCCAAGAAGGCCGCAGCCGGAAGTTACGGACCACCCGCAGGGCATATCCGGCTGGCACCCGCACCGCCCGGCGCACTTTCAGCACGCCGCTCTGGCTACTAGCGCCGCCGCTGCCGTCGGGCGTTGTCAGGAACTGACGCAGGGGCGTGAGGTGGGCGTAGCGGTAGCGGACGCGGCCTAAGTGTTCGTAGGCGGTAGAGCCCCGCAGCAGGCGCGTCCAGGTGAAGCTCTGCGCAATGTCGGTGGCTGGTTGCGTGCGCAGGTAGCTGTCCGAAAACAGGGCGTACTCGCTACCCATTACGTTGTTTTTGAGTAGCCGATGCACCACAATCACCTCCTTTCCCATCAGCTTGGTGTGCTGCCGGATCTGAGCCACGCTTACTGGGCCGTAGTGCACAATAATCTTAAGCGTCAGCTCGTAGCCCCGCAAAGCAGTACCCAGTTCCGAGTCGGCGTCGCGCTCTACCAGGCGCAGGTAGTTCTGAAAATCGAGGAAGATGCGGCGGCACTGCTCTACCATTTGCCGGATAGAAGGCGGCGGCCCCAGGCGGTAGAACAAAATAGCATCCCCCTGAATCTCACTGACCTGCATGCCAATAATATTGGCCTCAATGAGGATTTCGAGTAGATCAGCCACCAGGAACGGGGCCAACTGGCTACCCGATTCCTGAATAAAGCGCGTGAAGCCACTAATATCAGGAATACACAACAGGGCCGGCGTGCGGTGGTCAGTTTCGGCGGTAGCTACGGCCGGACGGCGACCCGCTGCCCGGCGGGAGGCGCGCAAATCATCCAATAGGCCCATACAACGAAGTAGACAAGGAGAGGAGGAGAACGTTCATACGAAGATAGGCAGCAGGCGGCGCTCCTACCCGTTAACAACTTGGAAGACGAATTGAAATACCCGTATCTTTACCGAGTGGCGCAATCACGCTGGCTGCGTAGTTCAACGGATAGAATAGGCGTTTCCTAAACGCTTGATATGGGTTCGATTCCCGTCGCGGCTACTACGAATATTATGCTGTTTTCCATGAAAGCGCGCCCTTTAAGCGCGCTTTTTTGTGTTTTAGACGGAAAACTGAATTATAAAAATATTTTTCAAAAAATGATTCTGTCACAATTTGGAGTGCACACCAACAATTTTTGAAGCATAAACCATCTTATTCAACCTAAAATATTGCTTATAGTTATATATTTTATTAGAAATATTATAGTCGCATTTTGATCGAAAACTACCTTTTTTGGGAGCCCTTGAAGTAGGACCTTTGGGTATACTCTTTGACCTCCGAGCTATGCAACACTCTCATCAGCCACCGACCTCGCAACAAGGCCTGCTCCAATTAATCGCCGTTATGATGCTGTCTTCCCCTAGCATCCTACCGGCTTCTGTTTCCACCGCTTCCTAGCGGTTTCACCCTTTCCATACTTCCTTTCCGTTCCTTTCCACATCCAGACCCTAAAAACCGAAGGCGCAGGCTTTCGGTTTTTGGTGTCTTATGTCGTTTCAAATCGGGTAGTTTAGCACACAACGCTTTATCTATCTGCCACTTGCTAAGGCGTTCTGCGGAACGCTTTTTTTTTGCTACGGTAGCAGGTAGTAGGTGTTAGCAGGCCAGAAACGCAGATTATATCTTTTGCGCAGAAGCGAAACGCAATATAGTTTTCGGTAGCCAGGCCGCTATTTGTTCGCCGGTAGCGCGTACCTTGATGGCCCGATGGTAGCCAGTGTACCATCGGTTAGCTTCCAAGCGTTACTGCATGAATTCTGCTCCGCTCTCCGGGCTCTACGCCCCTTCACTCTCCCTCCTCACCGACCTCTACCAGCTTACCATGGCCTATGGCTATTGGCAACAGGGCATGCAGGACCGCGAGGCGGTGTTTCACTTGTATTTCCGCAAGCCACCGTTTGGGGGCGGCTACGCCGTGGCGGCGGGCCTGGCCTACGCTGTTGACTGGCTGGAACAGCTGCAATTCTCTCCTGATGACCTGGCATACCTCGCCAGCCTGCGCGGCAGCAAGGGCACCGCGCTATTCGACCCTAAGTTTCTGGACTACCTACGCGATCTGCGCTTCACCTGCGATGTAGATGCCGTGGCCGAGGGCACAGTAGTATTCGGCAACGAGCCGCTGGTACGGGTGCGGGGGCCGCTGTTGCAGGCGCAGCTGGTGGAAACGGCCTTGCTCACGCTCGTCAATTTTCAGACACTGATTGCTACCAAGGCCACCCGCATTCGGGAAGTGGCTGGCTCTGACCAGATTCTGGAATTTGGCTTGCGGCGGGCACAGGGCTTTGATGGAGGTTTGTCGGCGAGTCGGGCGGCCTACCTGGGCGGGGGCGATGGCACCTCCAACGTGCTAGCGGGGCAGCAGTTTGGCATTCCTGTGCGCGGTACCCACGCCCACAGTTGGGTAATGGCCTTCGACGACGAAGAAACCGCTTTTGCAGCCTACGCGCAGGCTTTCCCCGACGATTCGGTTTTTCTGGTAGACACCTACGACACGCTAGAAGGCGTGCGTCATGCCATCAACGTAGCCCGCCAGATGCGGGCGCAGGGCCACGAGCTAGGCGGCATCCGTCTCGACTCGGGCGACTTGGCCTACCTTAGCCGCGAGGCCCGCGCCCTGCTCGACGAGGCTGGCTTCACGGATACGCGCATTGTGGCCAGCAATGATCTGGAGGAAAACCTCATCACCAGCCTCAAGCAGCAAGGCGCCCGCATCGACACCTGGGGAGTAGGCACGCAACTGGTAACGGCCTACAACCAGCCGGCCCTGGGGGGCGTGTACAAGCTGGCCGCGCTGCGCAAATCCGACGATTCGGGCTGGGACTACACCGTGAAGCTGTCGGAGCAGATCATTAAAACCAGCATTCCCGGCATTTTGCAGGTGCGCCGCTACGAGAATGAGAAAGGCCAGCCCCGCGCCGACATGCTCTACAACACCGCCGAGCCTCTACCCGAGTCGCTGACCATTGTAGATCCTTCCGATCTCACGCGCCGGCGGTCTATCCGCTCTACTAATTTCCGGGAGCTACTGGAGCCTATTTTCCGGCGGGGCGAGCTGGTGCACCAGCTTCCTACCCTGGCCGAGAGCCGCGCCCGCGCTCTGCGGGAAGTACAGAGCCTCGACCCCAGTATCCGCCGTTTCCTCAACCCGCACGTGTACCCCGTGGGCCTGGAGGCTACGTTGCACGACTACCGCACCCAACTGATTCTGGAGAAGCGCCCGCAACGGCCGGCGTAAGC
Organism: Hymenobacter defluvii; assembly: GCF_017589435.1. Lineage (NCBI taxonomy): Bacteria > Pseudomonadati > Bacteroidota > Cytophagia > Cytophagales > Hymenobacteraceae > Hymenobacter > Hymenobacter defluvii. The sequence continues at coordinate 253,937 of NZ_JAGETX010000002.1, forward strand.
CTTTTGCTATCTGCACTCCGCCCTCGCTCGGCTGTACCGAGTAAGGACTACGTGTGAGGGGATGTGTACCGAATCCGGCCGCGCCGTTTGCGCAATACCGCGTTAACGTGAAGCAGACGTGCGCAGCAGAGCTGTTTGGGCATAGAGCTCACTCGACATAGCCGAGCGAGGGCGGAATGCAGATAGCTGACCAAAGGCAGAAAACGGTAGCAGGCCGAATTCTATACACTGCTACCCAAAGCTTACACACCTCTGTACGATACTTTCTACCCTTTTTCTTGTTCTATCCTTATCTAATCAGCCGTTATGCAGCTTCAATAGCTACCCTAGCGGCTTTACATGCTACACTCCATGAATACTTTAAAATTCAAAACTACCATCAACTGCGGCGGCTGCGTGCGCGCCGTAACTGGCCCGCTGAACGAAGAACCCGCTATTTCCAACTGGCAGGTGGACACCGATAACCCCGATAAAATCCTGACCGTGCAGGGCGACAACGTGCAGCCGGAGCAGGTAATCCGGGCCGTGCAGGAAGCCGGCTTCGAGATTGAGCCGGTGGCGTAGTCAACTGGCTAATGCTCTTTAAAGGGATATTAGGAACATCCCGCTGCGCTACACGTAGCGGGATGTTCTGCTTTTCACCTTACCCTACCTTCGCCCCTACCATTTTCAGTAGTTGTTGGTAGATAATATTGTGCTGCCAAAACAACTGCAACACCATGGGAATGTGCTTTTTGCCTGGCAGCATCGTGCAGCCGGGCTGCTGCCCCAATGCTTGCAACCGCTCCCGAAACCGGGCGCTGCTGCTCTGGATAGAAGGATAGGTATTGCCGCCCACGAACAGTAGGAAAGGCGGGCTACTGGCCGACACGAAATACATGGCGGAGGTAGCGCGCCACACGGCGGGATCTTTTGCGAAAGGCACCAAGTACTGGTCGTCGCCGGGGTACTGCATCTTTTGGAGGTAGTCGAGCATGTCCAGGCCGGCGGGGTCGTCGAGGATGGCGCCGCGGACGGGGTTGCGGGCCAGCCCCCAACGCGTGAACAACTCGTCTTTGGTAGCGAGCAATGCCGCTAGCCCACCGCCGGCCGAGTGGCCCATCACGAACAGGCGTTGCGGGTCACCACCGTACTCAGCCACGTGTTGGGTGGTCCAGACCACAGCGCGGGCGCAGTCGTCGGCCATTTGCGGCACGCGCACCTGCGGGGCCAGCCGATAGCTGATGATGACGGCCACTACCCCCTGCTTCGCCAGCCTCCGCCCGATAAAGGAATACAGGTTTTTGCTGCCGCTGTTCCAGCTACCACCGTGGATAAAAATCACTACTGGCAAGGGCTGCGGCCCGCGCCGGCGGGGCGTGTACACATCCAACACTTGGCGCCCGGCCAGGTAGGCCGAGTCGGCAGGGGGCACGTAGGCCACGTCGCGGATGCGGCGACTGGGCCGGGCTACGGCATATTCGTTGGCACCTAGTAGCAAAAGCACACCGGCTAACGCGGCCGGCAGCACATAGCGAAGAAAACGCATAGAAAGCAGGAGAGAATACAGGAAGTAGCCCATACGTACTCGGCCCGGCAGCGGGCGGATTGCCGGCTGCAACGGTAGCATTGTAGTTGCGTGGTGCGGCGTTGTATATTTGTTAGCTAACATTGCACGTTACCACTTTATCGTTCGTTTTCCTGCTTCTTTTGCTTGATGAAAAATATTCTGATTCCCTGCGCGCTGCTGTTCGCTTTCCTGGCTACTACACCGGCGCAGGCGCAGCGCAAATCCAAATCCAAGGGTAAAACTGAGTCGGTTGCTACCACTATCACGGCGACCAGCCGGGTGCAACCGCTGTTTGGTGGGCTCTCGGTGGCGCAGGCTGAGCAGGCGCTGGGCGCTACCTACCTGGACAACATCCAGAAAAGCTTTGCGTCGCGCACCGAGGCCAGCGACTTTTTTGCTACCAAAGGCTTCGAGTACCTCAACGAAGGTCAAATCGACACGGCTACCTACCGTCTCAACCTGGCGTGGGTGCTCAACCCCAAGAATCCCCTACCCTACCGGGGTCTGGGCGTGATTGCCAGCCAGCAGCCTACCCCCGATGCCTCCATCGACCTGCTCAACCAAGCGCTGGCCCTAGCGCCCAACGACAACCAGGCCCTCAGCGACTTGGGTAGCCTCTACCTGATTCGGTATGAGCAGACCAAAAAGAAAAAAGACCTGACCACCAGCACCGATTTTCTGAACAAAGCCCTGGCCGCCGACTCTACCAACGCTACTGCCTGGCAGCAACTGGCCCGCGTGTACTACATTCAGGAAGACTACGCCAAGGCTTGGAATGCCGTGCACCAAGGCCAAAAATACAGCGTGGCCAGCATCGATTTCAATTTCATCACTGAGTTGATAGCCAAGCAGCCCGACCCCCAGGGCACGTTTAAGTAACGGCAGCTTACTGTTTGAACGTTATGCGTGGCATGACGGTCTTTTCCCTACCTACCCTACCAACCTCTTTCGTTTCTCCCGTGAAATCCTACCTTCTGTCTGCTGCCCTTGTTGCCTTGTCCTTGTCCGTTTGTGCACAGGACCACCCCGAGCGCCGCAAACGGCATTATGACATGCAGGCCCGCACGTACTACCGGGGTCCGGTACGCTTTTCGGCTGGCGCCGGCGTTGGCCTGTACAATGGCGACCTGACGAAGGGGCTTAGCAATCAACTACCTGGGCCCAGCTTCAGCCTGGGCGTGCTCTACCCCGTGCATCCGCACTGGACGGTAGGCACCGAGGCTACCTACTTCCAGATAGGTTCTACGGACTACCTGCCCGAGCGTAACCTTGCTTTCCGGGGGCGCAACGGTACGGGCACAGTGTTCGTGCGCTTCGAGCCGCTACGCGATGGGGCTTATTATGCCACCCCACGGCCGGCGCCCACAGCCCTTGTGAAGCCCTACCTGAAACTGGGGGTAGGCCTGGCCCTCTACAGCCCTAAAGCCTACAACGGCACCACCCGCCCCGACGACAACACCTCGTTTCTGCGCCCCGAGCGCGGCGACTACCCTGCCTTGGCGATAGTAGCACCCGTGGGCCTGGGCGTAACCCTGCGCCTCACACCCAAGCTCAACGCCACCGCCGAAGCCGCCTACTACTTCACCACCACCGACCAGCTCGACGATATTAGTACCGGCCTTGGTCGTTCCAGCTCCGCGCTCAACGATGGGTATGGGTTGGTTGAGTTGAAGCTGGAGTACTCGCCGTGGAGTAGGTAGGCACATTTCGCGGCCACTACGTCCTGTGGGATGTAGGTAGATCAGAGCCTATTGCAACAAGAAAAGGCCCGATGCAGCGTGCATTGGGCCTTTTCTTATGGGTAGCGAATTACGTGCTACTCCTTCACAAACCGCTGGTGGAAGGTTTTCTGCCCGTCGCTGATGCTCAGGATGTACACGCCTTTTGCCAGGTTTGATACGTTCAACTCGCCTTTGCCAGCATATGGTACGGCTACTTTCGTCCCGCGGATATCCATCACTTCCACGCCCGCTATGGTGCCGTTGTCGGGTAGGGCAATGGCTACGTGGTCGGTGGCGGGGTTGGGGTAGACAGATACCTGACGCGCAGGTGTTTTAGCATCGAGGGTGGTGATGCCTGTGAGGCTGGCTACGCCCGTGTTGTCGGCAGCCAGGGTGCCGCCTGTGATGTTCACCGAATAGTCTTCGGTTTCGCCGTAGGTGTAGGTACCGCAGCTGGTGGTAGCCGCATTATCGCTCATCACAACACGCATGCGAGTTTTGCCGGTTTTGGCCGTGGCTGGTACTGTGAAGGTGGCGCTTAGGGTACCGCTGCTGCCGCTGCTACCCCCCACTACGTTCTCACCGGTATCTGTAAAGTCGCCGTCCTGGTTGTAGTCGATGTACACGTCCCAGTTCTCGGTGTAGGCTGAAGAAGCAAAGCCCGCACTGAAGCTGATGGTCTGAGAAGAGCCAGCTGCAACAGACGTGCTCAGGGCCGTGCCATCGTAGTAGCCGCCGTCTTTGCCCGAGGTGCGCGCAATGCTACCCAGCTTCACGTAGTCAATCCACTCGTAGGATATATCAGTGCCCTTCGAGGTGCAGTAGGCAACCGTGGTGGGTGGTGGCGTAGTAGTGCCGCCACCGGAGTAGGCCGCACCTACCCCCACAGCGTACCACGCATTGGTAGTAGCCACTACCTGCGGCGAGCCTGCCCCAAACAAATCGGTAGCTGCCTGAATGGAATAGCTGCGGGCCGCCGCATAGTTGCTCGACGAGGTGAGGTATACGTCCTCAGTCCGGAAGGCAATTTTGGCCGCGTCGGTGATGCCTACCCCTGTCACGGAATAACTGTTGCCACCTTCGTTGGTACCGCTCTTGCCTTGCGTCAGGATGTAAAACCAGTGATTGAGCACACCCGAGTTGGTGTGCACGCCCCCGTTGTCGGCGGTGCCAGCATACCAGTACTGGCCTTTGTAGTAGGCCGGCTGTCCCATTGCTTTGGGGTCGCTCATAGAGCGCAGAGCGGCCTGTTGCTTGTCGATGTCTTCGCCAATCAGCCAGGTATTTTTCGTGAGGCCGTAGCGGGCGGCATTGTATTGTTCCACGCAGGCACCCCAAATGTCGGAGAAGCCCTCGTTCATGGCACCCGATTCGTAGGAATACGTCAAGTTAGCCGTCTTTTCGCACACCGCGTGGCCGATTTCGTGTGCGCATACGTCCAGCGACGTCAGGGGACGGAAGCGGGTAGCACCGTCGCCATAAGTCATTACCGAACCGTTCCAGTAGGCATTCTCGTAGCCCTTGCCGTCGCCGGGCGTGTCGTCGAAGTGCACGTAGCTTTTGATTTTAGCACCGGCACCGTCGTAGCTGTTGCGGCCGAAGATGTTCTTCCAATAATCGTAGGTGGCCTGGGCACCGAAGTGCGCGTCGCCAGCCGCATTGTCAAAATTGGCGTTGTTGTACTCGGCGGCCGTCCAGTTGTTATCCGCGTCGGTGAAATCGACGGCGCTGGTGTAGCTGTTGCCTTTCCTGCAATTGTAGGTTTCGATACCGTTGCCGCGGGTGATTTCGCGCAGGCGGTAGCTGCCATTGTAGCTGTCGGTGGCCACCGAGCGGGTGCCGCTGTAGGCCGTGGCAAAGCTGCCAATGGCGGCGGCGTGCTTGATGATATCGTCCTTATATACGACTTCACCCGAATGCGCATCCACGTAGAGGTAGGCGCGGCTTACGGGGGTCTTGGCGTACACATTAAATTTCCAGGCCAGTACCGTTTTGGCTTCGCCTTCGCCTACCCCAATCACCACCAGTTCGCCTTTGGGCTTGTAGGTAGCCGTTGGGTCTTGCTCTTGCTCTTTCAGGAAAGCTTCTTCGGAGGCATCCTGCCACATATACTGTCGGGCGCCCACAAAGCTCATAGCCCGCTGCAACGCGGCACCTTCAGCCAAGGCAGGTTGCACATCCAGCTTTTCGATGCGGGTAAGATGGCCGCTCAGGCTCTCAATCTGGCCCTGTTTGGCGTGCACGGTATAGTCGCCGTGCTCTACCTTGATGCCCCGGTAGTATTGTTGGTACTTTTCGTGGACATACCCCAGCGCGTCGGCCGACGTTTTGGCACGTAGGAGCTGGTCGGTGGTAGCTAATTGCAACTGTTCGCGTAAGGCCTTGCTGGCTTCACTCAGCGAATAATTGGTTTTCGCGCCGCGGAGCTCTACCAACATTGGCGCAGTGCTTTTAATTGGTTTTTCAGTCGCTGTAGGCACTTTTTGCTGTGCTTGGGCCGTAGCGATGCTTAGGCCGCCGAGCAATAGCAAGGCGGCAGCAGAGTAGTTTTCTGCCATACAAATGAGTGTGGTTTGGAAAGGAAGAAAGGAAGTAGAACAATCTGCTAACAGCAGGGTATCCAAATTAAGAATATTTTAATATGCATCCACAACACGTAAGCAAACTCAATTTTTATTCTCTACTCAAGTGGCTTATCCCGTACAACTAGTAATCCCATTTGTAGACTATCGCGCTTAGGCCAATACCACGCATTGTGCAATGAGTATATTAAATTTACAAATTCGGGAATTTCTCATTGCCTGCTTTCTTTTTTGAAAGGCCGAAATCTTATACAATAATCTTCGCTATGGCAGATGTCACATCTACTTTTTCTACGGCTCGCTGGTCCCTACAAGGGCAGGTAGCCGTTGTTACGGGGGCTTCCAAAGGAATTGGGGCGGCCATTGCGGAAGAGTTACTGCGATTAGGCGCCGCAGTGCTGGCCGTAGCTCGCACCGCACCAGCGCTGGAACAGCAAGTGGCCGATTGGCAAGCGTCTGGACTCGATGCGCACGCGCTAGCCGCCGACGTTAGTCAGGCGGAGGGTAGGCAGCAGGTGCTGGATATGGTGCGTGAGCGGTGGGGCCGACTGCATATTCTGGTCAACAATGTGGGCACCAACATTCGCAAGCTCACGGTAGACTACAGCGCCAGCGAGTTCCAATTTCTGCTGGCTACCAATCTCGAATCGACGTTTGCGTTGTGCCAGGGTGCCTACCCGCTGCTACAAGCTGCCGAGGGGAGCAGCGTGGTGAATATCTCGTCGGTGGCGGGGCTGCGGCACGTGCGCACCGGCTCTATCTACGGCATGACCAAGGCCGCCATGGTGCAGCTTACCCGCAACCTGGCCGTGGAGTGGGCCGCCGACCGCATCCGCGTGAACGTGGTAGCGCCGTGGTATATCCGCACGCCCCTGGCTGAAACAGTGCTCCGCAACCCAGATTTTCTACAAAGCGTGCTCGACCGCACCCCCATGCGCCGGGTAGGCGAGCCGGAGGAAGTAAGTGCGGCCGTGGCTTTCTTGTGCCTACCCGCCGCCAGCTACATCACTGGCCAGTGCCTGAGCGTGGATGGCGGCTTTGAGGTGAATGGTTTCCAATAATCACGGATTAGAGCGGATTAGTCGGATTTTGCAGACGATTCTACCTGTCATCCTGAGCGGAGCGAAGGGCCTTATGACCGCAGAACGAGTCGTTGATACGATAGTCGTTCTGCGGTCATAAGGTCCTTCGCTCCGCTCAGGATGACAGATAGTAATAGTAGAAAACTCCTCAGCTTTTTAAAGCTGACAGCGCTTTTTCGTACTGTGCCAAGGCCGTGGGCTCGGTGGCTAGGTAGAGGAAGGGCTCAATCAACTCTAATTCCATCAGCACCAATTCGCCGTCGATTTCTACCCCGTCTACGCGGACGTAGAGGCAGTCGGGGGCAAACTGGGCCACAATGGCATCGGCGGTGCGGCGCAGGTGTTCCGGCGCGGGCCGTGCCTGAATGCCGCCGCCTAGGTAGTGCTGCACCCGAAAATCACCGGACTTGGGGGTTTTCAGCACGCAGTGGCTGTACTCGCCACCTAAGTATACCAACGACCACTCGCCCTGCTCTTGAATCTGGGGTAGGAAGGGCTGCACCAGAAAGTCTTCGTGCTGGAGCAGCTCGTTGAGGTCAGGCGTACGGATAGAAGACTCGCCGCGCAGCAGTGCAAACGTATTTTTGGCGCCGCCACTCACGGCTGGTTTCACCACCAGGTGGTCGGTTTGCAGCGCGGCGTGGGCGGCTTCGGCATCAAAATGACTGCCGCGGGGTAGCCATTGGGTAGGCACAATGCGCACACCGGCCTGCTCCATGTCGCGCAGGTAGCGCTTGTTGGTGTTCCAACGCACTATGGCGGCGGGGTTCAGCATGGGCACTTGCAGCTGCTCCATCCGGTCCAGCCACTCATAGAATTCCTCAATGCGGTCGAAGTAGTCCCAGGGCGATTTCAGGAGCACCACGTCGTATTTTTCCCACTCCACGGCCGGGTTGGTCCACACGCGGGGCTCTACGTGGTGGCCTTGCGCGCGCAGGTAGTTTGTGAGTAGGCTGTCTTCGTCTTCTACATTGGGCGCGGCATATTGAGCCAGGATGTCGCAGGTAACTAAAGCAATATTCATCGCAGATTGTGCGGATTAAATGGATTTCGCGGAGGGTTGAGGGTAGGGCGCAAGGTGTTGGTGTAGAATGTCATTTCGACCAACGGGAGAAATCCCGCATGCAGCGCTAACCTCAACTGACAAAGATTACTGGGAGCACGCGAGATTTCTCCCGTTGGTCGAAATGACGCGCTGTAGGCATACCTACCGTTTCGCTCCCAGGTAGTCGGCGGCGAGGGTGGCTAGCGTCGTTACGCCCAGCGTCAGGCCGCTTTCGTCTACGAAAAAGTTGGGGGTATGATGCGGGGCCGTATCCGCTGGGTTTTTCCCTTTGGGCATTCCGCCCACAAACACAAACAAGCCGGGCACCTTCTCCTGGAAGTAGGCAAAGTCCTCGGCGCCAGTTACGGCCTTCTGTTCCTGCACGTTGCCAGCACCCGCCACGGCGCGCAGGGTAGGCGCCATTTGCGCGGTCAGCTTCGGGTCGTTGTAGGTCACGGGCGTGTAGTTCACGATTTCCACCTCGGCGGTAGCGCCGGCGCTGCTGGCAATGCCGGTAGCAGTGCGGCGCACATCGGCCCACAGTTTCTGCTGCATGTCTTTGTCCAGGGTCCGGATGGTGCCCGTCAGCTCCACTTGCTCGGGAATGATGTTGTTGCGCACACCGCCGTGCACCATGCCCACCGTCAGCACGGCCGCATCCTTGGTCAATTCTGTTTGGCGGCTGATGATGGTTTGCAGGCCCAGAATAATCTGCGCGGCCGTCACCACGGGGTCCACGCTCAGCCAAGGGTAGGCCCCATGCGCCGACTTTCCTTTCACTTTGATGGTAAACACGTCGGCAGCGGCCATTTCGCCGGTGGGGCGGTAGCGCAGATTGCCTACCTCCGTTTGGGCGTTGATGTGCAGACCGAACACGGCGTCTACCTTGGGGTTCGTCAGCACGCCTTCCTGCACCATTAGCTTGGCGCCGCCGGTTTCGCCGGGTAGGGAACCTTCCTCAGCGGGCTGAAAAATGAACTTCACGGTGCCAGGCAGGTCTTTTTTCACCTGGCTTAGCACTTCGGCTGCGCCCAGTAGCATGGCCACGTGCGTGTCGTGGCCGCAGGCGTGCATCACGCCTACGGGCTGGTTGTTGTAGGTGGTCTTCACCTGCGAGGCGAAGGGTAGGCCGGTGGTTTCCGTTACGGGCAGGCCGTCCATATCGGCGCGCAGGGCTACTACGGGGCCGGGCTTGCCGCCGCGCAAAATGCCCACTACCCCGGTGCGGGCCACGCCGGTTTGCACCTCAATGCCCAGCTTTTTGAGGTGGTCGGCTATGATGCCGGCCGTGCGGGTTTCCTGGTTGCCCAGCTCGGGATGCTCGTGGATATCGCGCCGCCAGGCAATCACCTTGCTTTCTTCCTGCGCCGCCAGCTTGGCAATACGGGCATTGAGGGCAGCGTTTTGGGCCAGGGCCGGCAGGGTAGTCAGCGCCAAGGCGGTAGTGAGCAGCGTAGAAAAACGAGGCATAGGCAGTGGATAGAGGGCATGAAAAAACGTCCTAAAGTACGCCGATGGCACCACTTTCGCATACCTGCTTTCAGAGTGTTATTTTTGTACTGCACCTACCCTTTTATAGTGCGAAGCTCCTTCTCGCATGCTCGTTTCTAGTTCTCCCGCCACTACCACACCGGCGCGCCCGCTCACTTGGTCGGCAGCTCGATACCATCCTGCCTTCCGCCTGCGGCTGCTTGTGGTGGTGCTGTTGTTGCTGGGTATTTCCTACGCGCTGCCTTTCTTCTTTGCCTTCATTCAGGCGCGGCCGGGTACGGTGCTACCCGACCCTCTGCTGGACGCCCTACCCGCCCGCGACGTATCCGCACCTACTTTTGAGGTTATTTACCTGAGCATTGCAGTGGCGTTGGTCTACCTGCTGCCTCGCCCTCTCTTGTTGCTACAGGCGCTGTGGGCCTATGCCTTGTTACACTTGCTGCGCGTAGCCACGCTGTGGCTATTCCCCCTGGAAGCACCTGCCCACCTGCTAGTGCTACACGACCCAGTGGTAGAGCGTTTCTTCTACGCCTCACCTACTCCCATCACCAAAGACCTGTTCTTTTCGGGACATACTGCCACGTTGGCCCTCCTGTCCCTGGCAGTAGGTAGGGGCCGGCTACGCCGAGTGCTGGCCGTTCTAACAGTGGTTGTAGCCACATTAGTGCTAATACAGCACGCACACTATACCTACGATGTGCTGGCAGCTGTGCCATTTGCCTTCGGCTGCTATTACCTGGCGGGGAAAGTGGTGAAGTGGTAAGTAAAAATCGCCTGTCATGTTGAGCGTAGCGGAGGATCTTCTCATGGTAGAACGATAAGTGTAACAACGACTCGTTCAACTGGCAGAAGGTCCTTCGCAAGCTCAGGATGACAGGCGCTTTTTACTTACCACTTCATAAACTCACTACTCACTACTTCCTACAAATGCTTCTCGTAGATACCGGCCGCAATCTTCTCTGTCAGCGACTTGGGTACGAAGCTGGTGAGCGTGGCGGAAATCTTATTGAGTGCCCCCGGAATCAACTCGGCCTCGCCGACCAGTAGGGCCACTACGGCGGCTTTGGCTACCTGCTCCGGCGTCATCGAGACCTTATTGGCCGTGGCTTGCAGGGCGTCGTTCATGCCGGCTCGATTGGCAAAGTCGGTGGTGGTAGAGCCGGGGCTGAGGCAGGTGACGGACACCGGCGAGTTGCGCAGCTCGTAGCGCAGGCCGCGACTGAAGCTGAGCAGAAACGCCTTGCTAGCTGCGTAGAGTGATAAGGTAGGCACCGCCTGGTAGGCCGCGGTACTGGCCACGTTCAGGATGTAGGCCTTGGGCTGGCGGCGCAGAACGGGCAGCAGGTGGTGCGTCAGTTCCACGGGCACTTGCATGTTTAGGCGCAGCATCTGTTGCTGCTCATCCAGGCCTAGTTCTTCAAATCTACCCCACAGTCCGTAGCCAGCATTGTTCACTAGCACAGCTAGTTCCGGCGCGGTAGCAGTGGCCCATTCCGCCACGCGGGCCGGACCATCGGCCGCGGCCAGATCGGCGGCCAGCACGTGCGCCTCTACCCCAAACTGCTGGCGCAGGGTAGCGGCTACTGTTTCCAGAGCCTCTTCGGAGCGCGCCGTGAGTAGTACATGGTAGCCGTGCCGCGCCAACTCGGTGGCAATGGCCTGCCCAATACCCCGCGAGGCGCCGGTAATAAGTGCCGTTTTCATAGGATTATTTTTGGTGGTATCCTGCCAATTACGCGTAAACCGTCATGCTGAGCGCAGCCGAAGCATCTCTACCGATAGTAATTCATAATGAATAGAATTAGCACTGCGATAGAGATGCTTCGGCTGCGCTCAGCATGACGGCCTTGTAGTCCTTACGCTACTTCACCAAATGCAGAAAGCGCAGGTAAAACGGCGTAGGACTTTCCTCGTTTTTGGGCTCGTACTTGCCCGAGATAATAGGAATGTACATGACACGGCGGCGCGACACCTCACCTACCAGCGGCGAGCGGGCCACGCGGTGCCACATGCGGCCGTCGTGCACGGTCAGGTCGCCGGGCTCGGTTTCTACGGCTATTTCGTTGGGGTCAGAGTCTACGTCTTTGTAGTATTTCTTACGAAACAGCATTTTGCGCAGGCTCTGCGTGTGTGTACCTACCAGCAGGCGCAGGCCGCCATTGGTAGCCGGCGTGCCATCGAGGTGCACACCTACGTTCAGCATCGGACCAATGCGCTTGCCGTAGAACACGTCGCGCAGAGAATCGGTGTGCCAACCCATTTGCGAGAACTCGGAGCCCGTTACGTTCACATAGTGGTTGATGACAAGGCCGTCCTTCTCGTTTTCGCCGATGCGCCCGCCGGGAGCTTCCAGCAACGGAAACAGCGCTTCTAGGCGTGGGTCTTTCAGGAACTCGCGCAGTACGGGGCTGTGGTGTGAGGCGAAAGCAAACCGCTGCACAATGGGCTGGCCATCCACATCCTTGCCGTATTTGATGGGCACGCCGTTTACTTTCTCTACCCCCTCGGCCAGCCATTTGCTCTGCACGTCTTCCGACGCGCGCAGCAAATCCTGCACAGTATCGGGGGTCAGAAAAGGTCGAAAATGCAGAAATCCATACTGCCGAAAAAACTCCAGTTGCTCCGTGGTCAGCGTATTACCTAAAGTGAAGCGGGGATAATTCTGAAGAGATGACATAAGGCAAAGTAGAAACAACACCCCCTGCGGGGTAGGCGGCAAAGATACTCACACAATCGTAGCCGTCAGATGCGGACATAAAGCACAAAAATCAGAGATTGTTTTGAGCGGGTTACAATAAAGCTTTATTGCGCAGCATGAAGATGGTATGAACAGCATCCGCTCGCGGACAGTCGCCTATATCAACTTGTTTCAGCAACGCGCTCTGCGCATCTGCAATAAGAAGTAGTCTTTCAGCGTAATTTACTTTACTACTGCTATATATCACGCCTCTATGCTACCCCTACCTATCCTTGACGTGCATCTGCAAGCCTGCTCTGAAGACTGGCAGCAAATGACACCAACGGCCCAAGGCCGCCACTGTGCCCACTGCAACCACGAGGTAATAGACTTCACCAACAGCACCGCCGCCGACCTGGCCGCCGCCCGCGCCGCCTCGCCCGATGGCCAGTTGTGTGGCCGCTTCCGGCAAAGCCAGTTGGCCGCGGCTCCGCAGCCGCGGCTGCGCTCCAAGCTGCGGCGGTTTCTGGTGGCGCTGGTGCTGGTGTGCGGATTGGGGTTGTCGGGTAGGGAAGCGTGGGCGCAGGTGAAGTCTACCACTACCAAGCAGAGCTTCCAACCAGAAGTGCTAGGTATGTATGTGGAGAAAATGCCTGAATACCCCGGAGGAGATAAAGCACTTCGACAATTCATTGCAAGCAATGTCCGCTATCCACTAAGTGCCACTCAATCAGGCCGAATTTGGGTTAAATGTCGAATAACCAAATCAGGTACAGTTGACAGTATCCGGATTGAAAGGGGCTTATCTCCTATTCTAGATGCTGAGGCAATACGCGTTATACAACTCATGCCTTGCTGGACCCCAGGCGAACAAAATGATATTCCAGTAGATGTTTATTACACCATACCAATCACTTTTACGTCATCCACTTCCTCAAAAAACAGAAAATAGTTTTCTACTTAAGCCTACTCAGACCTATGCCTACTTCTCTACCACGCCCGTTGCTCGGCGCCCTCACTCTCCTCGGTTTCTCAGCGTTACTCATCCCTGCTGCGCGTGCTCAAATGGCTACCTCAGCGCCCAATGCCGTGTCGCCGCAAAAACCAAACACATCTATGCTGGATGGCGATAAAATCTATACGTATGTGGAGCAGAAGCCCGCCTACCTGGATGGTGGTATGGATGGGTTGCAGTCGTTCATAACCAGCCACGTGCACGGCGGCGCGGCTAGCGGGCCCATGTCCGTTGTTACGTTTATCATTGATAAAACTGGCCACGTGCGCCGACCAGCACTAGGGCCTACCGCTGCCGAATCGGAAGAAGCCGTGACGCCCGCCTTAGCCGAGACTTTCCGCACCATTGGGCAATTTCGGCCGGGTAGGCAGAACGGTAAGCCTGCAAATGTTCAGTTCACGGTGCCGCTTGTGAAGCGCGTGAAGGTTAGTAAGTAATGACCTACCTGTCGTCATCCTGAGCAGCGCGAAGGACCTTATCACGCTGAACAATATCGTGCGAACGACTCGTGCCAACGTAATAAGGTCCTTCGCGCCGCTCAGGATGACAGCTGATTACTGCTCTCCGCCCAGCACCCTACTTCCTTGCCGCACCCGCGCCAGCTTGGCTTCGATTTCTTCCAAGCCCAGGTTGTGCACGCTGCCCAAGTGACTGGTTTGAAACTCCTTGTGTGGCACGTAGCTACCCTCGTTCACGGCGCGGCCTACCTGCTGGTAGGCTTCGCGGAAGGGCGTACCGGTTTGGATAAGCTGGTTGATATTCTCTACTGAAAACACGCCGTCATACTTGTCTTGGGTCAGCAGGTTGGGCTTGATGCGCAGCTGGGGTAGGGCAAACAACACGATGTCCAGAATATCCAGGAACTGCGTCATGGGCTCGAAGAGCAGCTCCTTTAGAATCTGGAAGTCGCGGTGGTAGCCGCTGGGCAGGTTGCTGATGGTGAGCGTGATGGTATTGGGTAGGGCCTGCAAAGCGTTGCACCGCGCCCGAATTAGCTCGAATACATCGGGGTTTTTCTTGTGCGGCATAATGCTGGAGCCCGTGGTGAAGGCGGCCGGCAACTCCACAAAAGCCAGATCCTGCGAGTTGTAGAGCACCAGATCGTAGCTCATCTTAGCGAGGGTAGCGGCGCACCCGGCCAGCGCGAAGGCCAGCGTTTTTTCCGTCTTGCCGCGCAGCATTTGGGCGCCCACGCTGCTCACGGCCATGTTGCCGAAGCCGAGTTCCTGCGTAGTCTGCTGGCGGTTGATGGGGAAGCTGCTGCCGAAGCCAGCGCCGGAGCCCAGCGGGTTTTGGTCGGCTACGGTGTAGGCGGCTTCGAATAACGCCAAATCCAGCAGCAAGTGCTCAGCATACGCCGAAAACCACAGCCCGAAGCTGCTGGGCATAGCGGCCTGAAAGTGCGTGTAGCCAGGTAGTAAATCGGCTTTGTGCACTTCTGCTTTTTGCAGCATCACCTCCGCCAGCTGCACGATTTTAGCCGCGGCGCGCTCGGTGTAGTCCTTCAAAAACAACTGAATAGCCGTTAGCACCTGGTCGTTGCGGGAGCGGGCGGTGTGAATCTTCTTGCCCGCGTCGCCGAACTTCTCCGTGAGGTAGGACTCGATTTTGGAGTGCACGTCCTCAAATTCGTCCTCAATGGTGAAGGTGCCGGCTTCCACCTGATCGGCCAGTTCCGTGAGGCCCTGTTGCAGCTGCTGGTTTTCCTCCGACGTGAGCAGGCCTACCTGCGCCAGCATATTGGCCTGCGCCTTGGAAGCCAGCACATCAAACTTGGCCAGATACAGGTCCAGTTCCCGGTCTTGACCAATGGTAAACTGCTCGATTTTGGCATCTACAGGAATGCCTTTTTCCCAGATTTTCATATTCCTAAAAGGTAAAACTAGCTTCTAGTTTTTAGTCTCTAATTCTAGTCCCTGCAACAGCTCTACGTAGCCACGCACCCCGCCGCGAATCTCGCTTAAATAAATAAACTCGTCGGGGGTATGGGAACGGGCCGAGTCGCCGGGGCCTACTTTCACCGTCGTAAAGGGCATCATGCTTTGGTCGGAGAGCGTGACGGAGCCGAATGCTTTCCTACCCAGCGCCAACCCACGCTGCACCAACGGGTGCTCCAGGGCAATGCGTGAGGAGTTGAGGTGGGTAGAGCGCGGCGTCACCTCGGCACCTACCATAGCACGAATAATATCGACTACTTCCTGATTGGAATACAGCTCATTCGTCCGCACATCGACCACGAACGTGCAACGGTCGGGTACTACATTATGCTGGGTGCCGGCCTGAATTTGCGTGACGGAGAGCTTCACTGGCCCCAGCAGCTCCGACACGCGGGAAAACTGGTAGTTGCGAAGTAGCTGAATGTCATCCAATGCTTTGTAGAGGGCATTGTCGCCTTCCTCGCGGGCGGCGTGGCCAGTGCGACCGTGCGCTACGCAGTCCAGCACCACGAGGCCCTTTTCGGCAATGGCCAGGTCCATCTGCGTCGGCTCTCCTACAATGCCCAAGTCGATGGTGGGGAGTAGGGGCAGCAGGCGACGGATACCGTTAGCGCCCGATACTTCCTCCTCCGCCGTGATGGCGCAGAGCAAGTTGAAGGGCAACGGGTTTTCCTCAAAGTAGAGAAACGTCGCCAGCAAGCTCACGGCGGAAGCGCCCGCGTCGTTACTGCCCAAGCCGGTGAGCTTGTCGCCTACTACTGCGGCCCCGAATGGGTCGGCGGTCCAGGAGGCGCCGGGCTTCACGGTGTCGTGGTGGGAGTTGAGTAGGACCGTTGGGCGGCCCTCCTGCCAGTGGCGTGACATGGCCCACACGTTATTGGCGTCGCGGTGCACTTCGGTACCGTGTGCTTGCAGAAACTGCTTTAGCAGCGTGGCCGTATCCGCCTCCTCCCGCGAGTAAGATGGTGTGCGAATCAACGCCATCAGCAGTTGAATGGCTTCCTCGGTCAACTGGTCTACTAGCTTTGGCATAGCACAGTTTTCACGGGTTCGTTGATTTTCAACGCGTTTTCGATGATGACCTTTTCTACCCCTGCATCTAAGGCGGCAAAGGCATTTTCCAACTTCGGCAACATACCGGCCGCAATAGCGCCGCTGGCTTTCAGCTCCTGAAACAGCGCGGGCGTGATTTGCGGAATCACCGAGCTGTCGTCGTGCACGTCAGCCAATACGCCGTCTTTCTCGAAGCAAAAATGCAGGGCTACCTCATAGAATGGTGCTAGTGCACGAGCCAACACGCTGGCAATGGTATCGGCGTTGGTATTGAGCAGTTGTCCTTGGCCGTCGTGGGTGATGGCGCAGAACACGGGCGTGAGGCCCGCACCAAGTAGGGTTTGCAGTAGTGGCGTGTTCACGCTCTGATCGGTCAGGTCGCCAACGTAGCCGTAATCGACCGCGCCTATCGGTCGGCGGGTGGCGCGCAGCACGTTGCCATCGGCACCGGAAAGGCCTAGGGCATTGGTGCCATGCTCCTGAAGTAGGGCCACCAGCAGCTTGTTGGTTTTGCCAGCATAGAACATCGTCACCACATCCAGCGTGGCGGCGTCGGTAATGCGGCGACCGTTTACCATCTGGGGCTCAATGCCGAGGCTTTGCAGCAAGGTACTAGCGCCCTTACCACCACCATGCACCAGCACCTTCAGGCCGGGTAGGCGGTGAAACTCGGCTACGAACTGGTACAGCTTCTCTGGATCGTCCAGAATGCCGCCGCCTATCTTTACTATTTTCAGTTGTTCTTTCATGGAAGAGATGCTTACGTTACCGGTCCGACGCCGGTAGTCGCCTGACGGGATTCTGCTGAACGAGCTTCGTACTGACGGCTGTCATTAGAAACCGGGTAGAGAGAGTAAGTAAAGCGTCGTGTCGAGCTTGTCGAGACATCTTACGTGCTAACGTCCGCAAGCAGTTTTATCCTTTAGCAAGGCATTTACTATCTGATATCAGCGCGCAAGATGTCTCGACAAGCTCAACATGACGCTCTTGAGTAGCTTTATATTTATGAGCTGCGCGGTGCAAGCAACAGTATCGGCCAGGTAAAATTTTGTCTTTAAAATGAACTGCTACAGCTAGCGTGTGTTATATAGCTGCAACCGAATAGTCCTATTCGGAGCACATACGTAACATATTGGTTACGTGCACTTGCCAGTACTCAAAAGCGCTTTGGCGCGTTACTTGCTCAAACTTTATTATCCCAATGTGATTTTTGCAACACTGACAACCCCTTGATTAAGAATTGGTTAATTCCACAACCAACGAGGGTAAATTTCAGTAAAAGCTTGCAATATCCTTTACGGGGTTTATGTTTGCAAAAATTTTCCGCTGTGCACCTAACCTGCTCGGTAGCCGGCCGGAAACAAACTCAACCGAAATGATGCGACGACGGGTGTAGGACAGTTATTCATGCGCTGATTATGGGTCTTCTGGCGACCCAGTCAGCCCGGCTACCAGCATGTGCTAGCCGGCTATGGAAGTCCTACCCGAGTACCCGTCCCGCCGGCCCCGGTTGCCTAAAACTGCCTTTCTCGGCAGCAACGGCTCTCTTTTCGCAATCCTGCTTTTCGAGACATTTTGCCTACCCCTGCGTAGGCAAGCATCGCCGTATCTCCATGAACTTACGCGTCGCTACTTTCGCCGACATTCAATATGTTGACACCCTTTGCCAATGGTACGTTGAGTCGGCCAAGACGCGGGGCACTGGCATCGCCAAGCGCGAGCCGAATTACTTAATCAAGAAAATCCAGAACGGTGACGCCATCATCGCCTTCGTAGAAGGTGAGTTGGCCGGCTTCTGCTACATTGAGACGTTCGACGACGCCAAGTTTGTGGTGAACTCGGGCCTGATCGTGAACACCGAGCTGCGTAAGGAAGGCCTGGGCCGTGCCATCAAGCACGAGGTGTTCAAACTCTCGCGCACGAAGTACCCGGCAGCCAAGATTTTCGGTATTACCACCAGCGCTGCTGTGATGAAAATCAACAGCGAGCTGGGCTACCGCCCTACCACCTTCCCTGAGCTTACGCAAAGCGACGACTTCTGGAAAGGCTGCATGAGTTGCAAGAACTACCCCATCTTGCAGGAAAACGAGCGCAAAATGTGCTTGTGCACAGGCATGGTCTACGACAACCTGAAAGACCAGTACGGCAAGATTGCGCAGGAATCTATCGAGATTCTGCGGTAGCGTGACCCCACCCCCGGCCCCTCCCCTCCGGGAGAGGGGTGCGTTCTAGGGGTGAAGCTGTGAAGAGCAAAAGGTAAATTATTCACTGCTCACAACTTCACAAGTTCACTTTCGTCTGGCACCCCTCTCCTAGAGGGGAGGGGCTGGGGGTGGGGGTGGGGTCAATTAAAAGAACGTTCTTCCTACTTTCGCATACATCCTCTAACTCTCTGAAATGAAGAAAAAGGTAGTCCTCGCCTATAGCGGCGGCCTCGACACGTCCTACTGCGCCGTGTATTTGTCGCGCGAACTTGGGCTGGAAGTCCACACGGTAATTGTGAATTCGGGCGGTTTCTCGCCCGAGGAATTGGCCGCTATTGAAAAGCGTGCCTACGAATTGGGTTCCACCACGCACGAAGTTATCGACGTGACGGAGCGATTCTACCACGAGTGTGTGCGCTACCTGATTTTCGGGAATATTCTAAAGAACGACACGTACCCGCTGAGCGTGAGTGCCGAGCGCATGTTCCAATCGCTGGCTATTGCCGAGTACGCCCGCAGCACCGGGGCCGAGTACATTGCCCACGGCAGCACCGGCGCCGGCAACGACCAAGTGCGCTTCGACGTGGCATTTGCGGTCATCGCGCCCAATACGGAAATCATCACGCCCATTCGTGACCTGAAACTTTCGCGCCAGCAGGAAATTGAGTACCTGCAACAGCAGGGCTTCGAGATGAGCTGGGAGAAGGCGAAGTATTCTATCAACGTGGGTATTTGGGGCACCAGCGTAGGCGGCGTTGAAACGCTGACTTCGCGCCAGGCGCTACCCGAATCGGCCTACCCTACCCAACTCACGCAGACCGAGCCGACGAACGTGGAAATCACCTTCGAGAAGGGCGAACCCGTAGCGCTGAACGGCGAGCAGATGGCACCTGTGGCACTCATCCAAAAGCTCAACGAGTTGGCTGGTCAATATGCCATTGGCCGCGACACGCACGTGGGCGACACCATTCTGGGCATCAAAGGCCGTGTGGGCTTCGAGGCACCCGCTCCGCTGATCTTGCTGAAAGGACACCACTTATTGGAAAAGCATACCAGCTCGCGCTGGCAGCAGATTCATAAGGAATACGTGGCCAACTGGTACGGCACCCTACTCCACGAGGCTCAATACCTCGACCCGGTGATGCGCGACTTTGAGGCATTGCTGGAATCGTCGCAGGAGCGGGTGTCGGGCAAGGTGTTCGTGACGCTGAAGCCCTACCAGTTCGAACTGCAAGGCATCGAGTCGAAATACGACATGATGCAGTCCAAAGTGGCGACCTACGGCGAGGAAAACAACGCTTGGGATTCGCGCGACGCGCGGGGCTTCATCAAGATTTTCAGCAACCAACTGCGGATTCACAGCTCGTTCAACGAGTAACCCCACCCCCTAGCCCCACTCCCCTTGATGCGGAGAATCCTTCGGGAGAGGGGGACTAGTTTCTACCTTTTAGTTTTTAGTCCTAACTGTTGTTCACGCCGCCGTGCCTCCCCCTCTCCCGGAGGATTCTCCGCATCAAGGAGAGTGGGGCCGGGGGGTGGGGTCCACCTAGGAGGGCGACTAGACCATGCAAAATCACAACATCAAAGTCGGCATTGTGGGCGGCGCTGGCTACACGGCCGGGGAGCTGATTCGCATTCTGCTGCACCACGAATACGCGGAGTTGAGCGCCATCGTCAGCTCGTCCAACGCTGGCAATCCCGTCTACCAAGTCCACGACGACCTGGTAGGCGACACCGATCTGCGGTTTGCCTCGGAGCTGGCTGGCGATGAGGACGTGGTGTTCCTGTGCCTAGGCCACGGCAACTCTAAGGCGTGGCTGGAAAAAAGCAACTTGCCCGAAACTACCCACATCATCGACCTCAGCAACGACTTCCGCCTGGAAGCCGACGCCGAGTTTGAAGGTAGGGAGTTTGTGTACGGTTTGCCCGAGATGAACCGCAGCCGCATTCAACAGGCGCAGAGCATTGCCAATCCGGGGTGCTTTGCCACGGCTATTCAGCTGGCGCTTCTACCCCTGGCGGCGGCAGGTAAGCTCACGGATGCGGTGCACGTCTCGGCCATTACCGGTAGCACCGGCGCGGGCCGCGAGCTGACCGAAACCACGGGTTTCACTTGGCGCACGGGCAACATCTCCATTTACAAGCCTTTCAAGCACCAACACCTGGGCGAGATTGGGGAGAGTCTGCGGTACCTCCAGCCCCAGGCCGAGGTCGAGGTCGACATCAACTTCATTCCCTACCGCGGCAACTTCACGCGGGGCATCTTCGCCAGCGTCTACACGCCGTCGGAGCTGAGCCAGGACGAGGCGCGGGAGCTATATCGGAATTTCTATGCTGATGCGGTATTTACTACGGTTTCGGATAAGGAAATCCACCTGAAACAGGTAGTGAACACCAACAAATGCCTGTTGCACGTGCAGAAATTTAGCAAGCAATTGCTCATCACCTCGGCTATAGATAATCTGATTAAAGGCGCTTCGGGGCAGGCGGTGCAGAATATGAATTTGCTTTTTGGGCTACCAGAAACGACGGGGCTAGGATTGAAGGCGGCGTTGTTTTAACAGCTCGGATACCCTAGGGTTAAAACCCTGGGCTACGTAACGAAATTTGCCGAAATGCTGATTAGCCCAGGGCTTCTACCCTGGGTACCAGAACGGCGCTAACTGCTTATCATCATGGACCTCTTCAACGTTTATCCGCTCGTCAACATCACGCCCGTACGGGCGTTTGGGGCGAAGCTGTGGGCCGACAACGGGCAGGAATACCTCGACTTCTACGGCGGCCACGCCGTGATTTCCATCGGCCACAGCCACCCGCACTACGTGCTGCGCCTCACCGAGCAGCTTCAGAACCTAGGCTTCTACTCCAACTCGGTGCAGATTCCGATTCAGCGGGAGCTGGCGCAGAAGTTGGGCGAGGTGTCGGGCTACCCGGAGTATGGGCTGTTTTTGTGCAACTCGGGCGCCGAGGCCAACGAGAATGCGCTGAAACTGGCATCGTTCCACACGGGCAAGAGCCGAGTTGTTGCCTTTAAAGGTGCATTCCACGGCCGTACGTCGGGCGCGGTGGCGGCTACGGATAACCCGAAGATTGTGGCGCCTTTCAACGCTAACCACGCCGTGAGCTTCCTACCCTACGACTTGGCCGAGGTGGAGCAAGCCCTGCAAGCGGGCGATGTATGCGCCGCTATCATCGAACCTATTCAAGGGGTAGGCGGCATCATCATGCCTTCAGACGACTTCTTACGCGGACTAGCCGAGCTGTGCAAGCAATATGGCGCCCTGCTGATTGCTGATGAAGTGCAGTGCGGCTACGGCCGCAGTGGCAAGTTCTTCGCGCATCAGTGGGCAGGCATTCAGCCCGACGTTATTTCGGTAGCGAAGGGCATGGGCAACGGTTTTCCTATCGGCGGCATTCTGATTGCCCCTACCCTGAAAGCTTCGTATGGGCTGCTGGGCACTACCTTTGGCGGCAACCACCTGGCTTGCGCTGCCGCACTGGCCGTGCTGGAAGTCATTGAGCAGGAAAACCTGGTGGAGCACGCGCATGAGATGGGCGACTACTTGCGTCAGGAGCTAGAAGCCAACGCCGGCGCTGAGGAAATCCGCGGTCGGGGTTTGATGCTAGGCATCAAGTACAACTTCCCCGTGAAAGAGGTGCGCGACAAGCTGCTCACGGAGCACCACATCTTTGTAGGCAATGCCTCCGACCCCGGCGTGCTGCGCCTACTGCCGCCGCTGAATATCACAAAGGAGGAAGTAGACCGGTTTTTGGAAGCGCTGTATACACTTATTCCGGCGGAGGCGAGGAAGTAAGCGACTTGTGGCCTAACTTGCAGCCCCAATGAGTAGCACGACGAAGCTCACGAGCCACGCTCCCCTTCTGATTAGCTGCACGCTGCCATTGGCCACCAGTACGCAGCAGCCGGCTGGTTCTTTCCTTGAAAGAACGGCCATTCCTTTTTCCTTCCCGCAGTCGTGCCCGCCCGACTTCCCGATGCCTGACATCCGGAAGCGGCAGTGCGCGGGGCCTCGTGAAACGCATTCCTTTGCTCCCGTTTGGCTTTCATCCTGCTTCGGCTGGAACAGACCCCTGATTTTCGGTCCTGTTCCAGCCGAAAAAATATCGGGGCGTTTCCAAAGGCTGGCTGAGGACAAGCGGCGCCCCCGCCAGATGCTCGGCACGGGAGATAAATTGACGCATTTTGCTCCGATGGTAAGGTTCCGATCAGTATTGAGTGAGACGATGGCGCACCTGCCACTTCAGCCTACTGCAACATAGAAGAAAGCGGCCTGCCTGACTACCGCAGAAATTAAATAACAGAGTAAACCCTTTTACGCAAAACAGAGTGGAAAACGCTAAATCGGTGAAGCTGGTGCTGGAAGACGGCACCGAAATTCAGGGCAAATCCTTCGGCGCCTTCACATCGGCCGCGGGCGAAGTCGTATTCAGCACAGCCATGACTGGCTACCCCGAAAACCTCACGGATCCGTCGTTTGCCGGGCAGATTCTGGTGCTCACCTACCCGATGGTAGGCAACTACGGCGTACCCGGCGAGGACCTATATGAGTCTATTTCCAAGATTTTCGAGTCGGATAAGATTCACATTGCCGGGTTGGTAGTGAACTACTACTCCGAGGAGCACAGCCACTGGCACGCCGCCAAGAGCCTGGGCGACTGGCTGTCGGAATACAACATCCCCGGCATTTTCGACGTGGATACGCGCCTGCTCACCAAGAAGCTGCGCGAGAAAGGCGCCATGCTGGGCAAAATCGTGGCCGCGGAAGATGTGGAATTGCACGACCCCAACCAGGACAACCTGGTAGCCCAGGTGAGCCCCTCTGAGGTGAAGCACTACGGCAGCGGCAAAAACAAAATTGTGCTGGTCGACTGCGGCACCAAGACCAACATCATCCGCTGCTTCCTGGAGCGCGATGTGGAGCTGATTCGCGTACCATGGGACTACGACTTCACCCAGCTCGACTACGACGGCCTGTTCCTCAGCAACGGCCCCGGCGACCCGAAGATGTGTGAGGCGACCATCGGCCACCTCCAAACCGCCTTGCAGCAAGACAAGCCCATCTTCGGCATCTGCCTGGGCTCCCAGCTTATGGGCCTAGCCGCGGGCGGCGACACCTTCAAGCTGAAATACGGCCATCGCAGCCACAACCAGCCTGTCCTACTCACGGGCACCAAGCGCAGCTACATCACCAGCCAAAACCACGGCTTCGCGGTAGACACCGACACCCTACCTGCCGAGTGGGAGATGCTGTTCGAAAACCTCAACGACGGCACTTGCGAAGGCATCAAGCACAAAACCAAGCCGTTCTTCTCCACTCAGTTTCACCCTGAAGCCGCCGGTGGGCCCCAGGACACGGAGTTTATGTTTGATGATTTTTTGAAGGCGGTAGAGGAATATAAGGCTACTGTAGCGACAAATTAGAACGTCATGCTGAGCTTGTCGAAGCATCTCTACCGCTTCGTTGAATAGTATCTGGCGAAGCGGTAGAGATGCTTCGACAAGCTCAGCATGACGTTCTGAAACATATGGTATGTACGTCTACATCCTGACCAATCCTACCCAAACTGTCCTCTATATCGGCGTCACCAACGACCTCACGCGACGACTTTACGAGCACAGCAACGGCCGGGGTGAAGCTGGAAAATTCACCGGACGGTATCAAGCAGATTTGTTGGTATACTTCGAATTGTGTCCGGATGCTACCCAAGCCATTGCGCGAGAAAAGCAGTTGAAAGGCTGGACACGCGCGAAGAAAGATGCACTGATTCATGCATTCAACCCTACCTGGCAACCCATTGATTTAGAAACGTGGGCAGGCTGCCCCCAACGAAGCGGTAGAGATGCTTCGACAAGCTCAGCATGACGTTCTGATAACTCCTTCGCCTACGTTCTTTTCGAATACAATCCCCAGAATGAACAAACCACAAAAAGTCCTGGTCCTTGGCTCGGGCGCGCTGAAAATCGGCGAGGCCGGCGAATTTGACTACTCCGGCTCGCAGGCCCTGAAGGCCCTGAAAGAGGAAGGCATCCGCACCATCCTCATCAACCCCAACATCGCCACCGTGCAGACGTCGGATAACATTGCCGACGACGTGTACTTCCTGCCCGTGACGCCTTACTTCGTGGAGGAGGTCATCAAAAAGGAGCAGCCCGATGGCATTCTAGTAGCCTTTGGCGGCCAAACGGCTCTGAACTGCGCCGTGGCCTTGTACCAAGGGGGAATCTTCGAGAAGTACAACGTGAAGGTGCTGGGTACGCCGGTGCAGAGCATCATTGACACCGAGGACCGCGACATTTTCAAGGATAAGCTCGACCAGATCGGCGTGCTCATTGCCCGCAGCCGGGCCGTGACGACCCTAGACGATGCGTTGAAAGCCGCCGAAGAAATCGGATACCCCATCATCGTGCGTGCGGCGTTTGCACTGGGTGGTTTGGGAAGTGGCTTCGCCAATAACGACGACGAGCTGCGGGCGCTGGCTGAAAAAGCCTTCACGACTTCCGACCAGATTCTAGTGGAAGAGTCGCTGAAAGGCTGGAAGGAAGTGGAGTACGAAGTAGTGCGCGACCAATATGACAACTGCATCACGGTCTGCAACATGGAAAACTTCGACCCCATCGGTATTCACACCGGGGAAAGCATCGTGGTGGCCCCGTCGCAGACGTTGAGCAACCGCGAGTACCACAAGCTGCGCAGCATCGGCATCAAGACCATTCGCCACCTGGGCATTGTGGGCGAGTGCAACATTCAGTACGCCCTCGACCCATTTTCCGAGGAATACCGCGTGATTGAGGTGAATGCGCGCCTGTCGCGCTCCTCGGCGCTGGCTTCCAAGGCCACGGGCTATCCGCTGGCGTTTGTAGCTGCTAAGCTGAGCTTGGGCTACGCACTGTCGGAGCTAAAAAACAGCGTGACGCAGACCACTTCGGCCTTCTTCGAGCCGGCTTTGGACTACGTGGTATGCAAGCTGCCGCGCTGGGACTTAGGCAAATTCTCGGGCGTGGCGCGCCAGATTGGCAGCAGTATGAAGAGCGTGGGCGAGGTGATGAGCATCGGCAAATCATTTGAAGAAGCCATTCAGAAGGGCCTGCGGATGCTGGATACCGGCAAGCGCGGCTTCGTGGGCAATGCCGCTGAAACCGTGGACAACGCTACCCTCGACAAGCTACTGAGCGAGCCGAACGAGGAGCGCATTTTCGCTATTAATCTGGCCTTCGAGGCGGGGTATACCATCCAGCAGGTGCACGATCTGACCAAGATTGACCTGTGGTTCTTGCAGCGCCTCTACACCATCTTTGAGCTGGGAAACCAGGTAGGTGAACTGGATTCGGCCGATGCCTTACCCGCCGAGCTGCTGCGCGAAACCAAGAAAGCCGGCTTCTCGGACCAGCAGCTGGCCGTGAAGCTCTACGGCAACCAAGATGTAAAAGCCAACGAGCTAATCGTACGCGAGCAGCGCAAGGCCTTGGGCGTGTTGCCCGTAGTGAAGCAGATTGACACGCTGGCCGCCGAATTCCCGGCTCAAACCAACTACCTCTACACCACCTACCACGGCACCGAAAACGACCTGGAACCCGAAACCGATAAGTCGGTGGTGGTGTTGGGCTCGGGCGTGTACCGCATTGGCTCGTCGGTGGAGTTTGACTGGTGCGGCGTGAATGCCGCCCAAACGGCAACCGAAGAAGGCTACAAGTCCATCATTATCAACTACAACCCCGAAACCGTTTCGACTGACTACGACGTCAGCGACCGGCTCTACTTCGAGGAGTTGAGCTACGAGCGGGTGATGGACATTCTGGATTTTGAGCAGCCTACTGGCGTCATTCTATCCACTGGCGGTCAGATTCCCAACAACCTCGCTACCCGCCTGGCCGACGCCGAGGTACCGGTGCTGGGCACTGCCCCCGCCCGCATCGACGAAGCCGAAAACCGTCACAAGTTCTCCTCCATTCTCGACGAGCTGGGCATTGCCCAACCGCGCTGGCGCGAGCTGACGACCCTGGATGCCGTGTATGAGTTTGTGCAGGAGGTAGGGTTTCCGGTGCTGATCCGACCGAGCTACGTGCTGTCGGGTGCGGCTATGAACGTGGTGTCTAACCGCGACGAGATGGAAGCCTACCTGGACCTCGCCTCGGCGGTTAGCGCCGAGTATCCGGTGGTGGTGTCGGAGTTTATTCAGGATGCCAAGGAAATTGAGCTGGATGCGGTGGCCGACCACGGCGACATTGTGAGCTACGCCATTTCCGAGCACGTGGAGTTTGCTGGCGTGCATTCCGGCGACGCCACCATGTACTACCCACCCCAGCGGGTGTACGTAGGCACGGTGCGCAAGCTGAAAACCATTGCCGAGCAAATTGCCAAGCGCTTCGAAATTAGCGGGCCTTTCAATATCCAATTCTTGGAGAAAAACGGCGAAATCCGCGTAATTGAGTGCAACCTGCGCGCCTCGCGCAGCTTCCCCTTCGTGTCAAAGATTTCGGGCCACAACTTTATCAAGAAGGCCACCAAAGTGCTGCTGGGCCTACCTGTGGAGCGCGACGCCAGCGAGCTAGTGTACGACTCTACCTTCGTGGGCGTGAAGGCCTCACAGTTCTCCTTCACGCGCCTGCAAGGCGCCGACCCGGTGATGCGCGTGGACATGACCTCAACCGGCGAGGTAGGCTGCCTGGGCGACTCGCCGGAGGAGGCGCTACTGAAGTCGCTGCTGTCGGTGGGCTACCGTATTCCGAAGCAGTCGGTGCTGATTTCCGGCGGGCCAATTGCCTCCAAAGTGGCACTTCTATCCGCCGCGAAGTTGCTGGTGCAAAAGGGCTACACGCTCTACGCCACCCAGGGCACGCACCGCTTCTTCGCCGAAAATAGCGTGCCTTCCCAGCTTCTCTTCTGGCCCGATGACTATCAGGAACCGAACGTCATCAGCTACCTGCGCGAGAAGAAAATCGACCTAGTCATCAACATTCCCAAGAACCTGACCAAGGGCGAGCTGGACAACGACTACAAAATTCGCCGTACCGCCGTCGATTTCAACACGCCGCTGATTACGAACGCACGCCTGGCGAAGGCGTTTATCAAAGCGTTCTGCAAGCTGGAAATGTCGGATTTGAAGATCAAGAGCTGGAACGAATATAAGGCGCAGTAACAGTCGCCCTACTTAGTTTACTGATTTAATAAAAGCCCTGCTATCTGATGATAGCAGGGCTTTGTGTATACTATGACACCTTAATCCAACGACCGTTCGCGGAACAGCACGAAGCCGATGTGCGCAAACACGCTAAACTGCCGGGTAGGCGCGTCGTAATGAATGAATTGCAGCGAGGCCGGGCCAACGGGTGTTTGGTACACGAAGCCCGTCATGGCCGTGAAGTAGGGACGGCTGATGGCCGGACCACGTTGCGCCAGCAGTGGGTTGACCTCCTGCCGTTCCCAGGGGCGCACCAGCACGTGCACGTAGCCTTCGGTGCGCCACTCCAGCGAACCTACAATAGCCTTGATGTAGCGCAGGCCCGCCGCGGCGTAGGCCGTGCCCCGGTAGCGGTCCAGGAAGATGGTACGCGAATCAGGCAGGGGCAGGAAGGCGGGGGCCATCGTCAGGGAGGCGCGGTAGTTGGCAAAGCGCCCTTGCGTACTGATCTGCGACTCTACCAGGTAGCCCCAGGCGTGCACCCTACTGCCTACCGAATCGGTTTTATTGAACGTGAAATACTGCTCGTTGTAGATACCCAGCTTCACCCATTGATGGTTGCGGCTAAGGCCCTGCAAACTGTCGGCGGTGCTGCCGGGCGCGTATTTTTCCCGCGCCGCCACACCCCGGAAACCAAACTCTACGCGCCGGCCACTTACGGCATATTGACGGCGGTTCAGGGAGTTGCGCTCGAAGCGGATAGCGCCGGTAGCACCCTGTAGGCGGTCTTGGTCCAGGGTGGCGCTGGTGTTGATGTCGCTGGTGTTGGCAAATCGGTCGCGGTTGGTGAAGGCGCCTACGCTCAGCACGTAGCGGCTACGGTAGTTGGGACTGATGCCTACCTGCAGGTAGGTTTTGAGGTCGCGTTGCTGGAGCTGGGTGTTTTGGGCCGAGGCACCCAACAAACCACCCGTATCCTGGTAGTTGAAATTGTTGAACGTAATCGTTGGCTCGAAGTAAATGGGCGTATTGCCGGGAATACTGATGCGGAACGAGCCCCGCGCCCCGTTGTAGAAACGGCCAATGGTAGCATCGGCCCGCACCGAGTATAGGTACTTATTGAGGTAGCGGTAGCCCAGGCCCAGATAGATATTGCTCATGGAGCGCGTAGAGAGCAGCACGCCCAGGTCAGTGGTCAGATTGGAATTTTGGCGCGCGTCCACGTTCAACACGTAGCCTTTCAGCTGGTTGTTGTAGTTGATACGGGGGTACACGTTGTTGAAGAAATCGTTGTTAACCAAGCGGTAGTACCCCTCCTCAATATCGCTAGGGGAGTAGCTGGACCCCGTTTTTTGGAAGAAACGGCGCACAAAACCTTGCTGGCGTTGAGGTAGGCCTTGCACGTCGATACGTTTGAATACCGGGCGAGGAGCTTGTTCCTGAAAAGCCCGGCGCCGCGCCTGTAGCGCCACAGTATCCTCGCGCCGCTGAATGCGTTCCAGAAGCAGCGGAAGCTTGCGCTCGGCGGCCTGCGTGCCGTACTGAATCAATTGCTTTACCCTGTTGAAGTCAGCCGCCGTGATATCGTTCAGATTGGGCTGAATATAGATGCCATTTGGGCCTACCGATGTGGTATCGGCTACGTTGGAACCCAGGAATATCAGCGTGCTGGCCAGTAATTTATCGTCTTTCCCCTTAGGATATTTATTGAAGGCGACATCACCTACGTTCACCCCAATCATGATGTCGGGCTTGAACTCGTTCCGCATCACATCCGTCGGGAAGTTATCCACCACGGCTCCATCAAACAGGTAGCGCCCATCTTCCTGCCGGATAGGCCGGAACGCCAGCGGAAACGCCATCGAATTGCGCACAGCATCGGAGAGAGAACCACTCTTCTGCACCACTTTCTCGCGGGTGAACACCTCCGAGGCCACGCTACGGTAGGGCACCAGCAGGTTATCGAAGTTGTAGTTGGCAATGGCGCCAGCGGGTGCCAGCATGGTAGCCAGCACATAGTTGAGGGTCACGTCGTTGACGAGCTTAGGCGTCACGCGGGTTTTCAGCGTCGAGTCGATGGCCAGGCGCAGGTGCAGGGCAGCGGGCGTGGGGTCGATGTCGTAATAATTGTAGACTTTGCCCTCCACCGGCGAGCCATTCACCCAGTTCTGGAACTCTGGCTTCAGTACAATTTCTTCAATCTCGTCGGGCGAATAGCCGGCCGCGTACATGCCGCCTACAATGGCGCCCATGCTAGTGCCCACAATGTAGTCGATGGGGATACGGTTTTGCTCCAGCACGCGCAACACGCCCACGTGTGCCAGGCCTTTGGCGCCGCCGCCACTAAGTACAAGACCTACCTTTTGGGCGTATACTGAGTTTAGCAGGCTCAGCAGCAGGGCAACAAGTAAACAGAACTGTTTCTTCATATAGTTATATGGAAAGGCTGCAACATCGGCAGTGGGTTTCGTACGCAGCCGACGGAACCGGGTTGTGCCCGGCTTTCGCTACACCACCAAACGGTTTGCTACTCGACTGTTATACGAAAGCCCGACGAGCTTACGTCGGGCTTCGCAAGTTGTATACCACAGCGTGTTATGGAGCCAGCCAATAGCCAACAGAGGTTGGCAGATTGCGCAGAATCGTAAACAACACGACCCCACCTACCGTCAACCAACCAAACCAGACGCTATACAGAAAGGAGGTTCTGCGGGCCGATGCTCCGCCGCGCAGCCAAGCTTCTTCGAAGGCGCCTACCACCACCACCGGCGCATAGCCTACGGCCAGCAAATTGTAGTGGACCGCCTGCCCTACCCTACCGTGCAGTAGCGCGTGCAAGGCGCGTTGGGTGCCACAGCCAGGGCAGTGCAGCCCCGTTAGCCAGTGCACCGGGCAGCGTGGGAAAGGGTAGTGCGCCGGATCGAGGCGAAAGTATAGGAGTAGAAGCCCTACCCCACCCAACACCAGTAGGCTGGCCAGCTTACCCCATCGCGGCTCAGCAGACTCGTTCACAACTACTTAGTTACCAGACCCCAATCCGTTTAGCATTGCTAAACCACCGAACAGGAAAACGAACGCCAGGTAGGCAACGGTGCCCGCAATGCTCACAAAGAAGCCAATCTTCGTCCATTTACCAGCTTGCTGCGAAGCGTGTAAGGCGCCGTCACGGTCGCCAGCAGCCCAGCGGGAATTAACGTTGGCCGCATTCACGATGCCTGCAATACCAAAGGGTAGGCAACAAAAAATCGTAACCAGAATAGACTCAACCAGCCAGTTTTTGGGAGGTGGGCCGCTCGGGGTAAATCCGGTAGGCGAAGTGTAGGTATTTTCCATAGAAGTGAAAAAGGGATAAATGGAGTATAAGTGCGAAATAAGGTAGAGAATCCAGGGCAAACCACCAATTTGTGGCGCTACTGGTTAGTCCTCATGGCCGGGTACGTATAGGGTTGGTGCCTGCTGACGAGCTGCTTCCTGGGCTAAGCGCTCCTGCTCCTTGGCTGAGGGTGTGCGGGGCAGCTTGTCCAGATCGGGCTGACCGGCATCCACCCAGCATGTGTACCAAAAAGCCGCTACCAGACGCACAGCCTGGCGCATGCGGCGCTCTACTTGCCCATTGAGCTGGCGGTGGTAGGCGCGCGCAAAATCGCGGGAGTAGGTCCGGATGGTCTGGCCGCCCCGCTCCTCGTAGCCATACTTGCGGTCGGCGGCAAACAGCAGCGTCTGTTCCTGCTCGAAGCGCAGGACTGAATCGACGGCGGCGTGCGAAGCGGCCACGGCCTGCCAGATGGCCTCCGTAGGTCGGTCGAGGTAGGCAGCCTGGCCTACCATCAGGTCGAAGTCGGTGCTCAGCAGCTCCGGCAAGCGGCTTTCCCACAACCCATGAATGCCGCGCTGACCCGTGAACTGGCCATTGTAGTTGCGAGTGGTATGCAGCGGCACGCAGGCATCGGCTACGTAGTGGCCCAGGTCGGCGGAGAGGTGCAGGATGCGGTCGGTGTTGTGCTCCCGGAAGGCGGCCGTGAGTTGGCCTTTCATCTGGGCTACCTGCCAGGGCACAATGCCGTGTCGCATCAAGGAATCTTCGCCGTAGCGGGCCACAGCATCGGCAAAATTGCGGGGTAGGCCGTTTTTGGTGAGGGCCGAATCGCCGTACACGTCCACATCCAGGAAGTGGCGGGCGGCCTCGCCGGGCACCACTGTGCGGCGCGAGTCGGGCCGGGTGGCGTTTTCGGTGAGGTAGTCGATGTTGGCTTTGTAGAAACCAATCATTTCGCGGGGTAGGGTAAGCACCGCCAGCCGGTTAATCAGTCGGTGGCTGAAGAAGCCCCAGGCGTGGGTAGGTGCGGTGGGTAGGAATACTAAAGATAGTGCAAGTAGAATAGTGGCAATTCTCATTTTCAAGAGACATAAACTTGACAATAGCACCAGGGATAATATTGTACCAAGTTCTTTGTCGGCGCTGATGCTGTGCAGTTTAGCGCTTATATTCTCCCACCATTTTACGCTATTATTTCACTGAACCCTACCTAGTATGTATATCCCTGCTCCCGTTCGTTTGTTGGTACCCTTGCTGACACTGTTAGTAGGTTGCCAGCAGAAGCCGCAGTATCCTTATCTGATAAAAATTGCGGGCTCCGAACTACCGAATCGACAGTTAGTAAAATTGAAGTTCCGGCCTTCTTTTCAGCAGATAGACAGTGGGTATATTAAAGATCACCAATTAGTATTGAGAGGAACCATTACGCAACCTGGCGTTTACGAAATTGATTATCTCGATAAGGCGGTGAACAGCATTCTGCACGTTGCGTTATCCCTACCCACTGACTCGGTGCAAGTAACTATAGCACCCACGACTGATCGAAAACGCACGTTTTATCAACTGTACCAGCAGCATAATATAGGCTCTTACCTGGCTTATGCGACAGTCTTTTCTACTTCACCCAAACAAACAGAGCTAAATCGCTACTACTACCTGAACGATAGCCTCTGGAACAAATTTTTTGTAGATAAAGACCTGCTCACTGCAAAGCTGCTCCAAACCTACGATTCTGGCAACCGGGCGTTGGTAGAGCAGTGGTCCGACTCAGCACGACTCTTCAAAGAACGTTTTCCGAATTACATGGCCCAGTCGTCTGTGCTATTTGCGCAGCAGTATCCCCATTCCAACCTCACGGCGTATGTGCTGTTACAGAACAGCAATCATACCCAATCCCGCAAAGCAATCCGGCCCTACTATCGTGCCCTACCCGACTCGCTGAAGCAAAGCTATTATGGCAAGCTGCTGACCAAGGAATTCGAACAACCAGAGAAGTAGCCCTAATCTCCCTTATCCCGTACCAGCCGAAACAGCGTGTCGCGGTAGGTTTCGCCTACCGGAATGGTGTGGTCTGCAATGTAAATGGTGTTGCCATCTACCATCCGAATTTTGTCTAGCGACACCAGGTAGGACTTGTGCACCCGCAGAAACGGCGGCTGCGGTAGCTGCTCGCTCAGGTCTTTCAGGGTTTGGTAGGTGACCACGCGCTGCCCCGGCGTCACGATGGACACGTAGTTTTTCAGGGCCTCTACGTAGAGAATGTCGGCGTAGTCGAGGCGCAGAAACTTGTTCTTGCTTTCGCCTTTCACAAACAGGGAACTGCCTATAGACGGCGCCGCTGGCGTAGGCGCGGACGGCGGAACCACAGCGGCCGGTGCGGGCAGTAGCGCCTGCGCCTTTTGCACGGCCCGCAGGAACCGGTCGAAGGCAATAGGCTTGAGCAGGTAGTCTACCACATCGTGCTCGTAGCCTTCTAGGGCATACTCTGGGTAAGCAGTGGTAAGCACCACTTTGCACCGGTGGCCGCAAATCTTTAGGAACTGCAGGCCCGTCAACTCCGGCATCTGAATATCCAGAAATACCAGATCAACGCGCCCCTCTTGCACCCAGTGCAGCGCCTCAATAGGATTGGTAGTAGTGCCTACCAGCGTAAGCGTCGGAATTTTCTGAATGTAGCTGGCTAGCAACCGAGTAGCGTAAGCTTCATCATCAACGGCAATACAGCGGAGCATAAGAACGGGGTAGTAAATAGGTAGGCAAGAACGTTATTTCTCCCGTTGGTCGAAATGATGTGCTGATACAACGATGAAAGCTCTGAGAAACTGTTTGAGTTAGCTGAAAAGGTTGTTAGAACGGTGTAGAGACGCATACTTGCGTCTTGTCATCTGCGCCATGCGGGCGAAATCGTTCGACGACGAGACGCAAGTATGCGTCTCTACACATTCATAGTTAACTCAAACAGCCTCTTATTCACAACGCCACCGTTAACCGAATGCTGTGCTGCCTACCATCGTCCTCAATCTGCAAGTCGTGCCGGTTAGGGTAGAGCAGTTCCAGGCGCCGTCGGATGTTGGCCAGCCCAATGCCCGTGGTGGCGTCTTTTTGGTGTTGGTTAATGAAGTTATGCACTTCAAATAGTAGTTGGTCGGGCGCAGGTAGGTGCAGGCTAATTTCCACCGGCTGATCGGCTCTGTTTACTACCCCGTGTTTCAGAGCATTTTCTACGAAGGGAATCAGCAGCAGCGAGGCTACCCGCTGCCCCGCCACGGCGGAGCCCGTTTGCCGGAATTGCACGAAGAACTTGTCCTCGAATCGCAATTGATGAATAGTTAAGAAGTTATGTACGTAGCCTACCTCCTTTTCGAGGTCTACCCGCCCATCGGGGCTTTCGTGCAGCATGTAACGCATCAGATCGGAGAGGCGCAGCACCGCCTCGGCCAACGGCTCCGATACGAGGTAAGCCTCGGCGTAGAGGTAATTCAACGTGTTGTAGAGAAAGTGAGGGTTGATCTGGGTTTTCAGGAAGGCCAGTTCGGCCTGCGTTTTTTCTTGTTGCAAGGCCTGCAAAGCCACTCGGTTTTCGCGCTCCTTTTCACGCAGCAGCGTGTCGCGCACGCCTACGGCCGCTCCGGCCAGCACGACCGTCGGCGCCAGGAAATAGAGGTTGTCCTTGAGGTAGTACAGCAGCGAAGTGCCGGGCGTATAGTTGCGGAAACCGAATAGCAGCGGCAGCAGCAGCTCTTCGAGCAGGTAGCGGGTGCCCGCAAATACCACCGGTGTACCCAACACGCCCAGCACTACCACCAGCCAGCGCCCCCGCTGTACACCCTGCGGAAATACGAACAGGTAGCAGTAATAGAACAAACTCATAAAGCTGAGCCAGAAGGTGAGTTGCAACAGCAACGACTTACCCAATTCGAGCTTCGGTTTGCCCGTCAGCCAGATGCTGAGCAGGTCGTAGCCGATGAGCAGCGTCCATCCTACTGCCTGGTACAGAAATAGTCGTTTGCGGTTCATCCGTTAAAAATAGCGGAAGCCGTTGCGTCGGCGCCAGAATATTATCCCTACCCCTACCCTATGGCTACCAACCCCGCCCAACAGCGGACGAATGGGCTTGCTCTGCGTTTTCCGGCTTTAGCTCGATTTTCAGGTGGTTGGGATAATAAACTTCCTACCCCGCTAGGCGGCCGGCACCTTTGTGTCATCACTTCACCACTATCACCGATGACTACTCTCCGCTACTTCCGCCGCGCTCTTCTGGCCCTCTCGCTATTCGGCACCACCTTCGCTGCCACTGCACAAACTGCCCCACCGGCTACTGGCAAAATCAAAGTGTACATCGTGGGCACTTTTCACTTCAGCGGATCTACCAGCGACGTGGTGAAAGGCAGCAAAACCGATATGAGCACCCCCGAGAAACAACGGGAACTGGAGAAACTGATAAACAAGCTCCAAAAAACGCAGGCTGATAAAGTGTTTATCGAATGGGAGCCCACACGGCAACGCTTCGTGGACAGCACCTACGCGCTCTACCGCCAAAACCAGTTCACACTCGGCAACAACGAGGTGTACCAGGTAGGCTACCGCTTAGCCAAGAAGCTGAACCGCCCCCGCGTGTACTGCGCCGATGCCGACGGCGTATTCGACTACGATGCTACCAAGGCCTATGCTAAACAGCACGGACAGGAGCAAATCTTGAAAGACACCTTTTTGGAAGCACCACAAGATAGCGTTGGCCGCTTGATTAAGGCCCGTGTACGCACTGCCCCAAAGCCTTCTACCTATGCTTCCTCCAGCAATACGCTCCTGACTCAGTTTGCCCGCATGAACACCATAGCAGCCGATCAGGGCAATATGGATACTTATCTGCTCGAACTAGCCCGCGTAGGTGGCGGCCCCAATTATGCCGGCGCCGATTTGGCCGGCGAGTTCTTCAAGCGCAACGTGCGCATCTACAACAACTTACTCCGCGCCGTGGATGTGCAGCACGACAAAGCCATTGTGCTACTGATCGGCCAAGGTCACGTGGCTTTCTTGAAGTCGATTTTGCAATACAATTCTTTGTTTGAAGTGCAAGACGTACTGCCCCTACTCACCAGCAAGTAGGGCACACACAAACCGTCACGGCCCACCCGAAATACTTCGAGTGGGCCGTGACTATTGACTGTTCATGTATATATTAGTCTGTTTCTCTACCGCTGCTTTACCAGCGGAAAACGCATCCGGTAGTCGGCTTTCACGTCGCCTTTGCTGATGCGGGCGAGCTTGCCTTTGATGAACTGCTTTTTGAAGGACGAAATCTTATCCGTGAACAGCACACCTTCCAGGTGGTCGTACTCGTGTTGAATCACGCGGGCGGTCATGCCGGAGAAAGTTTCTTCGTGCGACTGCCGGTTTTCGTCCTCGTAGCGCAGTGTTACCACGGGCTGACGGTATACCATTTCGCGCACGCCCGGAATGCTCAAGCAGCCTTCTTCAAAGCCCCACTCCTCGCCTTCTTCGTGAATGATCTGCGGGTTGATGAAAGCGCGTTTCACGGGTTGAGCGGTAGCTTCCACTTGTACTGGTTCGCCGTTTTCGTCCTCCTCGTCTACCATCGGCGCCGAGTCAATCACGAACAAGCGCACGCTTTTGCCAATCTGGGGCGCGGCTAGGCCTACCCCGTGGGCGTAGTACATGGTATCGTACATATCGGCCACGAGCTGCTTTAGCTCATCAGCCGAAAAATCGGCGGGCAGGTCGCGGGCGCGAGCTTTTAAAACAGGGTCGCCGAAAGCAACAACAGGGTAAATCATCGGGATTCAAGGAAAGATTGCAAAATGATGGCCGCGCTGATGCGGTCCACCGTGGCTTTATCGCGGCGGGCTTTCTTGCCTAGTCCGCCGGCCAACATGGTAGCGTGCGCCATGCGTGAGGTAAACCGCTCGTCGACCTCGTGCACCGGCACCGCCGGAAACTCGCGCCGCAACTGCCGCACCAGTCCTACTACGGCGCTGGTGGCGTCGGTAGCCTCGTTGAGCAGGGTGCGCGGCATCCCTACCACCAAGGCCGCCAGTGGGTCGCGCTGGTGGTAGGCTTTCAGGTAGGCCAGCAGGTCTTTGCTGTGTACCGTATCCAACGGCGACGCAATGAGCTGCGAGGGGTCCGTTACCGCCAGGCCCACACGTTTGTGACCGTAGTCAATAGCAAGAATCCGACCCATCAGTACCTGTAAAAAACCACCCACCTGCGCCATATAGTTCCTCTTGGCATGGGTAGCACAAAGATACGATGGCCAAGCGGAACTGCCAGAATATTGCTATTGTCAGCCTGCTTTGATTAGATTTTCGATCAAACTATCTATGGGTAAATTATTAAAATTATAATTTTACTTAACCTATATAATACAACCCGATACTAGGATTTTTACGTAAATCAAAGAACAAAACAGCATGAATAGGTATTTAACAAGATCAAATTGTATTGTTATCTGAAATAGCTGTCTTTATTACACTATGGCGTTATTCTTGAAAAAGTTTTACTACACTTGAGTAGTTTAGCCGCTTCAGGATTGCATTATCGTCAGAACCGTTACGCCGCCTTTGCTTATGCCTGTTGAGCCGACCATTGCCCCTACCCCTCGCCCAGCTGTAGCACCCGAGCAGGCGCCCAACAACCGGCAATGGCAGGTACGGCAACCGTTGCTACTGGCTATTGTGCTGGTATGCGGCATTTTGGTGGGCGCCAACCCGTTCCGGCCATCCAGCCAGAATCCCGACGGTACCTCCCGCGGCTACCTCAAATTCAAGGAAATCCTGAGCTATGTGGACCGCGACTATGTAGACTCTGTGGATGCCGAAGCGCTATCGGATTACGCCATCAGCCGCATGCTGGAGCAGTTGGACCCGCATACAGTATTCATCCCGGCCCGCGAGCAGCAGCAGGCTTCGGTGCTGTTGCAGAGCGATTTTGATGGAGTAGGCGCCGAAGTCAACATCTTTCATGACACCGTAACGGTGGTAGCCCCGCTCAGCGGCGGCCCCGCCGAAATGGCCGGCCTCCTACCCGGCGACCGGCTCCTGCGCATCGGCGAAACCACGGTTTCGGGCAAGCACACGTCGCTTGAGTCGGTACTGGGCCTGCTGCGTGGCCCCCGCGGCAGCCGCGTGCCGCTGCTGGTGATGCGCCGTCATCAGCGCACGCCCTTCACGATGCTGGTAACGCGCAACCGCATTGCCAACAACTCGCTGGATGTGAGCTATATGCTAGACAACCAGACGGGCTTTATCAAAATCAGCCGCTTTGCCAGTGGTACGTTTGATGAGTTTAAGCAGGCGCTGGGCGACCTGCGCCGCCAGGGCATGACCCGCCTCGTGCTGGACCTGCGCGGCAACCCCGGCGGCTACCTCGACCGCGCCACCAAGATTGCCGATGAGTTTATCGGCGGTACCCGCAAGCTGGTGTACACCGATGGCAAGGGCGACCAGTTTGACACCCAAACCTTCGCCCGCGTAACCGGCGAGTTTGAGGAAGGTCCGCTCGTGGTACTGGTAGACGAAAACAGCGCCTCGGCCGCCGAGGTGGTAGCCGGCGCCCTGCAAGACCACGACCGCGCCCTGCTGGTAGGACGGCGTACCTTCGGCAAAGGCCTGGTGCAGCAGCCCATCACCCTCAACGACGGCTCGGAGTTACGCCTGACTATTGCGCGCTACTTCACGCCTTCAGGGCGCTGCATTCAGAAGTCGTACCAGGGTGGAGCAACGGCGTACGAGCAGGAGCTAGCCAACCGCCAGCGCCACGGTGAGTACCTGCACGCCGACAGCATCCACTTCGCTGACTCCCTGCGCTACCGCACAGCCCACGGCCGTACCGTGTACGGTGGCGGCGGCATCATGCCCGACCTCTTCGTGCCCTGCGATACGCTGCTGCAATCGGCTTATTACACTAAGTTGCAAAAGCTGAACCTGATCCGGGAGTTTGCTCTCAACTTCTACCAGGACCACCAAGCAGAGTTGGCTGGCCTGCGCTTCGAGCAGTTCAACCAGCAATTTCAGATTACGGACCAGCAGTTAAAAATGCTGGCTGCTCTGGCAGCTAAAGCTGGTACGCGTGCTTCCATCGCTGAGCAAAACCGTTCTGCTTTATTGCTGCGCACACAGTTGAAAGCACTTATAGCCCGTCATGCCTATGGCAACACGGCCTTTTATCAAGTAGCACAGCAGCAAGACGCTGAGTTGCTCCAAGCCATGCGCAGCTTTCAGAACGGCTCCGCGTTGCTTACGCAGAATTTAACTTCGATGAAGTAGAACAGCACACCGCAATAAAGGCAAAGGCCGTGTTTCTGTACAGAAACACGGCCTTTGCCTTTATTGCGGTGGACCGGCTACGGCACCTGTACCTTGTCCTGATACGTGAACTTGCGGTCGATTTTATCGAACGGCTTACCATCTACTTCGGCGTAGGGGTAGATAAAGTAGTTCAGCGGGTCGCCCTGTTGCGGGGGCGTCAGGGTCAGGTCGCGGCCGCGGGTGAATTCCACGCGGTTTTCATCGTGCGCGCCGAAAAAGTACTGGCGGCGGTCCGGGTTCTTGGCTGCCTCGGAAGCATCGACGGGCACCCAGCCAGTTTGCTTGGTGTAGAACTCGGCCCAGCAGTGGTAGCCCTGCACCTGGCCGCTCCCCCGCTCGGAGGGTAGGGGGAAGCCAATGCTGAAACGCGCCGGGATACCCAGCGCCCGGCAATAGCCGATAAAAATAGCGTGGAAGTCGGTGCAGTTGCCGCGGCGGGCGTCGCAGGCGTAGTAGATGTCGCCGCGGCCCCAGCCCTGGCCGGTTTTGTCGTACTGCACGGTGCTGACTACGTGGTTGTAGATGGCGCGGGCTTTTTCGAGGTCGGTTTTGGCGTTGGCCTTGGTCACTACCTCCGTGGCCCAAGTCTTGATCTGGGCATCAATGGGCACTAGGCGGTCGGGTTGGAGCCACCGAGCCATATTGGGGTCATTTGCTTCGGCCTTGGTAGGCTTGCGACCCGCGCTCAAAAACGGATTCAGGTGCTCGCGACGCACGGCCTGAAACTGTAGCTTCACCGTGAAACCATCGGCTGGGGGCTGCGCCACGCGCAGGTGCACCATCTGGTTATTGTAGGGGCCAGTCGCTATTTCGTAGCGATACGGCGAGGTGATGCTTACCCCGGTAATTTCCTGCGACTTATCGTCGTGCGGCACGGGGAGCCACAGGTCCAGGTAGTGCGTGGTAGCGGGTAGGTCGTGGAGCGTGGCGGTGTATTCCACGGCTACCGTGCGGGTGCGAGGCGCCGTTGACGACGACTGCGCAAACACCATAGATTGGCTGATAAGCCCTAGAGCAGCTACCAGGGTAGCCACCCGCGCCGGCCGGCGCGATCCCCGTTCTCGAATTTTCACGTATTGCTTCTTAAATAGTATAAACAAGGCCAAGGGCCATTCCTTGCAAAGATACGAGCAAATGGCTTCGCTCGTAGGAAAGTGGTTCGGAACCAAGTACTTTCCCGAGAGCGTTGGCATCTGCCTGCCGGACATACCGTAACTTTAACTCCGTCTGTCAGTAAAGGGAGGCGGGCATCCTTTCGTTATATTCTTCTATGTTTTTGCTGCGGCCGCGTGTGTATTTTCTGGTAGGGCTGCTGCTGATGTTGAGTACGCTGTCGGCGGTGGCGCAGCAGGTGCGCTTTGCTGGGCGCGTGACGGAAGCCAAGTCTGGCAAGGCCGTGCCGTTTGCCTCGGTGTTTGTGCCGGGCTCCAGCCAAGGCACCACAGCCGACGAAAACGGCCGCTTCACCCTCACCGTGGCACAGCCCGTCGATTCGCTGGGGGCTTCGGCGCTGGGGCTTACACCATTGAAGAAAGCCGTGGGGATGCAACCCACGCAGACCGTCAATTTTGCCCTGGCCGGCGGGGGCGGCTTCACCTTAGGAGAAGTAACAATACGCCCGCCCGGCGAGGTCGAAAACCCGGCTTACCGCATCCTGCGGCTAGTGCAGGTGCATAAAAACGAGAACAACAAGCGCAGTCTCAACACCTACGATTTCGACAGCTACAACCGCCTCCAGGTGTTTCTGGCCAACATGCCCCGCGACCCGGAGGAAGGTAGCCTATTTCAAAAAATCCAGGATGTAGCCGATAGCCTGGGCGCGCTGGGCGATAGCACCAGCGGGCGGGTGGCCCTACCTATTTTCGCTTCCGAAGCCATTTCGCGCTTCTACGTGCAGTCGCAGCCGCGCCTAACGCGTGAGGAAATCCAGCATACGCAGATGCACGGCCTGGCCCCACGCGAGGGCTCGGTGCTGTCGCAGATTATGGGCACCTCGTTTCAGGACTGGGATTTTTACCGCAACTGGCAGCAGTTGTTGGGTAAGGATTTCATCTCGCCCATTGCCGACGGCTGGAAATTCACCTACGAATACGAGCTGCAGGACTCGGTGTTCCTGGGTTCTGAGTATTGCTACCGCATTGCCGTGGAGCCGCGCCGGCCGGCCGACCTGGCCTTTACGGGCTTAATTTGGATCAACGCCGAAACCTACGCCCTGCGCCGCGTGGATTTGAAGGTGAGTCCCTCCGTGAATCTCAATTTCGCCGACAACATTGTGGTGCAGCAGGACATGGTGGCCTCCTCGGCCGGGCCGGGCCTGCCGCGCCGCACGCACGTGGAACTGGGCGTGAAGCCCCTCAAGAAAAGTCCGGCTTTCCGGGCCGAGTTCACCACCATCAACTCCGATTTTGTGGTGAACCAGGACCGTCCGGCCGAGTTCTACAACCTGCCCATTGAAACTCTGGCCAGCGCCTACGAAACGCCGCCCGGTTTCTGGGAGGCTAACCGCCCCGATACGCTCACGACCCGCGAGCAAGGCACCTTCGCTACCCTCGACTCGGTGCAGCGCCTACCCGAGGTGCGCACGGTGCTCGATATCATGGACATTGCCGTGAATGGCTACTACCGTGCGGGCAAGCTGGACCTGGGACCGGTGCTGAGCACCTACGCCTTCAACAGCATCGAAGGCCACCGCTTTCAGCTCGGCTTTCGGACCACGCCCGCCATTAGCCGCAACTGGCTGCTGCGCACCTATCTGGCCTACGGCACCCGCGACGGCCTCTTCAAGTATGGCGCGCAGGTCAGTCGCATTCTGGACCGCCGCACCTGGACGGTAGCCACCGTAGAGCGTCGGCACGATATCGAGCAGATTGCCCTCCTGGACAATGCTTACGCGCTGGAAAACCCATTGTTTGAGGCCTCGGCGCGCTTGGGCAACATTCGTAGCAGCCGGCCACTACTGCGCGAGCTGAGCAGCGTATCCCTGCAAAGCGACCTGTTCCGGGGATTCACGCAGAAGGTGATTCTTCGCCACCAGCAGTTCCGTCCGCTCTACCCCTTTGCTTACTATACCGACGTACCCGTGCCCGGTGCCCCCACCGAAGACAATTTTACTTTGTCGGAAGTTGTGGTGGAGTCGCGCTATGCCCGCGACCAGGTGCTGGTGCAGAGTCAGACGCAAAACCGCCGCTACTCTATTGGGCTGATGCGTTGGCCGGTGTTTACGCTCCGCTACACGGTGGGCCTCAACAACGTGCTGGGTAGCGATTTCAAATACCAAAAGCTGAATTTTCTGGTAACGCAAAGTGTGAAATTAGGCCAACTCGGCCGCACCGATTACATTCTGGACGCGGGCTACATTCCGAGCACGGTGCCCTACCCCCTGCTCAAAAACCACCTCGGTAACCAAACGCCCTTTTACAATGCCGGCGCCTATAATCTGATGCGGTACTTTGAGTTTGTGAGCGACAAATACGTGGCGCTCAAGCTCGAAAACCACTTGGATGGCTTTCTTATCAACAGCGTGCCGCTGCTGCGCAAGCTGAACTGGCGCCTACTGGTAACTGGCAACGTGCTGTATGGGGGAATTAGCAGGGCTAACCGCGCCATTAACCCCACCGAAAACCAGTTTGGTGAGCCGCTCCCTACCTTCCAGGCGCTAGGCCGGGCACCCTATGCCGAGCTAGGCTATGGCGTTGAGAATATCTTTAGGGTAGTGCGTGTCGATTTCATTCACCGCCTCACCTACCGCGACTCCCCCGGCGCCCGGAATTTCGGCGCTAAAGTCAGCTTTCAGTTCAAGCTGTGATTCTGTGCTACACGCGCTGTCATCCTGAGAGGAGCGAAGGACCTTCTCACGCATGAAAGATACTCGTAACAACGACTTGTTCATGCGTGAGAAGGTCCTTCGCTCCTCTCAGGATGACAAACG
The DNA here is from genome assembly GCF_017589435.1 of Hymenobacter defluvii. Lineage (NCBI taxonomy): Bacteria > Pseudomonadati > Bacteroidota > Cytophagia > Cytophagales > Hymenobacteraceae > Hymenobacter > Hymenobacter defluvii. The sequence continues at coordinate 297,005 of NZ_JAGETX010000002.1, forward strand.
AAAAAAACAACCTCTACTTCGCGCGCATATCTAGCGTGCTGAGCAGGTCTTTCACTGCTTGGTTCAACTTTGGGTTGCTGCGTAGGCGGTTGTTTAGCTGAGGATCCGTTTCGAGGGTACCGAAGTAGGTGGCAAAGCTGGAGTTTTGCAGCCGTGCCCGCACGCCAGCCTTTTCGCGCGAGCTAAGCCCAGCCATCCACTGCGCATAGGTAGGGCGCAACTGCTGCGCCTGCTGACGCAATGGAGCGCCTTCCTTCTGCAAAATGGCAATGGCCTCGGCATCGTTGGTCGCCGATAAAGCCCGTTGGACTACGGCCATCATATCAGCTCCCAGTCGATTGAATTTCGTTTCGGCTGGGTTTTGCTGATAATGCTCAACGGCAGTAAGTCCGGCTGTTGTTGGGGCTTCGGGCACGGCTACCAGCAGCGCCAACGTAAGCAGAGGGGAATAGGTCATGGGCGGGAGAGAAGAGGGGAAGGAGTTGAACCGTGGTTCTTTAACACAAACGAAATATAGCGGCAAACGGATGCTGTAGCCCATGCTCTGCTAATTTTGTTTCTTCGCAGGTATGAAGAAGCCCTCGCCTCCAAAGCGCCCTACCATCTACCTACCCGAAAACACTTTTGAACGCTGGACAGCCGATCAGCTCAAGGTAGAGACCGAATGGGAGCAGTGCTTATTTGTTGATTGCAACTTCACGGAAGCAGATTTGCGGCATAAGCGCTTCATCGACTGCCGCTTCGAGCGGTGCAACCTTTCGCTGGCTACCCTCACCGGTGCGGGCCTACAGGGCGTGCAGTTTATGGAGTGCAAGCTCACGGGCGTACAATTCGCAGCCTGCCAGGATATGCTGTTTAGCGTCGATTTTGACAAATGCCAGCTGCACTACGCCAGCTTCGCGGGCAAGAAGCTGCGGGGCACCTCCTTCCGGCATTGCTCCTGCACCGAAGCCGACTTCACCCAGGCTGACCTCAGCAACGCTTCATTTGCGCACGCTACCCTCGGCCGAGCAATTTTTCACCACACGCAGCTCAGCGGCGCCGATTTCACCACTGCCACCGATTTCACCATCGACCCGGAGAATAATCCGTTGCGCAGTGCCCGTTTCACAGTAGCCGGACTTGTAGGTCTGGTTGGCAAATATGATTTGGTGATAGAGTAGGCCGTCTTTAGTTCAGCCACACCTCTGCTACCACAGCAAAACGCTGCGGCCCGAAGGCATTATAGTAGGGCGCTTCGCCTTCGAAATTCAGCACGTGCACCAGCTCCATGCCTTCCAGACGGCTGGGCACCACGCGGATAGGGTACAGCGTGCCCTCCTCGGGCCAGTCGCCGCGGTGGTTGAGGGGACGGTCGGAGGCATCGGTGCAATACGCATAGTGCACGACCGGCAGGTGCCGGGTGGCCGCGGCCATATCCAGGTTAGCTACTTCGTGTGACATAAGCATGGGGATAAGATGCCTGTAAAAACCCTATTCCTTCCGAATAGTTTCCTGCCGTGTTAGGCAGGCCTGCGGGCAAGTAACGGAAATAAAGAAAAAGGCCAAACGATTCTTGTGAATCGTTTGGCCTTTTCTCGAGGTAGCGGGGACTGGACTCGAACCAGTGACCTTTGGGTTATGAGCCCAACGAGCTACCAACTGCTCCACCCCGCACTGTTTGGTGATGCAAATGTAGGAATTTTATCGATAAAGCACACTTTACAGTTACAAAAACCTGTAATTAATTACTGAATGCCTGATTATCAAATCGTTATTTTTTAACTAACCTACCATCAAAATCGGCTTGTGATGCCAAAGTGAATTTTGGAAGCATTTAAGGAGAAGGATTGGTCGCGGGTGCGCCCCACGGAATACACGAACTGAAACAGGCCGGCGCCGGTGCGGAAGCTCAGGCCGGCACCCAGCCCTGTGGGGGCATCTTGTCGGAAATCGTTGGTGAGGTCGCGGCGGATGTAGGCTTGGTCCACGAACAGGAATACGTAGGCCTCGTTGCCTGTAAATTGCCGGAATTCGGCGGTGCCCACGGCATATTGACTAGCGTAGAAGTTGAACTCGTTGAAGCCCCGCAGGGTAGCCAAACCGCCTACCCGGTATAGGTCGTTTAGGAACAGGCGTTGGTTGAACAGTGCCTCGCCGTGCACCCGTGTGAGCAGCACGCCTTGCTGGCCCACGCGGTAGTAGCGCTCGGCGCGGCCGCTCATCCCTACCTGCGTGGAGCGCAGAGCCAGCCCCGCGTACAGCTCCTCGTTCAGCTCGGGGTTGCGGCTGATGCGCTTGTTGCCCACGTTGCCTTGCACGGCCACCAGCACGCCCCGGCGCGGAAACAGCAGATCATCAAGCGAATTCCAGGTGTAGCTGAGGCCGTAATTGGTGTATTCGGAGTCGATGTTGTCGGGGAGGGCAGTGCGCTTGTCCAGCAGCGTATCGAGCAGGCGGGAGCTGCGCAGCTCCGTAAAAACGGTGAGGCGCCCGGCCCGCGGCGTGGGGTAGGTAACCTGGAGGCGCGGCCGGATGGTCAGGAAGGCGTCGTTTTGCCGGTATAGGTTGAACGTGCCGGCCACTTCCAGCGGCGTACCGAAGAAATTGGGGTGCACGTACTGCGCATCCAGCTGCTGAGAAGCCGCGTCTACCTTCCGCCACTGCAACCCCAGTTGCTTACCGCCGCCTTTGATGTTGCGCAGGTTAATGGTGACGTCGCCGGTGAGCTGCACGCGGTTTTGGGTGGCCGTGGGGTTGGGATTGGGCAGCACGCCCACAATGGCATCGAACTGGTTAGCCGAGCGGTCGGCCAGCAGCAGGTACACCCGCGCCCTACCCCTGGCAAAGCGCACCTCGGGCTCGGCCTTCACTTGCAGGTAGGGCAGCTGGCGCAACAGCTGGGCGGCTGCCTCTACCCGTTGCTGACTGAAAGGCTGATTGGGAAAGATTTGCAGGTACTTAATTAGGAAGTTGCGCCGCGTTTTGGTCGCGCCAATCACTTCCAGCGAATCAAAGACGATAACTGGGCCACGGTCCAGCACCACCCGGCCGTCCACTTCGTTGCCCCGCAGCTCCACCGAATCGAGGCGCACGGTGGCGAAGGGGTAGCCCTGGTTTTCGGCCTCGGCCAGAATACGCTCCTGCAAGCGGGTCCACTCCCCGGGCACGAAGGGGCGGCCCGTGAAAAACCGCTCCCGGTAGCCAGCGCGCGTCAGCAGGGCGTCGCCGAGGTTGCCGTTGCGCAGGCGTGCCCACCGAAACTGTTCGCCTACGTATAAATCGGCCACCAGCGTGTCGCGCGACCAGTGCAGCTGGTCGGCGGAGGCAGTGAGGTAGGCATTGGCTTGCAGGGCCAGTACCACCTCGCGCACGGTGCGCAGGGCCGTGAGCGAATCGGGCGCCGTGGGGCGGTAGCGGTAGCGGCGCAACACGGCCTGGTCGGCGGCATCGGCCGTGCGCAGGCGCACAAACCGAGGAATTTTGCGCGGCATGCGGCGCTTGGCGGTGGAGTCGGGCGCAGTTGCCTTGGGCGGCAGCGGGGGCGTTTGTAGGCTTGGCTGGTTGGGTAGGGTAGGGGTCACCTGCGCCCATACCGAGGTTGCCTGGCTGCTCAGCAGCCAGCCCACTAGGCAGAACACAAGGACACGAACGTACATTTGTAGGCTGATAACGTCGGCGCAACGCGCTTCCTTTCAAAAAGTCAGCCTAAAGTTACCTTTCCATTGTTGGTTGTGTTGTAGGTGAACAACGTCATTTCGGACAGCGGGAGAAATCTCGCCTGCCACGCTAACTCAACCATTAGGAAATTACTGGAAGCACGCGAGGTTTCTCTTCTCTGCTTGATGCGCAGAATGGTCGAAATGACGTTCTTCTGCTCCAATTACTAACACATGTCCGGCCTTTACCTTCATATTCCTTTCTGCAAACAGGCCTGCCACTATTGCGACTTCCATTTCAGCACCTCTATGGCGCTGAAAAGTCGGTTTGTGGAGGCCTTGACGCGGGAAATCCAGTTGCGCGCCGCTTACCTTGGCCCCACCCCTACCCTCCAGACCATCTACCTGGGCGGGGGCACGCCCTCGTTGCTGACGGCCACTGAGTTGGACACGATTTTCGCGGCCATTTACCAGCAGTTTGCGGTAGCGCCCGACGCCGAAATCACGCTGGAAGCCAACCCCGACGACCTCACGCCTACCAAACTGCGAGAGTTGGCAGCCTCACCCGTCAACCGCCTGAGCATTGGGTTGCAGAGCTTCCACGAGCCGCACCTGCGCCTAATGAACCGTGCGCATTCGGCACAGGAGTCTGGCCAAGCGGTGCGGGCGGCACAGGACGCGGGTTTCGAGAATATTTCGGTGGATCTGATTTACGGAGTGCCTGCCCCTACCCACGCCTTGTGGGAGCAGGACATGGCCGCGGCCTTTGCGCTGGGAGTGCCGCACCTGTCGTGCTACGCCCTTACCATCGAGCCGGGTACCGTGTTTGGGCATCGCCTGAAAAAAGGCACCATGCAGGCCCCGCCCGATGAGTTTGTGGCGCAGCAATTTGAACTGCTCCTCACCGAAATGGCCCGGCACGGCTATCAGCAGTACGAAATCAGCAATTTCTGCCAGCCCGGCCGCGAGTCGCGCCACAACTCGGCCTACTGGCGCGGCGTGCCCTACCTGGGGCTAGGACCCAGCGCGCACTCCTTCGACGGTCACACCCGGCAGTACACCGTGGCCAACAACGCCCGCTACGTAACGGCAGTGCTGGAGCACGACGAGGTACCGGCCACCGTGGAAAACCTCTCCGCCCAGGACCGCGCCAACGAGTACCTGATGACTAGCCTGCGCACCGCCCGCGGCTGCGACCTGGCGCACCTGCGCGACGCGCTCGGCCTAGATCTGCCGGCGCAGCAAGGCGCCTACCTCCGGCAGTTGCAAGCCGACGGTTGGGCCACGCTGCACCACGATGTGCTGGTCCTTACTGACCAAGGCAAGCTGCTAGCCGATCATATCACGCTGGCGCTGTTTCAGTAGCGTTGCGGCGCTCATCTATTTTCGGTGAATTCGAGAAATTCGGCGTAAATCTGTAGTAATGGAACGCTTGATAGATGCTTTGGCGGACAACGCCGATTTCTTTGTGGAGCAGGTACAGATTACGGCCATCGTGTTCGACAACACGAATGACGTAACGGTATGGGCTACCACGTTTTTCGACAACACTCTGTATTTCTTTCATTTGGGCTTGCAGTTTCAGTCGCTGGATCTGCTGCTGCGCTTGGCCGGCGACCGGACCGAGGCCCTACAGGAACAGGTAGCCGAAGCCCTGGCCACCGTAACGGAGTGGCCCTGCCTGCTCGAATACAATACCCCCGAAGCGCCCCCCGTGCCCCTACCCGGCGTAGCGCTCAAACTGGCCTGCACCTACCCCGCCGATGGTCCGGACGACGAGGAAGAAGAAATTTCATTCGTGCAGCTACCCTCGGATGTTGATGAGTCGGAAGAGTTTGAGGAAGAAGAAGATTTCGACGATGAGCGCCCCCACAACATCTTCTACCTCGAAGGCATCTTCCTGCGCCTGGAGCCCTAATCACGGATTAGGACGGATTTAAACGAATTTCATGGATTTTGTGGCCGATTTCGCTAAACAACCACTACCTGATTCTCCCACAAAATTCGTGTAATCCGATGAATTCGAGCGAATCTGTGGTTCAGACAACATCCACGATGAAGGTATATCTGCTACCGGGGCTGGGCGCCGATGAGCGCATTTTCCGCTACTTGCAGCCGCGCTTGCACGCCGAAACCCAGGTGCTGCCGTGGCTCACGCCTGAGCCCCGCGAAACCCTACCCCACTACGTAGCTCGCATGGCCGAGCGGGTGGCGACAGACGAGCATTGCCTGCTGGTGGGCGTATCGTTTGGCGGGGTGGTGGCCCTGGAAATGTGCCGACTGCGGCCCCTGGCCCGTCCCGTACTCATCAGCAGCATTCCAGATGCCGATTGCCTGCCGCCGCTCCTGCGCATTATCCGTAATACGGGCGTGTATAAGTTGGTGCCGCCGCAATTGTTGAAGCTGCTACCCCGCGTGGGGCAGTGGTATTTCGATATCAGCAACGGCGAAGCTTACCAACTGTTCCGCGAGATTCTGCGCGATATGGAACCTGTGTATACTCGTTGGGCCATCCATCGGCTGCTGCACTGGGACAGCACTGATATTGGTCAGGGCGTGCAGATACTGGGCACCCGCGACCGGGTGTTCCCGCCCGGCCCCTCCTCCGTCGACTACCTCATTCCCGGCGGCGGCCACTTCATGGTGCTTACGCACGCTGAGGAAATCAGCGTTATTTTGAATGGGATGCTGAAGTCAGCAAGTCACTTGTTATAAAAGGCGCCTGTCATCCTGAGCAGAGCGAAAGATGACAGACAAGTCAAGATTTTACTCCTCTACATGCTCGCTACCTACCCCTACCACGGCCGCACATACTCTTTCGACCCTAGCGCGCCGTTGGATATTTCCCTACCCTTGGCGCCTGGCCTAGAGCAGGTGAACTGTTTCTGGGCCGAGCCGGTGGAGGTAGAAACCATCCGAGTAGGCGATTTTGTAGGCAGCGTAGCCGAAGGGGGTAGCACCAACTACAAGCGCGTACACCTCACGCCCCACGGCAACGGCACGCATACGGAGTGTTACGGCCATATCTCGGCCGAGCCGGATGCATTACTCAGCAATTGCTTACGCCGCTTTCTGTTTGTGGCCCGGCTGGTATCGGTGCAGCCGCGCCCTCTACCCAACGGCGACCAGGTAGTGCTGCTGGCCGACGTGCAGCGCGAGTTGGAGAAAGGCCCCGACGCAGCCATCATGCCCGAGGCGCTTGTATTGCGCACCTTGCCCAACCATCGGGCAAAGCGTACTCGTCATTACTCTGGCACCAACCCTACCTATCTGGAGCCTGCCTTAGCACACTACCTCGCCAAGCGCCACATAGAGCATCTATTAGTAGACCTGCCCAGCGTAGACCGCGAGGAGGATGGCGGCCAGTTAATGGCCCACCATGCCTTTTGGCAGTATCCTCACGCTACGCGGCATACAGCCACCATCACGGAACTGATCTTTGTGCCTGATGCGGTGGAGGATGGCCTCTACCTACTCAATCTGCAAATTACAAGTCTAGTGTTGGACGCCAGTCCCAGCAAACCCATCCTCTACGCGCTTTTGAAATAGCACTTGGTAAGCCCACGATGCGCAAAGGGGCCATCCATGTGGATGGCCCCTTTGGGTATAATCAACTGTTACTATCTACTCGGCAGCAGCGGCGTTGGCCGAAGTGGTTACTTCCGAAGCAACTACCTCACCAGGAACAACCGATACGAACGAACGGTCGCCACGGCCCTTGCGGAACTGTACCGTGCCGTCGATCATAGCGAACAGGGTGTGGTCCTTGCCGATACCCACGTTCTGGCCGGGGTGGTGCTTGGTACCACGTTGACGCACGATGATGTTGCCGGAGATGATGCTCTGACCACCGTAGATTTTCACGCCAAGGCGCTTGCTATGCGATTCGCGGCCGTTGTTAGACGAGCCGACACCTTTCTTGTGTGCCATGTTTTTTTAAGCTTTTAGCTAGTGGCTGTAGGCCGTTAGCTTTCTGTGTAAAGCGCAAGCTAGTCAAATTGCCAGCTAATGGCTAAAGGCCATCAGCTAATAGCTATTGAAAAACTAGCCGATGCTGTTGATTTGTACTTTGGTGTAGTCCTGACGGTGACCGTTTAACTTACGGTGACCTTTACGACGCTTCTTCTTGAATACCAATACTTTGTCGCTCTTTACGTGCGCTAGGATGGTACCCGTTACTTTCACGTCCAGGGTGGGAGCACCAATGGAGATGGTGCCGTTATCATCGGTCAGCAGGGCATTGCCCAGCTCTACCGAGTCGCCGACGTTGCCAGCCAGCTTGTGGGTGTAAACGAACTTGTCGGCTTCGACCTTGGTCTGCTTGCCAGCTATATCGACGATTGCGTACATCAGTGTCTTCGCGGTTTCTGAAAAATGGAAGGCAAAAGTACGCCGTTAAATTCAGAATTGCAAGCCTAACTCGCTAATCTTCATTTACTCGCCTTTTGCCAACGCTGATTTTTACCTGGCCTTTATGTGTAAACCTTCTATTAAGGAACACGCGAATACGAATTTTGTGGATAAACTACATTGTCCACACTCAAAATGTGGATAACTATTCTCTATTTGATAAGATTGGCTTTTTTCATCATCCCATTTTGAGAAAAACGCTCATCTGTTGAAATAGACCATACTAAAAAATTAACATACAAAAAATAACGTTCCACGGCCCAGTTCGGAAGCAGGTCGCCTATCTTTGAAGAAATGGTAAGTGCCCCACTCACCATTTTTGCAACAACCTTGTGCTTTTTGGCGTGTTGCATTACCGACCAGCTTGGCTGGTATTGTATCCTTACTCTGCTACTACTTACTTCAGCTTATGGAACCCTTACTGACCGAAAATCCCAACCGTTTCGTGCTGTTTCCCATTCAGCACAACGATATGTGGCAGATGTACAAGCAGGCAGAAGCCTCGTTCTGGACTGCCGAGGAAATTGACCTGGGTCAAGACCAAAAGGACTGGGATAATTTGAATGATGGCGAGCGGCACTTCATCTCCCACGTGCTGGCCTTCTTCGCCGCTTCCGACGGCATCGTAAACGAAAACCTGGCCGTCAACTTCATGCAGGAAGTGCAGTCGGCAGAAGCGCGCTGCTTCTATGGCTTCCAGGTGATGATGGAAAATATCCACTCTGAAACCTACTCGCTGCTGATTGACACCTATGTGAAAAATCCGCAGGAAAAAGACCGCCTGTTCAACGCCCTAGAAACCGTGCCGTGCGTGAAGAAGAAGGGTGACTGGGCCATCAAATGGATCAACTCCGAGAATTTCACCGAGCGCCTGATTGCCTTTGCGGCCGTGGAAGGCATCTTCTTCTCGGGCTCGTTCTGCTCTATTTTCTGGTTGAAAAAGCGTGGTTTGATGCCCGGCCTGACCTTCAGCAACGAGCTGATTTCGCGCGACGAAGGCCTGCACTGCGACTTCGCCTGCCTGCTCTACCGTGACCACCTCAACAACAAGCTGCCCGAGGCCCGCGTGCAGGAAATCATCCGCGACGCGGTGAGCATTGAGCAGGAGTTCGTGACCGACGCCCTACCCGTCAACCTGATTGGTATGAACTCCACTACCATGTCGCAGTACATCGAGTTTGTGGCCGACCGCCTGCTGGTGGCCCTGGGCTGTGGCAAGATCTACAACGCTACCAACCCTTTCGACTTCATGGAGATGATTTCGTTGCAGGGCAAAACCAACTTCTTCGAGAAGCGCGTGGCTGAATACCAGAAAGCCGGCGTGATGAGCGAGCGAAACGACAACGTTTTCTCGCTGGACGAGGATTTTTAAGGCATTTTATTTTCTAGAAGCCTTCTGAAACCGCCTGTCATCCTGAGCGGAGCGAAGGACCTTCTCACGTGGGCACGAGTCGTTGTTGCGATTTTTGTTCTGCCGTGAGAAGGTCCTTCGCTCCGCTCAGGATGACAGGTAGTTTTTTTGTGCCTACCCTACCCTACCCTACCCTACCCTACCCTACCTCCAAAAACTCCCACTGTGGATTTTGCGTCGCAATCAGCGCGTCTTTCTTTGCCCGCGTCCAGCCTTTTAGCTCTTTCTCGCGGCTGATAGCCGCTTTGCTGTCGGTGTATTCTTCGAAGTAGAGCAGGTTATAGCAGAAGTAGTGCCCGGCGAAGGTTTGGGTGGTGCCGCGGTTCTCGTAGTGCTGCGCGATGCGGTTGCGGAGGTCGTTGGTGATGCCGATATAGAGGACGTTGCGGGCGGGGTTGGTGGTGATATGACATAGTAGGGCATATTTCTTTTACAGTGTTATCGTCTGTCATCCTGAGCGGAGCGAAGGACCTTATGCCCGCAGGACGAGTCGTTGTTACGATGGTCGTTCTAGCGTGATAAGGTCCTTCGCTCCGCTCAGGATGACAGGTAGTTTTGAAAGGTAATGTACCAACGACTCGTTCTGCGGGCATAAGGTCCTTCGCAAGCTCAGGATGACAGACGATTTTCGGCTGTTCCTCCACGCTACGCCTACCTCCTACAATACCATTCCTCCGGCAAACTCGCAACCCTATTTTACTAGCAATATTTCATTGCTATATTCTTTAGTTTCTATGCAAAAAGCGGCTGAGCACTACCGCTTTGCGATTATGTGGAAAACTTCTAAAGGAAAGGTTTGTCCTACACCTTCGAGACGAATATCTTCCGACTATCAATAGTCGAAAAGTTCCTTCGGCTCACCTTTTCTCGAATCAGTGCCTGCGCCCCTCCAGGGTAGGGCTTCGCTTATCCTAACCCATCAAACCGCTACGCCTATGTTGGTAATCAAACGCGACGGTCGCCGCGAATCCGTGAAATTCGATAAAGTAACGGCCCGCATTGAAAAGCTCTGCTACGGGCTGAATATGGATTTTGTGTCGCCGATTGAGGTGGCCAAGAAGGTGATTGACGGCATTTACGACGGCGTGACCACCGTGGAGCTGGACAACCTGGCCGCTGAAACCGCCGCCTCGCTCACCACCAAGCACCCCGACTACGCCATTCTGGCCGCCCGCATTGCGGTGAGCAACCTGCATAAGGTGACCTCGAAGTCGTTTTCGAGCACCATGAAGCGCCTCTACACCTACGAGGACCCCAAGAATGGCGAAAACGCTTCGCTGCTGGCCAAGGACGTGTGGGAAGTGATTCACAACCACGCCCATACGCTGGACTCGGCCATCATCTACGACCGCGACTATAACTACGACTTCTTCGGCTTTAAGACGCTGGAGCGTTCCTACCTGCTGCGCCTCGATGGCAAGATTGTGGAGCGTCCCCAGCATATGCTGATGCGCGTATCGGTAGGTATTCACAAGAACGACATCGACTCGGTTATCAAGACCTACAACATGATGTCGGAGCGGTGGATGACGCACGCTACGCCTACCCTGTTCAACGCCGGCACGCCCAAGCCGCAGATGTCGTCGTGCTTCCTGCTCACGATGAAGGACGACTCCATTGAGGGCATCTACGACACGCTGAAGAACTGCGCGCTGATTTCGCAGTCGGCGGGTGGTATTGGCCTGGCTGTGCACAACGTGCGCGCTACGGGTTCTTACATCAAAGGCACCAACGGCAACTCCAATGGCCTGGTGCCCATGCTGAAGGTGTTCAACGACACGGCCCGCTACGTGGACCAGGGCGGCGGCAAGCGCAAGGGCGCTTTCGCTATCTACTTGGAGCCCTGGCACGCCGATATTTTCGACTTCCTGGACCTGAAGAAAAACCACGGCAAGGAGGAAAACCGCGCCCGCGACCTGTTCTATGCCCTCTGGACGCCTGACCTGTTTATGAAGCGCGTGGAGGAAAACGGCACTTGGACGCTGATGTGCCCCCACGAGTGCCCCGGCCTGGATACCACCTGGGGCCCCGAGTTTGAGCGCCTATACACGCACTACGAGAAGGAAGGCCGCGGCCGCAAGACCATCAAGGCACAGGAGCTGTGGTTTGCCATCCTGGAAAGCCAGACCGAGACCGGCACGCCCTACATGCTGTTTAAGGACGCCGCCAATGGCAAGAGCAACCAGCAGAACCTGGGCGTGATTAAGTCGTCGAACCTGTGCACCGAGATTATGGAGTACACCGACAAGGACGAAATTGCGGTGTGCAACCTGGCCTCGCTGGCCCTACCCCGCTACCTCGTGACGGATGCGCAGGGCAACACCACCTTCGACCACGACAAGCTGTACGAGGTAACGTACCAGACCACGCTGAACCTGAACAAGGTGATTGACGTGAACTACTACCCCGTGCCCGAGACGCAGCGCAGCAACTTCCGCCACCGCCCCATCGGGCTGGGCGTGCAGGGCCTGGCCGACACGTTTATTGCGCTGCGGATGCCGTTTGAGAGCGACGAAGCGATGGGCCTAAACAAGGACATCTTCGAGACCATCTACTTCGCGGCCATGACGGCCTCCAAGGACCTGGCCATGAAGGATGGGCACTACGAGACTTTCCCCGGTTCGCCGCTGAGCCAGGGCAAGTTCCAGTTCGATCTGTGGAACGTAACGCCCGACTCGGGCCGGTGGGACTGGGAAACGCTGCGCGCCGAGGTAGTGGAGCACGGCGTGCGCAACTCGCTGCTGGTAGCGCCTATGCCTACCGCCAGCACGGCGCAAATCCTGGGCAACAACGAATCGTTTGAGCCTTACACGAGCAACATTTACGTGCGGCGCGTGCTCTCGGGCGAGTTCATGGTAGTGAACAAGCACCTGCTGAAAGACCTGGTGGCCCTGAACCTGTGGAGCGACCAGATGAAGCAGGAAATTATTGCCGCCAACGGCTCGGTGCAGAACATCGACCGGATTCCGCAGCACATCAAGGACCTGTATAAGACGGTGTGGGAAATCTCGCAGCGCCGCATCATTGATATGTCGGCCGACCGGGGCGCGTACATCTGCCAGAGCCAGAGCCTGAACCTGCACGTGCAAAACGTGAACTTCGGCAAGCTCACCAGCATGCACTTCCACAGCTGGAAGCGCGGTCTGAAAACCGGCATGTACTACCTGCGCACCAAAGCCGCCGCCGACGCCATCAAGTTCACGGTGGAGAAACAAGCCGCCGAAACCCTGGAGCCGGTCTACGCCAACGTCGCCCAGAACCAAAGCGACATGAGCTGCTCGCTGGATAATCCGGACGCCTGCGAGGCTTGCGGGTCGTAGAGTTAATTAAAAAGGCCACTCATGCTGAGTGGCCTTTTTATTTTATGCTCTTCTAAGCTGCCCTATAAGCTTGACGAGGATGGTTAAGCTTATCAGGGAAGGTTGGTATCAAGACTCCTTGTTCCACCATTTGAGCTATATAATTACTGCGTATTCCCACAGCATTCCGTTTTAAAATCATTGCTAGTTGCTGAGTATTTAGTTCAGTTTCAGAGCATAGAATAAATATCAATTGTGCTAGGTAAGATGAAGAAATCCTCCCTAATCTTGCCGGTTCACCTAGTTGCATCAACTTCTGCCAGATAACTTCTGGGATATTAGCCCTGACTAAATCACTGACCGAACTGTACTCAGTGGTTTCTGTACTTTCAGAAACTGAGTTTATGGAGTCTGCAGAAGAGTTTATGGAGTTGTCAACCGACTTTATGGAGTCTGCAGAAGAGTTTATGGAGTTGTCAACCGACTTTATGGACTTATTATTATCATAGATTAAAACTAATTGCCCATTGACTTCATCATGTAGAGCGTTCTTATTTTCAATAGAGGTTTCCAATGTATCTATTTGGTTGCTAGACACTAAATGATATTTTGTCCAACGGCCCCCTCTTTCTTGAGTTAGAAACTTATTTCGTACTAGCAATGCAAGTTGCTTGGTAATATCTGCTGGATGATGGTATGTGAATGAGCGAAATCTCTCATTTGTCACATAACCTTCCTGCTCTGCTAACACAAGTGCTAAACGAGCATTTTCATCAAGTTCTGTAAAGGGTGCTCCAAAGTGCTTGGCAAGCTTGTTAAGCACATCTTGAGGCAAAAAGCTGGTCATCTTCAGTTGTAATGAAACATAATCTGAAGTCGGGGACTCAGTTAAATAAGGATCCGACCAAGATTGGCTCTCCCATGCTCTAAGAATAGCCGGGAAGCCTGACCCTGCTTTTTCTCCCTCACCAATCATCTGAAACATCTTCTGCAAATTCCGATTTCTGCAATCGCTATTCCCGCCTTGAAATACTTCTTCCCGTGGAATACGGAGAGTTCCTGGGTTACGAAAAGTAAACTGGTCAGGCTCTTTTACTATGAGAATAGGGCTGCTACCATTATAATCAGCGTGTATCAATGAATTGACAAGAGCTTCTCGCAGAGCTACGTGAACAGGTGTTTCATCAACTCGCTGATGCTGGTCACGTAGTTGGAAAGGAACTTTTAGGTCACTAATAAGACGAGAATAGGCTTTACGATAAAAATCATACAGATTGCCTGACCACGTACCATCAGTTACAAGACGATCAACCCAACGCTGATGGCTTGGACTCTTCTCTTGATAGTCTACAACGTAGTCTGGTAGAATGCTTTCGATGATATGTTGCTGTCCAAACATTAGCAGGCCAGCTAGAGTAAGACCTTGTTCACCTGTTTCCCGATTATTGAACCAGCCGCCTAAACGTTGGAGAAGATCCTGATCACTTAATACTAACCATGCATGCCCTGGCTTAGTAGACCTGAACTGATTACGAAAAGCTGCTAGACTATCTGAATCAAGGTCAGAAATACCATGATGAGGCAAGGGGCGTGCATCGCGTGTATCATTTTCTGCTTCCGCTATAAGTTGACGTACCCTAGGAGCAGGGCAAGAATAATCTCCCTCATGCCGGCGCTGATAAGTGCCAGTGAGTGGGTTTTCGCCTACATATATGGGTCGCTGATGCCTATGAGCTTTAGGAACACGAATAAATAGTACGTCAAGTCCATCAATTGTCTCAATACGAACATCATCGTTTCCAAGAAGGCTATGGCTTATCGTCTTTCGGTTGTGGACATTACTCCACACTTCTCGTCTTAGCTTTTCAGCATCTTGCAAACCAATTACTTGTAAAGAATGGTCTTTTCGCTCCTTTACACCTAGAACTATAACTCCACCATTCGTATTTGCAAATGCACTATAAGTAGGCCAAATATCGTGTGGTAAAGCACCTCGACCATCTTGTCCTTGAGCCGCTTTAGCCTCAAAATCTGCGCTTTCACGCTGTGCTTGTAAGTCATCGAGTGTCATTACTGCGAAAGTACTAACATTATTATGGTCGTCCGCAAGGCCAGGTTTTCAAGCTATGGCAGGAGGGCAACCACCCCACTGCCCTACCCTCAGCTGAGTGGACTTAGCAAAAGCGCGACTACATTTACCAGAACCCTGTGGTGGTGTGGCTGGTGGATGAAGGCCACCACTGCCTTTTCAGCAGCGCCTTCCCTGATTGTGGGATAACGCTAACCGAATTGCTATAGTAGCGCCTGTGCTTTGCGCAGACAATCAAGCAGTGCAGAAGACAGTAAGCCAGAGACTTGCTTAGCACTTCAGTTGCCGCCGATGGAAGACAAACACCTTACGCCCTCTCCGGCGCTGTTGACGTTCTACAACGCTATTCCGAACGTGGTGTGGTCGGTGCTGAGTCTGGGGCCGCTGAGTGTCTTTTGCTACCAGCACATGGCGCGGCCGTGGCTGTACGGAGCATTGGCGGTGAGCTTGCTAGGGTATGCGGTGCCCAGGGCGTGGTTTCGGTGGTGGCAGCTGAGCGGCTCCGCGGCGGCTTATCGTCGGCTGGGGGTGCACGTAGCCAATCAGTTTACCCAGCACGGCAGCTTCATCAATGGATTGCTGCGGCGGCGCTACCCGCACTACCGGCACGTGCAGAGTCGGGCGGCAGTAGCGGCACTCCGGCAGCACACCTACCACCTGGAGCGGTTTCATCTGGTGGGATTCCTGTTCTTTCTGTTCGCGGCCGGCTACGCGGCCGCGTTGGGTAGGGTAGGCTGGGGGCTAGCGCTGAGCGTGTTGAATATGTTGTACAATGTGTACCCCATGTGGCTGCAACAGTATATTCGGGTGCGGCTGGGTGGCGCGCATAGGTAGTCCCACTGGCGCAGGGCTGTGCCCCATCGTTTTATGTCACACTGCAGCTGCCTCCAACCAAGCGCCAGGTATTGGCGTAGGCGGGTGTACCTGCTGCCGGGCTGGCTAACGCGCAGCTAAGCAATCATGCTTTCTGCTTGGCGGGCTATTATATATGAGAAAATTGGACGCGTTGGGTGGTAGAGGCTTTCGTTTGCTAGGCGTGATATTCTTTCTGCTGCTGGCGCGCGCAAGCTATGCCCAACAGCGTGAGGATATCGACCCCATCGACCCTGGCCGGCCCGATCAGACCAACGGCACATCGGTTGTGCAAAAGCACTTTGTACAGCTGGAAGGCGGCTTGCGCTACCAGGACGGCAGGTCGTCGCGCACCTACAACTACCCTACCCTCACGGTGCGCTACGGCCTGCTAGATAGGGTAGAACTGCGGCTGGGCACTGGGTTTGAGGCATCTATCCCGAGCAGTAGCCGGCAAGGACAACGAGGCCTTGGGGCGCCGGAGGTAGGCACCCGCGTTCAGCTGTGGGACGAGAAAGGCATATTGCCACAGGCTGCCTTCACGGCTACGGCTACCCTACCCGTTGGCAAAAAGGAGCTGCGTCCTACCAACCCCGAGGCCCGCTTGCGCCTCGGCTTCTCCAACTCCCTCACCGATGCGCTTAGCCTCACCTACACTTATGGCTACGGATGGGTGCAGAACGATACCGAGCAGAAGTACGCCGTGAAGCTCGCGGCCCGGCTGAGCAAGCAGTTCTCAATTTACGGCGAAGCCTTTGGCACCACCGAAGCCCGCAGCAGGCCCGATAACGAAGTGGATGCGGGACTGTTGTGGCTCGTGCGGCCCAACCTACAGCTGGACGTGGCCGGCGGCGTTGGTATCAGCCGTGCCGCGCCGTCCTTTTTCCTGACCACGGGGGCGTCTATCCGACTACCCTATTAGGGCCCACCACTGGTGGGCTAACACCAGTACTGAGCATCGGCCTTTGGTCCTTTCACTACCCTTCCTACATTTTTCCTACCCCTACCCCCTATGACACCCCGCGTAATTTGCCACATGATGACTTCCCTGGACGGCCGCATTATTCTGAGCCGCTGGGGCAATGCTCCCAATACCCAGGAGTACGAAACCACCGCCGCTACCTTCGAAGCTGATGCTTGGCTGTGTGGCCGCATGACCATGGAAAAGGACTTCACTGAAGGCCTGGAACCCGACCTGCAACCCGTAACGGAACCCCTTGACCGCACGGATTTCGTAGCCGAGCACTCCGCCGATTCCTTTGTGGTGGCCGTAGATGCGCACGGTAAGCTGGGCTGGGAGTCGGCCGACATTGATGGAGAGCATATCATCAGTGTGCTGTCGGAGCAGGTGAGCGACGAGTACCTGGCTTACCTGCGCCGCGTGGGCGTGTCCTACGTGTTTGGCGGAGCCGAGGAGCTGGACTTCCACAACGTACTGACCAAGCTGGCGGAGCTGTTTCCTATCCAAACCATTCTGCTGGAAGGTGGCGGGCACATCAACGGCTCGTTGCTGAAGGCCGGGCTGATAGACGAGTTGAGCATACTGCACTACCCGGTGGTAGACGGCGCGGCTTCGTCGCCTACCCTCTTCGAGCAGGGCGACCAGCCGGGACCACCACGCCAGTTCGCGTTGCAACACGTGGAGCAACGGCCCGAAGGCATCCTGTGGCTGCGCTACTCGGCCGCCAACAAGAATTAGCACCAGCAGGGTATGCGGTAGCCAGGTGCTTGCCCCCTCCGCAGATTGGGGTAGGCACCTATTAGCGCCTGTGTGCGTAGAAAGCTCTGAAATTGATGCGCTTCCCTCACTCCTATCCATTTGCTATGTTTCGCTTTCTTGTTTTCGTGTTCGCTCTTGCCCTCGGCTTGAGCCACACCGCCACCGCTGCCGGCGAGTTGCCGGCTCGTCCCAACCCGTTCACTTTCGTGACGGACAAAGCTCAGCTCCTCAGCGAAACGGACGCGAAGAAGCTGGAAAGCGGCCTGCGCAGCTACGCCGATAACAACGGCACGCAGGTGGTTGTGGTAACTGTGCCTACCCTGGACGGTCGCACCGTGGCCGACTATGCCCGTGCGCTGGGCACCGCCTGGGGCGTGGGCCAGCGTAACCAAAACAACGGCGTAGTGGTACTGATTTCGGTGCAAGAACGCCAGGTCAGCATTCAGGCGGGCTCAGGCTTGCGTAGCCAGGTTACGCCGGCGCTTACCGACCGCATTATCAGCCAGCAGATGGGGCCGCAGTTCAAACAAGGACGCTACTTTGCTGGCTTGCGGGCCGGGCTGAACACCTTGC
Source organism: Hymenobacter defluvii (assembly GCF_017589435.1). NCBI lineage: Bacteria > Pseudomonadati > Bacteroidota > Cytophagia > Cytophagales > Hymenobacteraceae > Hymenobacter > Hymenobacter defluvii. The sequence goes on from NZ_JAGETX010000002.1 coordinate 314,997, forward strand.
TGCAAGCAGCCAACCCAGGTTCGGCACCTACGCAGGCGCCGGCAGCTACGTCGCCCGCCACAACTACTGAGGCTCCCGTTGCTTCGGCGCCACTTGATGAGCCGTTGGAGCAGCCATCTAGTGCGCCTTTCTCGCCGGGGCTGTCCAGCCCTACCCCTACCCCTACCCCTGAGCCATCGGGGCCGGGCATGGGCACTTTGCTGCTGGGTGCTTTAGTGGTAGGTGGCGTAATCTGGCTGCTGGTGAAGTTATTTCGCCGCAAAAGTGCCGCGCAAAGCACTACCGGCAACGCCCCCGATTTCTTACCGAACCGTAACAATCAGCCTACCCAGGGCTACAATCAGGGCGGGCAACGGCCAACACCGGATTTCTTTAACCGGGGCGGCAACGCTGGCAATACCAACAATGGCGGTGGTGGCAGTGGTATTGGTGGCATGTTGGCCACGGGTGCCGCGGCCGCAGCCGGCGCCTACCTCGGCAACCGCATGGCCTCGGGCCAGAGCCACACCGGCAACGACCTACAATTAGGCAACGACAACACGGCGGCTGCTGGCATGGGTGCAGCCGGTTTAGGCGCTACCCCACCCGCTTCGGATGCCGATGTGAATGACTTTTTTGGTGGTGCCAGCGCCGCCAACGACCCCGGCCCAGACTACTTCTCCGACGACGTTTCCTCCGGCCCCGACTACTTCTCGTCTGATAACTCCTACGATGATTCGTCGTCGGATGACACGGGTGGCGGTGGCTTCGATGACAGCAGCGACAACAGCGGCTCGTGGTAGCAACCCGTAACAGACGTTGCGCCAGGCAGCTTCCAAATGGTAGCGTAGCCGCCAGGCATCTTCAGGCTTCTAATAGTTAAAGAGTATAAAAGGCAGCGCCGCGAGCGGGGCAAGAAACGTTTCTTGCCCCGCTCGCGGCGCTGTTGTGTCAATCCAGAAACCTACAAAACTGAAACCGCTATGCAGCTGCCTGGAACTCAAGATGCGTATTCCGTGAAACTAACGGCTGTAGTTTCAGCTCTGTTTTAAGAATTGTAGCGCAACGAGAATTCCTTTATCTGCGCCCGCAGCCATGCAACCGCTTCCTCTTCATTCGTAAAATAACGATACGTGAGTTGCAGGTTCTGCGCTTGTAGGCGTACCGTGTCCATGGCTAAGCGAGCAAAGGCATCGCGTGCCTGCACAATAGCTCCATAGCGGTAGCCACCTTCTACAATAGCCTGAGGCAACCACTCCTCTACCAGCCAACGCTGTTCTTCCAACGAATACGCTTGCATAGCCCGTTGGTCTACTAGTAGCAGGCCTTGCCCCTGCCTTGCGAGCAGGTGCTTGGTGTGCTGTAACAGTCCGTGCCATATGCTTGCCTCCCGGCGACCCAGCGTATAGGTCAGCCGCACAAAACCAGCCCGGTCTTCTTCAACACGGCCCGCTGCATTTTCAAAATACAGCCGATTAGAAGGAGAAAACATAGTCAAATACTTAAGAAGACAAAAAAAGCAAGAACAAGACGATACTGTGTCTTTTCCTTGCTGCACTTGCTATTTACCATAACCCAGACTGCGTGCCGATACTTTTTTAACAATTCATGTACCTAAATCAGCTTTTCCCGATTTCTGGTGGGCAAATTTCTATCTTGGTGAGCGTTAGTTGTTCCGCATCTTTCCATCGCAGCCCCCTTTATGACTACTAGAAGAGATTTTCTGACCTCCGTAAGCGCCCTTGCCACCGGCATGTTGGCCCTGCCTACCCTAGCCCACGCCGCCCGTGTGCAAGATATTGGCCTTCAATTATATAGCGTGCGCGACGATATGATGCGCGACGCGAAGGGCACGCTCAGCAGCCTGGCCAAGATGGGCTACAAAGAAATTGAATCGGCCAACAGCGCCAAGGGCTACTACTACGGCCTGTCGCCCAAGGAAATGAAGCAGCTGATGGGCAGCCTGGGCATGACACTGCGCAGCGGCCACGTGGGCATCGACAACAATTGGCAGAAAGCCGTGGACGCCGCCGCCGAAGCCGGCCAGCAATACCTGGTGTGCCCTTCCCTACCCACCCAGGGCCAGACCGTGAGCAACTACGAGCGTTGCGCCGACACCTTCAATAAAGCGGCCGAAGCCTGCCGGAAAGCGGGTGTGCAGTTTGCCTACCACAACCACAACTCCGAGTTTGAAAAGGATAACGGGAAAGTGCTGTACGATGTGCTGCTGGAAAAAACCGACCCGCGCCTGGTATCCATGGAAATGGACCTGGGCTGGGTGGTAGTTGCCGGCTACGACCCCTTCCAGTATTTTGAGCGCTACCCCAACCGTTTCCCGCTGTGGCACCTCAAGGACATGAAAAAAGGGGAAGCCCACAGCACCGTGCTGGGCACCGGCCGCTTGGACGTAGCCAAGCTGCTGCGCAGCGCCAAGAAGTCGGGCATGAAATATTTCTTTGTGGAGCAGGAAGAGTATGAAGGCGCACCCCTTGCCAGCATGCAGCGCAACATTGCCTACCTGAAAGGATTGAACTACTAACTGCCGGCTATGGCACCATAACGGCTTGCTTTATTGCGGCCCTGGCCCCTACGCCAGGGCCGCAATAGATTACAGCCACAACGAAAGACCACATGCAGCCTTATTTTTTTGCGTGTGTCCTATGAGAGAAATCGTTTGCGGTAGGAGTTTGAAAAGCTTATCTTACTCCCCGTTTAACGTGTGTGGTAGGTGTCTACCGTTACACAATTTGTTCTTCTAACAAGCAAAATAGCCTGGCAAAAGGCTTGGGTTCCTGCCAAAAAGAAGAATACCTTGGGTCAACATTGCTTGCTGTGGTGCCCCTTGGCAGCTATTTCGCACGAAAAAGCTGCTTTCCGCTCTATTCTACCACAGCGTACCAGCGCTGATTTTTTACCCTACCCCTCTTGCTTCATGACCACCAGACGAACGTTTCTGAAATCTGCCGTGCTATTATCGGCAGCGGCTTGCGCCTCCCCTTCTGTACTAGCGGCCGACAAGTCCTACATCGGTCTGCAGCTCTATACCGTGCGCGAGCCCATGCAGCAGGACCCTACCGGCACACTGGCCAAGATAGCCGCCATGGGCTACAACTCGGTGGAAGGCGCTACCTACACTGGCAGTCAGAAGTTCTACGGCATGGAGCCCGCAGAGTTTGCCAAAGTGCTGAAGCAGAACGGGCTGATTATGCCTAGCAGCCACTACGTTCTGGGCGAGGCCATGAACAACGGTCAGCCCACTCAAGGCACCCTGCTGCACGGCTGGGACAAAGCCATAGACGACGCCGCACAGGTAGGGGTGAAGTACATGGTGTGCGCCTACCTTATGGACAGCGAGCGAGACCATTACCAGAAGGTAGCTGACTACCTGAATAAAGCCGGCGAGCAGTGCAAGAAAGCCGGCATTCAGCTCTGCTACCACAACCACGATTTCGAGTTTCAGCCCCAGAATGGGCAGATGCCCTACGATTTGCTGCTAGCCACCGATAAAGACTTGGTGAAGATGGAGCTGGACCTGTACTGGGCCACCAAAGCGGGCAAAGACCCCGTGGCAATGTTCAAGGAACATCCCGGCCGTTTCCCGCTGTGGCATGTGAAGGACATGGACAAAACGCCCCAGCGCAACTTCACGGAGGTAGGTAATGGCAGCATCGACTTCAAGCGCATTTTCGCGCAGAAGAAGCTAGCGGGTATGCAGTATTTCTTTGTGGAGCAAGACCAAACGCCTGGCTCGCCCTTCGACAGCATCAAGCAAAGCGTTTCCTACATCAAGCGCACACTGGTATAGGGTTGGTTTTTGGTTGTTTGTTTTTGGTTGTTTGCCCTTGTGCTGCGCCCCCTATGGGGTGCTGGGCGGCCACTAAAGCTAAACATAAACCGCTGCTATAGACTACCAAAAGTTGAAAACGAATAACTAAAAATACCCACCCCTCCTGTATGGCACAGAATACATATGACGCAATTGTAATCGGCTCCGGCATATCGGGCGGCATGGCTGCCAAGGAACTGACGGAGAAAGGATTAAAAACGATTATGCTGGAGCGCGGCCGCAACGTAGAGCACATCAAAGACTACGTGAATGCCAACAAAGCGCCCTGGGAATTTCCGCACCGCGGCGGCAAAACCCAGCAAATGATTAAGGATTACCCCGTACTCAGCCGCGATTATACACTGAACGAGACCAACCTTGAGTTCTGGACCAACGAGCAGAAAAGCCCCTACGTGGAGGCCAAGCCGTTCGACTGGTTCCGGGGCTACCAGGTAGGGGGCCGCTCGTTGATGTGGGGGCGCCAGAGCTACCGACACAGCGACTTCGACTTTGAGGCCAACGCCAAGGAAGGCATTGCCGTGGACTGGCCCATTCGCTACAAAGACCTGGCACCCTGGTACAGCCACGCCGAGAAGTTTGCCGGCATCAGCGGCAACCGCGACGGCTTGCCCCAGCTACCCGACGGCGACTTTATGCCGCCCATGGACATGAACATTGTGGAGAAGGACGTAGCGGCCCGCATCAAGAAGCACTTCAAGGACCGCGACATGATTATTGGCCGCACGGCCAACATCACCAAGCCCCATAACAACCGCGTGAACTGCCAGTACCGCAACAAGTGCTGGCTGGGCTGCCCGTTTGGGGCGTATTTCAGCACGCAGTCGGCCACGCTACCGGCGGCTATGGCTACCGGCAACCTCACCTTGCGGCCGTTTTCCATCGTTACCAAAATCCTGTACGACAAGGATACCAAGCGGGCCAAGGGCGTAGAGGTGCTGGATGCCGAAACCAACAAAACCTATGAGTATTTCGCCAAGGTTATCTTCGTGAATGCCTCGGCCCTGAACTCGGCCTGGGTGTTGATGAACTCTGCTACTGATGTGTGGCCCGATGGCCTAGGTAGCAGCAGCGGTGAGTTGGGCCACAACCTGATGGACCACCATTTCCGGGCTGGTGCCCACGGCGAAATGGAAGGCTACGAGGACAAATACGTATTCGGCCGCCGCGCCAACGGTATCTACGTGCCGCGCTACCGCAACCTGTTCGGCGACAAGCGCGACTACCTGCGCGGGTTCGGCTACCAGGGCAGCGCCAGCCGCGAAGGCTGGAGCCGCGACATCGCAGAAATGAGCATTGGTGGCGACTACAAAGATGCTCTGACGGAGCCCGGCAAGTGGACTATGGGCATCACGGGCTTCGGCGAAACCCTACCCTACCACGAAAACCGCACATACCTCTCCAAAACCGAGAAGGATGCCTGGGGCCTACCCGTGCTGGTGATGGATGCCACCATCAAAGACAACGAGCAGAAAATGCGCGTGGACATGATGGAGGACGCCAAGGAGATGCTGGAAAAAGCCGGCCTCAAAAACGTGAACACCTACAACAACGGCTACAACCTGGGCGGCGGCATTCACGAGATGGGAACGGCCCGCATGGGTCGCGACCCCAAAACCTCGGTGCTCAACGCGCACAACCAGGTATGGGACGCCCCCAACGTGTACGTGACCGACGGTGCCGCCATGACCTCGGCCTCTTGCGTGAACCCCTCGCTCACCTACCTGGCCCTCACGGCCCGCGCCGTAGACCACGCCGTAAGCGAACTGAAAAAGCAGAACATCTAATTCCTACCGGCAATGAACAGAAGAGATGCACTGGGCCGGGTGGCCCTCCTGATGGGTGGCGCCGTAATTGGCGGCGACCTGTTTCTAACTGGTTGCTCTACCGACAACTCCAAAACAACCGCCAAGGCTGGGCCGAAAGGCGACCAAAAACCAGAAGAAGTTCTGGATGCCAACCAAGTAACGCTGCTGAACGAGGTAGGCGAAACCATCCTACCTGCCACCAAAACGCCCGGCGCCAAAGCTGCCAACGTGGGCGGTTTTATGGCCGTGATGGTGCGCGACTGCTACAAGCCCGAAGACCAAAAGATCTTCTCGGAGGGCATTACCAAGCTCAACGATGCCAGTAAGCAGAAGTACCAGAAGGACTTCATGGGTCTGGATGCCGGTCAGCGCAAGGAGTTTCTAACCGCCCTTGACGCTGAGCAGAAGCAGTACGCCCAAACCAAGACCAAAGAGCAGCCCAACCACTACTTCCGCATGATGAAGGAGCTGACCTTGTTGGGCTTCTTCACCTCTGAGCCAGGCGCTACCCAAGCCCTCCGCTACCTACCCGTGCCCGGCAAATACGACGGCAACGTGCCCTACAAAAAAGGCGACCGGGCCTGGGCTACCTAAATTTGAGTTGTTACTTGCGAGCGAAAAGGCGTCTGTCATCCTGAGCTTGCGAAGGACCTTATGCCAGTTGAACGAGTCGTTGTTACACTTGTCGTTCTACCGTGATAAGATCCTTTGCAAGATCAGGATGACAGCCGTATTTTTTACTTACCACTCAAATTTCACAACCTCACCACTTCACCACACCGCATGAAATTACGACTGGGCATGATTGGCGGCGGGCAAGGCTCCTTTATTGGGGGCGTGCACCGCATGGCCGCTTCCCTCGATGGACTCTATGAGCTGGTGGCCGGCGCCTTCAGCAGCAACCCCGATACCTCCCGTGCCACTGGCCAGGAGCTGGGCCTCGCCCCTGACCGCGTGTATGGCTCCTACCAGGAGCTATTGGAGCAGGAAGCCCAACGGCCCGAAGCCGAGCGGGTACAAGTTATCAGCATCGTGACGCCCAACCACTTGCACTTTGCGCCCGCCAAAATGGCCTTGGAGCACGGCTTTGATGTGGTGCTGGACAAGCCCATGACGTTTTCCCTGGCCGAAGCCAAGGAGTTGCGCACAGTGGTAGAAACCACGGGTCGGCGCCTGTGCCTTACGCACACCTACACCGGCTACCCTATGTTAAAGGAAGCCAAGCAGTTGGTTGCCGACGGCGTGCTGGGCACTATTCGCAAAGTATACATAGAATATCCGCAGGGCTGGCTGAGCACCTACGAAGAAGGCGGCGCCAACAAGCAAGCCGCCTGGCGCACCGACCCCGCCCGCAGCGGCGCAGCCGGCGCCATGGGCGACATTGGCACCCACGCTTTCAACCTGCTAGAATATGTGAGCGGCTTGGAAGTCACGCAATTGTGCGCCGATATCAACGTGGTAGTACCCGGCCGGCAGCTCGACGATGATGGAGCCGTGCTGCTGAAACTGGCCAACGGTGCTAGCGGCGTGCTAGTGGCTACCCAGGTAGCAGCCGGCGAAGAAAACAACCTGCGCGTACGCCTCTACGGCGAAAAAGGCGGCCTCGATTGGCAGCAAGCCGACAACAACACGCTGCTAGTGAAGTGGCTGGACAAGCCCACCGAAATTCGCCAGACGGGTGCCTCCTACCTCAGCCCCTTGGCCTTGCACAACAGCCGTATTCCGGCGGGCCACCCCGAAGGCTACCTCGAAGCCTTTGCCAACCTCTACCGCAACTTCGCCCTTACCCTCATAGCCGACCTGGGTGGCCCCGCTGCCCCAGCCGAAGCCGCCGACTATCCCGGCGTGGAAGACGGCGTGCGGGGCATGGGCTTCATCGAATCGGTTATTGCCTCCGGTAAGTCGGAACAAAAATGGACGCCTCTCAGCTGTTAGCCGATAGCTTTTCGCTAGTAACTTTCGCGTTGAAGAACGCAGCTTGTTCCATCCATAAAAGCCAATAGCTAACAGCTAAAACCTATTAGCAATCAGCTAAGCATTATGAAAACCATCAAAGGACCCGCCATCTTCCTGGCCCAATTCATCAGCGAACAGGCGCCGTTCAATAGCCTGGAAAGCATCTGCAATTGGGCCAGCGACCTAGGCTATAAGGGCATTCAGATGCCTACCCTCGATTCACGTTTCATCGACCTGAAGCTGGCGGCCGAAAGCCAGACTTACGCCGATGAGCTGAAGGGCAAGGTAGCCGATGCCGGCCTAGAAATCACGGAGCTATCCACGCACTTGCAGGGCCAGCTGGTAGCAGTACATCCGGCATACGACCAGCTATTCGACGGCTTTGCGCCGGCCGAAGTGCGTGGCAACCCCGCTGCCCGTCAGCAATGGGCCGTGCAGCAGCTGAAATATGCTGCGCAGGCTTCACGCAACTTAGGCCTCACGGCTCATGCTACTTTTAGCGGGGCCTTGCTGTGGCCCTACGTGTACCCGTGGCCCCAGCGGCCGGCCGGGCTGGTAGAGACGGGGTTTGAGGAGTTGGGCCGTCGTTGGCGTCCTATTCTGGATGTATTCGATGAGCAGGGGGTAGACTTGTGCTACGAAACCCACGCGGGCGAAGACATCCACGATGGCATCAGCTTCGAGCGGTTCCTGGAACAGGTAGACAACCACCCGCGCGCCTGCCTCCTCTACGACCCCTCGCACTTTATTCTGCAATGCTTGGACTACCTGGAGTTCATCGACATCTACCACGAGCGCATCAAGATGTTCCACGTGAAGGATGCCGAATTTAACCCTACCGGCCGTCAGGGCGTGTATGGGGGCTACCAGGGCTGGGTAGACCGGGCCGGACGTTTCCGTTCGCTGGGCGACGGCCAGGTGGATTTCACATCAATTTTCAGCAAATTGGCGCAGTATAACTTCCCCGGCTGGGCCGTGCTGGAGTGGGAATGCGCCCTGAAACACCCCGAAGACGGTGCCCGCGAAGGGGCCCCGTTCATCCAAGACCACATCATCCGGGTAACAGACAAGGCCTTCGATGATTTTGCAGCTTCTGGCATCGACCAGAGCCTCAACAAAGAAATACTAGGATTATAAAACCACACAACTTCCTACTTCCTCTACCTCCTCACCTGATGAAAAACGTTTTTTTGCTGCTGCTCTGCGGCTCGACGCTGCTGGCCTGCAACTCCGGCTCCGATACCGCGAAAGACAAACCCGAGTACACACTGGCCGACGACACGCCTGCTCTTGATACTGATAGCACAGAAGGTGCCGACGTAAGTGCCCAGGCCCGTCAGCCCCAGGTGGATACCGATGTCAACAAGATTGGCACCACGCCCACAGGTGGCGCCGTAGCGGCCGGTGCCAAGCTCATTGAGGGTTCTGACTGCACCAGCTGCCACCGCCAGGACGTGAAGCTCGTAGGCCCGGCCTATGCAGCCGTAGCCCAGAAATACGAGGCCACCGACGCCAATGTGAGCATGCTGGCCAAGAAGGTTATCAGCGGTGGCAAAGGCAACTGGGGCGATATCCCGATGACCCCTCACCCCAACCTGTCGGAGAAAGACTCCGAAGCTATGGTGCGCTACATCCTGACCCTGAAATAAGACGAAAGTCCTAAACGTCATTTCGACCATTCTGCGCATCAAGCAGAGAGGTCGAAATGACGTTTTAGCATCCTGTTCTATCTCACCACTTCCCTACCTAAACCGCCTACCCCCTATGACTGCTACCATCCGAGTGAAGCTGTCCATCATGATGTTCCTGGAGTTTTTCATCTGGGGCGCGTGGTTTGTGACGCTGGGCACCTACCTACTTAAAAACCTAAACGCCACGGGTTTGCAGGTGGGTACAGCTTTTCTGACGCAGTCCGTAGGGGCTATTGTGGCGCCGTTTATTATTGGGTTGATTGCCGACCGGTTTTTCTCGGCGCAGAAAATTCTGGGCGTGCTGCACCTAGCGGGTGCGGTGCTGCTATGGCGGGCCTCGCTGGCGCCCGATTTTGGTAGCTTCTACCCCAGCATCCTCACCTACATGATTCTGTACATGCCTACCCTGGCGTTGGTAAACTCCATCAGCTTCCGGCAGATGCAGGACCCGCAGAAGGAGTTTGCGCCTATCCGGGTACTGGGTACGCTGGGTTGGATTGTGGCGGGCCTTACCATTGGCTGGCTAAACTGGGAGCAGAACGGCAGCCTGCAAGCCACCTTCACGATGGCCGCTGTGGCTTCGGCCATCCTGGGCGTGTTCAGCTTTACGCTGCCCGCTACCCCTCCCGTGAAGAAAGGCCAGAGTAGCTCTCTGGGCGACCTGCTGGGCCTGGATGCCATTGGCATGCTGAAAAATCGTTCTTACCTGATTTTCTTTCTGGCTTCCATTGCCATCTGCATTCCGCTGTCCTTCTATTATGGCTTCACCAATCCGTTTTTGAACGAGGTAGGGATGAAATCGGCGGCCGGTGTGCAGAGCCTGGGGCAGGTATCGGAGCTGCTGTTTATGTTGGCTATTCCGCTGTTTTTCAGCAAGCTGGGCGTGAAGAAAATGCTGGCCATTGGCATGGGTGCGTGGGTGTTACGCTACGTATTTTTCGCTTACGGCAATGCCGACGCTAACTACTGGATGCTGATTGCCGGCATTGTGCTGCACGGCGTGTGCTACGACTTCTTCTTCGTAACGGGTCAAATCTACACCGACAACCTGGCGGGCGAGCAGTTCAAAAGCTCGGCCCAGGGCTTTATTACCCTGGCTACCTACGGGGTAGGGATGCTGATTGGCACCCTGCTTTCGGGCCGCATTTTCGACGCCTACCAACTCTCCCCCGAGGCGCATAACTGGCGCATGATCTGGCTGATTCCGGCCGGTATTGCGGGTGTAGTGCTGCTGCTATTCCTGCTTATGTTCCGTGAGCGGCGCCAGGCCGCTACCTCCGAGCCTGATGTGGCGTTGGGTTCCGCACCGTCGATGGCGCAGGCGAAGTAATCTGCTTCATCCGTCATCTTTTGCTTCTGTCATCTCTAACGCTCCGCTCAGGATGACAGGAGCGAAGGGCACCAACTGATTTTACCAACTTCTAGCAAATTATTCTACGTCTCCCATGCCTACCCTCTGGAATCGTCGCGCTGCGTTGAAGGGCCTGTTAGCCAGTACTGCCGCCATGAGTACCGCCGGAGTAGCCAGCGCGTGTGCTTCGGACGAAAAAAACACTTCTGCTACCATGCCGCTCAAAAACAACATTCGCCAATCGGTGTGCCGCTGGTGCTTCAACGACTTATCGGTGGAGCAGCTTTGCAAAGAGGCCAAGGCGATGGGTATCCAGGGCATCGACCTGGTAGGGCCTGCCGACTGGCCTACCCTGAAAAAGTACGGCCTGGACTCGCCCATGTGCAACGGCGCCGAAATCAGCTTGACAGAAGGATTCAACGACCCACAATACCATGCGCGCCTGCAAAAACAGTATGGCGAGATGATACCTAAAGTAGCCGCCGCTGGCTACACCAATCTGATCTGCTTTAGCGGGAGCCGTCGGGGGCAGTCAGACGAGGCGGGGCTGGTCAACTGCGTGAAGGGCTTGCAGCCGCTGGTGGCCCTGGCCGAGAAGCACAAAGTAGTGCTGGTGATGGAGCTGCTCAACAGCAAAATTGACCACAAAGACTACCAGTGCGACCATACTGCCTGGGGCGCGGCCCTTGCCAAACGGCTGGGCTCCGAGCACTTCAAGCTGCTCTACGATATCTACCATATGCAAATCAATGAGGGCGACGTGATTCGGACCATCAACGAGTTCCACCCCTACATTGCCCACTACCACACGGCCGGCGTGCCCGGCCGCCACGAACTGGACGAGCAGCAAGAGCTGTACTACCCGGCCATCATGCGCGCCATCCTCAAGACTGGTTTCAAGGGGTACGTGGCGCAAGAGTTTATGCCGCAAAAGGCGGATAAGTTGGCCTCGTTGCGCCAAGCGGTGCAGCTTTGCGACGTGTAATTTGTAAAGCGCCTTCTGGGTAGTTAAACAATTCGTGCGTGCGCATTAAACGTTTTGCGGCTGCTCTTGTCAAAGCATCTTCACTGTACATTCTGTACTTGCACTACCTGGCAACAGAGCGTCAGCAATAGTTCGGTTGCGCTCAACAGAACAGCCTGTACTGCACCTTTTCACTCTTACTTTCTATTCCTCTTCCCATGAAATTTCCTTTGCTTGCCACGGCCCTTCTTGGTCTTTCTATGTCAGCGTATGCCCAGCAAAACGCCAAGCCCGAAGACACGGAAGTGTATGAGCCGGTGCCTAAAAAGGTAACGCCCGGCGCCGCTACTACCATGGTAGCGCCCCCTTCGGACGCCATTGTGCTGTTTGATGGTAAGAACCTGCAAGAGTGGGTGAAGGTAGACGACCGCTCCAAACCAGCCGACTGGAAGGTAGCCAATGGTATCATGACCGTTGACAAGACCAAAGGCAACATCGAAACCAAGCGCACCTTCACCAACTACCAGCTGCACCTGGAGTGGCGTGTGCCGGCCAACATCAGCGGCACCGGGCAGGCGCGCGGCAACAGCGGTTTGTTTCTGGCCTCTATCGGCAAGGGTGATGCGGGCTACGAGCTGCAAATCCTGGACTCGTACGACAACAAAACCTACGTGAACGGTATGGCGGGCAGCATTTATAAGCAAAAGATTCCGCTGGCTAACCCCGCCCGCAAGGCCGGCGAGTGGCAAACCTACGACGTAGCCTGGACTGCCCCTACCTTCAAATCGGACGGCACGCTGCAAACGCCTGCCCGCGTAACGGTGCTGTTCAACGGTGTGGTAGTGCAGGACAATGTGGAGTTGGATGGCCCTACCCAGTATATTGGCAAGGCCAGCTACGAGGGCAAGGCGCACGGCGCATCGCCCATCAAGCTCCAATCGCACGGCGACAAGAGCGAGCCGCTGAGCTTCCGCAACATCTGGATACGTGAGCTAGGCAAGTAAGCCGCTACAGCGGCTCGTAGCAGGGGTAGCGCCGCTGCCGGTATATCTTGCCGTCTTTAAATTCAAACACCAAGCACAACTCCGACGCGACGCGTTGCCCGCGCACTGCGGGCCCTGCGTCGTGGAGGACGGTGGCCTCCCATCGGCCTTCAACCACCACTGTGCCCGTAGAGCCCACGTGGGTGTGATGTACAATAAAGCTGGGGTCGAGGAGTAGTTCCCGTCCCGCCCGCAGGTTGGTCAGAATCTCGTCGAACGAGCGGCTCACGGGCTGCTTGTTGAGGTCATTGGCGTATTCCAGCTGTTCTACTTCGGGGTGCAGTACCGCCGCGTAGGCAGCAGTATCCACACTGAATGCCTGTACTAAATCGAAATACGCTTGGAGAACGGCAAGTGGCTCGGTGGGCATAGCGCTAGTGAGGAGGTGATGAAACAGTGCGCAAGATAGCCGAAGCCGCCCAACGATACCACATGCGCGACTGCACCGACTTTGCCACACTGCTAACCGGCGACGCGCGCCAGCAACAAGCCTATCATACGCTGCAAGCGCTGGGCATTATGGCCACGTTGCAGGCTTTCGACCCGGTGCTGGCTGGCACCATTCCGCTGAGCATTGCCACGCCAGCCAGCGACCTGGATGTGATTTGCGCAGTATTCCCGAAGCAAGAGCAAGCATTTCGGGCGCTGCTGCACACGCACTACGCAGATTTACCCGGCTTTGTACTACGCGAAACCGTGGGCCAGGGCCAGCCAGCCATCGTCTGTAACTTTCAGTATCAGGCGTTTGCCGTGGAAGTGTTTGGGCAAGCGTGCCCCTCCCGGCAACAGTACGCCGTGCGGCACATGCTGGTAGAACAACGGGTACTAGAAGCCGGGGGCGAACCGTGGCGGGCTGCCGTGCAACAACTCAAGCAACAAGGCATCAAAACTGAGCCGGCCTTTGCTACGCTACTCCAACTGCCAGGCAACCCCTACGACGCCCTCCTAGCGCTGGAGCACTACACCGTAGCGGAGTTGCAAGCCCGGCTGCCGCCCCTACCCTAGCACTACCACCCTACCTGCCGCAGCAGCCAGCTCACGGCTGTGGCCTCCTCATCAAAGGAGTGATATACCAAGGGTAGGCCCTGTATTTTGGTGGTAATGTAGGCCGTGGCGAGGCGCGTCATCACATCCGGCGACACCAGTACAGCCCCAAAGCGGTAGCCTCCTTCCCGCACAGCGTGCGGCAGCCATTCGTTGGCTACCCACTCTTGCTCCTGAGGCGTGAAACGGCGCATGTTTACTTGGTTAATCAGAATCCGACCCCAACCATACTGCTGCAAGGCACGCGTCATGTGCGTAAAAAGTGCTTCCACATCCTTGGGGCCACGCGGCTGATTGCTCCATACCACCCGCAGAAAACCTGCCGAATCGGTCAGTAAACGACCAGCAGCATTCTCGAAGTACACAGTAGAAGAGGCAGCCATACGCATCAACGGCGAAGGTCTGACACCGACGCGGAATTACCAAATAGGCAGTAGTTGCCGCTGGCTCCTGCCGAGCCTATAACTCTCCGCACGCAGCAGCGTACAGCCAGGGAAGGCCGTTAGCCTAGCATACCTACCTTATACCCACCCTTTTCTCTCTTCTGTATGAAAATGCTTTTCCTACTTCTGGCTGGCGCTACCCTCTCGCTGGCTTCCTGCTCACAGGACCAAACAGCCATGGAGCGCGCCGAGGACATGCCCGCCGGCACGACTATTAAGGGTGCAGACGGCAGCAAGATCAAGAAGCAGGACGACGGCGACATCAAGATCAAAGACGCTGAAGGCAATAAAGTAAAGAAAGACGCCGACGACGGCGAATTGAAAGTGAAGTAGCGCGTACTATTTCGCCTACCAACAAAAAAGCGCGGGGCAATTGCCCCGCGCTTTTTTGTTTTCTACTGGTATAAGATATCTACTTCGTAGTGATAACCACCGCGCCGTTTTTGCCTTTTTCACCATAGCGCTTAGTGGCTTTTGCCGCGTCTAGCACGTAGATCGACGATAGTTGGCCGTGCGCTATTTTCGATTGCTCCAGCGTGGCTTCTTTGTCGTTCACCAGTAGCAGCCGGCCGCCCAGTTCGCCGGCCGACAGGCCGGTGCCGCTCATTACCGCATCGTTTATTTTCTTCACCTCTGGGCTAGGAGGCGTGTAGGTGATATTGTGCTTTTTGTTGAACGCCTTCACCGCCTCCGAGTCTTTATTCTTCTTGGTGGTGACGATAATAGCACCATTGGCTGCTACAGGATCGAGCGTAGCCAACACGGCTTTGTCTTTCACGACGTTCATAACCTCAATTTCCTCTGGCTTGGTATCGTTCAGTGCTTCGTTCGAAGTCAGCACGCCATCTACATAGTAGGCGAGCGGACCTTGTTTCGCCGCGCTTAGTTTGGGAGCCTGCGCTTGCGCGGATTGGCTGCCTAGGCCGCCAGCGGCTAACAACAGCGTTACAATTCCTGCGGTAATGGTTTTGGTAGTTTTCATGATAATGGACTGCCTGTGCAGCTAGTTAGTTGATTGTGAATGGTTTTTGGTAATGACTATGACTACGTCGTTACGCCCTTTTTCGCCGTACTGTTCAATTGCTTGCTTGCCTTTTAGCACGTTTACGCTTTCAATGGCTTCAGCATTTATCTCGCTGATTTCTTCTTTATCTACCGGTTCGCCGTTCAGGATATACAGCGCGTCGGGCAATTGCTTAAATCTTTCATCCCGCTGACGTATTTCTTCTCTTTCGCGGGCCTCTTTGGCAGGTCTCTCTGCTTCTTCTTTTTCAAACTCAGCACGCGTTTGAAAACCATATTTCTGCCGAAATGCTTTCGTTGCCGGCGAGTTTTCACCTGTTTTTGTAATCACTAAAAAAATGCGCTTAACACCTGGTCCAAATTCTCCTCTAAAGCGCCCCCCTGCTCCATGTATTTGCACTATGCCTATTTCAGGAATAGCTTCAACAGCAGCTTTACTACTCGGTTTACCATCTAAAAAGAACAGCGTACTGTCGCTCATGGCGTCAAACCTTGCTGATGAAGTTTTTCGTACTTCCATCTCATCACCCGCAGGCTCACCTTGCGGGGCACAGGCGAATGCCAGCAATGCTAATCCTGGTATCAGCAGCGCATACAACCCCAGATAGGCAGTAGCGGAACGCTTCTTGTTCATCATGGCAATGCGGTTTTTAAGAGTGAGAAAGGTGAAATGATTCGCTAGGGCCGCACTGGGCGCCAGCGTACTGAGCTTCAGCAAGCTATACTGGTAGGCTTTGGCATCGAGCAGGCCGGCGCGCAGCACGGCGCGGTCGGTAATGAACTCTAGGTTTTCCTGCACCGCCTGGCGCAGTAGCCACACCCCCGGATTGAACCAGCAAAAGACCTGCGTAAGTTGAGCCACCAATACATCTAGGGTGTGCCACTGTTGCACGTGCACCTGCTCATGGCGCAGAATGGCCGGCAGCTCGGAGGGGGCATGCTGATCGGGGTTGAGATAGACGGTGCGCCCAAACGAAAACGGATTCATGGCGGCCCCTACCCTCCGGTACTGCTGCCCGTGCCACTGCGCCGGCCGTGAGGCTCGCCGGATGCGGTACAAGCCCGTTAGTTGCGCAAGCAAGCGCAACAATAAAACGCCTACCCCCACCCAATACGCCCATTCGAGGCTGGTCCAATACGTGAAAGCAGGCGCGGCGGCAGTGGGCAGGTAGGTCCAGGTTTCGCCCAGCACCTGCGTAGTGGCAGCCACCGGCCGGGCCAGCCACGCGCTGACATCTACTACCGGGTAAGCAGCCGAAAAGCCTACCGAGAACAGTAGATACCAGCGGTTGAGCGTGTAGAACGTGAGGCGGCGCAGCACCAGCCAATAACCGGCGTAGAACAGCAGCAATGCCCCATTCACTTGCAGCAGATAGAGGAGTAGCGCGGGCATGGCTAGTCGCGTTTACTGTCCTCAATCATACGGATAATCTCCTGCAACTCGTCGGCGCTGATTTTCTGCTCTTTCGCAAAAAACGATACTACCTCTTTATAAGAGTTGCGGAAATAGTCGCTCACGAAATTGCTCATGAAGCGGCGGCGGTACTCCTCGTTGCGCACCAGCGGGGCGTAGCGGTAAGAGTTGCCCAGCTTCTCGGCGCGCACGTAGCCCTTGCGCTCCAGGTTGCGGATGGTAGAGGCCAGCGTGGTGTAGGGCGGCGCAGGTTTGGGTAAACGCTCCAGCACCTCTTTCACAAAGCCACCATCCAGCTGCCACAGCACCTGCATGGCTTCTTCTTCGGGTTGGGTAAGTCGTTCCATATCAGTTAATACGATTCTTTCGTAATACTACGATTATTTCGTAAATAAAGATATACTTAATCAAAAAAACGAGGCCACTACCCTTTACAGGATAGCGGCCTTGTTTCAAACAATTAGCCTAATAATACCTACAAATAACTACATATCAATAATATAACTATCTAGACTTATTAGTCTTTATATTTTTATTTAGAATATAGTTCACGGAAATACCTGTGGTGATATACCAGTCCTTGCCCCCGCTATTGCCGCGTAGTGCCCCCGGCACATCCATTTGTTCGGGTGTATTTTGATCAGTTCGCGTAATGCCATTCCCGAAATAGCGAGCCGCTGGCGTCGACAGCCTAGCTACGCTCACGTAAGTAGTGCTCACATCATCCAGATAGTCGGTGAAGGTTTTGCGCCAACCCAGTTCCACGCCTACATCCATGTTCTTGGCCACTTTTAGGCGCACACCAGCGCCGAAAGGAATGGCTAACTGCGCGCGGTGGTAGTAACGGCCCTCTGTGCGTAGCGGCTGCAACTCCACTTGGGCGTCCGGTTTGAGGCCAGCCGGTACGGTACCACCATCCACGGTACCTTTCGGATTGAAATGAAAGCCGGCTATGCCCCCAAACACGTAGGGCACGATGGGCATACGGTTCACCGCCTGGCTGTGATTAGGCACCAGATCGAAGATACCTACTACCGATAGCTCCTGTATATTACTTGTGAAGTTTAGGTTGCGGTAGTAGCGGTACGCAGCTTCCTTGCCAGCAGCCTGTTGATCGGAGCCGGTGATGCGCCCAAACGACAAAGCGCCACGCACCGATACGTAAGGCGTTAGGCGTTGCGTAACGTGGAAGCCAAACCCTGGTCTCACGGCTGCCATACGTACGCTGGCAAAGCTAACGCGGGGCGTCAGGTCGCCAAAGTAGTTGAAGGCGCTCAGGCTAGCTCCAACCGAAAGGTACTGATTGGCTTTGGTGAAGGACTGCGCCTGAGCAGCAGGTGCTGTGCCCAGACCAGCCGCAGTCAGCAAAAAAAATAGGTAGTCTTTTTTCATAGCAGGAAAGAATGTTGGAAGGCGAAAAAGCAGAATGGAAGTATTCTATGAACAGCTCGTTACGCCGCGAGTCATCGTCGTATCGATTCTTGGTTAGCTTCTATCCTACCCTCCAAAGAGTAGGCTGAACTCATCGTGGGTTGGGGTATCACAAATGAGGCCGCAATTACCTAGCCCGTTGATTCACTCGCTTGTTAAGAAACCATTAGCTTCTCCATTGTCGACTGCCTCTTATCAAATCCTTTCTACCTAAAAGTAAAAGAGTACCATTTCGGTCTTTGCACTTTATACAAAAGCCCCTTGCGGAGGCAGTAGGTACACAGGGTACTTTCTGCCTCCACAAGGGGCTTGCACACAGCACTGGCTTTTGCCGCCGTTCTTACCAAATCTTCGCCCGGTCCTCGGCGTTGCGCACCATCTTCTGGCCGGGCTGGCAACCAAAGGCGTCGTAAAACTGTGGCATGTTCATGAGTGGCCCGATGGTGCGGTACTGGCCGGGGGAGTGGGGGTCGGTGAGGATTTGCTGGCGCAGGGCTTCGGGCCGAATATTGGTGCGCCGCAATTGCGCCCAACTCAGGAAAAAGCGCTGCTCGGGCGTGAAGCCGTCGTAGCGCGGGCGGGGCTGGTTACCGTATTTCTGCTGGAGCTGCTTTTGCAGGGCATCGTAGACGATGGTAAGGCCGGAGAAATCGGCCAGGTTCTCGCCCATGGTCAGCTTGCCGTTCACGTACACCGAATCGAGGGGCGAGAAGGCCGAATATTGCGTGCCTACCACAGCGGCGCGCCGGGTGAACTCCTCGCCGTCGGCTTTGGTCCACCAGTCGCGCAGGTTGCCCTCCGAGTCGTACTGCCGGCCCTGGTCGTCGAAGGCGTGGGTCATTTCGTGGCCCATCACGCCGCCAATGGCGCCGTAGTTCACCGCATCGTCGGCCTTGGGGTCAAAGAATGGCGGTTGGAGGTAGCCGGCCGGGAACACGATTTCGTTCATGGCTGGGCTATAGTAGGCGTTGATGGTCGGCGGCGTCATGCCCCACTCGGTGCGGTCGATGGGCCGGCCGTACTTTTCCACGTTGCGGGCGTAGTTCCACTGCCGGGCAGCCAGCACGTTTTGCAGGTAGGACTCACGCGAGATATTCAGCGCGGAGTAATCCTTCCACTTATCGGGGTAGCCGATTTTCACGCGCAGGGCGTTCAGCTTTTTCAGGGCCTCGGTTTTGGTGGCGCTGCTCATCCAGGTGTTGGACTGAATGTGCTCGGCCATCGACGCCTTGATGTTGGCTAGCATATCCAAGGCCTTCTGTTTGGCCTCCGGCGAAAAGGCTTTATCCACATATAGCTGCCCGAAAGCTTCGCCTAAAGTGCCATCGGTGGCGGCTAGCATGCGTTTCCAGCGAGTAGGCTGCTGCTTGGTGCCACTCTGCACCTGCTGAAACCGGAACGCGGCATCGGAGTAGGCTTGGGGCAGCGCCGACGTAACAGATGATACCAGCTGCCACGTGAGGTAGGTTTTCTGCTCTAGCAGCGGCGTGCTTTGCAGCACCGTGTTCAGCTCCTGAAAGAAGGCCGGCTGCCCCACAATCACCTCTTGCACGGCGCCCAGGCCGTTTTGTTTCAGCATGTCGCCGAGGCCCACAGCAGGGTAGGCGCGGTCAAACTCCGCCAGCGGCATCTTATTGTAGTTGGCGTAGGGGTCGCGCAGCTCCACGCGGCTTTTGCTGGCGCGGGCCAGGCGCGTTTCCAGGGCCAGCACGTTGGCCGCTCTCTGCCGGGCCGTAGCGGGTGCATTGCCCAGCAGTTCAAACACCGTCGTCATATACTCTACGTAGGCGTTGCGCACGGTGGTAGAGCGGACGTCGTCTTTGAGGTAGTAGTCGCGGTCGGGCATGCTCAAGCCGCCCTGGTTCAGGTTCACGGCATAGACCGAGCTGTTTTTGCGGTCGGGACTGACACCGGCACGGAAGTAGGCGCCCGTGCCCAGTGTTTGCTGGTGGGCCAGCTCCCGGCGCAATGCGTCGCGGCTGATGATGGCGTCGATGCGGCGCAGCTCGGGTTGCAAGTACTTTAACCCGGCGCGGTCCAGCCCCACTGAATCCATACCAGAGGCGTAGTAGTCGCCTACCTTTTGCAGGTTGGAGCCCTTAGAAGCGCGAGTGTTGGCGGCATCTTCCAGAATCTGCTTCAGCAGCGCCTGCGTCCGGTCGCCGAGCAGGTTGCGCGGCCCCCAGCTAGAGGCATAGGCCGGAATGGGGTTGTTGCGTAACCAATTGCCACCGGAGTAGTGAAAGAAATCGTCGCAGGGCGATACGGTGGTGTCCAGATCGGCCACATCGAGGCCTACGCCAGGAAGTATGGGGCCTGCGGCTTTGGCCGCGGCGGTGGTAGCGGTAGCGTTGGTTGCCGTGCGGTAGCTACCAGCGCAGCCTGCCAGCACGGCCGCCGCTGTCAGGTAAGACAGTAAAGGTTTATTCATCATCAGAACAAGATACGAAACTGTTCCAATGACTCTTTTGAGCGGCGCAGGCTGCGCTACATCTCGAAAATCGGCAATCAGCCCACGCTTGCCCTACCTGACTGCAATGGTGACGAAGTAAAAGTTTAGAACATCTCGTAGCAATAGTAGTCGCGGAGACGGAAGATCAAGCCGTCTTTCAATTCAAACACCCGGCAAAAGTAACCGGTCAGGATTTGCCCAGGCACCACACGCTGGTTGCGGATGCTCATCTCACCGCGCCAGCGAATCTCCGCTACCACCGTGTTGTCGTTGCTAGTCACGAAGTTCCAACCGGCCAGCTCCTGCCGGGACAGTAGCTCCCGACCGTGGCGGATACCGTCTATAATGCCTTCAAAGTCGCGGCGCAGGCCCTGCTTGTTATGCAGATTCGGAAACTCAATCTCTTCTACTTCTGGATGCAATACCGGCGTGTAGGCAGCATGGTCGATTACGCAGGACTCTGCTAGCTGTAAGAATTGTTTGACTGTGTCGAGGGAAGCAGGCATGGATGGGATGTTATAAACAAAACGGGTACAATATAAGCAAGGAAAAAAGGAAGTCCTTACTCTTTTCAGACAAGATTTGCCCTTGAAATTGAGGCTGATGCGCTATGCACGACCGAGGCCCCTTCACAAACATATTGCCACGGCTATGGGTAGTACAGCAAATACTTCCGTATGCGCACGATTAAAGCCCAGCACCGCGCCGTTAGCGCCCCCATTGCCGATCTTACTACCTACAGAGCGCTGCCCACGCCGGCCGTGGAGCACATCGACCCTTTTTTGTTTCTGAATCACCACGGTCCGCAGGTGTACCGACCCGGCAACCGGGGCCTGCCTTTCGGGCCGCATCCGCACCGGGGCTTCGAAACGGTAACCTTTATCCTGGCCGGCGACATCATGCACCAAGACAGCAGCGGCCACCAAAGCGTGATTGAGGCCGGGGGCGTGCAGTGGATGACGGCCGGCAGCGGTTTGATTCATAGTGAAATATCTTCGGACCACTTCAAACAAACGGGTGGCGACCTGGAAATATTACAGCTCTGGGTGAACTTGCCGGCCCGGCACAAAATGGTGCCGCCACACTACCAGGGCTTGCAGAAAGCCGACATTCCGGAAGTGACGCTGGCCGACGGTCGGGCCCGCCTGCATGCCGTATCGGGCACCTGGGCCGGGCAGACAGGGGCGGTGCAGCCGCTGGCCGATATTCAACTGGCTACTATTGACTTAGAAGCCGGTGCCATGCTGGACTTCACCATTCCGGCTGCCCGCAGCATCTTTTTCTACACCATTCGCGGCAAGCTGCGCGTGAACGAGCAGGAAACAGAGGCCCGCACCCTTACCGAGTTCCACCACGATGGAGACGACCTGCACATCGAGGCGCTGACCGATGCCGTGCTGCTGCTGGGCCACGCCCTACCCTTCGAGGAGCCCATTGTGGCCTATGGGCCGTTTGTGATGAACACGGAGCAGGAAATTCAGCAGGCCTACCAGGATTACCGCGCCGGGCGCTTTGGTACTTGGCAGCACTAGCATGCAGAACATTACTGATAGCCACCCTACCCCGGCAGGGCTGTAAACCCTGTCGGAGCTGATCCTGATGAGTCGTTTGGTTGATTTCCTTTTTTCGTTTTTTCGCTTTTTCCTCTGTGCGCCCTCCTTCCTGTCTGCTCCTGCTTCTGCTGTGTTTTATTGCTACTCACAGCCGGGCTCAAACCCAGCGAAACCGTATTGCAGACCATAACACCCTTGGCTGGCTGGTGTATAACGGCGACAACCAGATCAGCAAGAAATGGCAGCTGCACAGCGAGTTGCAGCTACGGCGCGTGCACCTCGGTGCGGACCCGCAGCAGCTGCTGGCCCGCTTGGGTAGCATCTACCAGCTTTCCGATCGGGTGAAGGTGTCGGGTGGCTACACGCTGCTCATCACCTACCCCTATGGCGACTACCCCACCGCCGCCAGCGGCCTGAGCGAGCCGGAGCACCGGCTATATGAAGACGTGTCGCTGAAGGATGCGTTAGGGCGGTTAGAGCTCACGCACCGCCTGCGGCTGGAGCAGCGCTGGCAGGCTCAATTTGTGGAGAAATCGATAGAAAGCTGGTGGTTTCAAAACCGAATTCGCTACCAACTCAGCTTGCAGCTTCCCCTCATCGGCCCTACCCTCGACAACCACGAGCCCTACCTCACGGCCTTCGACGAAATCTTTATCAGCTTCGGGCGCAACGTGCAGAACAACGTGTTCAACCAAAACCGCCTAGCGGGCGGGGTAGGCTACCGTTTCAGCGACCATTTCCGGCTGGATGTGCAGTACCTCTATCAAATCACGCAGCACGAGGAAGACGCCCCCGGCACTAACACGCCCGTGTTTGAGTACAACCACGGCATCCGCACGGTGCTGGCCTACGATCTAGATTTCACCAAGTAAGCCCCTACCCTACCCCCACACCTTGGTGCCCTCGGTGCAGTTGCGGCACATCTCAATCTGGTCGCGGCCTTTGAGTAGGGCCGCACGGAACCGGCGGTACTTCTCGCCCTGCCAGAGCTGGCGAAAGGTCTGCGTTTTCAGGTCGCCGAGGCGGTATTCGGCATCCTTGTCGAAGCAGCAGGGTACTACCAGGCCGTCCCAGGTAATCACACAGGAGTGCCACATTTTCCAGCAGTGATTCAGCAGGCGGTTTTTCAGGCTGAAAGTGCCGTTGCCGTTATTCTGGTAGCGCGAGTAGTAATCGATGGTAGGGATAAGGGGCGAGCCGTTGTGGTAGTCATAGATCTGGGCGGTTTTAAACCACACGTCATCCACGCCCATCTCGTGGGCCATGCGCCGGGCATCCTCAATCTGGTGCTCGTTGGGGCGCACCACCAAAAACTGAAACACGATGCGCGGCGTGCTCGATTTCAGCTCCTTACGCCACCGTACCACGTTGCGGGTGCCTTCCAATACCTTGTCGAGCTTGCCGCCTACCCGGTACTGCTGATACACCTCCTGGGTGGTGCCGTCGAGGGAGATGATAAGGCGGTCGAGGCCCGACTCTACGGTGCGGCGGGCGTTTTTGTCGTTGAGGTAGTGGGCGTTGGTGCTGGTAGCTGTGTAAATACCTTTGGCCGCGGCGTACTGCACTAAGTCCAGAAACTCGGGGTGCAGGTAGGGCTCCCCCTGAAAGTAGAAGATCAGGTACCACAGCCGCGAGGCCACCTCATCAATGGTGCGCCGAAACAGATCCGCCGGCAGCATGCCGGTAGGCCGCGTGAAGGAGCGCAGGCCGCTGGGGCACTCGGGGCAGCGCAGGTTGCAGCTGGTGGTCGGCTCGAATGATAGGGCCATAGGTAGGCCCCAGTGCCGGGCTTTGCCGGTGAGCTTGCTGAGCACATAGCCCCCTACCACTTGCCCGGTGTTTAGCACACGGCGGGGCGTGGTTTTGGAAAGCAGCGTAAGCGCGTCGCGCACCAGTGAAGTCATAGAGGAAAGCAAAAGTCGGGAAAGCAACTGAAAGCAGCCTGCCCTATCACCAGTGGGTAGGGGCAGAAATGAACAGTGCCTTCTCAACCCGAGAAGGCACTGTTAGTTTTAATAACGCTGCGCAAACTGCGTAAGGCAGCCCGGTTTCAAAGGGCTACTTACCTGCCGAACTTGCCGGCATAATACCGGAATACGTACCAGCCTTCCCAAACGACTCCTTAATCTCATCGACGGCGGCGCGGCTGCTCAGGCGCTTCGGCTTGGTATTAAGGAAGGTCCCATCCTCAGCCAGCAGAATGTACGTGGGCACGTCCTGCACGCCGTAGGCGCGGGCTATAGCGGCCTTCATGCCGCCATTGGCGCGCACGTGCACACCCGGCAGCTTGCGGCTGATAACCAGTTGCTTCCAGGCGCCTTCGTTTTCATCCAGCGCCACATTCAGGAACACAATATCCTTGCCCTCAAACTTTTTGGCTAGCTCCACGGCGTAGGGTAGGTCGCGCAGGCTGAGGCCGCTGGTGGTGCGCCAGAAGTTGACGTATACCAACTTGCCTGCAAAATCCCGCAGCGAAACGGAGTCGCCTTGGGCAGTGCGCAGGTGAAACTCGGGGGCCGGCGAGCCGATAGCGAAGGTTTTGTGCAGGTTGAAATCCTGTACCAGAATGGGGTAATACTGATTATCCTTGTCGATTTTCCGGAAGTCTTCCAGCATGGCCGCCGACTGCTTCACGTGCCCAAACCGAAACGACTCCTGCAACACCCGCCCCAGGATAATGGGCTTTACGGGGCCGCTCAGCTTCTGCTTGGCTAGGTCGTAGCATACCAGGTAGAAATCGGGGTCAGTGCGCTGGTGCTTGTCGGCGGTAGCCAGATAGTGCACGTAGTTGAGCAGGAATTCCTGGTATAGCTCGTTTTGCGTGGCCGAGGGGTTTTCGATCAACGCTTTATCATTCAGGAAATCATAGTACGTGGGCGACATTTTCAGGCGGCCCTCTGTGTTTACTACCTGCTCGCGCAAATCCGGGAACGTGAGCCGGTCGTTGGCGTAGCTGTACGTGATGGTGGCCTTGGCGTAGTCGCGGAAGGCTTTCGACATATCTACCCCCTCGGTGCCCCGCTCCATAAACTTCTCTTCCTGCTTGCGGCGATAGTCCAGAAATGACAGGAAAGGCGCTTCGTAAAGCATAATATTATCGGGCAGCACCTGAAAACCGTCGTTTTCCACAAACGATGCATCCACTTCCGATAAGTAGCTGTTCGCCTCGGCGCCCTTGCCTTTGTACTTAACGGAAGAGGCCAGATCGTTGCCTTTGAAACGCACATCGAGCGCGTAGCCGGGCTCCAAGAAGAGGTCGGTCACGTCATCGTTATATACCAGGTCGGCGCGGGTAGGGCCGTTCACTTTCAGCGCCAGCCGGAACTCCCCTTTGTCGCTAACGGGCGCGTAGGTGATCTGCTCTTTAGGGTCGAGCGGGTTTTCGCGTAGCGATACGGCCACCGAGTCGGCCGTGCGCCCACTGATTTTGCCTGTGATAACAACGGTACCCTGGGCCTGACTGGCGAAGGAGGCCAAGCACCCTACAAATAGGGATAGAAAGGAAGAAGCGCGGAAGGAGAGCATCGGGCGGAGAAGTCTGACAGAAGACTAAAAAACCAACATCATTATTTTGTCCTACCGTATCATGAAATAGACCATATAAGCAATGGTATTCGCGGTAAAAGACAATTATTTAATCGAAGATACTAGACTTCTATATAGGATATTCAATCCGAACGAAGTCTTTTTTCGTAACCCCGGCACCATCGATACGTTTCGCTAGCGCCGCAGTTGTTGCTTGTCAACAATAGTAATGCCACGGCTGCTACGCCGTGGCATTACTTTATTGATAGCACGCAATTTTATTTAACCAAACAGACCACTCAGCACCTCATCGAGGCGGCCAGCGGGCTGCACCCGAATACCGTAGCGGGCTAGATCTAGGCCGCGGGCGTTGAACTGAGAAATGTACATTTCAGCAAACCCTAGCTTTTCGGCCTCACCCAAGCGTTGATCGAGCCTGCTTACGGCCCGGATTTCGCCGCTTAGTCCTACTTCCGCCGCCAAGCACACCTCACCGCGAATCGGGATATCGTTGAGGGAACTGACCACGGCGGCGCATACGGCCAGGTCCAGGGCGGGGTCGTCGAGACGCAAGCCGCCGGCAATGTTCAGAAACACGTCGTGCTGACCCAGTCGCAGGCCCGAGCGCTTTTCCAGCACGGCCAGCAGCATTTGCAGCCGCTTGCTGTCGAAGCCCGTAGCCGAGCGCTGGGGCGTGCCGTAGGTAGCAGGCGTCACGAGGGCCTGCACCTCCACCAGCAACGGGCGGTTGCCTTCTAGGGTAGCCCCAATGGCCATGCCACTTAGCTCCTCGCCGTGGCGCTGGGAAAGCAGGATTTCCGAGGGGTTGCTCACTTGCCGTAGCCCGGCGCCCTGCATCTCGTAAATACCTAACTCAGAGGTAGATCCAAAGCGGTTTTTGGTGGTGCGTAGGATGCGGTAACTCAGGTGCCGGTCGCCCTCAAACTGCAACACAGTATCCACCATGTGCTCCAGGATTTTGGGGCCGGCAATACTGCCGTCTTTGGTGATGTGGCCGATGAGCATCACCGGCACGCCGGTTTCCTTTGCGTACTTCAGCAGCTCGGCGGTGCATTCGCGCACTTGGCTCACCGAGCCCGCCCCCGACTCTACCAGCCCCGAGTGCAGGGTTTGGATGGAGTCGATGATGAGGATGTTGGGCTGAAGCTGGTCAATCTGCTTGAAGATGTTCTGGGTGTTGGTTTCGGTGAGGATGTAGCAGCCGGGGTGCTGGTCGCCCAGCCGTTCGGCGCGCATCTTGATCTGCTGCTCGCTTTCCTCGCCCGACACGTAGAGCACCTTCAACCGCCTGAGCGACATGGCAATCTGCAACATCAGCGTGCTTTTGCCGATGCCCGGCTCCCCGCCGATGAGCACCAGCGAGCCGGGCACAATGCCACCGCCCAGCACCCGGTTCAGCTCGCCATCCTGGGTGGCAATGCGGGCTTCTTCCTCGTAGTGAATCTCGCTTACGGGCCGGGGCTTGGCCACTTTGCTGAGGGTAGGCGCCGCGGTAGGCGGCTTCCAGGAGCCCGCCACTTTGGTGTCTTCTTTCTGTACCACTTCTTCCACGTAGGTATTCCACTCGCCGCAGCTGGGGCAGCGGCCGATCCACTTCACGGATTGTGCCCCACAGTTCTGGCAGAAATAAAGGGTTTTGATCTTGGCCATTGACTACTGAATGTGAACTACTATAACTGGTAAGAGCCGCTAAAAAGTTTGGCAAGAAACGGCTTTTTAGCAGACACCTTTTGGCACCGTTCCTATCCGCGTAGCCTATTAGGATTATAGCCTACTTCGCTGCAAGTCAGGATTGTTGTTTATAGTCAGCTTATGATGGTTTGCGCACACCATATGAATATTTATATGCTTCTATTACCCGTCTTTCCCATATTGATACAAAAGACCATTAGCTTCACGACCGTGCTAAACTATTTTATTTATATTTTTTCATAAAAAATATGACTTATATAAATCTAAAATAAAATATAAATAATTACATTATTAGCAACATCATAAAACATATAAATTACTGATTTATAATATATTAAGTAAGAAACATTAACTTATCCAGTTAGCAGCTAGATGTATACTATATAGCACAATACCCTATTTTCACAGCACTTCTATTTTGGTCAATATTATCCTTTTATCCTATTTTTGTACAGAAATAAATAAAACCTCCCAAATGGGGAATTTATAAATTCCTTCTACCTTATCTTATGAATCACGCTTACTGCTTTTGGCTGGGGTTATCTCTCAGCGCGTTTGCTTTTAACGCTCACGCTCAGGCGGTAGGCGTTGGCACTACTACCCCCGACGCTAACGCGGCGCTGGACATTTCTGCGGGTGCTAATAGCAACAAAGGTCTATTAATCCCGCGCATGACGCAGGCCCAGCGTACGGCTGTCACTACCACTTCGGAAGGAATGCTAGTGTATCAGACCAATGGTACTCAACCGGGTTTCTGGTATTTTTCTAGCGGTGCTTGGGTAGCACTACCTTCAGGCCAGGCTACCAGTTCAGCCTGGCAGCGCAGCGGTAATACGGGTACTGATCCGGGTACCAACCCGGGAGTGGAAGGAAATACTAGTCCCGGCACCGACTTCATAGGTTCTACTGATAACAAAGATTTGGTATTCCGAACTGGTAATACTGAACGCTTGCGCATCACTACCGACGGTAGCCTGTACAGCCGCTCTACCTACGGCCTGATCCTAAATGCCAGTGATGCGCCCCTGATTACCCGTGGTTGGGACAAATTCACAAGCGGCGCTTATGCTGGCTTAGGCCGTTGGGGAATATTTATGCGTGCTAGCTCGCTATCCTCGGGCATTCCGGATGAAGGAGGCAAAACGTTTAGCTGGGTGACGTGGTCAGCAAATTCCACTATCAGTAAAAACCTGATGACCCTAACTCAGACCGGTAATTTGGGTTTGGGAACTGATGCCCCCGCCATTCGACTTAGCATTGTAGGAACAGGAGCTGCAAACCCCAATGCAACCGGCACTACGCAGAGCGGCGGCCATATTGCCCGTTTTCGCGATAATGGCAGTGTGAGCCTGGATTTGGGTAGCAGCGGCACCAACGGCAACTGGCTACAGAGCACCAACCCTACCGATCTGAGCACCAACTATGCTCTTAAGCTGAACCCCAACGGCGGTAATGTAGGAATTGGCCTAAATGGTACCACCGCTCCTACCAGCACGCTGAGCGTGGGCGGCGCTGTAGCCATTCCGTATGTAACTACCGGTACTGCTACCAGCTTAATCTTGGATAATACGCATCAGACGGTGCGGCGCTTGGCGGCCTGCACAACCATCACTGTACCTCAGGCCAGCACCTGCCCCGGACGCCTGTATACTATTATTAATGCCAGTAATGCTGCTTCCAACGTTGCGCTCAATGTGAGTACCTCCGGAAATATTTACGACGACGTAACCAACACCAACCTTTCTTCACTAGCTGCGGGCAACCGCATCTCGATTCAGAGTGATGGTACGGACTGGATTGTAATCGGACGCTAGTCGCAGGATGTTGCTACTCTCCATGGATCCCATGAAACAGCTCTATCCTACGCTACTACTGGCCTTGCTGGCCGGTCCGTTGGCTGCCCAAACGCTCACCAACAACGGCGGCATCCTGACAGTGCAGCAGGGCGCAACGTTATATATTCCGGGTGCGCTCGATAACAAAGCGAGTAGCACACTCACCAATGCGGGCACACTTTGGGTAGCGGGTAACCTCACCAACGCGGGCACAGTAGCTTCGTCGGGGCTGGTACTGCTGAGCGGAACCACGGCCCAAACGCTGACGCCAGGCGGCGCTAGCGTAGCCCAACTGGAAGTGAACAACACCAGCGCCCAAGGCGTGAGCGTGCCCACCGATTTGGGCATCACTCAACAGCTGAAGCTAACTGCAGGCATGGTACGAACCGCGGCCAACGCCATCATCAGCCTAACCAACGAGGCCAGTGTAAGTGGTGAGGCTACTGGCCGCTACGTGCAAGGCAACCTGCGCGTGACGCGTACTAACGTGACTAGCGCCACTAACTTCACCAACAGCGCTACCATTGGTGGTAACGGGCAGAACCTGGGCCAGGTGACGGTGACGCGCACCGCCGGCCTGGCTACGGCCGGTACCAGCTATGGCACCTTCGGTAACAACAAAAGCATTGACCGAATCTGGACCGTGACGACGAGTACGGCGCCTACCGGTGCCGTGCCCATCACGCTGGCCTGGCTGCCCGACAATGACAACGGCCTCACCGATTTTTCTCGCGTTCTGATTTGGCGGCAGGCTACGGCCACTGCTCCTTGGAACGGGGCGGGGGCCGCCGCGGACGCCTCCACTACCCGCAGCATCAGCACCACTACCACCAGCTTTGACCGTCTGACAATCAGCAATCAAAGCAATC
This sequence comes from Hymenobacter defluvii, assembly GCF_017589435.1. Taxonomy (NCBI): domain Bacteria; kingdom Pseudomonadati; phylum Bacteroidota; class Cytophagia; order Cytophagales; family Hymenobacteraceae; genus Hymenobacter; species Hymenobacter defluvii. Next base: position 344,935 of record NZ_JAGETX010000002.1, read on the forward strand.
CTCTGCCCGTGGAACTGACTCGGTTCTCGGCCGAGCGCCGCGCCAACGATGCCTGGCTGAGTTGGGCGACGGCATCAGAAAAAAACAGCGCCCACTTCGACGTGGAAGTGAGTGTGGATGGACAAAAATTTCAGAAGGTGGCTGAGGTAGCCGGCCAGGGTACTACCAGCCAGCGCACCAACTATACCTACACGGATAGTCGTGTGGCCCGCTACGACGCACCGCTGCTATACTACCGTCTGCGCCAAGTAGATACAGATGGCACAACCTCCTACTCGACGGTGCAAATCTTGACGGTGAGCACAGCGGCGCAAACTTTGGCCGTACAGCCGTTTCCTAACCCATTCGGCCAGTCGTTAGTAGCGCGCATTCTGGCACCGCAGGCGGGCATTGCTACCCTAACGCTAACCGATGCTACGGGCCGCACGCTGTGCACCCGGCAACTGGCCCTACCCAGTGGAACTTCCGACATATCATTACCGGAAGTAGCTAGCTTTCCGACTGGCATTTATTTTCTGGCTATTCAGCAAGCTGCTGCCCGTCGCATGGTGCGGGTAGTGAAGCAGTAGGCTACGACTAGCTTACAGTACACCCAACGGCCCGGCTACCACATTGGTAGCCGGGCCGTTGGGTGTACTGTAAGCTAGACATATTGCCCAAAAGATTGTTCTTGCTCTGAATACTCGCTGTAGACGTTCTTACAGACACGCTAGCAGTCAACCGCATATTCAGAATAAGTAAGCCATGGTAACCTCCACCGCCAACCTCACGGTTATTACGGCCTTCGCCGATCTACCTGCCGAAGTACTCGACTGGCTGCACGCTCACGGCGAAATACGGGAATACCCAAGTGGCGCCGAAACGATGACGCCCGGCGCGCCCATTGATTACCTGCTGGCCGTGCTGCGCGGTGGCATTCAGTATTTTTCGGTGCAAAATGGGCAGCGCGAGCCTAAGTTTCGGGCTACGGCGGGGCAGATAACCGGGCTGCTCCCCTACTCGCGTTTGCAAGCTGGCAAAGGCTACGGCGTGACCCTGGGCGACACCACCATCTACCGCCTGCACCGCGACCAATTTGCCGCGCTAGAAAGCGTAAGCCCCGAGCTGGTACAGCGCCTGGTGGGCATGATGAGCGACCGGGTACGCGAGGAGGCCCGCTCGCAGGAGCGCGACGATAAGCTGCGCGCCCTGGGTAAGCTGTCGGCGGGGCTGGCGCACGAGCTGAATAACCCCGCCGCCGCCATTGCCCGCGCCGCCGCCAACCTGAGTGAGCAGACGGCCGCTGCGCCTACCCTGCTGCGCGCCCTGGGCGAGCATTGCCTCGACCCAGCCGCTCTTATTCAGCTGACAGCCTTGGCTACGGCCACCCCCATCGGCAACGCCACGCCCATGTCGGCGCTGGCCTGCGCCGACCGGGAGGATGAGTTGGTAGACTGGCTGGAAGACCAAGGCGTACCCGATGGCTATACGCTAGCAGCCAGCCTATTGGAAGCGGAGCTGGCTGTGCCCGAGTTAACCATTATGGCTGACCAGCTACCCCAAGCGGCTCGCCCGGCGGCCTTTGCCTGGCTGGCCAGCCACCTCACCACCCAGCGCCTGCTGCGCGATATTCAGGAGGCCGGCAGCCGCATTACGCAACTGGTGACGGACGTGAAAACCTACTCCCACATGGACCGCGGCACCGACTACGCCCCGCTCGATGTGACGGCTGGCCTGCGCAGCACGCTTAATATTCTGAGCTACCCCCTGCGGCACAAGCACATTACGGTAGTGCGCGAGTTTGCGCCCGACTTGCCCCGCGTGCGGGGGCAAGCCAGCAGCCTCAACCAAGTCTGGACCAACCTGCTCGACAACGCTATCGACGCCCTACCCGAACGAGGCGGCGAAATCACGTTGCGCACCCGGCTGGAAAACGGGTTCGTGCAGGTGTGCATCATCGATAACGGCCCTGGCATTCCGGCCGACGTGCTGCCGCGTATCTTCGAGCCGTTCTTCTCTACCAAGCAGGCCGGCGCGGGTTCGGGCCTGGGCCTCGATATTGCCCAGCGCATCATTGCCAACCACGGCGGCAAGCTGGAGGTCAGTTCCGTGCCCGGCCGCACGGAGTTTTGCGCCTGGCTGCCGGCGTAGGGGCGCGTTGTACGCGCCCGTCGTTGTTTATTCAGGTTCATTCGGTAGTTTCCTCCGAGAAATTCTGGCTTACCCTCTGCCGGGCGCGTGTTACGCACTTCCTACTCTAAACTGCCCTACCCCGCTGGGCGCGTGCAACGCGCCCCTACCCCACAACCCTAATGGCTACCGATAAAAAACCGATTATTCTTGCCGTTGATGACGACCCGCAGGTGTTGAGCGCCGTGGACCGCGACCTGCGCCGCGAGTTTCGGCGCGACTACCGCATTCTACGCGCCTCGTCCGGCGATGAGGCCCTGGAAACCATCCGCGAGCTGCACCAACGCCAGGAGCCGCTGGCCCTCATTCTGGCTGATCAGCGTATGCCTGGCCTGGAAGGGGTAGAGCTGCTGGAACAGGCGCGTGCACTCTTTCCCGATACCAAGCGCGTACTGCTCACGGCGTATGCCGATACCACGGCCGCCATCCGGGCCATCAATAACGCCCACCTCGACTACTACCTGCTCAAGCCCTGGGACCCACCGGAGGAATTGCTTTACCCCAGCCTGCGCGACTTACTGGCCGCTTGGCAGGCCACCTACCGCCCCCGTTTCGAGGGGCTGCGGTTGATTGGGTTTCAATGGTCGCCGCTTTCGCATGAGCTGAAAGACTTTCTGGCCGGCTACATGGTGCCCTACCAGTGGCTCGACTACGAGAACAACCCCGATGCGGAAGGCCTGCTGGCCGGCACCGAGTACGCCGCTGCCGATTTGCCGGTGGTTATTTTTGAGGATGGCACCGCCCTGGCCCGGCCCGAGCGGGCGGCCATTGCCACCAAAATAGGCTTGGCATCCAAGGCCGCGCAGGAGCTATACGATGTGGTGGTGGTAGGCGCCGGGCCGGCTGGGCTGGCCGCCGCCGTATATGGCGCTTCGGAAGGATTGAAAACGCTGGTAATTGAGCGTCAAACCCCTGGTGGCCAGGCCGGCACTAGCACCCGCATCGAAAACTACTTGGGCTTTCCGACAGGCCTGAGCGGTGCCGAGCTGACCCACCGCGCCTGGATGCAGGCCACCCGCCTGGGTGCCGAGCTGCTGGCCCCGCAGGAAGTACAGGAAATGTGCGTGCAGGATGGCTACTATAAAGTACTGACCCTGACCGACGGCAGCGAAATCCGCACCCGCGCCGTGGTGCTGACCACCGGCGTGAGCTACCGCCAGCTGCAAGTGCCCGGTATGGACCGCCTCAACGGCGCGGGCATCTACTACGGCGCCGCCCGTACCGAGGCGCGCTCCTGCGAGGCCCGCGACGTGTACATTGTGGGCGGCGGCAACTCGGCAGGGCAAGCTGCTATGTACCTGGCCACCTACGCCCGCCACGTCTACATCCTGATTCGGGGTGAGTCGTTGGCGGCCAGCATGTCGGCCTACCTGATTGAGCAGATCGGCGACACGGCCAACATCACCATTATGCCCTACACGCAGGTACAGGAGGTGCGCGGAGAGGGACATTTGGAAGAAGTCGTTATCAACAACAATGGCCAAGTAGAAGCGCGCGAGGCGCAGGCGCTGTTTATCTTCATCGGCACTAAGCCTAGCACCGAGTGGATACAGGATAGCGTGATTTGCGACCCCAAAGGATTCTTGCTCACCGGCCGCGACCTGGTGGCCGACCCGCGCTACCCCCAGGCCTGGAAGCACAACCGGGAGCCCTACCTGCTCGAAACCTGCGTGCCCGGCGTATTCGCGGCCGGCGACGCCCGCACCGGCGCCATGGCCCGCGTGGCCTCGGCGGTGGGCGAGGGCTCAATGGCCATTAAGTTCGTGCACCAGTATCTGGATGAGTAGGGTAGGAAACGCGGGAATTTGCCCGTCATACTAAACGGAATCCGGAACGTCATTCCGTGACGAAAGTGCAAGGAAACGCGAAAATAGCGTGGGTGTCAGATTGTCCGGTGGCGGTGCGCTACACACGGTTTTGTGGAAACGGCTGGCGGCGGCTCACTCTTTCTATTTATTCTTCCGAAACACAACACTATGCTGCCCGGTATAGATGGCACCGTCGCCATAACGCCGACGGCTTCTTGCATGGCTGATTTTACAATTTCCCGGCTGGCCGTCGGGCTACTGCTGGGCGCCCTGGCAGCGGCCACCACAAGTTGCGACCTGCTCGAATTTAGCCCGAATGACACCCGCGCCCCCGCTTCGGAGCGCGACCTGACGCGCAAAAACCTGGCGGCTCTGGCCCAGCAGCCCGTGCCCACCAGCGGCGACACGCTCCGTTTTGTGTTCACCTCCGACTCGCAACGTTATTACGACGATGTTCCGCCCCTGGTAGCCAGCATCAACCAACAGCGCGGCTTGGCGATGGTGCTGGTAGGCGGCGATATTTCCGATTTCGGTCTGGCTCGGGAAATGCGCTGGGTGAATGATGAATTCAAGAAGCTGAACGTGCCCTACCTCACGGTGGTGGGTAACCATGATTTGACGCAGAACGGGCGCGAGGCCTACCAGAAAATATTTGGTCCGCTGAACTACTCGTTCACCTACGCCGGCACGCGCTTTATCCTAGTAAACACCAACGGCCGCGAGTATGAGTTCAATGGCCATGTGCCCGATGTGCCCTGGCTGCAACAGCAGCTAGCCGATACGGTAGGCGTGCGCCGCCAAGTGGTGATGGCTCATGTACCGCCCGACGACGGCGACTTCGACACGGCCGTAACACCCGCTTACACCAGTGCGCTGGAGCAGGCGCCGCGCCTGGTGCTGCACCTCACCGGCCACAACGATAAATTCTACGTACGCCAGCCCGTTCCAGGGCGCGTCACCTACATCAGCGGCTACAGTGTGGCGCAGCGCAACTATTTGGTGCTCACGCTTTGGGGTCGGCATCAGTACAAGCTTGAAACCATTTCGTATTAGTATGCGGCACACAGCTACTCTTTTCGCGGGGCTGCTACTGAGCGGCTGGTCAGCCACGGCGCAATCCACCGAGGGCCCTACCCCGCGCCCCTGGTACGTGCCCGACCATGCTGTGCTGCAAACTGGCGGCGGCATTGGGATGATAACGGCTGGCGCGGGCTACTCACCCAGTTCGCATCCGCACCGCTTCGATGCCGATGTGTTGGTGGGCTACGTGCCGGCGCGCTACACTGGACACCGGGCCTTTGCCATTTTCACGGCTAAAGCTACGTACTCGCCGTTTTCGGTGCGGCTGGCGGAGCGGTGGCGCCTACTACCCTTGTCAGTGGGCGGGCTGGTGAACTATACGCCTGCTGCCCAGATCAACCGCAACAGCGCCGACAAATACGGCTACCGTGGCTACTATTGGTGGACGCCTACCCTGCGCGCCGGGGCCTTTTTGGGTAGCCGGGTAGCCCTGGTACTACCCCGCGCTACCGGCGGCAAGCGCGACGTTTCGCTTTATTATGAACTGGGCACCAATGATTTATACCTAGTGAGTTATCTACCCAACCATAAAGGCCTAAGTCTGGATCAGATACTGACCTTGGGCGTGGGCGTGGGGGTGGATTTATAGGTTGCTTAATACTGATTCAACAATCTGCTTAGAAAGCCGCATCGCGGGCCGTTGGGTCTACCCGTACAGAATCGACGCCGAAATAGCGGGCCATATCGCGGTTATAAGGCGAATTGTATACGGGTAGAATATCGTAGCCTCGAATCAGTACGTAGTGGGGCGTGACATGACGGATGGGAGGAAACTGCACGTTGGTATGAGGCGAGTGTCGGGCTATGCGGCGGAGGGCGTCATAGCGCTGCTCGCTTTGCTGGCTCCAGTCAGGAGCTTCTACTAGCAACTCCCGCCATGCCCGCCATACAGGCGCAGCCACCAGTACACTTAGCAGCAGCAGACTAATTGCTCGTACTGATTGCATAGGGGCTACCCTGGTAGTGGGCGGCACTGCGGGCAAGGCCGCCCAGCAGGCGGCCAGCCATCCCAGCAACAGCCACCATAGCAGCACGTTGGCGCAACGAGCCACAATGTATTGCGTGGAAACTTCTATCTGCATCAGAAACCCGCCCAGAAAAACGCCCAGCAACAAGACCGGACCGCTAATGGACAACGGTAATTGGAAGCCAGGTGGGCGGACGGCCACCAACCGGGTAGCCCAAGGTTGTAGCAGCAATGGCACTACCAGTAGTAGCAACGTGCTAGGCTGCCAGAGCAGCAATTGCAACGCCTTTAGCAGCCACGCCGGATTCCAAAACGTAAGAAACTTAGCCGGCAAGTCTGCATGCACATCATTTACTGTTCGGTTGAGACGACTCATGTAGCTTGGCGCCCAGGCATCCACAAGCACAGCAGCAGCCAGCAGTAGCAGCAGACTCAGCCATACCCCTGCGTTTCGGAACTCGCGCCGTTGCAAACTGATGCCACTTGCCACTACGTACAACCAACCCAGCAGAATCGCTACCAACTCGCTGGAACCGCCCACAAAAATAGTTCCGGCAGCGGCAGCTAGTAGCCATAGCGCACGGCGCCCCGGAGTAGAAGCCTGATGAGCACGTACTACCACCACCGGAATCAGCAACAGCAACAGGCTGGCTATATGGTGCGTGGCCTGTGACGCAAACCAGTAGAGCGCCGATTGAATATCAGGAATAGCCGCCACAAACACCAAAAACAGCCCCACTGTGAGCACGCTAATAGCCAGTGGGCTGAATACGCGGCCCGTGAGGCTACGGATGCTACCCCACAATGCGACCAGCGTCAGTAGTATAATGGTCAGGTTGGCCGCCCATATTCCGCTCTGCCAGCCATAAGACAGCGGGTTGAACACCGTTAATAGAAAAGACGCTACGTATCGGCCGTTTAAGTTCTGGTACAAAAAGGCTTGTGCGCCCCAAGCCCCGTATTCACGGAATATAATAGCCGCACTGTAGTCATCTAAGTAGGGCTGATTATAAAAGCACAAGAGCAGAAAGGGTAGCAGAGCCAGCAGCAGCAGAACCAGCACCAGCTTGTGCACACGAGACGATAACCACATATACTGTCACTAAACGCAGGGTGTATACAGTGCGTCGCTTTCGCTCAACGCACTTCCTCTGCTTGAGACAAAGATAGATGGACACTCCCTACCTCTTCTTACCCACCAAATATTCCTGGCTGGCCTCGCTAAGCAGGCGCAGAATATCGGCCCGCTGTTGGAGTAGGCTTTCGCCCTCGGCTGGCTGTTGCCTGAATAGTTTTGACGCCCGCAGTCGGTGCCGGCGGGCTTCTAGGTTGTTCCAATAGCTCAGGGCGTAGAAGCCCGTGATGGGTAGGCTGAGGAAGTACAACGCCGTCCAACGCCAGTCTTTGGTATAGTGGTGCACCAGCGCCGTTTGGGCCGCGTAGCTGGCGCTAAACGTGATAATGCCCACCGACAACAGCAGCGGCGCCACAAACTCCACATCCTTTGTGGCGCGCTTGGCCACCACAGAGGGTAGGATATAAGGCACGTAGTTATTCAGCACGCCATACAAATATACCGGTAGGCCCAGCACCAGCTTGGCCGTCGTCTTCACGGCCCGCGTGAGGCGCGACGACCGGGGCTCTTGCGGCTCTAAGGCTTCGTCGGTGAGGCGCAGGCGGTGTAGGTCACCAAGGTAGGCGGTCAGCTTTTCGCGCACTTCGTTCAGCCTATTCGGGTCGTGGTGCTCGAAATACGTTACGGCTTGTAGCAGCGTGCGGCTCAGCTGGAAGTTGTCGTAAAGCGTGTTGGGGTCGTCGTCAGGATTGAGGTGGTCGCCAAAGGTGCGCTCGATGTTGAGCACCAGCTCATCTTCCGACGCGTCGCGGGTGATGACCAGGTGCTTTTCCAAGCGCTGCCGGATTTCCTCAGTCAGCGCGTCGGCGGCGGCTTCGGGGTCCTGGCGGTAGGCGGCGGCGTAGTCGGCCACCCGAATCAGGCGGGCCGGGTTCACCAGCACGTCGGAGCGGAAGTGGGTAGGGTCGAAGTAGTTGATGCCAATGGGTAGAATGTGCAGGCCCAACTGAAAGTCGCGCCGGGCCTCGGCACCCAGCGCAATGCGGGCGGCACCGGTTTTAAGCGGACGCAGGCGCCGCTCGCTCACGCTGGTGCCTTCCGGGAAAATCATCAGCGTGCCGCCCCGGTCAAAGTGGTCGTAGCTGCGGCTGAAAGCGGCCTCGTTGCGGGCCGTTATTTCCTCCGGCGTCAGCTTTTCGGCGCCGCTCTCTGTATCCTGCCGCCGATATACCGGAATACAGTTGCCCGATTCCATTACGGCCCGCAGAATCGGATTTTTGAAAAACGTGCTTTTCGCCAGGAAGAACACCGGCTCCCGACGGTTGGCAGCCACCACCAGCGGGTCCATCAGGGTGTTGGGGTGGTTGCTGGCGATTAGCAGCGGTCCTTTGGTTTGCAACCGGTTGTGCCGCCGGATTTCAAGCTTGCGGAAAAATACGCGCAGCGCCACCTGCACCACGGGCTTCATGACGGTGTAAAAGAGCATGGGCCTAAATACGGGGGATTTTCGCGTACGGGCAAGTTTCTTTTATACTGATGTCATTCTGCTTTCTCCTGTCATCCTGAACGCAGTGAAGGACCTTTTCACGTGAGAACGACGAGCGTACCAACGACTCGTTCTCACGTGAAAAGGTCCTTCACTGCGTTCAGGATGACAGCCAAAATTAAATAGCCCCTACCCTACTCCGCCTTCTTGCTCATCACCTTGTTCTGGCGGTTGATGGACTCCAGGTGAATGGCATCGAGGTATTTCAGGATGAAATCTTCGGTGAGGCCCAGCTTGGCACCTTTCTGCACGCCGCGGTCCAGGATATCGTTCCAGCGGGCCGTTTGCAGGATGGTGATGTTGTTGTCGCGCTTGTACTCGCCAATGCGCTCGGCAATCTGCATGCGCTGACCCAGCAGCTGCAACACCTCGTCGTCGATGTGGTTGATTTGCTCACGCAGCTTGGCCAGAGCGCTCAGGAACTCCTGCTTATCGGTGGTTTCGCGGCGCCAGTGCAGACCTGCCAACAGCTCGCCCAGGCGTTCGGGCGTCACTTGTTGCTTGGCATCACTCCAAGCATTGTCCGGGTCGATGTGCGACTCGATAATTAGGCCGTCGTAGTCCAGATCGAGGGACTTTTGGGCCACTTCGGCCAGCATGTGGCGGTTGCCGCAGATGTGGCTCGGGTCGCAGATCATGTGCATGTGCGGCATCCGGCGCTTCATCTCAATGGCCAAGTGCCACATGGGCGCGTTGCGGTACTGCGTGTTACCGTACGACGCGAAGCCCCGGTGAATCAGGCCAATCTGCTTCACGCCGGCTTTTGCGATGCGCTCCACGGCCCCCGTCCACAGTTCCAGGTCGGGGTTGATGGGGTTTTTGATGAACACGGGCACGTCTACGCCGCGCAGGGCGTCGGCCACTTCCTGCACCGAAAACGGGTTTACAGTGGTGCGAGCGCCAATCCACAGGGCGTCCACGTCAAACGTCAGAGCGTCTTCTACGTGGCGGGCCGTGGCTACCTCAATGGTAGTAGGTAGGCCGGTCAGCTCGCGGGCCTTCTTCAGCCAAGGCAGACCTTTGGTGCCAATTCCTTCGAACAAACCGGGCTTGGTGCGGGGCTTCCAGATGCCGGCGCGCAGCATGTCTACCTGGCCGGTGGCGGCTAGTTGCGTGCAAGTAGCAATCAGTTGCTCCTCCGTTTCAGCCGAGCACGGCCCGGAGATAATCAGTGGTTTCTTGGCGGCTACGGCCGCGCCCAGCGTCTGGGTTTCGAGAGAGGTGTTCATAGGTATGGTAGGAGAAATTGTGTTATCCTGAGCGGAGCGAAGGACCTTATTACGGCTGAACGATCATGCGTCAGATAGTTACTATCAACCGTATTGTTCTGTCGTGATAAGGTCCTTCACTTCACTCAGAATGACAGAAAAATGTTATTTCAGAATGCGTTTGATGTGGTTGGCTTGGTGAATGAGGTCGGTGAAGGCCGGGTAGTCTTCCCGCGCCAGCACGTCGCGCATGTGTTGAAGCTGGCGCAGGTGTTCGTCGAGCACGTCGAGCACGTTTTCACGATTTTGGCGGAAGATGGGCACCCACATGGCCGAGGAGCTTTTGGCCAGACGCACCGTGGAGGAAAAACCCGTACTGGCCAGCTCAAAGATACGCTGCTCGTCGCGTTCTTTCTCTAACACGGTGAGCGCCAAGGCAAACGACGTGATGTGCGAAATGTGCGACACGTAGGCCACGTGCATATCGTGCTCGGCGCCGCCCAGGTACACGCGCCGCATGCCTAGGGCGTCGGCTACCTGCTCCACCCGCGCCACGGCGTCGGCGGCGCTGTCTTCGGCGTCGCAGAGCACCAGGGTTTTGTCGCGAAACAGCTCCGGCACCGCCGCCTCCGGCCCCGAAAACTCGGTGCCCGCCATGGGGTGTACCGCCACGAAACGGCTACGTTTGGGGTGCGTGCGCACCACATCAAGCAGCGCTTTCTTGGTAGAGCCCACGTCGATAACCACTTGATCTTCTGCCAGATCGAGCACCGCAGGCAGCACGGAAAGCAGCGCGTCCATAGGCACGGCCAGGATAATCAGGTCGGCGCGGCGCACGGCCGCGGGCAGGTCGGTGCTGCCCTCATCGATGAGGTGACGGGCGGCGGCTTCGCGCAGGTGGGTAGGGTTGTGGTCTACCCCAATGACGTGCGTGGCTACGCCGTGCTGCTTCATGCTCAGCACCAGCGACCCACCAATTAGCCCTACCCCTACTACCGTGACTATCATAATTGATTTTTGGTTGTTTTCACCCCACCCCCCGGCCCCCTCCCCTCCGGGAGAGGGGAAGCCAAGAGGCAATGGGTAGTGTGTAATTAACAATGAGCAATTGCTTGCCATCAACCGCTCATTGTTTACTGACGCTGTGGCTCCCCCTCTCCCGGAGGGGAGGGGGGTGGGGTCAGCGCAGAGCTGCCTCTACCCGCCGAATCGCCTCATCCAGCACCTCTACCTTCTGGCACAGGCTAATGCGGATGTAGCCGTTGCCGTTGCTGCCGAAGATGCCGCCGGGAGTGATGAACACGTTGGCGTCGTAGAGCACCCGGTCGCTCACGGCAAAGCCATCGGGGTAGGCGGCGGGCACGGCAGCCCACACAAATAGGCCTACCTGGTCGCGGCTATAAGTGCAGCCCAGCAGGTCGAGCAAGGCAAACACCCGTTCGCGCCGGGCGCGGTAGTGGGTGTTCAGTTCGGCAAACCATTCTTCGCCCAAGCCCAGCGCTACCACGGCGGCCTGCTGCACCGGCCGGAACATGCCCGAATCCATGTTGCTTTTGAAGCGCAGCACGTCCTGTAGCAAATCGGCACGGCCGGCCAGCATGCCTACCCGCCAGCCCGCCATGTTGTGCGATTTGCTCAGGGAGTTCAGCTCCAGCACGCACCCGCGGGCGCCGGGCACAGATAGCAAGCTGGTTGGATTGTCATTAAGAATGAAGCTGTACGGGTTGTCGTGCACCAGCAAAATGTTGTGGGCCAGCGCAAAATCAACCAGTGCTTGCAGCTCGGCGGCGCTGGCGCGGGTGCCGGTAGGCATGTGCGGGTAGTTCACCCACATCAGCTTCACGCGACTAAGGTCGGTGGCGGCCAGGGCCGCCAGGTTGGGCAGCCAGCCGGTGTCGGCGGTCAGATCGTACTCGCGCAGGGTAGCGCCGGTTAGCTCGGCGGCAGCGCGGTAGGTAGGGTAGCCGGGGTTGGGCAGCAGCACCTCGTCGCCGGCTTCCAGAAACGCCATACTGATGTGCATGATGCCTTCCTTCGAGCCCAGTAGGGGTAACACTTCGCTGTTCGGGTCCAGCGTCACGCCGTAGGCGCGGGCGTACCATGCGCTCATGGCCTCGCGTAGTGCTGGCAGGCCTTTGTACGACTGGTAACCGTGGGCATTAGGTAGGGCCGCATCGGCAGTTAGGGCATCTACCACACTGGGTGGCGGCGGCATGTCGGGGCTGCCGATGCCCAGGTTGATGATCTGCTTGCCGGCTTTGTTGAGGGCATCAATCTCCTGCAACTTGCGGGAGAAGTAGTACTCCTGCGTATGAGCCAGGCGCGAGGCGGTGGTAATCTGTATCTGCTGATCGTTCATGACAAAGGATTATTGAAGCACGTTTCCCTGGCTCACCACGTGGGCTGGCACGGCTTCCAGCACGTCGCGGCGGTAGGCCCCCAGCACCTCCAGGTGCTCCGTTACGGGACGTAGCTCGTGCAGCAGGGCCAGCAGTTGCGCCAGCGTATCAAACTCCACATCTACATGGAAACCGTATTGCCACGTGCGCCCCGCGCGGGGGTAGGACTGCAATTTGGATAGGTTGATGCCCAGCCGGGCAATGGGCATCAGCACCTGCACCAGGCTGCCTTGAGCGTGACTGGTATGGAAATACAACGACGCTTTGTTGACGTCGGGCGCCACCTCTTCGAGCACCGGAGCACCGTGCTCTAATACCAGAAAGCGGGTGTAATTAGCTGGCTCGGCGTGGATATCAGCGGCCACGATTTCCAGATCAAACAGCTCGGCGGCCAGGCTTCCCGCCACGGCAGCAATGCCCGGCCGCTGGTGCTCCCGAATGCGCTGGGCGCTTAGGGCCGTATCCTCGGTTTCTACCAGGCGCCAGTGGCCGTGACTACCCAGGTAGTCGGCGCACTGGAGCAGGGCCATGGGGTGCGAGTGTACCTCGTGCAGGTCGTCGAGGCGCTGGCCGGGTAGGGCCATCAGGTGCTGCCGGATGTGTAGGTATACTTCACCAATCACGTGCACTGGGTGGCGTTGCAACAAGGAGTAGTTGGGTAAAATACTGCCTGCCAAGGAGTTTTCAATTGCCATCAGCCCGAAGTGGGTAGTGCCGCCGGCCACGTGGCGCACTACCTGCCCAAAGGTAGCGCAGGGAGCAATGGCGTGGTCGAGGCCAAAATACCGCCGGGCTGCTACCTGGTGGAAACTTCCTTCAAATCCCTGAATGGCAATAGTTGGGTGCATACGACGAGGAGAAATGGTGTAAAAAAAGGGCCTCCTTGGCAGGGCCCTTCGTTATGCTTTCGCTGGTTAGCAAGTGCAAACGCGGGCCCGCTTCTTCGGGTAGAAGAAGTAAAAAAAGTAATAGGCAAAAGCGGGCACGTTAATGGGCATGGGTTACAAACAAAAAAAGCCTTCCAGAGTGGGAGGCTTTTGCGTGATTCAGGAGTAGTGTTCCTACAAAGCGGCCTCGCTGCTACGATTGCTCGTAGTAGGTAAAGTAAAAGCTAAAAAAAGCCGAGGCCGAAGTAAGAAGCATGTGGGCGTTGCGTTGACTGATTTGGGTGAAGGCAACGGCCAAAGCTGCGCAATCATTTTTTAAAAACCAAACATCCGTTGGCCGGGCCGTTACGTTGGTGTGCTTGCACCTACTGCCAAAACCGTCGTATTTTGCCGACAAACCGCTTGTTTGCACTTTCTTACTCCGCAGGAAACATCATGATTTTTTTGGGCTCTTCACGCATCACCGCTGCCTTTTTACTAGCTGGCGGCTTCTTCCTGGCGGCTACGGCGCAGGGCCAAACCAACATTGCCATCCTCCAAAAAGCCGATGCGCTGGTAGGCGAACGGAAGTACGCCTCGGCCTTCCAGGTGCTACAGAAGTACGACCCGCGCAACGAGCGCCCGGCCGTGGTACTGCAAAAAGAGGATATTGCCTTGCGCTACAACGTGGGGCACTCGCAGTACCGGCGGTTTGCCTTCAAAGATGTGCAGCTGACGGACAACCTGGAAAACTTCCGCAGTCCGGATAGCACGTATACCATGACCACGTTTCCGCTGGGCCGGGCGCTGCGGGTTTTAAAGACCCGCTACCCCAATGACTACAAGCTGGACCGCGGTCTGGGCGACTACTATTTTGCCGTGCAGCAGTGCAACTGCGCCGAAACCAGCAAGGAGGAAGACGACCTGTTTCCGCTGATTATTAAGTACTACGACGTAGCCCACGAGCACGGCTATGGCGACTACAGTTCCTACTACGCGCAAGGCTACTCCTATCAGCGCCTGGGCATGTTTCAGGAAAGCGTGGCGCCGTTTCTGCGCTCCATTGAACTGCGCAAAAACTACCCCGAAGCCCACCTCAACCTGGCCTTTGTGTATCTGGAGTTGAAGCAGTTTGAGAAAGCCAAAGAGCAGGCTCAACTGGCCGTGGAGCTCTTTCCCGATGAGCAGCACAAGTCCGACGCCAACTTCCTGCTTCAAACCATTGAGCAGCGCCTTCAGGGCAAAGAGACTGCTACTCCTGCTAAGCCCGCCGCTACTCCCCAGAAGACGAAGAAGGCCGTAAGAAAGCGGGTTATCTGATTTTTCTGTCATCCTGAGCATATGGCGCATTAAGTCAGTGCCGAAGGGCCCTTTTACGAGAGAGCGACTATCGTATCAACGACTCGTTCTCCTGTAAGAGGGCCCTTTGCTGTGTTCAGGCAACAAAGCCAGCATTGCACTTTGGCACGGTTTTTTTGAATAGTACCGCAACAGCCCGTCGCTAGTGTGCACCATGCGGCCCGGCTTTTGGTTCTACTCCCGTTCCCTACAATCATGCAAACGAAGCGTCTTTTCGGCCGCCTGGCCGCGGCTTGCCTTTTCCTAACGGTTTCTTTTTCTGCTGCTCAGGCGCAAGTGCGCCGGCCTACTACCTACTCTACCCAGGGTAGGCGGCCAGTGTACACGGCTCCGCAAGCTGCCTCTAACAACGGCGTCCAACTCGGCATTCGAGCCGGGGTGAACGTGGCCGACTGGCACGGCGACGCCGTGCAAAGCGTGATGTCGCTGGCAGACTACACCAAAGGCGCCGTGACCCGCGAAACCCGCACGGGTTTTCACGCTGGCCTGTATGCCACCCTACCCTTGGGTGAGCGGTTCGCCATCGAGCCTGGCGTGTTATACTCTGAGAAGGGCACCCAACTGCGCGGCACGGCCTCGGTGCCCGGCTTTGAGGTGTTGAGCGCCAACGTGACGGCTACCGCCCGCACTGCTTATGTGGATGTGCCGGTGCTGGCCAAAGCCTACCTCACACGGGGCCTCTACCTCTACGCTGGTCCGCAAGCGTCGTTCCTGGTCAGCAGTAAGGTGCGCGTAGCCGCCGGGGCATTGGGCTTCACGGCCTTCCGGCAAGATTTTGACACCAAAAACCAGTTTCGGTCGGTTGATTTTGCCGCCGTGGGTGGCTTGGGCTACCAGTTCGACAGCGGGTTTGGCCTGAGCGCCGGCTACGATTACGGCCTCTCATCGCTGGACAAAAACAACAGTTTCCAGGCGCAGAACCGAGTCATCAAAGCGTCTTTGAACTACTCTTTTTAGTAGCGTGTAGCGGCTTCCAGCTGACACATGTGTAGCGTATTATCTGTAAGCCAGTTGGTTTTCTTTCCCGAAGAAGGCCAACTGGCTTTCGCGTAGCAGCACCCTTGCCTTCTGGTAATTTCCACACCTTTCGGGGTAAGTATTTCGTATAAAGGTATTTACTTCACGCTTTATTCCACCCCGCCCCCGCCCATGAAACGCATATCTTTTGCCTTGCTAATGCTACTAGGTAGTACAGCAATGGCCCAACACCAGGACGCTTACACGAGCACACCCGCACTACACGTAGACCCAGCTACGCAGCAAGTGCTATACAAAGGCACGGTACCGGTAGCCAATACGCCCCAAGAGCATTTGTACTCGCGGGCGCAGGATTGGCTACTACAAGCCAACCGCTCCTATAACCTGACAACACGCACCAATAGCGCAGAAGCGGGTTTCATCAGAACCCACGTAATGCTCCGCGACGGCCAAGAAATGTATTCGTTCCAGCTTTCCCTGCAAACTCAAAACGATGGGTACCGCTACAAGTTAGAGGACGTAGTGTATAGTCAGCCGCACTTTGCCCGGGCCGGTAAGCACAGCGCCGGACCACTTCATATTCCGGCCGAAACCCTGCTGCGAGGACAGCCTACGGCCAGTCAGCGCAAGCAACTCGCCAAGATTGACTCGAAACTGCAAGCCTTTTTGCAAGAGCTGAACACGACTATGCAGCGTAAGCCCGAAGGCTTAGCCGTACGTTAGTGTTTGCTGTTTTTACGCGCTAGATAGTGCTGTATTAGCCCCTTACACACCAAAAGGGCATCCAAAACAAGTAGCTCCCGCAGGTAGCAGCGCCACCAATGGTGCTGTTGCCACGCGGGAGCTACTTGTTTTCAGGTGTATCCAAGCGGCCTACCCGGTTGGGTATGGTGAGCCGCAACTAGAGGTTATTACGACACCAGCTCCTTACGGTAGAGCTTCTCGTATTCTTCGTCTACATGGTAGGTCGATTCCTCGTGTTGGCTCAGGTCGAGGCCCAGTTCTTCTTCCTCCTGCTTCACCCGCAGCCCTACCAGCGCATCCGTCACTTTCAACAGCACCCACGACAGGATGGCGACGTAGGCAATAACGATAACTAGGCCCAGCACGTGGTAGCCGAATACGGTAGCGGTGCCATTCACTAAGCCTACATTGGCAGCAAACACGCCCGTGAGCAGCATCCCGACAATACCGCCCAGGCCATGGCACGGGAATACATCCAGGGTATCGTCGATGGTAGTGCGGCTGTTTTTCCAGTGCACGGCCGCAAAGCTGACCACCGAGGCCACGATACCGATGAGAATGCTCTGCCCGTAATCGACATAGCCAGCGGCGGGCGTGATGCCCACCAAGCCTACCACTGCACCAATGCAAGCGCCCATGGCCGTGGGCTTGCCGCCGCGCGCTACCTCTACCAGCAGCCACGCCACCAGCGCCGCCGCCGAGGCCAGGTTAGTATTCACAAACGACAGCGAGGCCAACTCATTGGAACCCAACGCCGAACCGGCATTGAAGCCAAACCACCCAAACCATAGCAAGCCAGTACCCAAGAGCACATACGGCACATTAGGCGTCACGAACGACGTTTGCCGGTGCGCCCGGCGCGGCCCCAGCACCATAGCGGCTACCAGCGCAGCCACGCCCGCCGAGATGTGCACAACCGTACCGCCCGCAAAGTCAAGCACGCCCCACTTGCGCAGGAAGCCCTCGGGGTGCCAGGTCCAGTGGGCCAGCGGGCAGTAGATGAACAGGCAGAACAGTACCATGAACACCAGGTAGCTCTTGAAGCGCACGCGCTCGGCAAACGAGCCAGTAATGAGGGCCGGCGTGATGATAGCAAACTTCAGCTGAAAGGCGAAGAACAGAATGAAGGGGATGGTAGGCGACAAGGTAGGGTTGGGCGCCGTGCCCACATCGCGCAGCAACAGAAACGTCATGGGGTTGCCGATGAGACCATTCCAGGAGTCGCCGTAGGCCAGCGAGAAGCCCACAAAATACCACACAATAGAGATAACGCCCAGCGCCACAAAGCTTTGCAGCATGGTAGAAATCAGGTTCTTAGGGCGCACCATGCCGCCGTAGAAAAACGACAAACCCGGCGTCATGAGCAGTACAAAGGCCGAGGCGGTCAGCATCCAGGCAATGTCGCCGGTATTGAGGGCGCTGTTAGCTTCGGCCGACGGATGCGGCACGCGCACGAAGGCCGCTATCAGGCCCAGCACGACCAGCAAAATCAGCCCCAACGGGCTTCGACCAGATTTGGAAGGTAGAGAAGTTTCCATGCGAAAGATGTTAGGTAAGTGGAGGGTGTTTTATCAGGTCAATGAGGTAGCTGCTTTCCAGGTAGCTGCGCTAGAAGGCATATACTGCCGCTATCAGCCCGCTCACGGTGGCGTTTTTGCTGTTTCCGGCTTTGTTCACGAAGAGGTTGTCATCGGCACTACTCCTATCCAGGCGGATTTCCGGGATGATGGTCAGATTATCGATTCTAATGTTGGAAGACAGCGTCGTTTCGATGACATTCTTGCTGAGTCCTAGCAGGTAGTTCTTGTCGCCGGTGTACTCTGCGCGGAGCGTAAACCCGAGCCAGGGCTGGGGGTCGAGGTTGGCGTAGAGGGCCGAGCCCCACCACGTGTGGTATTCATCACTGCCCTCGCCCACGATTCTGCGTTGCTGCATAGTGCCGTTGTAGGAAAACGACAACTTGCTATTAATCAAATAGCTAAGCACCAGATCTTCTTGGTGCAACCGTAAGCTATTCAGTGCACGGCCGCCCTGGTAGTTGAGGTAGACCTTCAACTTATCGTCTCTGCTGCTGGTGGCCAGCTGCGCAATGGCCATTTTCGGCATGCTGCTGGCGCTCTTGAAATCAGTAGGATTGGCGATGCCCACCATGAGGGTTGTTTTGTCGCCTACGCTTACCTCCGCTTTCAGTCCCGTATGGAAAAATGGCCCGTACGAGAACATGTAGCTCATGCTGTAATTACGGTTCAGGTACGGATCTACCGACTCGTACCCAATATGCGTGGCCCAACTGCCCGCCGTAAGTTTGATTTTCTCTGTGGGCGCATACGTCACATACAACTGCTTGATAGCAAACCGGGTACGGTCATCGTTGTAGGAAAATTCCTCGGCTCGCCGTCCAAAACCGACATCGGCCACCAGCCCTACCTTGCCTATCGTGTGCGCCGCCTTCAGCGAAATCATACCCAGCTCAAATGAGTTATGACTGTTGGTAAAGCTTGTGAGGTTATTGTATGGGCCTTCCTGCGGATTACTGAAGTTGTAGCGGTAGTAGCCATCGGCTGAACCAGAGAACACAAACGGCTTTTTCTGCACGGAATCGCCAGGTTCGCTTGCCAGGGCTGCCGCCAGGAGGGCAGTAGTCAACATCAACATAGAGGAGGGATATAGGTGAAAGCAGTGAGCGTACGCGTATTGAAAAAAGCGTGGGCTATGCCATGCTCTTCGGGCAAGCGGAGGCCGGCTACTGCTTTTGCAAGGCAGCACTCAGCAGGGTACTATGCTTCTTGAAAATGCGCCTGCCTAATTGGGCAGAAGCACTTAATAGTATTGTAAGTGGGATAGGTAATGCAAGGCTGTTGAGTGTTGCATTGCAACTAGCAAGCTCAACAGGGGTAGGGTGTAATTATATAGCCAATATATACATGCACTTTTAAATTATTGCAAATACACCCCTATTTTTTAAGTACTTATTTTAAAAATTTAGCTTTTATACAATGATACCCTTTACAAAATGGGGTCATTTCTTGAAAATAGCACTTTCGATTTATGCGGTTTTAGGTAACTACTATGCTCCATATTCCTACTACATGCTGTATGCAAAAGGTCCCTGCCGGTAGCCCCCACCTCATTTGAATAGGTGGAAGGGCTCCCAACAGGGACCTGGTGCAGAAAGTGTATACAAGGTAGGCGCGCCACAGAGTATGGTAGCGCCTACCTTATTAGGGCTATTAAGCGTACGTCAACTCACCGGCACCCACTTGCAGGCGGATGCCCGCTTCGGCCGTAATGCGGCCCGCTACCTGGGCCTGGTAGCCGTCGGCGCGGAGGCTTTCGGCTACGGCTTCGGCCTGGGCTTCGTCGGTTACGAGGAGCATACCGTTGCCCATGTTCCAGTAGAGGTAAGCGTCGGCGGGGGTGATGCCGGCCAGTTCCGTGAGCTTTTGCATGGCGGGTAGCGGCTCAAACAGGTTCGTCAGCTCGGCGCCTACCCCATTTTTCAGCACCCGCTTGAAGTTATCGGCAATGCCGCCGCCGGTGATGTGTGCCGCGGCATATAGTGGCAAGCCTTTGTCGAGCACCTTGGCTACACCGGGCGAGTAGATGAGCGACGGCGCCAGCAGCACCTCACCCCAGGTGTGCCCGGCCGTGCCGTGCGGGGTAGCATCGGTACCGTCGTAGGGGGCGGAGTGCCAGTTGTCGCCAAACAGGTTTTGCAACGTGCGACGGGCTAGCGAAAAGCCGTTGGACCGGAAGCTAGGAGACTGAATGGCCACCACCGCCTGCCCGGCTTGCACACCCGCACCACTGAGCGGGCGCTCCAGGCTGGGGTGCAGGCTACCAATAGCCGTGGAGCACCAGTTGAAATTCATGCGCGCCCCGGCCCAACCGCCGATACGGTTGCCCAGCTCGGCAATTTCGCCGCCCGTGATGGCCACGCCGGCAAAGTTGCAGGCGTCGTGCAAGCCGCGCATCATCTCGTCAATCACGTCGTAGTCAAGCGTGTTCACGTCGATGATATTGCTGAGGTTGGTGGGTACGAAACCGCCTACAATGAGGTCGTCGGCCGTCATGGCCACCAAGTCGTAGCCCAGCGTATCGAACTTGCCTACCCGCTCGGCTACCTCAATCTTGGTACCGATGCCATCGGAGGAAATGCCCAGCCGTGCGTTGCCGAAACGAATTTCGTTGGCGAAGCCGCCGTCCAGGTCCTGGGCCGCCTCGCCGGGCTTGCCTGTGCGGTTGGCGAAGGTTTTCTTGGACCACGCGTAGGCGTTGCGGGAGCATTCGTTGCCGAGGTCGATGTCGTAGCCGGCAGGTTTTTGGGAAGATGACATAGGGTAGGCTATTTATTTCTTGTCATCCTGAGCGGAGCGAAGGACCTTATGCCCGCAGAACGATTTTCATAACAACGACTCGTTCTTGCGTGATAAGGTCCTTCGCTCCGCTCAGGATGACACAGGTTTTTTGGTGAATTAATGCTCCGTGGGCTCGGGAGCTTTGGCACTGACAGAGGTAGCGGCCAGCGCCTTATCCTTCTTGCTGCGGTGGCTTTGGCGCTCTTCCTGAATATGACGCAGGTAGCGCGTCACGTCGCCAGTGGGGTAGTTGCCGGTGAAGCAGGCAAAGCAGCTGCCGCCGTGGCCTTTTTCTACGGAGAACAGCTCCTTCAAATCTTCTACCGACTGGTAAATCACGCGGTCGGCTTCAATGTAGTCGCATATTTCCTGCTCCGTGTGGTTGGCCGCAATCAGCTCCGTGCTCATGGCCATATCGATGCCGTAGATGCAGGGCGATATAATAGGCGGCGCCGACGAAATGAAGTACACTTCCTTGGCACCCGCCTCGCGCAGAATGCGCACGATGCGCCGCGAAGTAGTGCCGCGCACAATACTGTCGTCGACTACGGCCACCTTCTTGCCCTCTACAAAGGCGCGGATTGGGTTCAGCTTTTTCTTCACCACGTCTTCCCTACCCGCCTGGCTGCTCACAATAAAGGAACGGCCCATGTGGTTGTTTTTCACCAACCCACGGCGGTAGGGCACACCAATGGCTTCGGCCAGTCCCGATGCCGCAAAGTAGCCCGACGAAGGCACATCAATCACCATATCGGGCTGCAAACCAGCCTCTTTCACCCGGCGCGCCAGCAGCTTGCCCAGGCGCACCCGCTCCCGCGCCACCAAGCGGCCGTGAATCACGGAGTCTTCGCGGGCGAAATAGATGTGCTCGAATACGCAGAAGTTCTTGGGCTGCTGGTAGGGGTTCTTGTAGTGAACCTTGAAATTCTGGTCGATGAACACCGCTTGGCCCGGCCCCACGTTCTTGATGAACTCAAAGCCCAGGTAATCAAAACACGTTGATTCTGAGGAGAAGGCGTATACCGGGCCGTTGGGTGTTTCGCGGCGGCCAAATACTAAAGGCCGGATGCCGCGGGGGTCGTTGAAGGCCAGCAGTCCGTACCCGGCAATGACGGTGATGGTAGCGTAGGCACCTTCCACCAGCTCTTGCGTCGTCTCCACAGCATCAAAGATGTCGACCACGGAGAGGTGGTCGAGGTCCTTGGTGCGCAGCTCCGAGGCAAAGGTGTACATAATCAGCTCCAGGTCGTTGCTGGTTTTGGGCAGCACGTGGTACTTCTCATGTAGGCGCTTGGCCACGTCGCGAAAGTTGATAACGTTGCCGTTGTGCACCATCGACAGCCCGAAGGGGTAGCTGGTAGTGAACGGCTGCGCCAGCTCCGAGTCGTTGGATCCCTGCGTGGTGTAGCGCGCGTGCCCGATGCCGATGTTGCCTTTCAGCTTTTTCAGGAATTTCGGCCGGAACACGTCGGCAATCAATCCGTTGCCTTTGTGCAGGTGAAAGTTGCCGTCGAAGGTGGCAATGCCGGCGGCGTCCTGCCCGCGGTGCTGCAACGCGGTGAGGCCGAACACGATATCGTGCGCAACGTCATCGGGACCGTAAAAACCTACTATTCCGCACATAGTCGAAGTGTCAATGTTGAGTTGCCGATTGCTCGGCAATGGAGGGGGTAGGCAACTCTTGGCGAATGAGTTGCGCTAAGGTATTGGCGTACAATTGGTGTTCCACGGCCAGGCCACGGCGCTCTACTTCAGCCAGCGTATCGGCGCCACGCAGGTCCACGGGGCCCTGCGCTAAAATCGGACCCGTATCAAGACCCTCATCAACCAAATGCACCGTTATTTTAGTTTCGGACAAGTGGTTTTCGAAGGCCCACTCATAGGCATGCAGGCCTTGGTGCTGGTGCGTATCGGCGGGATGAATGTTGACAATGCATCCCGCAAACGCCCGCACAAATACCGGCGACAGAATGCGCATGTAGCCGGCCAGCACCACGTAATCGGGTTGGTAGCTTTGCAGCAAGTTCACCACGGCAGCGTCGTATTCGGCGCGTTTCCTACCCTCCGGGGCTAGGCTGGCGGTAGGGCAGCCCAGTGCGGCAGCCGTAGTCAGGCCCGGCGCATCGGGCTTATTGCTGAACACCACGGCCACTTCGGCCACGCCTTGCAATACGCCACGCTGCACCGCCTCGACCAGGGCCACCATATTGGAGCCCCTTCCCGAAAGCAAAATCGCCAGACGTGGCAAGTTCGTTGTCATTAGTATACGCGGGTAAGGATGGGGCTGGGCCGCTGCCCGATGTCGGAGCGATAGTACGCATCCTGGAAGCTGATTTTCTTGATTTCGGCGTAGGCTTGCTGCACGGCATCGTTCAGCTCATCGCCATGCGTTACTACCACTAGCACCCGACCGCCGCCGGTCACTAGTTGTCCGGCTTCGGCACCGGCCTTCACGCCACCAAGGAACACCAGCGTTTCGGGCGCCAGCTGGTCGAGGCCGGTGATGGGGAAGCCGGTTGGGAACTTGGGCGCCGGGTAGCCGCCTGAAGCTAGCACCACCCCGGCATAATGGCCAGGGCGCTGCCACACGTCATGGCGCGCCAGGTCGCCGTCGAGGGCCGCCGTGATGAGGTCGAGCAGGCTGCTCTGCATAGCAGGCAGCAGCACCTCAGCCTCAGGGTCGCCCAGGCGGGTGTTGTATTCCAGTAGCTTCGGCCCGTTGGGCGTGAGCATGATACCGAAGTAGATGAAGCCTTTGAAGTCAAACTGCGACGCATTCAACCCGCGCATGGTAGGCTCAATGATGTCGCGGCGCACTTCGGCCATCACGTTGTCGTCGGCGAAAGGCACGGGGCAGTAGGCACCCATACCGCCGGTGTTGGGCCCCTGGTCGCCAGCACGCAACTGCTTGTGGTCCTGGGAAGTAGCCAACAGCCGAATACGGTTGCCATCGGTGGCGCCCATCACACTGATTTCCGGACCCACTAGTTTTTCTTCGAGCAAGAAGCTAAACCAATCGGTGTGCAGATCGACCAGCTCATCAAGGGCCGTCTTCACTTCGTCCTGCGACGAGCACACGTACACGCCCTTGCCGGCGGCCAGGCCGTCGTACTTCACTACTACCCTACCCTCCAACTCGGCCGCTTTGGCTAGGGCCTCGGTTACTTGGTCGGAGCGGAACGTCCAGGCCTGGCCAGTAGCCACGCCGTGGCGCTGCATAAAGTTCTTCGACCACACCTTCGACGACTCCAGCGCCGCCGCCTGTCGGGTAGGGCCGAACACGCGGATATCGGTCTGGGCAAAGAAATCCGTTACGCCAGCCGCCAAAGTCGCTTCGGAGCCCGGCACGATCAGCTGCACGTCGTGCTCCTGGCAAAACTGCTGTACGGCCGGAAAATCCAGCGCGTCGATAGACGGCACCGAGCCGGGAATGCCGGGGTTGCCGGGCAGCACGTGCACGGTGGCGCCGTCCTGGGCGAGTTTCCAAGCGAGGGCGTGCTCACGGGCACCAGAACCGAGGATGACTACATTCATGAAGTAACTGAGTTTTGCACAGTATCGAGGTTTCGCACGGAGTTAAAAGGGGAGTTTAAAAGGAATCCACTTGGTGAAGCCCCCTTTCGACTCCATGTAACTCTGTGCGAAATTTTTCTATTATCAATTGAATTACAGCGCTTTCATTACGCCGGCGCGCACCAGGTTGCCTACCAAGCGAGCCGATACACCGCCCTCGGTGGTTTGCTCATTGGCAGTGGGTAGGGGCTTGCCGGTGATGCGCTCGTAGATGTCGAGGTAGCGACGGGTGGCTTCCTGCGACACCTCAGGCGTGAGGGCGCGGGGATACTGGCCGTCTACCTTGTTGGCAATCAGCCACTGGCGCACGTACTCCTTATCCATCTGCTCCGCTGACTCCGGGTTCTTAGCGTAGTCTTCGGCCGACCAAAAGCGTGACGAATCCGGCGTGTGGATTTCATCAATCAGAATCAGCTTGCCGTCCAGCAGACCGAATTCATACTTGGTGTCAACCAGGATGATACCCTTTTCCTTCAACAGATCGGAGCCTACCTTGAACAAGGCCAGGGACTTCTCCTTCATCTGGTCATACAGCTCCTGGCTCACCCAACCTTCGCCCACGAGGTTCTCGGGCGTGATTTCGCGGTCCGATTCTTCCTTGGTAGTCGGCGTTACGAGGAACTCCGGAAACGCTTGGTGTTTGCTCAGGCCATCGGGCACCGTTACGCCCGAAAAAGTACGTTGGCCCTGCTGATAGCCACGCCACATAGAGCCGGTGAGGTAGGCGCGCACTACCATCTCCACCCGAATCGGCTCCGCTTCCTTCACCAGCATGGCGTTGGCGTCTACCAACTCAATCACGTGGTTGGGAATGATGCTGCGCGTCTTATCGAACCAGAAGTTAGCCAAGCCATTCAGCACCGCACCTTTGTGGGCTATCGGCGTTTCCAGCACCGAGTCGAACGCCGACAGACGGTCCGTTACAATGATGAGTCGGTTGCCGTTGGGGGCGCGGAGCGAATCGCGGACTTTACCGCGGTGCAGCAGTTCGAGTTGGGGCGTTTCGAAGTGGTTGAGCGTGTTCATATCGGGCAGGAAGCTGACGCGAATCGTCGGCAGATTGCAGTGACAATTAGGATGCAGAAGTCGCTTCAGGTTGAGCTACGTGCTGCTGCACATGCTCTACAATGTTGCGGAAGATGCGGAGGCCGTCGCCCTCCTCGCTTACCCCAGGGTTTTGGCGCTTGCGGCGCGTCCATTCCGGGTGGTTGTAGAGCGATAGGAAGGCCTCGGGGTGCGGCATCAGGCCAAATACTTGCCCGGTTGTATCGGTTAGGCCAGCGCAGTTGAGGTCGGCCCCATTGGGGTTATGCGGGTAGGCCGACACCTCGCAACCCGTGCTGTCGCAATAGGTTAGCACGTTGAGGCCGCGCTGCACAATCTGCTCAAGCGTGGCTTCGTCGGGAATAATCAGGCGGCCTTCCCCGTGGCGCACGGGCACTTCCAAGGTATCAATGCCTTTCAGGAAGGGCGTGCTGGCGTTGGGGTTAACTTTCAGGCGTACCCAGCGGTCTTCGTAGCGGCCGGAGGCATTGTGCGTCAAGGTCACTTCGGGCGTCACGTTTCCGGCGAGGTCGGGCAGCAAGCCCAACTTTACAAGCACCTGAAACCCGTTGCAGATGCCCAGCACAAACTTGCCATCAGCAATAAACTGCCGGATATCATCTAGCAGCGTGCGACCCTCGGCGTTTTTGCGGTAGCGCAGCTTGTTGGCCAGCACCACGCCCGAGCCCAAATCGTCGCCGAAGCTGAAGCCGCCGGGGAAGTTCAGAATATCGAAATCGTGGATGCTCACCTCACCATGTAGCACCTGGTTGAGGTGCACAATGGTAGGCTCGGCGCCCGCCAGGCGGTAGGCCGCCGCGAATTCTTCTTCGCAGTTGATACCAAAACCTGTTAGAATGAGAGCCTTTACGTTTGAGCTGTTAGCCATTAGCTGTTGGCTGTTAGCTTGTTCCTGTGTGCTTTTCAAAGGTTCAGTGGTTTCGTGGCCGGCGTCTACGCTTTTGTACCCGGGCACCAGAAAGTTGCCGTCCGCTGTTTGGGGCGGCGGGGTGTCGTCGCGCTGCTGGTGGGGCGGTGCGTTCAGGTCGGGCATGAGTGGTTTGTCTTCCATATGCTTATCCCAGTCCGCTGGTTGAGCCTTCGTTGGCATTGCGTACGGCATCCAGGTCCAGCCCGATTATCTTGTTCACCGGCCCGTTCGACCACGTTTCGCGCAAGTCGTTCACATCGGCGTCAATCACTACCTGTCCTGCGTGGCGCACCGTGAGACGGCTATTGCTGGTTACGGTACCGAGACGGGTAGCGCGGCCTTTCAGCAACGCTTCAAAAGCTACCACATCCTCGGGTGCTACTGTAGCCACAAAGCGTGAGTGCGACTCCGAGAATAGTTGAGCCATCAGGCTCAACTCGCCGGTCAGCTCTACCTCAACCCCAAAACCGTAGCCGAAGGTGGCCTCGGCCAGTGCTACGGCTAGCCCGCCGTCGCTCAGGTCGTGGCAGGATTGGATGAGGTTCTGGTCGTTGGCCTCCCCTATCGTTACATAGAGTTCCTTGGCCTTGTTGAAGCGCACTTGGGGCACGTTGGCGCCCAGCTCACCATGCAGCGCGTAGAACTCCGAGCCACCCAGTTCGTCGTAGGTTTCGCCCAGTAAGTACACCACGTCGTCTTCCTGCTTGAAGTCTGAGGTGACGGCCCGGCGCACGTCTTCCATTTTGGCAGTCATGGAATACAGCACCGTGGGCGGCACCGAAATCTTCACGCCGTCCGCCTTGAAGTCGTTTTTCATCGAGTCCTTGCCGCTCGTAAGCGGGATGCAGTAGGCAGCCGTGGCGTCGCGCAGGGCTTCGCACATCTGCACCAGCTTGGCCAGCTTGTGCTTACCGTCGGGGTTGCCTACCTCATCGTACACCGAATCGGGCACGCAGAAGTTGTCATTTACGGACCAAAACGTGCCGTCGCCGGGCGTGAGGTTGGGCAGCTTGCCACCCACGGCAATAATTTGCCGCACAGCCTCATCAAACGAGCCCGCCGACATCTGGTAGGCATCCAGGTCGCCGTAGCGGGGTAGGATGCCATTGCTCACGGCCACGCCTTCCCAGCTCTCAAAGTTGAAGCGCACTACGGCGGCATCCTGCGGGGCCTGGCCGGTAGCACCCATCAGGGGCTTCACAATGGTGCGGCCTTTTACCTCGTGGTCGTACTGCCGAATCACGGATTCGCGCGAGCAGATGTTAAGCGAGCCCAGCAGGCGGCGGAGCGTGTCGGTGTAATCCGTTTCAACGGGTAGAGCGGGCTCCTGTGCGTTGGGTTGCGCCAACTCGGCTTCCAGCACTTTGCGCGGTACACCTTCGTGCAGGAAATGCATGTCGAGTTTGGCGACGGCCTCACCCGCAAAGCATACGTCGAGGTAGCCGTCGGCGGTGAAGTAGCCGATGTCCGTCAGCTCTACTTCCATTTCCCTACCCAGCGCCAGCAGCTCGTCGAGCTTAGCCGGTTCTACGGCCAGCGAAAACCGCTCCTGCGACTCTGAAACAAAGATTTCCCAGGGCCGCAAACCCGAATATTTCAGCGGCACCTTTTCCAACTCCACCACGGCACCACCGCTGATGGTAGCCAGCTCGCCGATGCTGGACGAGAGGCCGCCCGCGCCGTTGTCGGTGCTGCACTTGATGAGGCCGCGCCGGGTAGCGAGTATTAGGAAGTCCATCGCCAGCTTCTGGGTGATGGGTGAGCCGATTTGCACGGCCGTAGCGGGCGAGGTTTCATCTAGCTCGATGCTGGAGAAGGTAGCACCGTGGATGCCGTCCTTGCCTACCCTACCCCCAGCCATGATGATGCGGTCTTGCGGGTCAATCTTCTTTTCCCAAGAATCCTCACCAGCCAGTTGCATGGGCATCACGGCACCGGTGCCGCAGTACACCAGCGGCTTACCGGCGTAACGGTCATCAAACACAATGCTGCCATTCACCGTAGGCACACCCGACTTGTTACCGCCGTCCTCAATGCCTTTGCGCACGCCTTCAAAAATGCGGCGTGGGTGCAGCTGGTTGGAAAGCAGAGTGCCGTTGAACTCTGGATTACCAAAGCACAACACGTTGGTATTGAACAGCAAGCGCGCACCACCAATGCCGGTCGCCAGCGGGTCGCGGTTGTTGCCCAGGATGCCGGTAATAGCTCCGCCGTAGGGGTCGATGGCCGAGGGCGAATTATGCGTTTCTACCTTCCATACAAACAACGACTCCGGGTTGATGCGCACGGCACCGGCGTTGTCCGAAAACACCTTAATCAGCCAGTCGTTGCCGTTGGCGCGCAGTTGGCGGTCTACCTCGGCGGTGGCGTTGCGGATGTAGGTTTTGAACAGCGAATCGACCTGCTTGGTCTCGCCCGTAGCCGCATCCTTGTAGTTAATAACGGCTGAAAATTCCTTGTGCTTGCAGTGCTCCGACCACGTTTGGGCAATGATTTCCAACTCGCAGTCGGTGGGGTCGGCGGGTAGGCCGGCGTCTTCGCGCTCGGCCGCGATGGTGGCGTAGTGGTCGCGCACGGCGCGCATTTCCTCCAGGTTCAGGGCGTAGAGGTTGTCTTTCGACAGCTTCACCAGTTCCTCGTCGGTGAGGCCCACCAGCGGCACCAGCTCCGTAATGGCTTCGGCCCCGCCACCGGGGCGCGGCGTGTAGTCGCGCAGCTCGGAGAGGGGGCCGGTTTCGAAGCGGTTGATCATCTTGTTGCCCAGCAGTTCTTCGGCTAGGCGGCGCAGATCCTGCGCGGGCAGCTCGTGCTCCAGGAAGTAGAGCCGTTTACTGAAGATATGCTGGGTATGGGTGTCGAGCGGCTGGTTGAGGAAGTCACCTAGGGCATTTTGCGCCGAGATGCCTTCGTCGTCGGTTACGCCGGGCAGCTTGGCTACCAGAATATAACTCTTATAGATGGAGTCGGTGGGGCGAAACTCGTCCAGGGCCACATCGTGCAGCACCGGGTCTTGCAGGCAGCGCGTGGCAAAGCTGTGCAGCTGCTCGTCGGTGAGGGGGTAGCGCACAGTGTAGAGGGCAGTGCTTTGCACGCGCCCGGTGCGCAGGCCCAGATGGCGCTGGGCTGCTTCGGCTACACGCTGACCTTCGCCGTCGTGACGGGTAGGCTTAAGCCGCAGCTGAATGGTTCGTTGGATAGATTCCAAAAGGAAGGAAATAAGGTTTGCTATTTTCCGCTGCCGCCGGCTCCCCTACCCTATAATAATATAGAGTAGGATGCACCCAACTGCCACCGGAAATGCCTTGCCCTACGTCCAGCGCAGGGTAGGTTTAAGAAAACGCTTTGTCCGGCCGACTGCCGGGCTTCACTACCGGAATACCTGCCCGACACAGCGGGCAATCATCGGGTGCGTAGGTGGCTGCCGTAACCGGCAGCAATGCAAAGTTCGGAAAAGAAAGCTCAGCTTTCCCACTAGTGCGGTCAATTAAACTGGCCACGGCCAAAATTTTTGCTCCCATTTCGGTCAGCAGGCGCGCTACTTCGTTGGTGCTCTTGCCCGTAGTCACCACGTCTTCGGCAATAATAATCCGCTCGCCAGGCTCTATGGTGAAGCCTCGGCGCAGCGTCATCTGCCCATCGGCGTCGCGCTCCGTAAAAATGCCAGGCACGCCCAGCTGCCGGGCCAGCTCGTAGCCAATCACCACGCCGCCCATGGCAGGGCCTACCACGGTATCGGGCTGCAAACCGGCGGCCCGAATCTGGGCGGCCAATTCAGCAGCGGCGGGAGCGGCCAGATCGGGGCGGCGCAGGAAGCGCGCGCACTGCACGTAAGTATCAGAATGCAACCCGGAAGACAGGCGGAAGTGTCCGCGCAATAAGGCGTCTTCCTGCACTAGCTGCTGTTCCAAGGTTTCGGAGGGTAGGGAGGTGGTCAAGGGAGATACTTATATAAGGTGTTTCCGTCTATCGTCCCAGGGTTGAAACCCTGGGCTACGGAGCGAATTTGGTTGTAACCCTACAACATACGGACGCCGCAACACTACTTAGTCCAGGGTTTTAACCCTGGGACACGGCAGGTTCTGCTGCCCTTCTATGCTCATTGATCTGCATCATCAACTCTTGGGCAGCAGCGCCAGCATCGGCCGCTTGCCAGATGGCCCGCGAGGAGTTGATGAGCACGCCCAAGCCGTCGGGGCGTAGGCCGGCGCGGAGGGTAGCGGCCAAGTCGCCGCCCTGGGCACCCACGCCGGGCACCAAAAACCATTGGGTAGGGCACAGCTCGCGTACACGTGCCATGGCTTCGGGTTGGGTAGCGCCTACCACCAGCCCTACTCCACCATTCTCCTCATCCAACTTGCCGCTGATGCGGGCGGCTTGGTCGCTGAGGACGCCACCGCTCGTGAGGGCCATGTCTTGCAGGGAGTGAGTAGGCTTATTGCTGGTTTTGGCCAGCACAAAGACCATTTTGCCCTCGCGCAGAAACGGTACGATGGCGTCGTCGCCCATGTAGGGGTTCACCGTTACGGCATCGGCGCCTACCACGTCGTAGGCGAAACGGGCGTAGTGGTCGGCGGTGTTGGAGATGTCGCCAAACTTACCGTCCAGAATCACCGGAATGTCCTGCGGAATCCGTTGGATGGTGTCGCGCAACAAGGCCACACCGTTTTCCCGGCTCAGAAAGAACGCCAGATTTGGTTTGAAGGCGGCAGCATACGCGGCGGTCTGATCGATAACTTCGGTCAGGCGGCCGACTACCTGCGCATCCTCCCCGGTAGGATCAAGACCCACGCACAGCAGCGAATCGACGCGCTGGATGCGGGAAAGCAGCTTGTTCATGGTCTTTTGAGTTGTTAGCAGCTACGTGATGTCGGATGCAAAGCTAACAGCTAATCGTTTGCTAGAAGCAAAAACGCCTAGCTTGCACCGGGCGCATTTTGTAGCAGCGCCTTGCATACGGTTGTTGCGCTGGATCTAATACGGATTCTATTTGCCTCGTGTGGGCACGAAAAAACCGCTTTGACTACTCACACAGAGGAAAGCAGGAACTACCGAAAAAAACAGAAGAAGGAACAAAGGGGGAAAAATACGCACCCGGCACTCTTCTTGATATATTCATAACATAGCCTACTACGTGCATGGCCTAATAGTGGCGTATGTTTGCGCTCCTGTTGCTACTTACCTGTTCTACTTCCTCTCTATGAAAAATGCGTTTCTTGGTTTTCTGCTAGGCAGTTTGCTGTTGCTATCCTTACCATCGCTGGCGCAGTCTGCTAGCCCGGTTGCCTACGGTGAGCAGGTACAGGTGTCGGGGGCTGGTCGCCGAGCACTGTATCAGCACGCGCTGGCCTGGAGCGAGAAAGGGTTTGCATATACCCCTAAGATGGATGTGAAGGCTGATGCCGCCGCGGGCACTCTCCGGTTGCGGGGTACGGGTAAGGTAAAAACGCTCGACAACAACAAGCCCATCGAAACAATGGTCCGCTTTGAGTTCGTGTTTCGCGCCACTGATAATGGCTACGATTACAATGTGGGTGCTTTCGAGGTAGTCCCGAACGAAAAACAGCCCGCTACCACCGTACCGCTGGTCGATTATGTGGCCCAATTAGCTGCCGACCGCACCAACAGCCGCACCAACAACGACCGGCGCGTGCGGGCGCAGGCTTCTTCACTGGCTAGCGAAGTCGCGCTGTCTTTCCGTTCCTACATGAATAGCCACGAAGGCGAAAGCGACGATACAGTAGGGTTGAACTAGCCTGAGGCTGCTCTTTAGGCCACCGATAACGCCCTTCATAACAACGCCACTCCTTTTGCAAGGAGTGGCGTTGTGCTTGTATATATAAGACCTGTTCCTGAATAATAAGAATCGAAAAAATGTCTGTCATGCTTCGACAAGCGGACGCCAGATGAAGCATGACGTTCTTTTTTACACGGATCCTAACGTAAGAACAAGTCTATATGGTATCAGATTAACGTCCTGCAATAATCAGACGCTGGCTGGTGAGGCGCTTACCAGCGGCGTTCAGTAGCACCACGTGGTAGAGGCCCTGGCCCAGGTTCTGAGTTGGGAGCAGGGTAGCACGATCTGTTACGGCCATAGCATTCACCTGTCGGCCTTGCGCGTCATACACTACCAGTTGCTGCCCCCCAGTACCTTCTTTTACAGATCCTACCAGCACACGCACCATCTCGGCTGCTCCGGCGGGGTTGGGGGCCAGCTGAAGCGACACAGCCAGTGTTTGCTCTTCAAACGTGGCCGCTACTACCGGCGAAAACGACTCGTTACCATTGGTGTCTACCTGTCGCAAGCGGTAGTATACCGTGCCGGTGCTCTGCTCGGCAGCCGTTGCATCTAGGTAGCGGTACTGTTGGGCGGTGGTTGTGGTGCCTGCGCCAGCTACCTGACCAATAGCTTGGAAAACGGCATCGGCGCCTTGCTGCACGGCTCGTTCCACGACAAACAGGCTATTATTTTGCTCCGAAGCCGTTTTCCAATGTAGTTCGCCTCCCTGGTTTGTGGCGCGCACCGTGAAGGCTGTCATCTCGACGGGTAGCGGGTTGGTAGGATTTACGAGGTTTTCGGGAAAGAAGCCCCGCAGCTCCTCGGCAAAAGCGTAATAGATGCGCGTATCCTGCACAGTGCCTACTGTGTTGGTAGTAGTTAGCTCTACCCAATCAAAATCCTGCGTGGCTACGAAAGACAGGGCTTGCCGACCTGTGCTGCCCCCCAGGATTGTGGCCTGCGCAAGGTTGGCTCCCGACACGCTCTCCACTGCTATCAGCGACGGCACCGCGCTGGTATTACTGCCTTTACCAGCAGTGGTCTGGCCTTCGCGATAAGTCGTGATGGTGAAATTGGATAAGACACCCGCGCTCAACAGGCCCCCTACTAGTCCTCCGTTGTCGGTGTAGTCGAAGACAAATCCGGTGCGGTTGCCTGCTTTACCTGCTTTCCCGCTTGCCACTTTGTTGGCACCGTTAAGCTTCACGGCCAATGCCAAGCCCTGATTCACATTTAAATTCACCAATGAGCCCTTGATCTGAGCATAAGTGGTAGTTAGGTTGCGCTTGGCAGCAAAGCTTGGGTCCTGAAACCCTGCGCAGCTACTGCCGATAACAGAAGCACAGGCACTAACTGTCACCAAACCACTGGCATTTGGTGTGAGGGTAGCCACTTGGAATTTATCGGTAGGATCTTCAAAGTCAGAAAAGACTGGGTCTGGGTCGCTGAAAGCTGCTTCTTCAATGCCAAAGCCATAGTACACGTTCAAGTTGTCCAGCACGTTTACTGCCCCATTCAGGCTGATCTGTACCTGGTTGAATGGCTTCGTCGTTTGGAAGCTCAGGAAATAGCGGTTGTCGGGCAGCACATTCACCCGCAGCAAGTTAGCTCCGGAAGCGCTTTCCTGTAGTGCATCATTTAGGTAGGTGCTTAGGCGCACGTTCTGCAACAGGTTTAGGTCAAGCAGGCCACCGTTGCCGATCACAAATCCGGCACGGTACCCGGTAGGGCCTACTGCGCTACGCAGCTTCACGCGCAGGGTAGCCGGGCAGTTCAGTACGCTCACGTTCAGCAGGTTTCTAAACGTCGCAAAGTCAGTCAGACTAGCGTTGGCGGCATTCTGCGGATTGTCAATGTTTGCATTCACATTCACGCACACCAAACCGTCGGCCCCGCGGGGTTTAGCACTGTACTCTTGTCCATCCACAGAGCTGAGGTTGTTCGACAATGCCCCTTTATATTGAATAGTAGAGTTTTGGTCGTCGAAGCCAAAGGCGTAGTAAAAGCGTATGCCGTAGCTCAGATTTACTACCCCCCCTGCTACCAGTTCTATTTTATTGAAGTCGCCGCTGGCAATGAAGCCAGCGCGGGTAGGGCGGTTGCTAAACAGGGGTAAGTTATTGCGCAAGGAGCTAGTCAAGCTCGACTCAACCCCAACCAACTCAGCAATCGGAATACGCTGCACGGGCGTTTCATTCAGATAGGTTTGCACATACACGGAGTTCAGCGCCGAAACATTCACCAGCGAGTTATCGCCACCGAGCACAACACCCGCCCGGTTACCCTTTTTAATGGTCTCGGCCATATCAACGCGCACCGAGGTAGATGCTGACTCTACTGCACCCGTTAGCCCTACTACAGACACTAAGCTTGTATTAAGTATAGTAGAAACGTCTGATTGCAAGATGCTTGTCTTCAACAGCGCGTAGCTGTTGAAGGATGCTACGCCTTCATCGGCTGCACTTCCTTCGTTCACAACATTTCCGGATGCTAGCGGAGTTGTTTGAGTGCTAAGGCCAACGAGACCTGCTACCCTAACCTGAGCCGTAACAGTGGCATTGCCTTTTATTACCTTTGCTGTGCCCGCTTTGGTGTAAATGACTCGTGTGATGGGACTCTGGGCTAATGCTGCGGTACATCCCAGCCATATCATCAGCAGAAGCGTCGCCTTACGGCGTAAAAAGGTTGGTAAGTAGAAGAAGCGTTTCATAATCAAGATTAGAAAAGTCCATAAACACGTTCATAAATCACAGTACAATTTCACTGCCTTTAAATTATATTTTTGTGTAAATATTTGATTTAAAGGATTATATAATTTTATGGTTTTTATCTAAATATCCCATAAAGAGAATAAAAATCCTATTATGAGAAAATTTGATTGAGTAGCTTTCCCTACTTATACTCGCACTGTCCACCCCCGTTTCTCTTTTTTTCTCTTTCCGAGCTACTGAAAACCCAGCTGAATGGGCTACACTCCATATAGAAGCTGTACATTACGTATAGTTTCTATGTGACGCATTGTTTACCACAGCTACTCCGCTACATTCCCCAATGATTGCATCCTCTACCCTTCGCATATTCGTTGTTGAAGACAACGCTTGGTATGGCGAACTACTTGAATATAAGCTCTCTCAGAATCCAGAATATATTGTACGACGCTTTACCACAGCGCAGTCCTGCCTGGATAATCTTAACGAGAAGCCTGACCTTATTACGCTAGACTATACCCTACCCGATGGCACCGGCGACGTAGTACTACGCCAGATAAAAGAGCGCCTGCCAGAAGTAGCCGTTATTATCATTTCGGGACAGGAGGATGTGCGAACAGCCGTTGGCCTGCTGCGCCAGGGTGCTTATGACTATCTTGTAAAAGATGAAGAAACAGCCGACCGGCTTTGGAACACCATTGGCAACGTAAATCAGCAACTGGCCCTACGCCGGGAAAACGAACGACTGCGGGAACAAATTGGACAGAAGTACGATCCACAACGTGCTATTTTGGGAAAGAGCCCCCAAATGCAGCAATTATTTTCCTTGGTTGAGAAGGCAGCCCGCACCAACATCACGGTTTCTCTGAGTGGGGAAACCGGCACGGGGAAAGAGCTGGTTGCGAAGGCCATTCACTTCCGGTCTGAGCGCCGCAACAATGCCTTTGTGGCCGTAAACGTGGCTGCTATTCCGCGTGAGCTTATTGAAAGTGAGCTGTTTGGCCATGAAAAAGGGTCTTTCACCGGAGCCGTTAGCCGGCGCATTGGACGATTCGAGGAAGCCCATCGGGGCACACTTTTTCTGGATGAAATTGCTGAGCTAGACCTAAACCTACAAGCCAAGCTTCTGCGCGTGCTACAGGAGCGGGAGGTGATGCGGGTAGGCGGCAGCGCTCCAATCCCTTTTGATGCCCGCCTGATGGTAGCCACGCACCGCGACCTGACAGAAGAGGTGAAGCAGGGCCGTTTTCGGGAAGACCTGTACTACCGCTTGCTGGGTCTACCCATTCTGCTCCCCCCGCTGCGCGACCGGGGCCAGGATGTGCTGCTATTGGCTCAGTCGTTCTTACAAACCTTCTGCTCCCAAAACAACATGGCCGATTGTCGCCTGTCGCCGGATGCCCAGCAGAAACTGCTGCGCTACCCCTTCCCCGGCAACGTGCGCGAACTGAAAGCAGTGGTAGAGCTAGCCGCCGTATTGGCCGACGGCGACACCATTCAGCCGCAAGATTTGTCGTTGCGGCACGCCAGCACCACCCAGGAAATCAACACGCCAGATGGTGATGAGTCGCTACGAACGCAGACGGCAGCCATTGTGCAGCGCTACCTCGACAACCACAACGGAAACATATTGCAGGTGGCGGCGAAACTACAAATTGGCAAGTCCACTATCTATCGTATGATACAGAACAACGAAATCCGGGTCAGCTAACGACTGGTTTTCTTGTTTTACTTATTTCTATACAACTTGTTTTATGAGTTCTATCGCGTATCGCCACCTGCAACGACGTTTGCGGCAGATGACGCGGGCTCAGATGGCTACCACCGCCGAGCTGCGGGACCTGCGTGCGCAACTGGCCCAGCAAGGGCTTGCGGCCGCCAGCCAGATGAGCACCCTCCTGCAAACGATGAGTACGGCTATACTGGCCGAAAACCAGGGTAGGCAGGTGGCGCTGGTGAACCAGCGTTTCTGCGATATGGTAGGGCTTACGCAGCCACCCGAAACTTATTTGGGCTATACCCACGCCCAAATGCGTCGGGTATTGGCCCTTTGCTTCCGGGAGCCCGCCTTGGTATCAGAAACCATTGAGCAGGCCATTGCCGAGCAGAACCGCATAAGCGGGCAGCTGCTACGGCTACGCAACGGCCGAATCTTGCAGCAGGAATACCTGCCGGTGTTGCAGGATGGCAAAACGATGCTGCACCTGTGGAGCCTAGAGGACGTGACGGAGCGCGAGCAGGCGCAGGAAAAAATCCGGCAATACTCGCTGCTTTCAGAGCATAGCCCCAATCCCTTCATCCGGTTCGACCGCGTGGGTAGGGCGCAGTATGCCAACCCAGCCGCTGAGCCGCTGTTGCAAGTGTTGGAGAAGCCAATAGAAGCGGAAACCCGCGACTTTGTCCGCAGCGAAATAGAGCAGGCCCTGCAACAGCATCAGATTCGAACCACGGAGCGGCGCCTGGGTGGCCATTTCTACCACTGGCAGATAGTGCCTTTTCCGGAGGAGCAGTCGGCTATTATTTATCTAACGGACATCACCGACCGGCGACGAGCCGAGGCAGAATTACTGCACAGCCAGCTGTTTGTATCGCGCATCAACGATACAGTGCCTAGCATGGTGTTTCTCTTCGACCTCACGCAGAACAACCTCACGTACTCTAACCGGCAAACAGAGCTGCTACTAGGCTACACAGAGACAGAGTTGAAGGCGATGGGGCCAGCCATCGTTCATCACCTGATGGCTCCCGAAACCATAGAAGAAATCATTAGCCACTGGCCTGAAGGGGGGCAGCTTCCAACGCAGCAGCCACTGGTATTTGAGTACCCCATACGTCGCCGCGACGGCGAGTGGCGCTGGCTGCGACTACAGTTGGCTGCGTTTACCCGGCAGCCTAATGGTGAGCCCATTCAGCTTATTGGCAGCGCGCAAGACGTTACCGTTACCCGGCAAATACAGGAGGAGTTGCGCCAGAGTCGCCTGCTCATGGACCGTATCACCAGCTTGGCACCCAACCTGATTTATACGTTTGACGTACAGCAAACCTCATTCGTCTACGTCAACCATTATTCCATTACGGCGCTAGGCTATACACCGGATGAGCTATTGACCTTCGGCACTGCTTCTCCGCAACACCTGATTGTGCCCAGCGAGCTTGCCAAGCTCCAGCAACACAACATACAAGTACAACAGGCGGAAGATGGCGAGGTATATTCCCTTGAGTTGGCTTTTCTGCATCGGGATGGTTCTACCCGGTGGTTTCGGTGTAGCCACACGCCGTTTGAGCGCGACGAGGAAGGCCGCTTACGCCTGATGCTAGGCACGGCTGAGGACATTACCCAGTGGAAAATTGCAGACGAGCAGCGGCGCCTTGCCAACTATCGGCTGGCCGAGCAGAACCGCTTGTTCCGGCAAGTAATTGATACCATCACGCCCCTCATCTACCTGAAAAACGAGGCCGGCAACTACACCCTGGCCAACCAGGCTACGGCGCAACTCTACGGCTCTAGCACCACGGAGATTGTGCGCACGCCCTACCAGCTCCTCCACGCCGACCCGGCCGACTTGCAACGGGACCATGAGTACGACCAAACCGTACTGCGCACGGAGCAAACCGTTGACTACGAGGACACCTTCACGAATCCTGATGGCTCTATCCGGTGGCTGCACGTTGTAAAGCAGCCTTTTATGCTAGCTGATGGCATGTTGCAGGTATTGGGTGTAAGCACCGATATCACCGATATAAAGCGTGCGCAGCAGGAGTTGCGCGAATCCAAAGAAGCCGCCGAGGCGACGGCGCGCACCAAGCAAGAGTTTCTGGCCAATATGAGCCACGAAATTCGTACGCCCATGAACGGGATTCTGGGTATTGCCAACCTGCTGGCCAAAACCCCGCTCGACGAGCAGCAGAACCAGTACCTGGGCCATATCCGGCACTCGGCTGAAGCGTTGCTGGTAGTTATCAACGACATTTTGGCCATGGCCCAAC
Source organism: Hymenobacter defluvii (assembly GCF_017589435.1). Lineage (NCBI taxonomy): Bacteria > Pseudomonadati > Bacteroidota > Cytophagia > Cytophagales > Hymenobacteraceae > Hymenobacter > Hymenobacter defluvii. Next base: position 383,514 of record NZ_JAGETX010000002.1, read on the forward strand.
TCGACGCCGGCAAACTACAACTGGAGTCGGTTTCGTTTGACCTGCGCGATGTGCTGTACGCCAGCCAGCAAATGGTGCAGCCCCGCGCCGCCGAAAAAGGCGTGTCGCTGGAGCTGGAGCTGCCCCCCGAAACCACGCCTACCTTCGTCACGGGCGACCCCTACCGCCTGCGGCAAGTACTGCTCAATCTACTTAGCAATGCCGTGAAATTCACGGAGCACGGGCGGGTACTGCTGGCCTGCCGCCGCCTGAGTGCCGCTCATGAGAAGCCCCGCTTTCAGTTTTCGGTGCTCGATACGGGTATCGGCATTCCGGCCGAGCAGCTGGAGCACATGTTTGAGCCTTTCACGCAGGCATCTTCGTCGACGGCCCGCGAGTACGGCGGCTCGGGCCTGGGGCTGAGTATTTCGCGCGGGCTGGTGGAGCTGTTGGGCGGCCAGCTTTCAGCTGAAAGCACAGTAGGCGAAGGTAGTTCCTTCCTGTTCACCCTACCTTTCCAGCCAGCTGAAGAGGCTACTCCTACTACCGCTGCGGAACCCGCGCCCCGCTACCATACCCTAGGCAAGCGCCGTGTGCTACTGGCCGAAGACAACGCTGTCAACCAGTTTTTGGTGGAAACGCTGCTGAGCACTTGGGGTATGCACGTCGATACGGCCTCTTCTGGTTCGGAGGCACTCACGCTATTCTGGCAAAACTCCTACGACGTGGTGCTCATGGATATTCAGATGCCGGGCATGGACGGCGTGGAGGCCACCCGACAGTTGCGGCGCCACCCCGATGCGCAGCGGGCAGCTACCCCCGTTGTGGCCCTCACGGCCCACGCCCTGCGCGACGAAGCCGAACGTTACCGCTCGGCCGGCCTCGATGCCTACCTCTCGAAGCCCTTCCGCGAGGAGGATCTGTTCCGTACGGTTTCGGCGGTGCTGCAAAAACAGCCTGTGCCAATGATAGAAGCAGCAGAACCCCTACCCGACAGCGCCCCACTCTACGACCTGAGCGGTATTCGCCGGCTGGCCCACGGCAACGAGGGCTTCGTGAAGCGACTGGTACATCTGTTTATCCGTACTACTCCGCCGTGCGTGCGCGAAATGGAGGAACACTTGGAGGCAAACGATTGGAAATTGTTGGGCTCTACGGCGCATCACCTCAAAAGCTCGCTCGATGGCATGCACATCCGGCCGCTTCATACCGTCATTCGCCAGCTGGAAGCCTGCCAGCAAGCGCCTCCCGACGTGCCTACTGCCACGCAGCAGGTGCAGCAGGTGCGGCAGATAACGGAACTGGTTATTGCCCAGCTAGAGCAAGAGTTCGGCGCTGAGTAGCGGCCGAAAGAGCTTTATTTTTAAAAGCACATAATTATACCACAACTCAAAAACGTTTTTTAGGGTTGAAGTACTAGAAAGCTGTTTATCTTACAGCACTACCCAATTGCTGGTAGCAGTTGGTTTTCTTTTCCTTTAATTCTCTTTTTATGTCTTGGTTAATTCTCTTGGGTCTGATTGTCGCAACTGCTGTACTCGCCCTTAGCACCGTAAATAATCTGAAAGAAATGATGCAGCCGGAAACTGTACCGGCCCGTCAGTAATTTTCGGACTCCGAAAAAACAACGGGGGCTTCCTATCTAGGAGGCCCCCGTTGTTTTTTGTCGGATTTATAATCTACTGCCGTCTGCCGCTGCGAAAAAGAATTACACATTCTCAGCGCAACTACTGATAATTGCTTAGCGAATTACTAGTTTGCGCATTTCGCTTACGTTGTCGCCCTCCAACTTAATATAGTAGAGGCCGCTGGATATCTTGCTCAAATCCAAGGTTTTGGTGGCACGGTCGCTTAGCTCTGTGAGCAGTTCACGGTACACCACCGACCCAATAACGTTCAGCACCCGCAACTCTACCCGTCGGTTTTCAAAACCATTGATGGTAAGGTGCACAATGCCTGTGCTGGGATTGGGATAAACCAACACCGATTTTTCATCGGCCAGGGTAGCCTTGGGAAAACCCACACGTGTGTTTGCTGACTGAGCAGCTGCGCGAGTGGGTACGGCACTACCAATAAGGCTAGCGCTGCCCATTAGTAGTATAAAGAGCAAATAATGTAATCGTTTCATCATAGACGGAAAATAGAATGGACGTATTATCAGCCAGTCTGTGGTTCTTAACGGCTGGTATTTTATTAGGTTTACAAAGATATATAGACAATTTTGGCAATTGTAGCAAAATATAATTTATCTACGAAATTAACCTTAGTTACTACTTCCCTTCCAACACGTTAGCCCACAAAAAAATTTGGACGTTCTCATTATCGGCGGTGGCTTAGCAGGTCTGGCGGCGTCTCTCGACCTACGGCAGCGCGGCTATAGGGTGATGCTGGTGGAGCGCAAACGCTACCCTTTTCATAAGGTGTGCGGCGAGTACGTCTCCCAAGAAGTGGTGCCCTACCTACATCGGCTGGGAGCATCACCCGAGCCTTTGGGGCCTGCCACTATTACCCGCTTACAGGTGAGCGCGCCAGGCGGCGCACTGCTTTCGGCCCCGCTTGCGCTGGGCGGGTTTGGGATAAGTCGCTACCGGCTCGATCATTACTTGGCAGAGCTGGCGCAGGCGCGCGGCGTGGCGGTGGAACAAGGGGCAACCGTCACCACCGTGACCTACGACCTCGCAGCCGACCAACACCACGCTACCCTGGCTGACGGCCGCGTATTAACGGCCCGCCTAGTGCTGGGCACCTACGGCAAGCGCGCCAACCTGGACCGCCAACTGCAACGTCCCTTCTTTCAGCAACGCTCGCCCTACCTGGGCGTGAAGTACCACCTGCGCCTACCCGGCCACCCCCGCGACCTGATTTCCCTGCACAACTTCGCCGATGGCTACGCGGGGTTTTCGGCTATTGAGGAAGACAAGCTGTGCTTCTGCTACCTTACTACCCGCCGCAACCTGAAGGCCCACGGCACTATTGCCGGGCTGGAAGCACAGGTACTCATGCGCAACCCGCACCTGCGCGCCATTCTCACCAGCGCCGAGCAGCTTTACCCGCAGCCCGAAGTCATCAACGAAATTTCCTTTGCACCCAAATCCTGCGTGGAAGACCACGTGCTCCTGTGCGGCGACGCTGCTGGCCTGATTACGCCGCTGTGCGGCAACGGCATGGCGATGGCACTACACGGCGCCTACCTCGCGGCTGGGCACGCTCACCGTTTTTTGCAGGGCCATATACATCGGGCCGCGTTAGAAGCAGCATACACCCACAGTTGGCAACAGCAATTTGGCGCCCGCCTGCGGGTAGGGCGGTTGGTGCAACGGCTGTTTGGGCAGCCCCGCCTTAGCGACTGGGTGATAGGTGGGCTGCGTCACTGGCCCGGCGCCGTGCAGGCGCTGGTGGCGCGCACGCACGGGCAGCCCTTCTGAACATGATTATGCTACCCTCGCGCTGCCACCCAATAAATTGCGTATACTGTCAGCAATGACCAGCTACCTGTGTGCTATTGGCACGGCCAATCCTCCCCACCGCATTCCTCAATCTCAGATTGCCCGTTTCATGGCCGATGCTTTATCGTTTGATGAAGCAGAAACCCGCCGCCTAGGGGCCCTGTACCGGGCCTCTGGCATTGGGCAGCGCTATTCCGTGCTACCCGACTATGCCGAGGAAAACGGCAACTTCACGTTCTTTCCCAACACCCCGCAGCTAGAGCCATTCCCTAGGGTAGGGCCGCGCATGGAACAGTACCGCGCCCACGCGCTGCCGCTGGCCGTGGCCGCCGTGCAGTCCTGCCTTACGCAACTGCAGGATGCCTCCCTACCCCACAGCATCACGCACTTGGTAACGGTGAGTTGCACGGGCATGTATGCACCGGGGCTTGATATTGAACTGGTAGAAGCCCTAGGACTGAGCCCCCATGTACAGCGCACATGCGTCAATTTTATGGGATGCTACGCCGCATTCAATGGCCTGAAGCTGGCCGACGCCTTTTGTCGGGCCGATGCGCAAGCCCGCGTGTTGGTGGTGTGCGCCGAGCTGTGCACCCTGCACTTTCAGAAGCGCCGCGACGACGATGATTTGGTATCCAATGCCTTGTTTGGTGATGGCGCAGCGGCAGCCTTAGTGCAAGCCCAGCCGGCCGCCCACGGACCCAGCCTATCGCTGCAAGCCTTCCACTGCGACCTAGTGCCCGACGGCCGCGCCGATATGGCGTGGCACATCAACGATTTTGGCTTCGAGATGACACTTTCGTCCTACGTGCCAGGCCTGATCAAGCAGGGCATTCAGCATTTGGCTGATGGACTGCTGGCTCGCTTGCCGGTCCGCATGAGCGACATCAAGCTATTCGCGATTCATCCGGGTGGGCGGCGCATTCTGGAGGCCATCGAGCAGGCCTTGGGGCTCACGCATCACGACAACCGCTTTGCCTACCAAGTACTGCGCGACTACGGCAATATGTCGTCGGCCACGGTGCTGTTCGTTTTGGCTGAATTGATGCGGGACCTCACACCTGCCCAGGACGGCGCGCCTGTGCTTAGCTTCGCTTTCGGTCCCGGTCTTACGCTGGAAGCGCTGTTAATGGAGGTGAAATGGTGAGTTTGTGAATAAAATACGTCTGTCATCCTGAACGCAGTGAAGGACCTTCTCACGTGAGGACGAGTCGTTGTTATGCCTATTGTTCTTACGTGAAAAGGTCCTTCACTGCGTTCAGGATGACAGACGTATTTTATTCACAAACTCACCATTTCACCACTCACCATCTCCCACATGCCTGACTTGAGCCGCCGGTCTACGCAGCCGGAGCTGATGGATGATTTAACGTTGGCATCCGACGCGCTACGGCAGAACCTCGACGAGCTGGAAACCATCAATACGTGGCTGGGCGGCTACCGCCCGGTGCTGACGGCCCTGGCCGTCCTGCGTCCGCACTGGCCGCCCAACCACCCGCTCCGCCTAGCCGACCTGGGCAGCGGCGGCGGCGACACGCTCCGGCATGTTGCCCGCTGGGCGCGGCGGCAGGCCCTACCCGTTGAGTTGGTTGGCATTGACGCCAATGCTTTCATGCTGCAATACGCCGCCGACAAAGCCCGCGCCTACCCCGAAATCAGCTTTCAGCAGCAGGATATATTCTCCAACGAATTCCAGCGCCAGCCATTCGACGTGCTCACGTGCAGCCTGTTCTGCCATCATTTTACCGATGCGGAGCTGGTGCCGCTGCTGCGCCAATGGCACCAGCAGGCCCGTGTAGCCGTGGTTATCAACGATTTGCATCGTCACCCACTGGCTTACTACAGCATCCATTGGTTAACGCGTCTGCTGGGCGGCTCCTACCTCGTGCGGCACGATGCTCCGCTATCGGTGGCACGCGCCTTCACCCGCCAGGACTGGCAACGCCTGTTGGCCGCCGCCGGTATTCAGCACTACTCGTTGCGCTGGTGCTGGGCCTTTCGCTGGCAAGTGGTGCTGTATGGTGAAATGGTGAGTAGTGAAATGGTGAAGTTGTGAATGCAAAAGCGTCTGTCATCCTGAGCTTGCGAAGGACCTTATCAGGCGTGAACGAGTCGTTGTTAAGATGTTCGTTATCAGGCGACAATCCCCTTCACAAGCTCAGAATGACAGACGCTTTTGCATTCACAACTTCACCATTTCACTACTCACCATTTCACAACTACCCCCATATCTCCGCGGCGGTGCGGAAGGTGTTGACGTGGGCGTCGAGGATGTCGGCGAGGCGGGGAGAGTAGCCGCCGCCCATGCACACCACCACGGGTAGGCGGTGCTGGTGGCAGAGGCGCAATACCAGTTGGTCGCGCTGACGGCAGCCTTCGCGGGTGAGGCTGAGGTAGCCCAGCTTATCAGTAGCCAGCACATCGACGCCAGCCTGGTAGAACACGAAATCCGGCTGTACCTCGTCGAGCAGGCGGGGTAGGGTATCGGCTAGCAGCTTGAGATACCCGGCGTCGGTGGTGCCGTCGGGGAGGGGCAGGTCCAGGTCAGAGTGCTCTTTGCGGCCGGGGTAGTTGCGGGCGCCGTGCACCGAGAACGTGAACACACGCGACTCGTGCTCGAAAATACGGGCCGTGCCGTTGCCCTGGTGCACGTCGAGGTCCACAATCAGCACCTTATCTATGCCGAGTTCTGGCTGAGCTAGGAGGTAGGCGGCGCCCGCTGCCTGGTCATTGAATAGGCAGAACCCTTCGCCTCGATCGGCAAACGCGTGGTGAGTGCCGCCGGCAATGTTGAGTGCTACTCCCATCTGCAAGGCGCGGCGCGCGGCCTCCAAGGTGCCTTCCAGAATGGTTATTTCCCGCGTTATCAACTGCGGGCTCCACGGAAAACCTGTGGCCCGCTCTTCCTGCCGCGTAAGCTGGCCCGTCGTAACGCGGTGATAGTAGTCGGCGGTGTGCACGCGCAGAATATCCGCGGCGGCGGCCGGCGCGGGCGCAAACAGGTCGGCTTCGGTGATGATGCCTTCGCGTAGCAGTTGCGCGGGCAGCAACTCATACTTGAGCATGGGAAACCGGTGGTTTTCGGGCAGCGGGTGGGCGTAGCAGGGTACCCAGGCAACAGGCAGCATAGGGTAGGGATGGGGGCAGCCGGCGCACAAAGAAGCCCGGCCGGTAGGTCGGGCTTTTTGGGTGACTCAGGTACTGCATCGTTGGCAAAACCGTCGGCAGATTCCAAATCGGCCTCACTCACGATGTTTTGCAGACTTACGTGAGGCGTACTGGGCTCGAACCAGTGACCTCTACCCTGTCAAGGTAGCGCTCTGAACCAACTGAGCTAACGCCCCGCAAGCCCGCTGGCGGCGGCCGGGATTAGCAGCTAAGATACGACGCAGCGCCGTAGCAGCAAGTATTTTCACTGGTATTTTTTACGCCAACTATCCTGCCTACGCAACTTTCTGTCCACGGCGAAGTATAGCCGCTTACGGATGTTATGCGAGCCGCGCACTTGCAGTTGCTCGTTTTTTACTTTTTACTCCGCTTGATTTCCTTCTACTTATGAAAAAGATTACGCTTCTGCTTGTAGCTTTTGCTGCCTCCTTCTCTTTGGCCCATGCCCAGGTGCGGCCCGGTGGTGCCATGTCCTCTACAGATTATTTTCGTTCTAGCTCCGACTCGCGCAACAACGGTTTTGGGGTGAAAGGCGGCTTCAACCTCACCAACGTGCACGGCGACGACAAGGGTGGCATTCCCGCCCGCGAAAACCTGAACACGTTCCATGCTGGTGTGTATGCACAGTTTGGCCTCAGCAGCAAAGTGGCCATCCAGCCCGAGCTGCTGTATTCGCGCCAAGGCTACCGCTACGATCAAACCCAGGGCGGCACAACGGAGCAGCGCGTAAACCGCCTCGACTACCTGAAGGTGCCCGTATTACTCACGTACAACTTCCTCGATAACGTGAGCGTGCACGTAGGCCCGCAGGTTGCCTTGCTCACGAAAGTGAAAAACGCCGGCGTCGACCAGAGCATTGATGACTACGGCTACCACTCCCTCGACTACGGCGTAGTAGGCGGTATAGAATTCCGCGTTGGGCCCGCACGCATAGGTGGCCGCTACGACCTGGGCCTAGCCAAAATCCGCAAAGACGGCTATGCTACTACGGGCACGGCTGGGCAAATTAACGTGCCCAGTGGCGACGTACGCAACCAAGCTTTCCAAGTGTATCTGGGCTTGGGCATTTCCAACTAGCTTCACCATCAGCTTCAACAAAAAGGAAGGCGCCAGGCGTCTTCCTTTTTTGTTGAAGCACTTTTCAGTTTCGCATGGCTTCTACCCTACTCCTGGCTACGGCAGCCCTACCCGCCATCAACCAAGCCCGCGAGCTAGTGGCCGAGCGAGCCATGGCCGTGTTGGGCGGATGGGCCTTGCTGAACCTGTTGGTGAGCGGCTACTTTATAGCCCGCACCGACGCACGCACCATGCCGCATCATTTTCACTTGATGAATGTGGGCTGGAACGTGGTGAACCTGCTGCTAGCTGTGGTAGGGCTACTGCGCGCTAACCCGTATGGCGTGGGTAATCTTACCCTAGCCGATAGCCTAACGGCGCAGTTCAACTTCGAGAAGCTGCTGGTGCTCAACCTGGGCCTCGATGTGGCCTACCTCTGCATCGGCAGCTGGCTGCAGGCCCGCGCCGCCACCGACTCCAAGCCGGTCCGGCTGCTGGGGTTTGGCCGGTCGTTGTGGCTACAGGGTGGTTTTTTGCTGCTGTTTGATAGTGGGCTTTATCTGCTATACCATCGTTTTGCGGCGCAGCTTCTACAACTAGTAGGGTAAGCAGATAGAAGCACAAAGCCCCGGCTGCTGAGCAGCCGGGGCTTTGTGCTTCTAGAGGTAGGATGTTAGGCTTCTACCGTTTCGCCTACCAATGCTTCTTTGATCTTCTTATTGAAGTTCGGAATATCATCGGGGTTGCGGCTGGTGATGAGGTTGCCGTCGACTACCACGGTTTCGTCGGACCATTTGGCGCCGGCGTTTTTCAGATCGGTTTTGATGCTGGGGTAGCTGGTCATGTGCTTGCCACGTACGAAGCCAGTTTCAATTAGCGTCCAGGGGCCGTGGCAGATGGCAGCTACGGTTTTGCCGGAACGGGCAAACTCGCCTACAAAATCTACCACGCTTTGCTCTACGCGCAGCTTATCGGGGTTGATCTGGCCGCCGGGTAGCACCAAGGCATCGTAATCGGCCACTTTCGCGTCGTCAATTACTTTGTCTACGTCTACTTTTTTGCCCCAGTCGGTTTTATCCCAGCCCTTGATGGAGCCGCTTTTCAGGGAAATGACGTCCACTTGGGCGCCTTCGTCTTCCAGAAATTTCTTCGGCTCAGTCAGTTCTACCTGCTCGAAGCCATCGGTAGCCAAGATGGCTACTTTCTTACCTTTCAATTTATCGCTGCCAAAAATGCTCATGGTCTAGGTGTTTTGGGTGGTACAGAGAATAATTACGGCACCGTTTTACGGCTATGCCGCTAGGTATTCAACGCAACCTGTACCAGGGGGTTAAGCATAAAATTTTGCCCTAGTACTCCCAAAACGCTATGCTACGTGTGCTTTACTCTTCGCCCTCGCGGCGCAACTGCTTCAGCTCCTTGCGTAACCGACGCACGCGCTCGTCAAACCCATCGGGGTCGTAGTCCACGTCCTCCACATCCAGCTGCTCCAGCATATCCATCAGGGCATCGGAATGGTCGGCGCGCACACCGCTGTCTACCCGCACAAAGGCCAGCTCCGACCACAGCACGGCTTTCAGGCGCAAGCCGTCTTCGTGCAGCATCTGCATCTCCACCACCAGGTTGGAGTTGTCGAAATGGATGAGCTGGGTGCGAATACGCACTACCTCGCCGTGGCGCGCCGGGCGCAAGTAGCTGATATGGTGCTTGGTGATAACCCAGCCCGCATTCTGCTGTTGGGCCAGTTGACCCAGGTTCAGGGCATAGTGCTGAGTGGTGTGGTCCTCGCGGGCATTAAGGAAATAGTCGAGGTAGCGGGCGTTGTTGAGGTGGCCCAGCATGTCGCAATCTTGCAGGTAGACGCGGTGGGTGCTTTCGGGAGTTTGGAGCAGGGCAGTGGGCATGTATTTGGCTGGTAGCTAGTAGCTGTTGGCTGTTAGCTTATGTTCTGACGATGGCAAGTCAGCTAGCTTTTGTTCTGGCAGCACCATACGGCAGTAGAAGCTCGGCAGCTGAATCAACTGGTTATTGAAGCAGTCGGACAAAAATGAACGAGTGCTGTTCTGCGTATGAAACAGTGCAAGTTGGTAAAAAAGCCAATAGCCAGCAGCTAGAAGCTAACAGCTACCCCTATCGAAACAACTCGCCCTGCCCGGTGGGGCGCTCGTGTTGCAGCAGCCATTTTTTGCGGTGCAGCCCACCGGCATAGCCCGTTAGCTGACCATTGGCTCCAATAATCCGGTGGCACGGGAGCACAATGCCCAAGGGGTTTTGTCCATTGGCTGCTCCCACTGCCCGCACCGCACCAGGGTTGCCCAATTGCCGGGCCAGATCGAGGTAGGAAGCCGTGCGGCCGTAGCCTACCCCCAGCAGTGTCGCCCACACTTGCCGCTGAAAATCAGTGCCTTTCTCGAAATGATACCTCAACTTAAATTCCCGCAGCTCGCCCGCGAAGTAGGCTTTGAGTTGGCAATGCGCCTCACGCAAGCATTCGGGCACTTCTGCTACGGGGGTAGGCGCCTGGCCATGCGGCTCGTCCAGAAAGGTCACCGCGGCCAGTCCAGCATCGGACCCACGCAAGCTCAGCAGGCCCAGTGGGGTAGAAAGGTAGGCTTCGGGCATATGGTGAAGTTGTGAGTTTTTGAAGTAAAACCGTCTGTCATCCTGAACGTAGCGAAGTGAAGGACCTTCTCACATGAGAACGATGAACGTGAAGACGAGTCGTTAACAAGCCTGTCGTTCTCGCGTGAGAAGCTCCTATACTTCGCTCAGTTGCGTTCAGGATGACAGACGGTTTTACTAACTATTCCACCATTCACCATCTCACCCCTACCCTTCAAACCGCGCCATGCCGCTCCAGAGGCGCTCGAACTCGCGGGCGTAGGGGCGCACGATGGCGGGGTCGTCGGTGATGAGCAGGTTTTCTTGATTGTAGTAGGCCGCCGAGCGCGTCCAGTTGTAGCTGCCGGTAAGCACCGATTGGTTGTCGGCCACGGCAAACTTGTGGTGCATGTGGTTCTCGGTGCGGTCAACGTGCACGTTGATGCCGGCTTTATGCAGCTGGCGGATGTCGGAGCCCAGGTCGTCGAGCTTTTCGTTGTCGGTGAGGATGCGCACGTGCACGCCGCGCTGGTGGGCTTCCAGTAGGGCGGCCGTCAGCCGGTCGTCGGCAATGGTGAACACGCACACGTCCAGCGTTTCGGATACTCGCCCAATGAAGCGCTGAATGGCGCCCGCGCAGTCGTCGTGCGGACTAAAGTGCACCTCGGCGTGGGGCGTGCGGGCAGGCGGGGTAGAAAGCGGAACGGGAGTAATCGAATGAGGCACTGCGGGTAGCAAATTCGGAGGTTAAGAAAAAGAAAGCGCCGGCTTGGGCTGCCGTCGGGGCCGAGCGGCCGCCACGGTGGCCTGCGCCTGCCGCAACGCCTCGGCCGAAGGCTGATCTAAGATACGTAACGGCGGGCCATCGGGCCGTAGCTCGGCATCCCACAGACCAGAACGGTGCCAGTTGTCGAGGAAGTCCCAGTCGGGCCGGTCGATGATGGGGTAGCAGCACACCCCCCACAGCGGCACGCCAGCTTGCAGCGCCTGGGCGCACTCCTGGCCAATGTAGTGCCACCACTTAGGCCGGTCGATGCCGGGGTGGCTGGTTTCGGTGAGCACCACGGGGCGGCCGTAACGGCGGTGGGCCATTTGCAATAACTTGTGCAAGGGCGTCCAGCGCGGGTTAGCCGGCGTATCGGCCCAACCAATGGTTTCGTGCGGGTCCAGCTGCCATTGGTTGTCGTAGTAGAAGTTGAAGCCGAGAATATCCAGGTACTCCTCGCGGCCGCCCAGCTCGGGGCACAAGCGCCCGGCCAGCATATCCACCGACTGAAACTGGTTGTTGGTGAACTCCACGCAGCGCTGGCGCTCGGCCCTACCCGCCCCCAAGCGCGGTACCACGTTGATAAGCGGCTCGGTGGTGAGAATCCGGATGCCGGGGTCGGCCTCACGCAGAGCGGCCACGCCTTCGATGTAGGCTCGCATCAGCCCGCGCTTCACCTCCCAGCCCTGCCCCACGCAGTAGGGCGAAGTACCGCGTACATCGCCTCCCAGCCACGACATAAAGCTCACTTCGTTGATGGGCGTCACAATCAGTTCGCCTTCAGGGCGCTGCTGGCGATAGAAGTCCACAAAGGCCCGGCACAGGGCCGCAAAGCGCCGCGCAAACATGGGGTGCAGGGGCGTGAGGTCGTCGGGGTAGCCAAAGTGGCATAGGTCCCAGATCTGCTGCACGCCCAAGCGCTGCCCCACTTCCAGCATCGCTTGCACGGTGCTCCAGTCGTAGTGGTAGGGCGTGGTTTCAATCTGACTCCAGCGAATACCTTCGCGCACCGTCTGCATCTGAAACTCGCGTTGAATGTCCTGATAATCTTGCTCTATCAGTTGCAAATGCCCGGTGAGGGGTAGGAAATCGACACGGTGGCCGAAGGCGTTCAGCTGATCCGTACACTCGTAACCGGCCATCCAGAACGATTGAAAAGGAGAAGTAGCGGCGTGGTCGTAGGGTTGCATGGGCGTAGGAGTTTGGGTAGTGGTGAGATGGTGAGTAGTGAAATGACTACTCACCATCTCACCATTTACTGCGGCGAACCGCTGATTTCGGTGGTGCGATGCTTCTGTCCAAGGGACTTGGCTTCGATGAAAATGCGCTTGAACTCGGGGTATTTCTCCCGGATATCATCTTGTAAATCGTCGATGGCTTGCTCTATCTCTACCGCATTCAGGTCGCGGCGGAACTGCACGTCGAGGGCCAGGATAACATCTTCGGGGCCAAGGTAGGACGTGAGTGGTGGGCGCACTTGGTCTACGGTATCGCGCTGACGGGCAATCTGTAGCAAGTCGTTGAGGGTGTCGCGGTCCACGCCTTCGCCAATGAGTAGGCCTTTGGTTTCACGAATCAGGAAAATGGCCACGCACACCAGCAGCAGCCCTATGCAGATGGAGGCGGCCCCATCGAGGTAGGGGTTGTTGAGCGCATGCCCGAAATACACCCCCAGCAGGGCGATGACCAAGCCAATAAGGGCTGCGAAATCTTCCATCAGGATGGCAAATACCGAGGGGTCTTTGCTGCGGCGTAGCGAAGCTACCCATCCTACAGTGCCCCGGCTTTTGTTGAACTCCCGCATGGCAATCAGGAAAGACGTACCCTCAAACAGGATACCCAACGCCAGCACCCAGTAATTCCAGGTAGGGTCGGTGATGGGAGCGGGTTCTTTAATGTGGGCAATACCTTCGTAGATAGACATGCCGCCGCCCACCGAAAACACCAACACGGCCACAATCAACGACCAGAAATACAGCTCTTTGCTGCGCCCAAACGGAAACTCTATAGAGGCCGGCTTTGTGCTTTGGTGCAAACCGTAGAGTAGCAGCAAGCCATTGCCGCTGTCTACCAAAGAGTGAATACCTTCCGACAGCATAGCCGAGCTACCCGTGAAATAAGTAGCTACAAACTTGGCAATAGCAATGGCGACATTGGCCCCGATGGCCCCGTAAATAACTAATTTAGAAGAAGATTTTCCGGCCATAGAAGAGGGATATACCTCTTCCTTACGGTGGGGCTCAGGGCAAGGTTAAGAACGCCTAGTCTGCACATGCGCCGCGAAGGAGCTGGATCGAAAGCAAAAATGCTGCTGGTGCTGGTGCGGCCCGTGCAAACGCACGCTATGGCAAACATTTCGGCGCGGCGCGGCTTTCTACCCTCGTTACGCTCCCTCTCCGCTGCTTATGGCTCACCTCGACTCCGACACCCCTACCCCAGTTCCTATGTTGCAGCGCCGCCTTGGCTTGGTACAGGCCACCGCCCTCAACATGATAGACATGGTGGGCATTGGACCATTCGTCACCCTACCCTTGGTTATGGGCTTTATGGGACCCAACTTTCTGCTGGCCTGGCTAGTAGGCGCCGCCCTGGCCGCCATCGATGGCTTGGTCTGGAGCGAACTGGGTGCAGCCTACCCCGAGGCCGGCGGCAGCTACCGCTTTCTTAAACTGGCCTATGGCGAGCAGAAGTGGGGTAGGCTGATGTCGTTTCTTTACGTCTGGCAAACCCTGATTCAGTCTCCGCTAGTGCTGGCCTCGGGTGCCATTGGCTTTGCGCAGTACTTCGGCTACCTCGTGCCCCTCACTGAGTGGTGGCAACCAAAGCTGGTGGCTGGCAGCGTGGTACTGCTGCTTATTGTGCTGCTCTACCGCCGCATCGAGGACATCGGCAAGCTGGGCGTGGCGCTGTGGGTAGGCGTGCTGGCGCTCATGGGCTGGCTGATTTTCGGAGGCCTCACGCACGCTCATCATTCGGTGGCCGTGCTGCCTAGCGGGGGCGTGCCAGCCTTACCGGGCCTGCTGCTATCGGGGGCCATGGGCCACGCCGCCGTCAACGCTATCTACTCTTACCTCGGCTACTACAACGTGTGCCATTTAGGGGCTGAAATTAAACGGCCAGAAAAGGTGATTCCGCGCAGCATTTTCCTGAGTATCGTGGGTATTGCGGGGCTGTATTTGCTGATGAACTGGAGCGTGGGCACCGTTATTCCGTGGCAGGAAGTACAGAGCTGGCAAAGCGGCGCTGGCGATAAATCGCAGTTCATTGTGAGCGTGTTTGTGGAGCGACTGTATGGGCCGGCCGCCGCCACAGTAGCCACGGCCATGGTGCTGCTGGTGGCCTTTGCCTCGCTGTTTGCCGTGCTGCTGGGCTACTCCCGTATTCCTTACGCCGCCGCCGCGGATGGCGAGTTTTTGCCTGTGTTCGGCAAGCTGCACCCTACCAAACAGTTTCCATACGTTTCGTTGCTGCTGCTAGGCGGCGTGGGCTTCGTCTTCAGCCTACTGTTTCGGTTGGGCGAGGTGATTGCGGCCATTCTAGCCATGCGTATTCTAGTGCAGTTTGTGGGCCAGGCTGTAGGGCTGGTGCTGCTACGGCGGCGGCGCGGCACGGCAACGCTGCCGTTTAAGATGCCGCTTTACCCACTTCCCGTTGTTCTGGTCATTCTCGTGTGGCTGTTCGTGTTTGTGGGCATTGCACCGGTGGCGGTGGAATGGGGCGGGGTCCGGTTCAACCTCTATTTTCAGGTGGCCGCCCTGGGTATGATGGCCCTGGGCGCGGTGGCGTTTCTGCTTTGGAGCCGTCAGCAAAAGCGGTGGCCATTTATTAAGTAGGGCTGCCTATACTTGTGGAACGTTTTGTAAGCTTGTCTTCTCAAAGCGCCTGTCATCCTTCATCTGGCGTCCGCCCGCGAAGGACCTTATGTCAGTTAAACGATTATCGTATAAGCGGCTCGTTCTGGCGTGAGAAGGTCCTTCACTGCGTTCAGGATGACAAACGATTTCATATCCCTACCTATCCCCATTCATGAAGCTACTGTATACCCTCCTGTTCTCCCTATTAAGCCTTACCACCTTCGCCCAAACCACTACCGATTTCGTACCCTGGAGCGCCAAGCACCACCTCACTGCCCAGGATTTTGGCGTGAAGCTGAAGAAAGAAACCATCGGTAAGGCTGAGTTTCAGCTTACTACCGAAACGCGTACCAACCTCTACACCAAGCAAAAGCGCACCATCGTGCGCAACGGTTTAGTGCGTTCCAAATCCAGCATCAATCCGGCGCATAACGTGGCCCAGCAGCTCCGCTTTCAGCAAACGTTGTTCGACATCACCGAAATATACGCCCGCAAGCTGCGCCAGCTGATGCCCGCCACGCCTACGGCCGCCCCTACCCCTACCTCAGCCAAAACCGACCCGGCCGCCCAAATGATAGCCGCCGCCGCCAAGCGCCGCCAGCAGTATCGCCTCCAGACTGCCAACAGCACCATTGCTGCTAAGCAGGCCCAATGGGAAAAGACCATTCAGAAGGAATTGGCGGCATTGCAGCAGTTTGCGTTACCGGAGTAGGTGTATTCATAATACTGCCATTCCGAACTGGTCGAGGAATAACGGTCTGGCTACTAACTGGCAGCCCGTACTACCCTACCCACTTCTCGTAGCAGAAAAACCGCAGCCCCGGCCGAAATTCTAAGGTGATTTCGCCAGCGAAGCGGTAGCCCAGCTTCGGAAAAAGACGTTGAGTGGCTTGGTTTTCGGAGTTGGTATCTACGCGTAGCACGCGCAAGCCGTGCTGCCGGGCCAATTCCTCGGCTTTTTGTAGCAGCGCCGCGGCCACGCCCCTACCCTGCGCGGCTGGGTCTACGGCCAAGCGGTGCGTTACGAGGGCTGGCTCGGTTATATCCCACTCGGCTTGGGCATACTCAGCGTCCTGGTCGTTGTGGGTGAGGGCAGCAATGCCGGCCAGCTGCCCATCCAGTTCCGCCAGCCACAGGTGCTGTCGGGCAATGTCTCGCTGAAACACGGCTTCGTTGGGGTAGGAAGCTTCCCATTGAAAATTACCGGCCGCATTCATCAGCGGCACCACCCGACGGATAAGGGAGAGGATGGCGGGAATATCGGCAGGGGTAGCAAGGCGAAGCGTCATACGGCAAAAATAAAGCAGTCCGCCCAATCATCGTTTCTGATGAGTAGACGGACCGCCATAGCGTTTATGCAATCAACTACCCACGCCGCAGCACTTCGGCTGCTTCCTTCGCGAAGTACGTCAGGATGGCGTCGGCGCCGGCGCGCTTGATGCTGGTCAGCACTTCCATCATGGTTCTCTCGCCATCCACCCAGCCTTGCTGCGCGGCGGCTTTCACCATGGCATACTCGCCCGATACGTTGTAAGCCGTCACGGGTAGGGTGGTGTTATTCCGCACTTCCCGAATGATGTCGAGGTAGCTGAGGGCGGGTTTCACCATCACCATATCGGCGCCTTCCTGCTCGTCGAGGACCAACTCGCGCAGGGCTTCGCGGCGGTTGGCGGGGTTCATCTGGTAGGTTTTCTTATCCCCGCGTTTGGGGGCCGAGTCCAGCGCATCGCGGAAGGGACCGTAGAAAGCCGAGGCGTACTTGGCCGTGTAGCTCATGATGCTCACGTTGGAGAAGCCGTTTTTGTCCAGCACGTCCCGAATCCAGGCTACGCGGCCGTCCATCATGTCGGAGGGCGCAATGACGTCGGCACCGGCGCGGGCCTGGGCCAGGGCCATCTGGCCGAGCACTTCCAGGGTAGCATCGTTGAGAATCTCACCCGACTCGGGGTCTACCACGCCGTCGTGGCCGTCGCTGGAGTAGGGGTCCATGGCCACGTCGGTCATCAACACCACTTCCGGAAACTGCCGCTTGATGTCGGCCACCGTGCGCAGGTACAGACCGTTGGGGTTGGCCGATTCGCGGGCCAAGCGGTCTTTCACGGCATCTTCCAAGCCTGGGAAAGGAGCGAAACTCTTGATGCCCAACTCCACACAACGCCCGATTTCGTCAATCAGCCGGTCGGGCGAGTACCGATGAATACCGGGCATCGACTTCACTTCTACCTCTTTATTCTGTCCATCAATCATGAACAGCGGATAGATAAAATCGTGAACCGACAGCGTAGTTTCCTGCACCAAATCGCGGATTACCTGAGACTTGCGGTTACGGCGCGGGCGGTGCGTGGGGATAATAGACATGCGAACGTGAGGTTGATTTAACGTGAAATAACAACCTGCGGCCCGTAAAGTTCGGACGCTGACACTAACGACGTCTTATTCTTACAGCTGGAACAGCTCCTGAATGGCTTCCAGCCAAGCGTGTGGTCCCAGCAACCCGCGCATGAAGAAGTAGTAGCCTAGCAAGCCTACTACGATACCCGCAAAAATGCCTATTCCGCCGCCAATCAATAGGCCGCCTACGATGCCGGCGGCTACTAGCACCACGCCTAGGGCTACCAGCCAGGGGTTACCTTCGGTTTCGTCCTGCGGGTGCCGCAGACGAAACGGTTGCCGGCGTGCCCGCCGAATTTGAGTGATTTCTTCCGACTTCGTAACTGGCCGGGCTAATTGCAAAGCGCGCGGCGCACGGTTTGTGGCCAGAAATTGCGCTCTTGCTGAAGCAAGCTTCTGCCGACTACGCGTGCCCACGAGCGGTAGGGTAGCAGTTAGCAGTGCCGTACTATCGGGGGTAGTAGATAGCACAGTAAAGGCCGAATCGGTGGTAGATGGGCACGGTGAGGAGTAGGCAGTCGTTTCCGGCAGCAGCACTTTCTGCTCGCTCTGGCAACCCGCCAATAGCAGTACCGGCACTAGCCCACAACCCCATAGAAATGCCTTCATCATAAAGTAAGTAAACCGTCAGCGGCGGGCCAAAGATACGCAGGCTGCGTCAGTCAAAAGAGGACAACCTATTCAGAACGCCAAAATCACCTTTTCTATTACGTCGCAGGCCGCGTGCAACTGCTTTTCCGAAATCACCAGCGGCGGCGCGAATCGGATGATGTCGCCGTGGGTGGGCTTGGCCAGCACGCCTCGTTCCATCAGCGACACGCACACGTCCCAGGCCGTGCGACCGTCGGCGGCGGGCTGAATGACCACGGCGTTGAGGAGACCTTTGCCGCGTACCTCCGTTACCACCTTAGGGCGCTGCTGTTGCACCTGGCGCATTCGCTCCCGAAAGATTTCGCCCAGCCGGGCAGCATTTTCAGTGAGTTTTTCGTCGAGCAGCACGTCCAGCGCCGCCCGCAGTACCACCGAGGCCAGTGGGTTGCCGCCGAAGGTAGAGCCATGTTGGCCGGGCTGAATGGTGAGCATCACCGCATCGTCGGCTAGTACTGCCGATACAGGTAGCACGCCCCCGCTCAGGGCCTTGCCCAGCACCAGCACATCGGCGCGCACGTCTTCATAATCAGTAGCCAGCAGCTTGCCCGTGCGCCCCAACCCCGTTTGAATTTCGTCAGCAATAAACAGCACATTGTGCTTGTGGCACAGCTCGTAGGCCTTCTTCAAATAGCCTTCTGATGGTACCACTACCCCGGCTTCTCCCTGAATGGGCTCTACCAGAAAAGCGCACACGTGGCGGTTTTGCACGGCGTCGGCCAGGGCGTCCAGATCGTCGTAGGGCACTACCTGGTAGCCGGGCACGTAGGGGCCGAAGCCACCCGTGCTGTCGGGGTCGGTGGAGAAGGAGATAATGCCGGTGGTGCGGCCGTGAAAGTTGTGCTCAGCTACAAGGATAACGGCCTCGTTGGGGGCAATGCCTTTTTGCTCGTATCCCCACTTGCGCGCCAGCTTCAGGGCGGTTTCCACGGCTTCGGCCCCGGAGTTCATCAGCAGCGCTTTATCGTAGCCAAACAGCTCACACAGCTGCTTTTCCGCCTCGCCCAATTGGTCGTTAAAGAAGGCCCGCGACGTGAGCGTGAGGCGCTTAGCCTGCGCCGTAAGGGCCCCAATGATGCGGGGGTGGCAGTGGCCCTGGTTCACAGCCGAGTAGGCCGACAGGAAGTCGTAGTATTCCTTGCCCTCCACATCCCACAATCGCGCGCCCTCGCCCCGTGTGAGCACCACTGGCAGCGGGTGATAGTTATGAGCGCCGTATTGGTCTTCGAGCTGCATCAGCTCTTGGCTGCGGGTGGTGGAGGTTGTGGTCATGGGTAGAAATCAGGTGGTTAGTAGCATACGAGGTTTATTGCGCAATGGCTTTATGCTGCGGGGCTTACCGGGGTAAAGAATCCAGGAGCTTGCCCACAAAGTTGCCTTCCTCGCTGCCGTCGGGTAGGGAGATGGTCCAGTCGAGCACAGCTTTTTCGGGAAAGGTGATTTGCTGACCCTGCGTGAAGCTCTGCACGGTGAGCAACTCATTGGCGATGATGCCCTGCACCGTTTTGTTCGACCACTCCCGCACCCGTATAAACACTTGCTCGAAAGTGCCGTCGGCATCGTAGAGGCGCGTGGTCAGAAACAGAACGTGCTCCTGGGGTAGCCCTTCCTGAAAGCGCTTTTTTACGCCGGGTAGGGTGGTGCGGGCTTGCTTCACGGCGCTGGCAATCTGCGCATCAAACTCTCGCAGGCGCCGGGCTGCATCGGTAGAGGCGAAGGCCAACGGCTGGTCGGTAGGCGCGTGGGCCGAGAGTGGCGCATAGTTGACAGGCCTTTGTTGTGCCCGCGCCGCCGGTGCAACAGCCGCCAGCAAACCAACCAACAGCGCAAAACGAAATAGTACGGTTGCGGTCATGTGCAATAATAAAACGTCTTCTCCCAAGCTGATACGTCCCGAATCAGCCTCCAAACTAGCAACGATGCGCTAAATGCGGATGGCTGTAGCCTCGGGCCGGTAGCCGACGTATCTTTGTTGTTCCAATGTCTACTACCCCTCTACCCCTACAGCCCGGCGACTACTACTTTACGCCCGAAGGCCTGATGGTGTTTACGGAACAGTATCACCGGCGGCGCGGCACCTGCTGCAAAAGCCGCTGCCGACACTGCCCCTGGGGCTACGGGCGCGAGAAAAAGTCTTCTCCGACGGACTCTGTCGGCAGCTAACCATCTATTTTTCAGCACTCCGGTTTGCTTTTCTCGGATAAATACCGATCTTTGCGTCCCTTTTTCTGACATAGAAACCTCTAAGTTCCTCAATATCATGGCCCGAGTTTGTGATCTGACCGGCAAGCGTACCCGTGTGGGTAACAACGTTTCGCACGCCAACAATAAGACCAAGCGTAAGTTCTACCCCAACCTGCAAAAGAAGCGCTTTTATATTCCGGAGCAGGACGCCTGGGTTACGCTGAAAGTAGCGGCTTCTACCATCCGCACGATCAACAAGAACGGCATCATGTCGGTGCTGAAGAAGGCCAAAGAGCAGGGCTTCATCGTTTACTAGCTTTATCAGCGGCTGCTACGTGCCCGTTGCGGGTGCCCGGTTACGGGACTTGTGATGGGAAGCCTACCCCGGAATTAAACAAAGGCTATATTCTTTATAGTCTGACTGTTTGACAATTCCGGAAAAGGCAGTACCTTTGCAGTCCTTAATCCAAAAACAACAGTCGAGATGGCTAAAAAAGGAAACCGGGTGCAGGTAATCCTGGAGTGCACCGAGCACAAGACCTCGGGTCAGCCGGGCACCTCGCGCTACATTACCACGAAGAATCGTAAGAATACCCCCGAGCGCATCGAGCTGAAGAAGTTCAACCCCGTGCTCAAGAAGATGACCGTTCACAAGGAAATCAAATAACCTGAGCAATGGCTAAGAAAGTAGTAGCAACCCTGAAAGTATCGGGCGGTAAAGACTGGGCGAAAGTGATTCGCGCCGTAAAATCCCCCAAAACTGGTGCCTATACCTTCCGCGAAGAGATGGTGCTGGTTGACAAAGTGCAGGAGTATCTGGCTTCGGGCACCAAGTAATTTGGCGCCACTTGTGGCTACCCAACCAACGTGAAGAAGTCCCGCCAACCGTGGGACTTTTTTGTGTTGTAGGGGCGCGTTGCACGCGCCCGTCGTTGAATTGTTGACTGGCGGGCCGTTGTGCTATTGATTACCGTTCCACGACGGGCGCGTGCAACGCGCCCCTACATATCGCCACCCCCCTATGGGACTTTTCGACTTTTTCAAAAAGGATAAAGAGAGCAAAGAGCAGCAGCAGGCGCTGGACGAAGGGTTGCAAAAGACCAAAACCAACTTCTTCGACCAGCTCAGCAAGGCCGTGGTGGGTAAAAGCACCGTGGACGAAGCCGTACTCGACGACTTGGAAACGCTGCTAGTACATGCCGACGTAGGCATCGATACTACTGTGAAGGTGATTGACCGCATCGAGAAGCGTGTAGCCCGAGATAAATATGTGAGCACCGGCGACCTGGACCGCATTCTGCGCGAGGAAATTGCCGGGCTGCTGATGAACAATAAGTCGGGCTCTCTAGCCTTACTCGACCGCCCCGACAACACCGGCCAACCCTACGTGATTATGGTGGTAGGCGTGAACGGCGTAGGCAAGACTACCACCATCGGCAAGCTGGCGCACCGTTTTCACAGCGCCGGTAAGAAGGTGGTACTAGGCGCTGCCGATACCTTTCGGGCGGCGGCCGTGGACCAGTTGATCATTTGGGGTGAGCGGGTAGGCGTGCCGGTGATTTCGCATGGCATGAACACCGACCCCGCCTCCGTGGCCTATGATGCCGTAAAGAAAGGCGTGGAAATGCAGGCCGATGTGGTGATTATCGACACCGCGGGCCGCCTGCACAACAAGGTGAACCTGATGAACGAGCTGAGCAAGATCAAGCGCGTGATGCAGAAGGTGATTCCCGACGCGCCCCACGAGGTCCTACTCGTGCTCGACGGCAGCACCGGCCAGAACGCTTTCCTGCAAGCCAAGGAGTTCACCAAAGCCACCGAGGTATCGGCCTTGGCCATCACCAAGCTCGATGGCACGGCCAAGGGTGGCGTGGTCATCGGCATTTCGGACCAACTGAACGTGCCGGTGCGCTACATTGGGGTAGGCGAGAAGATGACGGATTTGCAGCTGTTTGACAAGCACACGTACGTCAACTCGCTGTTTAGCAAGAAATAAAGTCGATTTGTCATCCTGAGCGGAGCGAAGGACCTTCTCACGTTGAACGATTGTCGTTGTTACGCCAGTTGTGCAACGTGAAAAGGTCCTTCGCTCCGCTCAGGATGACAAATCGCAATATCAAGTAAGCATGAAAGTAAGAGGCCAAAAAGCCAATAAGGTCAACGTGATTACCCTGGGCTGCTCCAAGAATCTTGTCGATTCGGAGGTGCTGATGGGACAGTTGCGCGCCAACCAGTTTGATGTGACGCACGAGGCGGAAACCAACGACGCCAACATCGTGATTGTGAACACCTGCGGCTTCATCGATAATGCCAAGCAGGAAAGCATCGATACCATTCTGCGCTATGCCGACGAGAAGGAGGCCGGCCGCCTGGATAAGCTCTACGTGATGGGCTGCCTTTCGCAGCGCTACAAGGACGAGCTGGAGGTAGAGATTCCGCAAGTGGATGCCTACTTCGGTACGCTGGAAATGCCCCAGCTGATGAAGAAGCTGGAAGCCAACTATCAGCACGAGCTAGTAGGCGAGCGGTTGATTACCACACCGTCGCACTACGCCTACTTCAAAATTGCCGAAGGCTGCAACCGGCCGTGCTCATTCTGCGCCATCCCATTGATGCGCGGCAAGCACACTGACCGATCTATTGAGGACTTGGTGCGCGAAGCCAAGCGTCTGGCTAGCATGGGCACTAAGGAACTGATTCTCATTGCCCAAGACCTGACCTACTACGGCCTGCAAGCCTACGGCGAGCGGAAGCTGCCTGACCTGCTGCGCCACCTCTCCGATGTGGAGGGCATTGAGTGGATTCGGATGCAGTACGCCTACCCTTCGCAGTTTCCAATGGAGGCTCTGACGGTGATGGCTGAGCGCGACAACATCTGCAAGTACCTGGATATGCCCTTGCAGCATATTTCGGATAATATGCTGAAAACCATGCGCCGTGGCATCAGCAAGCGCCGCACCATTGAGCTGGTGGACACCATGCGCCAGCGTGTGCCGGACATTGCCCTGCGCACTACCCTCATTGCCGGTCACCCCGGCGAGACGCAGCAGGATTTCGAGGAGTTGTACCAGTGGGTAGCCGATACCAAGTTTGACCGCTTGGGCATCTTCACCTACTCGCACGAGGAAAGCACCCACGCTTATACGCTGGAAGACAACGTGCCTGCCGAGACGAAGCAGGACCGAGCCGACCAGATTATGGAGCTGCAACAGGGCATTTCGCTGGAGCTGAATGAGCAGAAGGTGGGCCAGACCTATAAGGTGTTGTTTGACCGCAAGGAGAGCGGCTACTTTGTGGGCCGCACCCAGTACGACTCGCCCGAGGTAGACAACGAGGTGCTGGTGCCCGCCACCCCCGATACCCACGTACGCTTGGGCGACTTTGCCCACGTGCGCATCAACGAGGCATCGGACTTTGACTTGTACGGCCAGTTGGTGTAGCAGACACTCTGCTACCATGAAATATTTGCCGCTCGGCCAACGCGCCGAGCGGCTTTTTTATGCCCTTCTCAAAACTCCTACCCTACTTATGGGTTAGAGGCAGATGCAGGTGTGTTGGCCGCTTTATGGCAGGTCAGCTTTTTTCTCAAACTTGCGCCCGCCCTCATTCGTCATTATGCCTGTCCACACGCTTTCGTACGCTGCTACCGGTGCTTTCTCGTCGTTACTTACAGACTACCTGAACCAGGAGTCTACCTTGCAAGCGTTCTACCACCGTTTCCCGACCCTGGAGAATTTTGCGGCGCAACTAAAAGAAAAGCAGGCAGCCTACTCGCCCGAAGCCCGACAACGGCTGGTAGAGGCTTTGCGAGAGCAATACACCGGCCTGGAGGTACATCCAGCAGTGCAGGCTAGTATTGACTTACTGGCAAAAGACACCACGTTCACCATCACTACCGGCCACCAGCTCAACCTGATGACCGGGCCGCTGTACTTCATCTACAAGATTATCACGGCTGTTAAGCTGAGCCGAAAGCTGAAAGAGCAGTACCCGCAATACGATTTTGTGCCGGTGTACTGGATGGCCACGGAGGACCACGATTTTGCTGAAATCAATCATTTTCAGCTGTTTGGTAAGATGTACTCCTGGCAAGCCCCCGAAACCGGCGGTCCGGTAGGACGCTTGAGCCTGGAAGGGCTGCCGGAGCAGTTCCTCGACCAGCTGCCGGCCGACGTACCCGCCCTCTTCCGGGAGGCTTACGAGCAAGCCTCTACCCTCACCGAGGCCACGCGTCGCCTCACGCACGCGCTGTTTGGTGAGTTTGGCTTGGTGAGTATGGATGCCGACACGCCCGCGCTGAAGCAGGCATTGGTACCGGTGATAGAAAAGGAAATTCAGGCGCAAGCCTCGCACCGCGCCGTGCAGGCCACCAATGCCGATCTGGAAGCTGCCGGGTATTCCCCGCAGGTGTATTCGCGCCCACTTAACCTGTTTTATATAACAGAGACCGGCAAGCGCGAACGACTGGAGGCCGACGAGGCCCGCGGCTGTGTAGCCGTACTGAACACCGACCACTGTTATAGCCAGGAAGAACTACTCGACCTGGCACACCAACAACCGGAGCGGTTCAGCCCAAACGTGGTGCTGCGGCCTCTGTATCAGGAGATCTTGCTGCCCAACCTGTGCTACATTGGCGGCGGCGCGGAGGTGGCCTACTGGTTTCAATTAAAGCAGGTATTTGCCGAGTATCAGGTGCCTTTCCCGATTGTGCTGCTGCGCAACTCGGGGCTGTATATCAGCAAAGCTAATGCGGGCAAGCTGCGCAAACTGGGCCTTACGGCTACGGATATCTTTCAGCCCCTACCCGAGCTGAAGAAGCAGGTGGGCGCTGCTTTGGGGCAAGAAGAAGTGAGTCTGGCCGAGCAGCAGCATACATTAGAGGAAGCGTTTAAGCAGATAAAAGCACTGGCCGAGCGCCTCGATCCTACCCTGGTGAAAGCCGTGGCCGCCGAGGGTAGCAAGGTAGCCAGCAGCGTGGCGGGGCTGGAAAAGCGCCTTTCGAAAGCCGCCGAAGCCAGGCACGAAACGTCTTATTCTCAACTAAGCGGCCTCAAAGACAAGCTCTTCCCCGACGGCGGCATGCAGGAGCGTACCGACAACGTGCTGAGTGTCTACATCAACAACCCAAACTTTTTACAGCAGCTCCTTGATACGTTTGAGCCGCTGGCGCTGGAGTTTACGGTGTTGGAAGAAGAGTAGAATGAGTTAGGGGCAGCTCGTAACCCCTTATTTCACCATCTGATTTTGAAGGAGCTTTTCTATTTCAATGTTGTGCCTGCTAACAACAGGCGGCCGCAAGCCGCCCCTACCCTACCGCCTCGCATATGCTGAAAGCCGAACTTCGCCGTACCGCCTCAGCCGCGCGTCGTGCCTTGCCTGCGGCCGAGGTAGCACGCCGTAGCGCAGCACTGCTCCAACAGCTACAGCAGCACTTCGAGATGGCGCAGTGGCGCTGGCTACACGTCTCTCTGCCCGCTGCCCGGCAGCACGAGCCGGATACGTGGCCTATCATTCGTTGGCTGTGGGCCGAGCATCCGGCTGTGCAAGTGGCGGTGCCGGTAGTGCAGGCCGATGGCGTTACGCTACGCCACTACCACCTCAACCCCGACACGCGTCTAGTAGAAAGCCGCTGGGGTATTCCTGAGCCCGTCGGTGCGGCCGAGGTAGCGCCTGCCGCCATTGATGCGGTGTTGCTGCCCTTGCTTGCCTTCGATGAGCGGGGCCAGCGGGTAGGCTATGGCAAAGGCTTCTACGACCGTTTCTTAGCCGAGTGCCGGCCCGAAACCCTGCGTATCGGTATTAGCCTGGAACCGCCGGTACCGCAGATTACCGATGTGTGGCCTGGCGACATGCCCCTGCACGCCTGCCTCACGCCGGATCGGGTCTGGTTGTTTTGAAAGGTAGCACACATAAGCGCTGGCAGACAATAGCATAGGTGCAGTGCAATACTGCTATATTCATTGGCGTTGGCGGAGTATCCATTCACCTCAACCACTACAACGCTATGGCCGACATCCAACCAGCCGCCCCTGCTAAAAATGGTAAGCCCCGTGCTAAAAAAATGGCCTTTCGTCTCGACATGACGCCGATGGTAGACCTGGCCTTTCTGCTACTCACCTTTTTTATGCTGACCAGCACGTTCAGCAAACCCAACGTTATGGAACTGGCTATGCCCGCGAAAGGTCTGGGTACTGATGTACCGGGTAGCAAAGCGCTTACGCTGATTTTGGGTAAGCACAACCAAGTGCATTACTTCTATGGCGTGAACGAGACCGGCACCGCCGCCGCGCCTACCCTCCATACCACAGACTACAGTGCCCATGGCCTCCGGCAGGTATTGCTGACTCTACAACGCCAGCAGACTGGTGCTGTTGTCCTCATCAAATCCGAACAGGAATCGACCTACGGCAACTTGGTAGACGCCTTGGATGAAATGAACATCACCAGCCAGAAGAAATACGCCCTCGTCGACCTTGACCGTAACGACCGGGCTCTTTTGCAGCAGAACAGCTTGTAAACAGCCCCCTCACAACACCTCCGCTTTTGCGATGCGTGCCTGCCCCCAAGGAGCAATACTGACGTGCACCAGCAACGCGTGTGAACCTTTCTTATTCAGCGCTTTCACCTGGTTTTCCGGCGCGTAGTAGCGTTCCAGACCATAGCGTAGGCGCAGGGTACGACGACTGCTGCCCACTACCCAACCGCGCAGGATCACCTGATCGGGGGGTAGGGTGCTTGGTTCCTGGTTGTAGACGCGCACGGCGGCGTAGGCATTGCCCTGGGCACGCAGCGCCACATACACCGGCTGGCGGCGGCGCGGCTTATTGGCTTCCTGCCACAGCGTGAGGGGTAGGTAGGTGATGCCGTAAGTCAGGCGCAGGTGGTCGCGCTCCAGCAGGTCGCGGGGGTTGACGGGGGCCGTGCGCAGCTGCACCGTGCGGCCGTAGGCGGTAGTGGCGTAGCCAGCCGCCGCCACCGCCACAATGAACAACAGCTGCGCGCCCACCAGCAACAGCAGCCACAACCGACGATTGGCAGGGGTAGGAAGAACAGGCATACGCTACAGCTTTTCGGGTGGTGCGGCCGGCGCGGTGGTTTGCACGGCCCGCCGGCGCAGGTACCAGCTCAGGCTCAGCAACAAAATGCCCCCGAGCAGGAAAAACAACGATTTGTCCATGAAGCCCCACGTGAGCTTGAAGTAGGCCACAGCGGTAGTGAGGATAAACAGTACTGTGCCCAGCGTCACGCGGTCGGGGTTTTGCTCTTGGTGGGCACGCCAAAGCAACGTGCCGGTGTAGGCATAGAGTACTACCAGCGCTGCCACGGCCAGCGGCAGGCCAGCATCGAGGTAGAAACCGGGCAGCAGCAGCAGCCAGTCGGTGGCGCTGCCCAAACGGCCCCGCGCCTTTTTGCCCAGCAACGACAAGACCAGCACTGCCCCCAGCGCCGCCAGGTAGGCCAGCAGGGGTGGCCGCAGGCGGTCGGTGTAGCTGCCAGCTTCCCCAAAAATGGCCAGCCCCAGCACAAACAGAAACGCCGCCACCAGGGGCGGCCCCTGCAACGCCCTGCCCGCCGGGCGGTCGGCCTGCCAGTCGCCGAACGTGTAGATGAGCATGGCCGCCACAAAGAACCAGGTGATTTTGATGTGCAGCACGCCAATGAGCAAGCCGGCTTGCCAGAGCAGGCCGGTCGCTAGCACCGCACCCAGCAAGGCATCGGGGTAGCGCCACCAGTAGTAGCCCAGCGTGAGAGCCGTGAAAACGGCTGTAGCGTAGCTGAACGCGCCCAGCGCCTCGGTGTTGTAGCCCTGCACAATGCCGCCGATGGCCACCGTCATCACAAACAGTAGACGCGAGCGGTAGAGGTAGGTGAGACCTACTCCCGCCACGCCCCAGGCCACCAGGCCCGTTACGTCGTAGCCAATGAGCTGAAACATCTGGCTGGTGAGGATAATGCTGGTGCCAAATAAAATCAGCCCCAGCCCCACCAAGCCCATACCCAACTGCGTGTTGCCACGCCGCCGGAAATATTCGCCCGCCACGTAGCTCCCCGCCACCGAGCCCAGCAGAATCCCGAAGCGCACCAGTAGCGGCAGCTCCTGCCAGTTGGCGGCAATCAGGCTTAGGGCGCTCAGCAGCACCAGCAGGCTCCCTAGCAACGGCAGTAGCCCAATAGCTTTATCATCAACGGGATACAATGCCAGCAGCCGCTGCTCCTGCTCGGTGGTAATAATACCTTGTTCCACCCATTTCGGGCCTTCGACTTCAATAATCTTACGACTCATAGCTTCTGCAATATGGGCAGAAGGAAGGATAGAGTATCTAGAAAAGTGATTTATAATAGTAAAGCTGTTTTAGCAAGTAGATGGTCCTCACAGCTGTCATCCTGAGCGCAGCGAAGGACCTTCTCACGCGTGAACGGTTAACTTAACAACAGTTCGTTCATGCGTAAGAAGGTCCTTCGCTGCGCTCAGGATGATAAGCTTTTACTCCTTCCGCGCCCGCGTCATCTCGCGCTTGCCTATTGGCCCCGGTAGCTTCTCTATCAGCCAGCCGGCCGCTTTCAGGCTGCGGCGGAAGCTGCCTTTGGCGCAGTAACTGGTAAGTAAGGCGCCCGGCGCTGCGGCGGCGTAGAGCTGGGCAAATACCGCGTCGGTCCACATGTCGGGTTGCTTTTCAGGGGCGAAAGCGTCGAAGTAGATGACCTGGTAGTGGTTGGCGGGTAGGGCGGTGTGCTGCAGCTCGCCGGTGATTTTGCGCAGCAGAAAGCGCGGAAGCAGCGGCACGGCCTCGTCCCAGGCCGCCGCGTGTAGTTGGCTGAACTGGTCCAACAATTCCGGGTTCAGGAGGTAGCGCTCGGGATGCAGATCGGCTACCACGGCGGGGGGTAGGGGGTGCTTTTCTATTGTGTCGTAGGCCACGGCTACAGGGGCAGTGAGGCTACGTTGCAGGGTGAGGATGGCGTTGAGGCCGGTTCCGAAGCCGATTTCCAGCACCCGCACAGTATCGGTGGCGGCGACTAGGGCGGGTTCCAGGGCCGCTTCTAGGTACACATGCTGGGCTTCCTGCACGGCGCCGTGGGTGGAGTGGTAGTGCTCGTCCAGCGCTGGCACGTAGAGCGTGCTGGAACCGTCGGCGGTAGGGCGAACTTCTACTTGCATCTGAGGTGTGGTTATTTGTGTCGAAAGGACGTTCAGACAGGTACAACGGAACAAATAACCAAAAACCATCCGTAAGTAATCAAAAACTAACGCGCATGCCTCGTATCAAAGTTGCCCTACCCGACACCTACCTGCTCACGGTTGCCCTTCCCATCCGCATCACTGACCTGAACTACGGCGCCCACCTCGGCAACGACGCCCTGTTGAGCCTACTGCACGAAGCGCGGGTGCAGTTCTTGCAGTTTCTGGGACAACCGGAATATGACCCCGCCACGCGCCAGGGCTTTATCATGGCCGATGTGGCCGTGGAGTACAAAGGCGAAGGATTTCACGGCGACACGCTACATATCCAACTCGCCGCCACCGACCACCACAAATATGGCTTCGACGTGGTTTATTGGGTGAAAAACCAGCACGGCAACGAAATAGCCCGCGCCAAAACCGGCATGCTCTGCTTCGACTACACCACCCGCAAGCTGCGGCCTCTACCCGAAGCCGTCGTCACGCGTTTTACTAGTCCGGCCGAATGAACGGGGTAGCAAACAACCACACGTTCCGGCTCCTGCTTGTCTCGCCTCCCGCTACCATCGCCACGGAGCTGCCCACGCTACAGCGCTTGTTTGAAGCTGGTTTACAGTCATTTCATCTGCGCAAACCCGGCGCTTCCGTCTCGGAAGTAGAAGCCTACCTACGTGCCGTACCACGACAGTACCACAGGCTCATGGTACTACACGGACAATACGAGTTGGCGCAACACTATCAGGTAGGCGGGCTGCACCTACCAGCCGCGGCACGGGCTACCTGGGTCGCGCGGGCGCACCTGCAGCAGCCGGGCCACAGCCTTTCCACCTCGTTGCACAGCCTTACCGAGTTGCGCCAGCACCGTCGTCGCTACAATTACGTGTTTCTGAGCCCGATTTTCGACAGCATCAGCAAGCAGGGTTACGGGCACGCATTTGCGCTGACGGAGGTGCAACAGCAGCTACAGCGGCTGCAACAGCGCCAGCAGTACGTGCCACAGGTGGTAGCGTTGGGCGGCATCACGCCCGATAACATAGCGCAGGTGCGAGCGGCGGGCTTTGCCGGAGCGGCGGTGCTGGGCAGCGTGTGGCAAGCGGCTGACCCGGTGGCGGCGCTTCAACAGTTGTTATGACCTGGCGCTGGCGCGGAACTGTGTCCCGTCCAGATCCGTGGCAGGCCGCTGGCCTGCCCCATCAAATACTTCTTGATGGCGCAGACATCCGCAGGCCAGAGGCCTGCACATTATCGGCACGGGGCACAGCCCCGCGCCAGTGCCTAACAGTGACAACCATGCCTGCCCGGCCGTTTACCAGTCCTGCAATCCGTTGCGCAACGAGGCTACCTGCTGAAAACCATTAGCCAGCAGCAGCTCCACGGCTTGGCGGCTGCGTTTGCCGCTGGCACAATGCACCACCACGGGCACTTCTGGATCGAGGGTGAGTAGGGCAGCGGCGAGCTGGCCCAACGGCACCAGACGGCCGCCGATGTGACGGGCGGCGTATTCGTGCGGCTCGCGCACATCGAGGAGCTGCAACGGCTCCTGGGCCTGTAGCTTCCGGCGCAGCTCGTCGGCGCTGATTTCGGGGACGGCGTCGGTTGGGGCGTCGCCGCAGAACTGGTCGTAGTCAATCAAGCCAGTAAGTTGCTGATTACCCGACACGGCCTGAAAGCGCAGGGTACGAAACTGCATATACAGCGCATCAAACACCAGCAGGCGACCACTCAACACCTCCCCTATACCCAACACAACTTTCAGCGCTTCAGATGCTTGCAGTGTACCAATAATACCCGGCAGCACGCCCAGCACGCCTATTTCGTTGCAGCTCGGCGCCTCGCCAGGAGCGGGCGGTTGCGCAAACAGGCAGCGGTAGGTAGGGCCGCCCTGGTAGTTGAACACCGAAACCTGCCCTTCAAACTTGAAAATGGCCCCAAATACCAGCGGCTTGCCCAGCAGCACGCACGCATCACTGACCAAATAGCGCGTGGCGAAGTTGTCGGTGCAGTCTACCACCACATCGTAGTCGGCCATGACTTCCAGCGCATTCGTGGCCGACAGGCGCACCCACAAGGGCTGCACCGTCACGAGCGGGTTCTGCGCCCGCAGCTTCTCGGCGGCGGCTTCGGCTTTGGGTCGATCCACGTCAGAAGTGGCGTAGAGCACCTGGCGTTGCAAGTTGCTTTCGTCTACGGTATCATGGTCGAGCAGGCCGAGGGTACCTACCCCGGCCGCCGCCAAGTATTGCAGCACCGGGCAGCCCAGGCCGCCACAGCCTACTACCAGCACACGGGCAGCTTTCAGCTTCTGCTGGCCCTCAGAACCAATTTCGGGTAGGCGCAGGTGACGGTCGTAGCGGCGGGTTTCGGCGGGGGTAAGCATGGGTAGTAAACGCGCAGAGGTAGGGTTTGTTTTTGTTGGGATAGAGTTAGTTTTTCTGTCATCCTGAGCGCAGCGAAGGACCTTCTTACGGCAGAACGAGTCGTTGTTCCGTCTGCTATTCATGCGTGAGAAGATCCTTCGCTGCGCTCAGGATGACAGGGCCGAGGTAGATGCCGGTTGTATGGGTGCCGGCGCCAACGCCGCGTCCCAGTCTTTCCACACCGGCTCATAGCCCTGCCGCCGAATCATAGCCGCAATTTCCGCCGGGCTGCGCTCGTCGCTGATTTCAAACTGCTCCAACGACTCTGGCGCTACCGCGTAGCCACCAGGATTGGTTTTGGAGCCGGCGCTGATGCTGGTGATGCCCAGGCGAATAATGTTGTTGCGGAAGGTAGGGGTTTCGCGGGTCGAGATAGACAGCTCCACTTCCTCATTCAGCAGACGGTAGGCGCAGATGAGCTGCACCAGTTCCAGGTCACTCATCTCCACTTTCGGCTGCAAGAGGCCCTCAGCGGGGCGCAGGCGCGGGAAAGAGAGGCTGTACTTGGTCTGCCAGTAGGTACGTTCAAGGTAGTCGAGGTGCAGGGCAGTGAAGAAGCTGTCGGTGCGCCAGTCTTCCAGGCCGAACAGCACGCCTAGCCCCATCTTGTGCACGCCGGCCCTACCCAGGCGGTCGGGCGTGTCGAGGCGGTAGTAGAAGTTTGACTTCTTGCCCTTGGGGTGGTGCTTTTTGTAATCCTGCTGATGGTAGGTTTCCTGGTACACCAGCACTGTGTTCAACCCTGCCGGAATCAGCCGCTCATACTCCTCCTTATCCAGCGGCTGCACTTCCATCGATAGATGCGCGAAGTGCGGCCGCAGCGTGTGCAGGGCTTTCTCGAGGTAGTCGACGCCCACGGTCTGGTTGGCCTCGCCGGTTACCAGCAGCACGTGCTCGTAGCCCCACGCCTTCAGCACCTGCGCTTCCTGCAACATCTCCACGCTGCTGAGCGTGCGCCGGCGGATTTTATTATCGAGGCTGAAGCCACAGTAGGTGCAGATGTTTTGGCACTCATTGCTCAGATACAGCGGCACATAGAGCTGCACCGTATTGCCAAACCGCTTGCGCGTGAGCTGCTGACTGAGCCTCGCCATCTGCTCAAGGTAGGGCACCGCAGCAGGCGAAATCAGGGCTTTAAAGTCGTCCAGCGTACGGCGCGGTGCGGCCAGGGCGCGCTCCACATCGGCGGCGGTTTTGGCGTAGATGCTGGCTTTGACATCGTCCCAGTGGTGGGCCTCGAAAATCGGGCGGAAGCTCATGACTGTAGGTTTATGCAGACCGTCATGCTGAGCTTGTCGAAGCATCTCTACCGCTTCGTTGTAACGATAATTCAACGAAGCGGTAGAGATGCTTCGACAAGCTCAGCATGACGGTCTTTCTTGAAGTAGTTCTAGTCTAAAAATGCCGTGAGCGGGCTACTTGCCTCAGCGTGCGCCACCGGCGCGGCCAGCCGCGCCGCATAAGCCAAGCGGCCGGCTTCCACGGCCATCCGGAACGCGTGAGCCATCTGTACCGGCTGACCGGCCACGGCAATGGCCGTATTCACCAGCACTGCATCAGCCCCCATTTCCAGCGCCGCCGCCGCATGCGAGGGCGCCCCAATGCCGGCATCTACTACCACCGGCACCTTACTCTGGCCAATGATAATTTCCAGAAAGTCCCTGGTCAACAAGCCTTTATTAGAGCCGATGGGCGAACCGAGCGGCATCACGGCGGCTACCCCTACCTCCTCCAAACGCTTGCACAGCACAGGGTCGGCGTGGATGTAGGGTAGCACCACGAAACCCAGCTTCACCAGCTCCTCGGCCGCTTTCAGGGTTTCCACCGGATCGGGCAGCAGGTACTTGGGGTCGGGGTGAATTTCGAGCTTGAGCCAATTGGTTTCCAGCGCCTCGCGGGCCAGTTGGGCAGCAAAAACGGCCTCTTTGGCCGTGCGCACGCCCGAGGTATTGGGCAGCAGGCTGAACTGAGGGTGCGCCAAATGACTCAGAATGTCGTCGTTCGTATCGGCCACGTCCACGCGCTTTAGGGCCACCGTTACCAGCTCCGAGCCGGAGGCCAGTAGGGCTTCTTCCATTAACTCAGTTGAGCTAAACTTGCCCGTGCCGGTGAACAGGCGTGAGGTAAACGTGCGGCCGGCAAGTACGAGGGGTTGCGTTTTCATAGGGTAAAAACTAAGGTAGGGGCGCCTTGCAGGCGCCCGTCGTTGTACACGCGCGTCCTCACAAAGCTGCCGTCAAAACAGGCAGACAGTCAACAAATTGTCCTGCTGCTACCGCAGGATCAGGAGCCGCCGTAATAGCCCCCGATATCGCTACACCATGCAGCCCAACCGCCAGCAGCGGCGCCACATCGGCCAGCGTAATGCCACCAATGCCGATGACGGGGGTAGGAAAGCCAGCAGCACGGTGTTGCGCCAGCAGCGTTTCATAACCCGCCAGTCCCAAAATCGGGCTTAGCTTCTCCTTAGTCGTCGTGAAGCGAAACGGCCCCAACCCAATGTAGTCGACTCCAGCCGTCACCAAGCCTTCGATATCGGCAAACGTGTTGGCCGTGCCGCCGATGATGAACTCCTGCCCAAGCAGGGCGCGGGCTTCGGCGGGCGGCGTGTCCTCCTTGCCCAGGTGCACACCATCAGCGCCAATTTCCAGCGCCAGTTGCGGGTTGTCGTTGAGGATGAACGTGGCATCGTGGCGGCGGCAAACGGCCTGCGTATCCAGCGCCAGTTGCTTCCATTCGGGGTAGGGCGTGTTCTTCACGCGCAGCTGCACCCAGCGCACGCCACCAAGGCAGGCTCGCTCGGCTTGCTCAGGGGAGGTAGTGATATAGTGAAGATTACGGATTTGCATACTCGTGTTCGTTCTGAAAATGATACCCCAACAACGTCTCATTGCTGGCCAGCACCCGCGCCGTGTACGCCTTGCCCGACCGGCAGGCCTCCACTAGCGACTCGCCTCGTGCCAGCCCCGCCACAATGGCTGCCGACAACACGCAGCCACTGCCGTGCTTTTCGCCGTGGGGTAGGCGCGGCGTAGTAAAACGTGCTACCTCCCGGCCGTTCTGGTACAGCACATCGGTAGCTTCAGAGCCCTCGGCGTGGCCGCCTTTCAGCAACACCGAGCAGTAGGCACTCACGACGGCGGCTGCTTCTTCGGCGGTGGCGGCGGCCGGCCACAGGCGCCGCATCTCGGGTTGATTAGGCGTAATCAGGGCTAGGGCGGTGCAGACTTCTGCCACCAACTCCGGCGCCGGACCGGCGTGAAAGTCGTAGCCGGCGCTGGCCTTCAGCACCGGGTCCCACACCACACCAATAGCCGGGCTTTGCGCCCGTAACCACCGAAGCAGTTCCGGCAACTCAGCCAGACTTTCTACCAGTCCAATCTTCGCCCACCCTACCCCGAAGCGCTCTAGTAGCGGCCGGGCTTGCGCCTGAATGTCGGCAAGCGGCATCCATTGCACGCGCTCAAACTGCACGTCGCTCTGTACCGTGAGGGCCGTGCACACGCCAAAGCCGTACACGCCGCGCTGCTCGAAGGTCTTGCAGTCGGCCAGCAAGCCGGCCCCGCCGCTGGGGTCGAAACCGGCAAGGCTGAGAACGTAGGGGCGAGGTGGTTGAGACATTGTTTTTTCTGTCATCCTGAGCTTGCGAAGGACCTTCTCACGTCAGATAATCATGTCATTATCCAGCATTAGCACACGAGATGTCTCGCTCCGCTCGACATGACGTTCTATTTCGTCGTTCACACGTGATAAGGTCCTTCGCAAGCTCAGGATGACAGATGGTTTTTGGTTACAGATAAATCTCACTACCCTTCTCCACGAACTCCCGCGACTTTTCCACCATGCCTTTCGTCAACGCCTCAGCGGCGGTTAGGTCTTGCTTGGCGGCGAAGTCACGGACTTCCTGCGTGATTTTCATAGAGCAGAAATGCGGGCCGCACATCGAGCAGAAGTGCGCCACTTTGGCGCCGTCGGCGGGTAGGGTTTCGTCGTGGTACTCGCGGGCGGTGTCGGGGTCCAGGCTTAGGTTGAACTGGTCTTCCCAGCGGAACTCGAAGCGGGCTTTGCTCAGGGCATTGTCGCGGTATTGGGCTCCCGGGTGGCCTTTGGCGAGGTCGGCGGCGTGGGCGGCAATCTTGTAGGCAATCACGCCGTCCTTCACGTCCTGCTTGTTGGGTAGGCCGAGGTGTTCCTTAGGCGTCACGTAGCAAAGCATGGCCGTACCAAACCAGCCAATCATGGCCGCGCCAATGGCCGAGGTGATGTGGTCATAGCCGGGGGCAATATCAGTAGTGAGCGGACCGAGCGTATAGAACGGCGCTTCATGGCACTCCTTCAACTGCTTCTCCATGTTCTCCTTAATCAGGTGCATGGGCACGTGGCCGGGACCTTCTATCATCACCTGCACATCGTGCGCCCAAGCAATTTTGGTCAGCTCACCCAGGGTTTCTAGCTCCGCGAACTGCGCCGCGTCGTTGGCATCGGCAATGGAGCCGGGGCGCAGGCCGTCGCCCAGCGAGAAGGCCACGTCGTAGGCCTTCATGATTTCGCAGATTTCTTCGAAGTGCGTGTAGAGGAAGCTCTCTTGGTGGTGGGCCAGGCACCACTTCGCCATGATGGAACCGCCGCGCGACACAATGCCGGTCACGCGCTTGACGGTCATCGGGATGTAGGGAAGGCGCACCCCGGCGTGGATGGTGAAGTAGTCCACGCCCTGCTCGGCCTGCTCGATGAGCGTATCGCGGAACAGCTCCCAGGTCAGGTCCTCGGCCTTGCCGTTCACCTTCTCCAGCGCTTGGTAGATGGGCACCGTGCCCACCGGCACCGGGCAGTTGCGGATAATCCACTCGCGGGTTTCGTGGATGTTCTTGCCCGTGCTCAGGTCCATCAGCGTATCGCCACCCCAGCGGCAGCTCCACACGGCCTTATCTACCTCTTCCTCAATGCTCGACGTCACGGCCGAGTTGCCGATGTTGGTGTTGATTTTCACCAAGAAGTTGCGCCCGATAATCATCGGCTCGCTTTCCGGGTGGTTGATGTTACACGGAATCACGGCCCTACCCGCCGCTACCTCCTGGCGCACAAACTCCGGCGTGATGTGGCCCTGCGGCGTGTTGGCCCCGAAACTATGGCCGGAGTGCTGCACCCGCAGCGCATCATCGGCGGCTAGTTGGTCGATGCGCTGATTTTCCCGAATGGCGATGTACTCCATTTCGGGCGTGATGATGCCTTGCTTGGCGTAGTGCATCTGCGACACGTTGCGGCCCGCCTTGGCCCGCCGCGGCGGCCGGATGTGCTCAAAACGCAGGTGGTCCAACGCGGTATCGGCGGCGCGCTGCTGCCCGTATTCCGACGAGGTGCCGGGTAGCATTTCCACATCTTCCCTACCCAAAATCCACTCTTCGCGCAGGCGTGGCAGGCCTTTTTTCAGGTCGATTTCCACGTTGGGGTCAGTGTAGGGGCCGCTGGTGTCGTACACCGTCACGGGCGGGTTTTGCTCGGTGAGGTTCGTGAAGTCGAACTGGCGCTTGGTGTCACTCAGCATGATTTCGCGCATCGCCACCCGAATGTTGGGGTAGAGCTGGCCGGGAACGTAGAGTTTGCGCGAGCCAGTAAGCGGCTGGCGCTCCACCAGCGTCTGCTGGGGTGCTTGGTCTTGTTTCATAAAATCTGGGATGGTTGACGGTTACCTGTCTGTTTGTCATCCTGAGCGCAGCGAAGGACCTTCTCACGGGAGAACGACCTTGCGTGAGATAGTCACTATCTCCCGTGAGAAGGTCCTTCGCTGCGCTCAGGATGACAGACGCGCCCCTACCCGCCCTGCGTGGCGCGGATAACAGTGATGCGGTCTTGGGCACGCAATTGGTGGCGCATCCACTCGGCGCGGGGCACCACGGCGTCGTTCACGGCCACGGCAATGCCGCGCTGTTCGGCGAGCTGCAAATCGAGGAGGGTATCAGCCAGCGTGGGGGTAGGCAGGCAGGATTCGTGCGGTTTATTGTTGACATAGAGAAGCATACAAGCAACGGGTAGTTGGTTGGCTGTCAGAAACAATAAACTTCAGGTGGCGCACGCCCGTGCGGGCCCAAGGAGGCGTCCGCTTCTTGCACTTTTCCCTTCGCCAGCATTACCTGGATCAGGTTCCAAGGGTATTTCTCAGTCCCGCTCGTAGCAGAACACCCCTAAAGTTTAGGCCGGTAAGGTAGGCGTTATTTTGAGGAATGCACCACGGTAGGCAGTTATAAAATTCGGGCTATCCGTTTCCAAAACGGACATAGGCACAAGGTAGCGCCACAACCTACTGCGTCTCACCACTGACCAAATGGAACTGCACCAACCTACCAACAGCCGCACCAATACGACACAATAGGTTGTGTCTCTACCCTGTACACAACTAAAAGCTAGTAGAAGTCGAAGATTTTCGGGAACCCAACCGCCGCGCATGTTGTATCTTTGCGGTTATGATAGAGCTGCCCGTAGTTTCCAAGCGCGACATTCGCAAAGTCTCCGCCGACGACCTGAAAACCTTCATGGTCGAGCACGGCGAAAAGCCCTTTCGTGCCAAGCAGGTGACGGAGTGGTTGTGGAAAAACACGGCCGGCTCCTTCGAGGAGATGAATAATATCTCACTGGCTACCCGCGAGTTACTGGCCCGTCACTTCGTCATCAATGGCGTGCAGGTGCAAAACAAGCAGCTCTCCAACGACGGTACCATTAAGTCGGCGTTTCGGCTGTATGATGGCAACGTGGTAGAAGGCGTGCTCATCCCCCACGACACGCGCATGACGGCCTGTATCTCGTCGCAGGTAGGCTGCTCGCTCACGTGCAAGTTTTGCGCTACCGGCTACATGGACCGCAAGCGCAACCTCGACGCGGCCGAAATCTATGATCAGGTAGTGCGTATCCGGGAGCAGTGCGAGGCGCAGTACGGCACGCCGCTCACCAACATCGTGTACATGGGCATGGGCGAGCCGCTACTGAACTACGCCAACGTAGTGGAAAGCGTGCGCCGCATCACTGCCCCCGATGGCCTGAATATGGCCCCGCGCCGCATCACCATCAGCACGGCCGGCATTGCCAAGATGATCAAGAAGCTGGCCGACGACGACGTGAAGGCCAACCTGGCCCTGTCGTTGCACGCTCCTAACGATACCAAGCGCAACGAAATCATGCCCATCAACGAAGCTAACTCCCTGGCCGCGCTGAAGGAAGCGTTGCAGTACTACCACCAGAAAACCGGCCGCAAAGTCACCTACGAGTACATCGTGTTCGAGAGCTTCAACGACACGCTGCAAGACGCCGAGGAGCTGTTCCAGATTTCGAAGTGGCTACCCTGCAAGGTGAACCTGATCGAGTATAATCCCATCGAAAACGCCGACTACATCAACACCGCCGACGATAAGCTGGTAGCTTTCCACAAGTACCTCGCCGACCGGGGCGTGCAAACCAACGTGCGCCGCTCACGCGGTAAAGATATCGACGCGGCCTGCGGACAGCTGGCAGTGAAGGAGAAGGCAGAAGCCGTTGCGTAGTAAAGCGCAATTCTTGAACAAGAAGGCCGCTGGTAGCAACTACCAGCGGCCTTCTTGTTTATTTCGCATCCGTTCCGCGCAGCAACAGAAGCGTTTGCAGACAGTGTTGCTGCATGTACTGGGTAATTCGGTTACTCAATAAGTCTACAACCATCTGACTATTAGCATCTGAGCCGTATACCTGCATAGTCTGAGGGCCGCGCTTTGTAAGAGAAGCAGTATATTCTTGGTGAAAAAGCTCTAGGCATTCGGCAGACGTTTTGCCCTGTAAACGTCCTGCTTTCTGTAAAGCGGCCAGACGCTGACACAGCTCATCGCCCCATTCTTGTATAAGCGCTTGTTCGGTGGGGGTAGGCTCAGCACTCCGTGCGCCTGCAAATCGACCATAAAGCGTGGTAGCATCCGGACACGTTCTGACCAATTGCACCGAAACCAGAGTCGCTAAACTCCCTAATAGCTGTTCGTAGGCTCCTGGCACGTTACTCCGTCGCGCTACCTGTCGGATAGTGCTTTCTCTCCGTTTGATTGTCGCTAGTAGTATTTTTTCGAAAGTGTCCTGCGCTTGCGGAGGACGCATGGTAGCGAAGGAGTCCTGTTGTTTGTCGGCAGCCATTTGCTGGCATGCTTCAGCAGCAATCTGCTTGATAAGTTGCGTTTGACCCGAAATAGAATCGGGAGCTGTTGGCGACGTGCCAGCATAGCATGTAATACACCACGAAAAGGAGAGTAAGAAGGAATAGAAGAATAGTGACTTCATAAAGTATAATGCGAATATGCTACGTCAAGCACGACAATTATTACGGCTACTACTCACCGTACTCGCCCAAAACGATAGGCTACTTCTAAGTAAGCCGGCAAAATAGGTATGCCTGTACCGTAGATAAAACCTAGACTTCCACTGACACGGGCGGCTGACACTCGGGCGCCTACCAACCCGGCTAGAAAGCCATCGGTAATATAGGTTTCATTCAGCAGCGAAAACCGTCGGGAAATGCGGGTGGCTCCACCCACCAACACAACTGGTGAGGCATCAACATCACCGCTTCCAACCAGATACCCCAGGCCCAGCGTTGCATTATTGTCGGCGGTACCATAGGTGCCCACACCGTAGGCAATACCTCCCCCAGAGCCAAATGCAAAGGCATAAAGCAGCCCTCCGCCCACGTGAAACTTCTCGCTAATCGGCACCGAAACTTTCGGCGTAATGGCGAATACGTTGAGGCCTACCCCTGGAAGGGCGGGAACCAGCGCCCCGATTGAGATGTGGTCCGTGATGCCGTAGTTGGCACCGAGCAATACAATGTTGATATCCTGCACGTAGCCTTCACCCCTGCGCAAATTGCGGGCTGTAGGTGCGAAAAACATGCGCGTACCATTGCCCACGGGCTCCCAGCCTTTGCGCAGCTGCGTTTCAGAAAGCAACTGCATACTGCGAATATTGCTCTTCTGAATCGAAACCCGACCAATATCCTGGGCATCAAACTCTAACTCGTTATCGTTGCGTGCCAGCAACACCCCTACGAAACTGGTACCGGAACGCAGCTCCACCGAGTAGGTACCTCCAATGGAGTCGCCAGCTACTGCGTTCCGGGCGCCATACTGCTGCAACTCCTGACTACGCCCCTCAATCTGACGGCGAACATCTTGCAACTCGCTTTCGGTGAACCGACGGGTCTTTAGCTCGCCACTGCGCATGGTAGCCTGTAGCACCACGGAGTTGCTAGAGCTATCGGCACTGAAATATTGCAGGAACCGAGCCTCCTTAAAATCGTCGGCCGCATAGTACGGGAATAGACCAAATCGGACCTTTTCTTGGTGGTCGATTACTTCACCTACCTGCGAGCTTACCACGTAGGTATGGCTGCTCCCAGTGGATTGTTGGGCACGAGCAGTAAGGCTACACCAGCTAGTTATAGCAACCAAGCAGGCTGCAATTCCCTGTAGACGCATTGGAATAAGAAGTAGAATGCAAAGCCCTCAAACCTAGCACTTTTGTTATCTACTTTCTCGTTCGCACATCAACATTCGTATAGAGAATTAGACGTTACATATGCCCGATTAAGCTATCTTTTTTCAGTATAGCTATTTGTATATCAGAACCTTCTAATATAGTTTCTCTTTTACTTATTAGACTTTTACAATCTACTTTCGCTTCGTATCTCGCCAAACACCCTCGGGCTCTGGCCGGCCGCTGTCTATACTGTCTTCTGTTTTGTGGAAAGGCACTTCGCGGGTTTCAATGCGCACGGCGTGGGCCTTGGGCTGCACGCGCTGTCCGTAGGCAGCAGCGTATTCCTGCGTGAATTCGGCCCCGAAGAAGATGATGAGGGAAGAGTAATAGATCCAGACCAGTAGCACGATGATGGAACCCGCCGCACCATAGGCTGAACCCGGATCAAAATTAGATATATAGAAAGATATCAGATACTTACCCAACAGAAACAGAGTACCGGTAATCAGGGCGCCAATCCGTACATCGCGCCAGCGAATGATGGCGTCTGGTAGGTAGCGGTAAATCATGGCAAACAGTAGGCTGGTAACGCCCAACGATACCACAAAGTCAATCACCTTAATTAACACCACCGTGATACCGGGCAGAAGGCGGGACAGATAGTCTGTGAATGCCGTAAGCAAGGCGCTGATAACGAATGACATCAGCAGAAGCAACGCCACACTCAAAATCAAACCAAATGACAGGAGCCGGTCGCGAACGAAATTCCAGGCGCTGCCCGTGGTCGTATCGGGCTTAGCCTTCACGTTCCAGATGCTGTTGATGCTTTCCTGCAACGTGACAAAGAATGTAGTAGCTGCAAAAATCAGCGTGCCGACACCAATGATGGCCGATATGCCGCCCTGCTGCTGTTGATTGAAGGTGCGAATGGAATCCTGAATGGTAGCTGCGGCCTTAGCCCCTACTAGACCATCAATCTGAGTGAAAAGCTTGCCCGTAACGGCGTCCTGATCCAGAAAGGTGCTGGCCGCTGTGATAACAATCAACAGCAGCGGTGGCAACGAGAAAATGGCGTTGTAGGCCAATGCGCCAGCTAGGCGAAGGGAGTTGTTTTCAATAAAATTACTGGCCGTGCATTTGAGGATAGAGCCCAGATTAGCAGCAGTATACCGAGTTGCCATGTAGCAGTTGTTACAGGTGAAGATTGTTCACTAGTACGCACTACCAGGCGATGAGTTAGCTAATGCTGCCGCCGTAGGCCCCACTGTAGCGTTTCGATGGGGGCCGCGTGCAGGGCCGCCGTCAGCGCTGCATCGTCCTGAAACTGCAACTCGTGCAGCTGACTGGCCTCCACCGTCACGTCGAATTCTGAGGCCGCAAAGGGCCAGGGCGATACCAGCACCGGTCCTTCGGGGGTAGGGCGGTGCACGGTATACCGTTTCCCGTCTGGCCCCTCGCTGATTTCGAGCGCCCGTCCTCGTTCGGGCAATTCCTGCCGGCACAAAATCAGGGAGAGCCGGTCGCACCATTGGAGCAGGGCGTAGGCACGCTGGGCCTCGGCTTTGGTGACGTGCAGGGCGCGGCGCCATTGCGTTTGCTGGGCCTGCTGCTCGTCCAGGAAGGCATCTTGCTGCGTATTTTCTCCGCGCTGTGGCTCATACAAAAAGCTCAGGTGCAAGCTGGTAAGCAGGCTGCGCCACTGCCCCTGAAAGCGGGCCGCGCGCATTACGCCCTCGGCTTGCTCCAGGGAAAATTCTTTTTGGGTGAAGTCGGCGGGGGCGCCGGCGGCGGTGAGGCCGTAGTGGCCGCGCCAGCGCTGCTGCTCGTCGTCGTGCTGAGCGGTGGCAGCCAGCAGCCCTACCCAGCGGTCGGTGGGTAGGAAAGGTGGCCACTGCCAGGCTAGTTGGGCGGCCAGCAGGGCGTGGGCTTGCTGGTAGATAACCTGCCAGCCGGTAGGGGTAGGGTTGACAATCATGCGAGGAGTACGTTTCTCGCAGAGGTACGCAGAGGGAAAGCGCCGAGGTTCGCAGCGCACGATAATCGT
Organism: Hymenobacter defluvii; assembly: GCF_017589435.1. Classification (NCBI taxonomy): domain Bacteria; kingdom Pseudomonadati; phylum Bacteroidota; class Cytophagia; order Cytophagales; family Hymenobacteraceae; genus Hymenobacter; species Hymenobacter defluvii. Next base: position 426,732 of record NZ_JAGETX010000002.1, read on the forward strand.
TGAACTCTGCGAACCTCGGCGCCTTTTCTCTGCGTACCTCTGCGAAAAAGCTACACGCTCACGGCCAAGTGCGCCAGCATATCGGCGGTCATCTTATCCAGGTCGAACTCCGGCTGCCAGCCCCAGTCCTGGCGGGCCCGGGAGTCGTCGATGCTGCGGGGCCAGGAGTCGGCAATCTGCTGGCGGGTATCGGGGCGGTAGGAAACCTCAAACCCGGGTACGTGGCGCCGGATGCTGGCTGCAATTTCCTGGGGCGAGAAGCTCATGCCGCTCAGGTTGTATGAAGAGCGAATCAGAATCTGCTCGGCGGGGGCGTGCATCAGGTCTAGGGTAGCGCGCAGGGCGTCGGGCATGTACATCATGGGCAGCTCGGTGTCTTCCTGAAGAAAGCACTCGAAGTTTTCGCCGGCCACCGCTTTGTGGTAGATGTCCACGGCGTAGTCGGTGGTGCCGCCGCCGGGTAGGCTCTTGTAGCCGATGAGACCAGGATAGCGCAGACTGCGTACATCGAGGCCGTATTTCTGATGATACCACTCGCACCACTGCTCGCCGGCCAGCTTGCTGATGCCGTACACCGTGTTGGGGTTCATCACGGTGAGCTGGGGCGTGTGCGTGCGGGGCGTATCGGGGCCGAACACAGCGATGCTGCTGGGCCAATAGACTTGCGCTACCTGGTACTCCACGGCCACATCCAACACGTTCAGCAACCCATCCATGTTCAGCTTCCAGGCCACCTGCGGATGCTTCTCGGCGGTGGCCGAGAGCATGGCAACCAAGTGGTAGATTTGGCGTGGGCGGTACTGCTGCACCAGCGCAAACAGGCGGGCGCGGTCCAGCACGTCCAACAGCTCAAACGGGCCACCATGCAACAACTCTGGCTGCTGGGGTGGGCGCACGTCGGCGGCTATTACCTGGGCCGCGCCGTAGCGCTGGCGCAGCGCCTCAGTGAGTTCCAGACCTAGTTGGCCGCAAGCGCCAATAACGAGAATGGTAGCAGGTTCGGCGGGGGTGGTAGCCATAGAAAACAAATGGAGTAAAAACGTGAAGCAGGTGGTCGATGCAAAGATACCGGGTAGGCAACTTATGTGCCGCTACCCGCAAGGCCGTAGGGGCAGCGGTAGAGGGTGAAGCTGTGAAGAGGAAAGATGATTGATTTACAAATTCACTCTTCACATTTTCACCACAACTGTTGCAAAACGACTATAACTCATTTATCTGTAAAGCATTGCTTATTTTGAAGCCGAATAGTGCTTATTGCTACCCTTGTATGCTGCGTTGCCTTGCTATCCTGTTTTTTCTGTTGCTGACCAACCCGCTACTGGCGCAGCCCGCCAGTCCCTACCGCAACCTGGTGATGGAGGGCGGCGGCATCTGCGGCATTGCCTACGGCGGGGCCTTGCAGGTGCTGGAAGAACAGGGGGTGCTGGCCGACATCCGGCGGGTAGGCGGTACGTCGGCGGGGGCTATTCAGGCGGCGCTGCTGGCCGTGGGCTATTCGTCCCAGCAGATCATCGACATCATCGACCGCACGCCGGTGCAGCGCCTCAACGACGGGCGCTTCATCTTCTTCGGGGGTAGCAACCGTCTCCTGAAGCAATACGGCTGGTACCGCGGCGACCAGTTTACGGAGTACCTCAGCGAGCTGGTAGGCCAGCAAACCCAGCAGCCCAACCTCACGCTGGGCCAACTGCACCAGCTAGCCCTGGTACAGCCTACCCGCTACCGCGACCTATACACCACCGGCACCAACCTCACCACCCAGCGCGTGCAGGTGTTCAGCTACGAAACCCACCCCGACCTGCGCGTGGCTGATGCCGTGCGCATCAGCATGAGCATTCCGCTGTACTTCCGGGCGGTACTGCTGGATATGCAGGGCCACGTGGTGACGCGCCCCGCCAAAGGGCAGCCGGTGCACGTGTTGGTAGATGGTGGCCTGCTGGCCAACTACCCCATCGACCTGTTCGACGCCCCGCGCTACCAGCCCGCCGGCACTGGCCCAACGGCTACCCCTACCCCCAACCCCGAAACCCTGGGCCTGCGCCTCGACCGCGCCGAGCAGATTGCCTTGGACACGCTACCCAGCGGTCGGCAGCAGCTGGCCCCCTACCCTATTCAGAACTTCGGTTCTTATATGGGTGCGCTCTACTCGCTTTCCATCGAAAACCTGAACCCCGCCCAGCCCCAGGACTGGCCCCGCACGGTGAGCATCAGCACGGCTGGCTTCAACCCCAAAATCAAGCGCATGACGGCGGCGCAGAAACAGCTGCTGGTACAAAGTGGCCGGGAAGGCGCCATGGCCTTTTTTGGTCGAAACCGGGCGAGCCGCTGAGCACTCGGCGCTACCCAGGCAACCGGTAACAGGCTACTACGCAGGAGCTTTTTTGCAGTCCGGTTTGTTGAGAAAGACGTATGTATCTGTAGTCTGCTGGCGCTTTTGCCGGCACGCTTTGGTCTTTTTTCGTCTTGTTCTTTCGTATGAAATTCTTTCAATCCCTCTTATTAGTATTGGCCACGGTGGCCTCTACTGCCTGCGCTCAGCAACAGTCGCCTGATGCGCTAAAACCCGCGTCCCTACCCAAAAACACGCAAGGCCTGGCTGTAGCTACGTTTGCCGGTGGTTGCTTCTGGAGCGTGCAGGAAACCTTCCGGGAGGTGCGCGGTGTGCGCGAAACCTTGGCGGGCTACGCTGGCGGCAAAGCCCAAAACCCTACCTACGAGGAGGTAGCAGGCCAAGGAACCGGCCACGCCGAATCGGTGCAGGTGTACTATGACCCCAAGCAGGTGAGCTACCAGCAGCTGCTCGACGTATTTTTTCTGGGCGCCCACAACCCTACGGAGCTCAATTACCAGGGTCCCGACCGCGGCCCGGAGTACCGCTCGGTGGCCTTCTACCGCACGCCCCAGGAAAAGCAGCAGATTGAGGCCGAAATCAAGAAAATCAACGCCTCGCGTCATTACGGCACCGAGCCGGTGGTGACGCAAGTGACCCCTATCCAAAAGTTCTGGCCTGCTGAGAGCTACCACCAGGGTTTCTACCGCAAGAACCCTAACCAAGGCTATATCGCCAATGTATCGCGGCCTAAAGTAGAGAAGTTCCGCAAGGCCTTCCCGAACCTGCTGAAGGCTGACGTAGCAGCCCGCTAATTAGTATTGCCGCGCATAGCACGCCTCCTTGCAACCCTGACAGGGGCTCAAAGCCCTGTCAGGGTTAAACGTATTGGAACGCGTAATTTCGCGTTATTCGCTTCTTCACTACCTACTACCCTATGTACGCTACCCTGCAATCCGACCTCGAAAAACAGCTTCAGGAAATCAAAGACAACGGCCTCTATAAAAAGGAGCGCGTGATTACTTCGCCCCAGGGCGCCGAAATTGAAACGCGGGAAGCGGGCGATGTGCTGAACTTCTGCGCCAACAACTACCTGGGCCTGTCGTCGCACCCCGAGGTGGTGCAGGCGGCCAAAGCGGCCATCGATACGCACGGCTACGGCATGTCGTCGGTGCGCTTTATTTGCGGCACACAGGATATCCATAAGGAGCTGGAGCAGAAGCTAGCCGAGTTTCTGGGCACCGAAGACACCATTCTCTACGCTGCTGCTTTCGACGCCAACGGCGGCGTGTTCGAGCCGCTGTTCAACGAGCAGGACGCTATTATTTCCGACGCCCTCAACCACGCCAGCATCATCGATGGGGTGCGTCTGTGCAAGGCCCAGCGCTACCGCTACCAGCACAATAACATGGAGGACCTGGAAAAACAGCTCCAGGATGCCCAGGCTAAGGGCACGCGCCACCGCATCATCGTCACCGACGGCTCGTTCTCGATGGACGGCACCATTGCCCAGCTCGACAAAATCTGCGACCTGGCTGATAAGTACGAGGCTTTGGTGATGATTGACGAGTGCCACTCGATGGGCTTCCTGGGCAAAACCGGCCGCGGCACCCACGAGTACCGCGACGTGATGGGCCGCGTGGACATCATCACCGGCACGCTGGGCAAGGCGTTGGGCGGCGCTATGGGTGGTTTCACCTCTGGCCGCAAGGAGATTATTGATATGCTGCGCCAGCGCAGCCGGCCCTACCTGTTTTCCAATACGCTGGCTCCGGCCATTGTAGGTGCCTCACTGCGCGTGCTGGAACTGCTGACCGAAAGCACCCAACTGCGTGACCAGCTGGAAGAAAACACCAAGTACTTCCGCGAGAAGATGACGGAAGCTGGCTTCGACATCCGGCCGGGCGAGCACCCCATTGTACCCGTGATGCTCTATGATGCTAAGCTGAGCCAGGAGTTTGCAGCCAAAATGCTGGAAAAAGGCATCTATGTGGTAGGCTTCTACTACCCTGTGGTGCCGCAGGGCCAGGCCCGCATTCGGGTGCAGCTCTCCGCCGCCCATTCCCGCGAGCATCTGGACAAGGCCATTGCGGCTTTCGTGGAGGTAGGGCAGGAACTGGGTACGCTGAAAGACCGTAGCGCCGCAGCCCAAACCACGCCTGGCCAAGTGGTAACCAATACGCCATAGAGTATAGCCCATCGGAAAACGGATGGGGTAGGAGCGCCTATAACCCTACTTGATAGCCCAGGATTACAGTTGCCACATGGCAATTGTAATCCTGGGCTATTTTTTATGAAAATATTTATATCATCTCACTTTGAGATAATTGTCCTATTATGAGATAGTTACAAACTGATTTGTTACAATAAGAAGGTTTTTTATCAATATTCGTAGCATTTTATAGGCTTACATTTATATAAGTCATATTTGTTAATAGAAAAGTTATATTACATTTGTCCTATAACTTCTCGTTTTGATATAAAACACTCCTACCCATGCTGCTCTTCAGCCAGTATCCGAACCGCTGTGCCTTTACTAAGGCATTGAACTATTTTGTTATATTATTGTCAATAATCGCGATAAGGCCAGTATCCGTGCAGGGGCAAACACCGACGACGTATACCTATACAGTTACGGAAAGCACGCGAAACAACTCTTTTCCCCTCGGCAACAATGAGACGCTATGCATTCCGGCTGGTATCACGTTCACAGGCAGCGTCAACTGGAATGGCACCAAGTGCGCCGTGTACAACAACGGGGTGTGGAGCACAGGCAACAGCATCAATTTCGGGAAGAACGGAGCACTATATACATCGGCAACCAGCCAGACCATAGTAGGTAATCTCAACCTCACCGACGGGGTCGTTGTCTCCAATAAGGGCACCCTGAAGGCGGGCGTGAACTGGAACGGTAACGGCGCTACCATCACCACCAGCGGCAAATGGACATGCCCCGGCAGTATTCCGGTGGGGCAGGCTGGCACCCTTACGGTTGAGAGAACCGGAAGTATTTCGTGCCAAGATCTGAATCTGAATACTACTGGTGGTAATGTATATAACTGGGGCCAGCTGTCGTTTACGAATTGCCAGACGGCTGAAGGCACCACCTTCCGCAACTACAGCAGCTGCATCCTCAAAGGCCACACCAATAACTCGGGCAAGATCTATAATGAGGGTTATTGGAAGTGCCTCAACTACAACAACAATAAAACGACCAACAACTGCGGCACCATTGAGGTGGACAATACGTGTCACAACAATGGCGTGGCCCTACTCCTCAACTCCGGCAAGCTGGCCGTGCACGAACTCATCAACGACGGCGAGGTACAAGGCCCCACCGATGGCAAAAGCGTTGGGAAAGTGATTGTGGACAAGCTGTCTGGCTACCAGCTATGCCGCCAAAATGGCTCCGGCAAGTTTGCTGTGGTAGGCCGTCTGGATTTGAGCCGGTGTGAACAAGGTCTCTTCAACATTCTCCTTTCCTTGATAATTGGCGATAGGGGCTGGGATGCCCTAGCGGGCGTACTCGGCAGCAACTACTCCTATAATACCAATCTGCAAACCGGTGGCTGCGTCGATCAGGTGCTGCCGGTGGAACTGACCAGCTTCACGGCGCAGGTGCGTGGTAACGCTGTCCTACTGGCTTGGAGCACGGCTTCGGAGAAAAATAACGACCATTTTGTGGTGGAGCGTAGCACCGATGGCTACACCTTCCAATCGCTGGCTACTGTGCAGGGTGCTGGTACCACTGCTGCCCCTACCCGCTATACCAGCACGGATGCACGCCCCCTCACGGGCCGCAGCTACTACCGCCTGAAGCAGGTAGACCTCGATGGCAGCACTAATTATGCACCCATCATCAGCGTGCAGGTAGCCGATGCTCCTACTACCACTGCTACTACCCTAACAGCCTACCCCAACCCCGCCACCGATTGCCTAACCCTGGACCTACGCAATCTGACGGCCGGAAGCACGCGCGCACAACTGCGCAATCTGGCGGGCCAACTGGTACTGGAGCAGGCCGTGACGGATGGCTCCATGCCCCAGCTACGTCTGGAAGCACTACCCGCCGGCATGTACCTCCTGCAAGTGCAAACCGCCAATGCTACCCTGGCGCAACGCATTGTGAAGCGGTAAGCCGAAGCGGCGGACGGAGTACACTACGGTAGGCTGTCATTTTTCACTTCTCTGTCATCCTGAACGCAGTGAAGGACCTTCTCACAGCAGAACGATTGTCGAAATAACGACTTATTCTGCTGTGAGAAGGTCCTTCACTGCGTTCAGGATGACAGATGTTTTTGCCTAACAATGCCTGTCGTTCTCGCGTGAGAAGGTCCTTCGCAAGCTCAGGATGACAGAGAAACAGGACAGCTCCCAGAAGAGACTACGCCGCTACGTCAGTAGGGGTAGTAGCGGCGCGGGGCGCGGCATTGAACAGGAACTCGTTGAGGCGGGCACGCAGGTCGGCGGGAGCCAAGTTGCGGAATACCTCGCCGCTACGCACTAATGACACCTGACCGGTTTCCTCACTCACGACCAGCACCACGGCGTCTGTCACCTCGGTGAGGCCGATGGCGGCACGGTGGCGCAGACCCATGGAGGCGGGCACGTCAGGGTTTTCGCTCACGGGTAGGATGCAGCGAGCGGCGTTGATACGGCCGTTGGCGATAATCACGGCGCCGTCGTGCAGGGGACTGGTCTTGTTGAAAATACTCATCAGCAGGCGTTTGCTGATGGCAGCGTCAATCAGGTCGCCGGAATCAGCGTAGAACTTCAGCTCCGTGGACATGGTGAAGGCGATGAGCGCGCCCGTATTCTTGCCCGACAGGCTTTTAGCAGCTTCCACAAACGGCGTGATGCTCATGCGCTGCCCGCCGGTTTCGCGGCGCCACGAGAACATGCGCACCCGCTCCAGGGCCGTGGCCTTGCCGATGTTCAGCAAAAACCGCCGGATTTCCTGCTGAAACAGCACCACCGACGCAATAACGCCCACACTCATAAACTGCCCCAAGATGCTGGTCAGCAGCTCCATACCAGCGGCCTTCACCACCAGGTAGGTGAGGTAGAGCGACATCAACCCCAGGAAAATCTTGAGGGCAACGCTACCCGTCAGCAGCTTGTAGAGTTGATAAAACAGCACCGTCACGAGCAGCACGTCGACAACGTCGATCCAGCCGACGCGCAGGAAGCCGATGGCAAAAGAGCTACTCACGGGGAAAGCGGGAGGGAAGGGTGGGCGGGGTAGGTGTTCGATACGAGGTGAATGGTTTGCATGGCCTCGGCTACGTCGTGTACGCGCAGCAGGCGAGCACCGTTGAGCAGGGCAATGGTATTGACGGCCACCGTGCCCGTGAGTGCAGCATCGGGGGTAAGGCCAAAGGGTTTGTAGAGCATGGCTTTGCGCGAAAGCCCCGCCAGGATGGGCAGGCCCAGCACCCCTAGCTCGGGTAGACGGCGCAGCAGCTCGTGGTTCTGAGCAGCCGTCTTGGCAAACCCGAAGCCGGGGTCGAGCAGCACGTCGCGCACTCCGAAGGAGCGCAGATGGGTTAGCTTGTCGCGGAAATAACGCACGAGCTCCGTAACGATGTCGCCACTATATTCAGTATGTTGAATCATCGTTTGGGGCGTGCCGCGCATGTGCATCAGCACGTAGGGCGCATGCAGGCGGCCCACGGTGGTCAGCATTTCGTCGTCGAGGGTGCCGCCGCTGATGTCGTTGAGGATGTCGGCGCCGGCGGCCACGGCCTCGGAGGCCACGCTGGCCCGAAAGGTGTCGACGGAGAGAAACGCCTCCGGGAAGGCCCGGCGCACGGCTTCTACCGCGGGCAGTACGCGGCGCTTTTCCTCGTCGGCGCTGATGTCCTCGGCGCCGGGGCGGGAGGAATAGCCACCCAAGTCGAGCACAGCGGCGCCGGCCGTAAGCATGGCTTCGGCGCGGTGCAGCAGGTCGGCATCAGACCCTACCCGGCTACCCTCGAAGAACGAATCGGGGGTGAGGTTGAGGATGCCCATCACCTGCGGACGGCCCAAATCCAGCACCCGACCATGGGGGCAACGCAGAGTTTGCCTCGGCGAAAAACACGTATCTTGCGGAGCCTGGAGCATAGTTTCGGGGTGGGTCGTCTGTCATCCTGACGAAGGAAGGACCTGATGGAGATAGTAACGAGTATCGTGCCCGCGGTTCCTTCTGCTGTCATAAGGTCCTTCCTTCGTCAGGATGACAGACGCCTTCGTTTCCCAACAAAATAGGTTGAAAACCTTGCAAACGCAAACCCAGCACGAGTACGACCAGGTAATTGCGCGCTGCCGCGCGCTGTTTCTGGCCAAAACCCACGACTACGGCACCGCCTGGCGCATCCTGCGCCTACCCTCCGTTACCGATCAGCTCTACATTAAGGCCCAGCGTATTCGCTCCATTCAGGAGAAAGGCACGCAGTTGGTAGCCGATGGCGTGGAGGAAGAATTTGTGGCCATCATCAACTACTGCGTGATTGCCTTGCTGCAATTGCACCTACCCGCCGACGCGCCCCTCGACCTCCCCACTGAGGAGGTAGCCGCTGCCTACGACCAGGAAATAGAGGCCAACCGCCAACTGCTGTTCGCTAAAAACCACGACTACGGCGAGGCCTGGCGCCAGATGCGCATTCCCAGCATCACTGATATTATCCTGATGAAGCTGCACCGCACCAAGCAGATTGAGGACCTGGCCGGCCAAACCCAAGTATCGGAAGGCGTGGAAGCCAATTACCGCGACATGCTGAACTATGCGGTGTTTGTGTTGATTAAGATGGAGTTAGGAGAAGTGGGAGCCGCATAAACCCAAACGTCATTTCGACCAGCGGGAGAAATCCTGTGTGCTAAACGTTGAACGTCATGCTCCATCTGGCGTCTGCTTGTCGAAGCATTTCGCGTGCTGATGCTGGATACTATCAAGCGAGATTTCTCCCGCTGGTCGAAATGACATACGCCCCCTACCCTAGCATTTCCGTATTGGCGTGCGTGGCGTACCTTGCATAACGGCTCCCACACAACAACCAAGCTCCTAAGACCCCAAGACCCTACCTATGAAACTGATTACGCGCATTTGTTGGGCGCTGCTGGGCATCGTATTCATCTTCTCGGGCCTGATTAAGCTCAACGACCCAGTGGGCACGGGCCTAAAGCTGGAGGAATACTTTGAGGTATTTGCCCAGGATTTCGGCTCGTTCTTCCTGATTTTCCGCAACATAGCCCGCACGCTGGCCATCATTCTCAGCACCCTGGAGGTGGTATTGGGCGTGGCGTTGCTGCTACGCTGGTACCTGCGCAAAACGTTGTGGGTGCTGCTGGCCTTGCTGGTATTCTTCGGCTTCCTCACGTTCTACTCGGCTGCTTTCAATAAAGTAACGGACTGCGGCTGCTTCGGCGACTTCCTGAAGCTGACGCCCTGGGCTTCGTTCACGAAGGACATGATCCTGCTGGGCCTGTGGGTGGTAGTGTACCGCGGGCAGCGCTACCTGCGCTATTCTTTCGCGCCGGGCCAGTTGGGCGTGATGTACATCACGATTGCCACGGCCGTATCGGCGGGCATTGGCGTGTACGCGCTGGGGCACTTGCCCTACTTCGATTTCCGCCCTTATAAGGTAGGCAACGACATTGGCAAGCTGATGCAGCCCTCGGCGCCGCTACGCTACAAGTACATTATGACGCGCAACGGTGCGGACCAGGAATTCATCGACTACCCCACCGATACCACTTGGAAGTTCAAGGAAATGGTGGCGCTGAATCCGAATGACGGCCCCAAAATTACGGATTTCCGGGTGTGGAACGACGAGGGTGACTACACCCAAGAGCTATTGAAGGGCAACAAACTGGTGCTGATTGTGCAGAGCGTAGAACGCGCCGACCGCGACCGGTTCAAGCAGATCAATCTGCTGCTGCAATCGGCCGATTCGTCACAAAAGAAGTTAACGCCTCTAGTAGTTACCAGCAGCAGCCCCGCCGACTTCGACGCCTTTCGGCACGACGTGAACCTGATTGCGCCCGTGTACTACGCCGATGCCACCGTGCTCAAAACCATCATCCGCTCCGACCCTGGTTTTCTGCTGTTGCAGAATGGGGTAGTGAAGGGCAAGTTTCACTACCACGACATCCCTACCCGCGCCAAGCTGGAAGGGCTTCTTTAGAGCTGCGCATAGAAAGCGTTTGTCATCCTGAGCAGCGCGAAGGACCTTCTCACGTGAGAACGAGTCGTTGATACGTCTATCGTTCTCACGTGAGAAGGTCCTTCGCGCTGCTCAGGATGACAGTTACGAAAACCGAATACCACTGAAAACCGAATGCTTTCCTTTTTACTTAGTCGGCTGGGCCAGGGTGTGTTGGTGTTGATTGGGGTGGCCGTGACGGTGTTCTTCCTGTTCAATGTGCTGCCCGGCGACCCGGTGGCTCTACTGGCCGGCCAGCGCTCCGACCCGGCTACCCGCGCCGCCATCAGCGCCGACCTGGGCCTCGACAAGCCCCTACCCGCCCAGCTGCTGGGCTACCTCAACGACGCCTCGCCCCTAGGCATCCACGCCCGCGACTCGGTGGCAGTGGTGCGCTATGGGGGGGTTACGCTGCTGCCGCTGGGTGGCAAGGCGCTGGTGCTGAAAGCGCCTTACCTGCGTCGCTCTTTTCAGAGCAACAAAGACGTGCTCAGTATTTTACTCGACCACTTTACGGGCACCCTGTGGCTGGCGCTGGCCGCTATGCTGCTGGCGGCGGTGCTGGGCATCCTGTTCGGTATTCTGGCGGCGCTCCGGCCTCACTCTTGGCTAGACCGCACCCTGATTACCACCTCGGTGTTGGGTATCTCGGTGCCGTCGTTTGTGGCGGGCATCCTCATTGCCATGACGTTTGGATTCTACTGGAGCCACTGGACCGGCCTCAACCTCACCGGCCAGCTCTACGAAACCGACCCGTTTACGGGCAACCATCTGGTACTGCGCAACTTGCTCCTGCCCGCTTTTGCGCTGGGCATCCGGCCGCTGGCCATTATCACCCAGCTCACACGCTCGTCTATGCTGGATGTACTCAGCCAAGACTACATCCGCACGGCGCGGGCAAAGGGCCTTTCATCCTACCACACGGTGGTAGGGCACGCCCTGAAAAACGCTCTGAACCCGGTGGTAACGGCCGTATCGGGCTGGCTGGCTTCCCTGATGGCGGGTGCGTTCTTTATTGAGTACATCTTCAACTGGAAAGGTCTGGGCACCATTACGTTGCGCGCTGTCGAAAATCTGGATTTTCCGGTGGTGATGGGAGCTACCCTGTTCATTGCCTTCCTGTTTGTGGCCATTAATATTGTAGTCGACATGCTGTATGCTGTATTGGACCCACGGGTAAAGTTGTGAGTTTGTGCATAAGAAGAAACGTGTCATCCTGAGCGCAGCGAAGGACCTTCTCAGTTGTGAACGACAGGCGTAATAACGACTCGTTCACAACTGAGAAGGTCCTTCGCTGCGCTCAGGATGACAGCTATATTGACTACTCACAATTTCACCACTCACCATCTCATCACTTCATGCGACTTTATTTAATTGGAATGCCGGGGGCGGGCAAAACGACCCTGGGGCGGGCGCTGGCCGTGGCTTATGAAGTGCCTTTTGTTGATCTGGACGAGGAAATTGTACGCCACGAGGGGCGCACCGTCGTTGATATTTTTCAGAATGAGGGCGAGGCGTATTTCCGTGAGCGGGAGGCGGCTGTGCTGCGCTTGGTGCTGGAGCGCTACCCGCGCCTAGTGCTGGCTACTGGCGGCGGCACGCCCTGCTTCCACAACAGCCTCGATCTGCTGCTCGAGACCGGCCTGACGCTCTACCTGGCCGTGTCTACCACCGAGCTGCTGCGCCGGGTAATGCGTGCGGCGGCTACCCGCCCCCTACTGGCCCCCGCCCGCGACGAAGCCGCCCTACTACTGCGCCTAGACGAAACCTTACGCGCCCGCCAAGAGTTTTACGAGCGCGCACCCCTGCGCTGCTCACCTCCGGCCTGCACATTACCCGCTGTGCGTGAACTCATTGACCGTTTCCGTACCACGGCATAGGTAGCAGCGTTGGGAGTGGGCAGGCATGGCGTTTGCGTCAGGCTGCGTACTTTTGACCTTGAATTCAGACGATTATTCTGTTATGAACGCTACATCCTCCCCCCAACCCGAGGTACAAGCTGCCCCCGCGAAGAAACCTGTTGCAGCTGTGAAGCCGAAAGCCAAAGGCTCGGCGCAGTTGTTTCAGAACCCCGTGCTGGAGCGCCTCACGCACACGCACATAGCAGGGCCTCTCAGCATTTTTTTCGCGGTGGCAGCAGTTAGCCTGTATTACAGCCTGAGCCGGGGGTTGCTCACAGGGCTGTCGGCGTTTGGGTTGTTTTTGGGCGGGTGGTTGCTGTTTACGCTGGCCGAGTACCTGGTGCATCGCTACGTGTACCACATCGAGCCCTCTACCCCCGGCCGGGCCAAGTTTCAGTATACCATGCACGGCGTGCACCACGAATACCCCAAAGACAAGACCCGCCTGGCCATGCCGCCTATCCTGACGGTATTTGTGGCCTCGCTGCTGTTCTTTATTTTCCGCTTCACGTTTGGCAACGCGGGCTTCGGTATTCTAGCGGGCTTTGTGTTTGGCTACGCGCTCTATTTGTTTGTGCATTATGCCATCCACATGTATGCGCCGCCCAAGAACTTCTTGAAGTTCTGGTGGCACCACCATGCCATGCACCATTACCGGCAAGAGGATGAGGCGTTTGGGGTGAGTACTACCCTATGGGACCACATCATCGGCACTATGCCTTCGCGCCAGCCGAAGAAGTAGCTATTCTTCTTTCTTAGTAGAATGCAGGCCCAACTCATACGAGTTGGGCTTTTTGTTTATTCCAGATATGGAAAGCAGTTTAAAATAAGATCTGCTTTATTAAAAAAGGCACCTACTAGGTGCCTTTTTGTGTGTATAGAAACCTATGATATGCTAACCGCGCATCCGGCGTACAATCCACCATAGGAGTAGTACTACCAGGAAAATACCCACAACGGCCGTCCAGGCACCTGCTTTGAAGATGCCGGCAATGGCATCGCAGCTGCTGACCGAAAACATGAGTACAAACAGAAAAAACGGGAGAAAAAAACGGTAGTTTTTCATGACAATATAGGGGGAGAGAGTGAGAGAGCACCTAGCCGACCTACAAGGTCAGGGCTGTTTGTTGATACTGACTTGACCGCGAAAAGGTTGGCGTTCGGCCCAGGTGTGAGCACCACGCCCCAGCCTCACTACCCTGCCCGGGTTCTTCATATTGAGGTAATGAAAGCATATTGTAGTCGTATAGTGCCGACTGGTAGCTTTGCCTACCGGTATGACCTACGCAACCAGTTCTTCCGATCAGCAGCTACTAGCCGCGCTGGCCCTCGGCAACGAGGCCGCTTTCGACGCGCTGTTTGCTCGCCACTACGCCGGCTTGCTGCGCTACGCTATCAGCCTGCTTCCCTACCCCACCGATGCCGCCGAAGACGTGACGGCCGACGTGTTTTGCACCCTCTGGACCAATCGTGCCCAGCTTGCGGTGCAGGGCTCGGTGGCTGCCTACCTCTACACTGCAGTGCGGCACCGCAGCTTCGACCGGCTGCGCCAACAGCGCCGCACTGCCCAGGAAATCACTGTCATTGACGAGCTGCCGCCGCACCAGCCCGAGGCCGCCTACCTGCGCCCCGACGAGCAGCTGGCGTACCAGGAGCTACACCAGCGCCTGCACCAGCTCATCGGGCAGCTGCCGGCCCGTACCCACCAGGTGTTTCAGCTCCACCGCGATGCAGGCCTGACGTACGAGGAAATTGCCAACCTGCTGGATATTTCCCTGAACTCGGTGAAAACCCACATGTTCCGCGCCTTGCGTTTTCTGAAAGAAGCGCTTCACGTATCGGGGGTGCGGTGAACCCGGCTCCCAGGGTTGAATCCCTGGGCTATGCAGCGTTTTCTGTATAGCTGCCCAACCCACTCCGTAGCCCAGGGTTTCAACCCTGATAACCGGAATGGCTACAGTGCCTTCTCCATACATACGCTGTTCGCCACCCCCACGTACTGCCCGTAATTGGGGATGCGCTGGTAGCCGCTTTTCTCATACAGTCGGATAGCTTCAGGTTGCTTGAGGCCGGTTTCGAGCACACAGCCGCGGTAGCCCAATTCGTTGGCCCAATCTTCCAACGCGGCCAACACGGCGGGTGCCACGCCCTGCCCGCGGCGAGCAGGCTGCACATACATCCGCTTGATTTCCACCTGCTTTTCTGCATACGGCTTGAACGCACCGCAACCTACAGGCTCATCGTCGAGGTAGGCCACCACGGCGTGGCGGATGGTGTCAATCTTATTGAACTGGGCATAGAAGGCGTGCTCGGCGCCGTCGCGCAAGGCGAGGTCATGGTCGAGGAGTTGCACGAGGGCGCGGAAATCGGGATGGTCGGAGGTGGTGCGAATGAGACGGAGCATGGAGCAGATAGTTTAGAAGTTGTTTGAGTTAGCTGCAAGGCTCGCCAGAACGGTGTAGAGACGCGCATACTTGCGTCTCGTTGCTTGTGCCATCAGACCGCATTTCGTTCAACGATAAGACGCAAGTATGCGTCTCTACACCGTTCTGGCGAGCCTTGCAGCTAACTCAAACAGGAGCTTTTTAGTGACGTGCCGGGGAGACGAGGTACCCAGGCACCACGTTACGGCAATATTACGGTTGTTACGATTCGGTTAAGCCTGCTTTTGCGTGTCACGAGCCAAGACAGCGCGGGCGTCTATACAGGTGAGCGGCGACGCAATCAGCCACTCGGCACCCGTTGAGACCAGAAGAATCCTACCTGCTCATTACCCGTTACCTGGCCCGCCAAACCTCGCCCGCAGAAAATGAGCGACTGGCTACCTGGGTGGCCACCTCGGCCGAAAACGAGCAGACGTTTGAGCAGCTCAAAACTGTGTGGCAGCATAGCCAGACGCCGCCTACCCCCGGCGCCACGGCCGCCGCCCTGCGCCGCCTGAAAGCCCGCCCGGAGCTGGTCGGCCAGACATTAGCCCAAGCCACACAACACCAGCTGCGCTCCGCAAAGGTCCGGCGCTACCGGGTAGCAGTGTGGGTACTGCTGGTGCTGGTGGTGGCGGGGGTAGGCATCTTGTTCTACCCTACCTCTCCGACCACCGCAGCCTACCGCCTGGCCCGCACCGCGGCCGGTCAGCAGCACACCCTGCGCCTACCCGATGGCTCCCGCGTGACGCTGGCCCCGCAAAGCCAGCTGCGCTACCCTACCCGGTTTGCGGCCCATAGCCGTGAGGTGTACCTGGAGGGCGAGGCCTTTTTTGAAGTCAGCAAGAATCCGCACCGGCCGTTTCGGGTGCATAGTGGCGCCTTGATTACGCGGGTACTGGGCACGCGCTTCAACGTGGACGCCCGGCCGGGCGCGGCCCAAGTGGCAGTGTCGTTGGTAGAAGGCCGCGTGGAAGTGCTGGACCAGCAGACCACCTACCAGCTCGCGCCGGGCCAGCAGCTACTCGCCGACCGCCGCACGGGGCGCATGTACCGGCAGCCCTTCAGCGCCGACCGCGTGACGGGCTGGCGGCAGCGCCAGCTAATTTTTCAGAATGAAAAGTTGGCCGATGTAGCTGACCAGATTGAGCGCCTCTACGGCGTGAAGCTGGTGTTTGCCGATACGGCCACGGCCAACGTGCGCCTGTGGGCCACCTTCCGCAACGAGCCCCTACCCCAGGTATTGGCGGCCTTGCAAGAGGCTGGCCCCATCGTCTACCGCCGCGAAGGCCAGACCATTTACCTCAGCACTACGGAATGAGCTAACAGCTAATAGCCAACAGCTAATAGCTCAACAGAATAATCCTGTGTCATTTAAAACGCTCACGTACAAGTTTATGAAAAAAACGAGGTACTCGAAACGAACCGGCAACTGGCGCCCTACCCTGTTGGGCCTGAGCCTAACGGTGCTGAGCGCCACGGCCGCCCCCGCTGCCACGCCGGACCAGGCCACGCGCCCCAGCGCCGTGCCGTGCGCGGTGCAGGTGCAGCAGCAGCCCCTGAGCGAGGTACTAACCAGCATTGAGCGGCAAACCGGCTACCACTTCCTGTTTGCGGGCCAGGGCCAGCTACTGAGCCGCCGCATCAGCGTGCAGGCACCGCACAGCAACTTGGAGGCCGTGCTGAACCAGGTGGCCGCGCAGGCGGGCGTGCAGTTTGAGGTGCAGGACAAGCGCATTGTGCTGAAAGCCGGCCGCACAGCTGCGCCCAAGCCCGTGAGCGGCCGCGTGCTGGACGCGCAGGGGCAGAGCTTACCGGGTGTGTCCATCCGCATCAAAGACACCAGCACCGGCACCGTAACCGACGTAGAGGGCCGCTACCAGCTAAGCGCCGAGCCGGGCCAGGTGCTGCTATTCAGCTTCATTGGCTATACCACGCAGGAGGTGCGGGTAGAAGCCAAAGCTACTTACGATGTGGTGCTGCGCGAGGACGCGACCAGCCTCGACGAAGTATTGGTAACGGCGCTGGGCATTCAGCGGGAGGAAAAAGCGCTGGGCTACGCCGTGGCGAAACTTGACAACGAGGCGCTGACGGAGGCCAAATCCAACAACTGGACCGATGCGCTGTCGGGCAAGGTGGCGGGGCTGAATTTGGTGCGCTCGGGTGGCGGACCGGCGGGTACCAACCGCATCATCTTGCGCGGGGAAAGCTCCCTGGCCGGCGACAACGACGCTCTGATTGTGGTGGACGGCGTGGTGCTGGGCGGCTCGAACCGCAACACCGGCACCGGCAGCTCGGCCTACCTCCAGAGCGAGTCGCCGGTGGATTTTGGCACCAGCCTCAACGACATCAACCCCGAGGACATCGAGTCGGTGTCGGTGCTGAAGGGGCCGGCGGCTACGGCGCTGTACGGCGCCCGCGGCGGCAACGGTGCCATCATTATCACCACCAAATCGGGCAAGGCGCGCAAGCGCGGCATCGGCGTTACGTTCAACTCCAACTCCTCGATTGAGACGATTTCGCGCTGGCCCGACTTTCAGTACGAGTACGGTCAGGGCGATGCTGGGCAGAACTACTACTCCTATAATACCACCGAGGACGGCCCCAGCACGCGCAGCACCAGCTCGGCCTGGGGGCCGAAGTTTGATGGACAGCAGTTCTACCAGTACGACCCCGCCACCAACACCACCGCCACCGAGCGCACGCCCTGGGTGCCCTACAAAAACAACCGCAAGGACTTCTTCGAGACGGGCAAAACCTTCGTGAATACGGTTTCCATCGACGGCGGCACCGACAAAACCACGGCCCGCCTGTCGCTGACCAACTTACAGAACACCTGGATTATCCCGAACACGGGCTACAAGCGCAATACGGTGGCCTTGTCCTTGAACCACAAGCTGACCGACCGCCTACGCATTTCGGCCAAGGCCAACTACACCAACCGCTACAGCGACAACCTCCCCAGCACCGGCTACAACAACCAGACGATTATGTACTGGAACATGTTTCAGGTGCCCAACGCCAACCTGAACTGGTGGAAGGACTACTGGCTGCCGGGCGCCGAGAACATCACCCAGCGCAGCCCCTTCAGCAGCCTCATCGACAATCCCTACCTGATTGCCTACGAGATGCTGAACAAAAGCAACCGCAACACGCTCACCGGCAACGTGCAGGTGAACTACAAGTTTGGGCAGCACTGGAACCTGATGCTGCGCTCGGCCCTGGACTACTCCTACGAGGCCCGCTCGCAGCAGCGCCCCAAAGACACGGAGCGCTACAAAGAGGGCATGTACCGCACGCAGAACATCTTTTCGCAGGAAATCAATCACGATTTCCTGCTGCAATACGCCCGCAACGTGGGCAAGTTTGAGCTAACGGCCTCGGGCGGGGGCAGCCGCCTGCGCAACCGCTACGTGAAGGACGAGCTGCGCGCCGAGCGCCTGCTCTACCCCGGCATTTTCTCCTTCGCCAACAGCCGCGACCTACCCATCACCCTACCCTACCGCGCCGAGTTTGCGGTGAACAGCTTCTACGGCCTGGCCACGGTGGCCTTCAACAAGTTTCTGTACCTCGACCTGACCGCCCGCAAGGACTGGAGCAGCACGCTGGCCAGCGTGAACGGCGTCACGGAAATTCCGATTTACCCATCGGCCAGCCTCAGCGGCATTGTGTCGGAGGTGGTGAAGCTGCCGGAGGTGATATCCTTTGCGAAGGTGCGCGGCTCGTGGGCCGAGGTGGGTAGCGGCACCACGGTGCCCTACCGCACGGCCTACACCTACGCCGTGGCCACGGGCTTTCCGTCGGGCCTGAGCAACCCCAGCTACATTGCCAACCCCGGCCTGCAACCGCGCCGCACCCGCAGCACCGAATTCGGTTTGGACTTGCGCTTCCTGCAAAACCGCATCGGGCTGGACGTGGCCGTGTACCGCAACAACACCTACGACCAGATTCTGGAAGTGCCCGTCGATAGGGCTTCCGGCTACAACTCTTCGGTACTAAACGCCGGCCTGGTGCGCAACCAGGGACTTGAAATTCAGGCCAATGCCGAAATACTGACGCGACCTTCGGGCTTTGGCTGGAAGATGTTTGGCACCTACACCGCCAACCGCAACAAGGTGGTAGAGCTGGCCGACAGCGTGTTTACCTACCAGCTTCAGCGCGGCCCCGGCGGGCGCGGCACCGTGGAGGCCCGGCCCGGCGGCAACATGGGCGCCATCTACGGCCGCGGCTACCTGCGCGCCCCCGACGGCCAGATCATCTACCGCAACGGCCTACCCCAGCTCACCAACGACGTGATGCTGCTGGGCTCGGCCCTACCCAAGTGGAAGGCCAGCATCGGCAACGAGTTCCGCTACAAGCAAGTGCGCCTGAACGTGCTGGTAGACGGGCAGTTCGGCGCCAAAGCCTACTCCATGACCAACGCCGTGCTGGCCGAACAGGGCAAAACCAAGCTCACCCTACCCGGCCGCTACAACGGCATCATCGGCAATGGGGTGATTGACAACGGCGACGGTACTTTCCGCCCCAACGACGTGGTGGCCGAGAACGTGCCGGCCTACTACTCGCAGCACTACGGTCGCGACAACATTGAGGCCAACCTGTTCCGCACCGATTTCCTGAAGCTGCGCGAGGTGCGCATTGATTACTCCTTACCCGCCAGCCTGTTGCAGCGCTTCAAGCTCACGCAGGCCACCATCGGCCTCTACGGCCGCGACCTGTACATCCTGACCAAGTGGCCCGCCTACGACCCCGAGTTTGGCACCCTGAACGACGACACCGTGAGCCTGGGCTACGAGCTGGGCCAGTTCCCCAGCACCCGCACCATAGGGCTGAACCTGACGGTGGGGATTTAACCCCACCCCCCGGCCCCACTCTCCTTGATGCGGAGAATCCTCTGGGAGAGGGGGAGCCACGGCGGCACTAACTGCACTAGCAATAGTCAATTTGAATAACCCTCACCTTCTTCTACCTGCTCCGACGTCGTTCTGACGACTGGCTCCCCCTCTCCCGGAGGGGAGGGGGCCGGGGGGTGGGGTCTACCATAACCTCATGAAAACCATCAAACTACTCGCCTGGCTGCTGCTTGCTTCCACCAGCGCGGCTACCCTACCCGCCTGCACCGACGGCTTTGAGGAGCTGAACGTGAACCCCAACCAGAACCCCAACGTGATACCGGAAACGCTGCTGGCCCCGGCCCTCACCGACCTGGTGAAGCGCAACATGGACCGCGCCAAGCGCATCACCAACGAGCTGATGCAGGTGCAGGTGACGCGCAACGAGGGCGACGCCATTCACCGCTACGTGGTGCGCCCCGCCGAGGCCGACTACATGTGGAACAACTGGTACACCCAGCTCACCGACTTCCGCGACCTGTACCGCAGCGCCGAGGCCGTGAATAGTCCGACCTTCAAGGCCATTGCCCGCATCCTGGAGGTCTGGACGGTGTCGCTGCTGACGGATACGTACGGCGACGTGCCGTATTCTCAGGCCATTCGGGGGCGCGAGGGGCTGTTGCAGCCGGCCTTCGATAAGCAGGAAGACATTTACAAAGACCTGTTTACCAAGCTGGAAGAAGCCAACGAGCTGCTGAAAGCCGGCACCGACCTCTCGGCCGACCAAAGCCAGCTCGACCCGCTTTACGCCGGCAAAGCGCTGAAATGGCGCAAGTTTGGCAACTCGCTTTACCTGCGCCTGCTCCTGCGCGTATCCAACCGCACCGATGCCATTGCCAACGGCATGAGCCCGCAAGACAAACTGCGCGACCTGGTGAACACCAACGCCGCGGCCTACCCCCTCATCAGCAACAACGAGGAGTCGGCCATTTTGCGTTGGACCGGCACGGCGCCCTACCAGTCGCCGTTTGCCACCTTCCGCACGGCCGATTTTTCGTCGTTCAGCTCGCTAAGTCAGTTCTTTGTGAACAACCTGAACGAGTGGAACGACCCGCGCCGCGCCAAGTGGATGACGCTCTACCAGGGGGTGTACGAGGGCATTCCGAGCGGCTACGACCCCATCACGCAGGGCCAGCCAGTGGGCTCTACCTACCCCGCGGCCCTCATGACGGAGCCGCTGCTGGGCAACATCCTCAACTACGGCGAAGTGCAGTTACTGCTGGCCGAAGCCGCCGCGCGGGGCTGGGTGTCGGGCAACGCCCAAACCTATTACGAGGCCGGGACTACGGCCGGCATCACGCTCTGGGGCTACACCGTGCCCACGGGCTACTTCGACAATTCCGACGTGCAGTGGAACCCCGCCAGCTCCCTAGACCGCAAGCTGGAGCAGATTCACTTGCAGAAATACTACGCTCTGTTTTTCACCGATTTCCAGCAGTGGTTTGAGTACCGCCGCACGGGCCACCCAGTGCTACCCCGCGGCGCCGGCGTGCGCAACGACGGTAAGATGCCCGCCCGCCTCAACTACCCTGTGTACGTGCAAAGCCTGAACCAGCAAAGCTACCAGGCCGCCGTAGCCGACCAGGGCCCAGATGATGTGAACACCAAGGTGTGGTGGCAGAACTAGGTTTTTTTAGCTGTTAGCTGATGGCTATTAGCTGTTAGCTCGCCGCTAGAAGAAACTCAAATGCTCCATACTAGAACGAAAAAAGCTAACAGCTATCAGCCATCAGCTAACAGCTCAACCCATGAAACGCACCCTACCTTTCGCCTTGCTGCTCAGCGCCTTCGCGCTAGGCGGCTGCCTCGAAGACAACCCTGACTACGCCGCCGGTATCCCCAGCCCGACCATCTCCATTGCCGATGTGCGTAACCTCTACAAAGGCACCGACGTGCTGCTCGACAACGGCAACCTGTCCGGTGCCCGCCAGATTGCGGGCCTCGTGATTTCCGACGCCAGCGGCCGCAACGTGCCGGGTGGCCCCCAGGCCGTGGTGGTGCAAAACCGCCGCAAAGGCCAGGTGCGCGGCCTAGTGCTGCCCATGCCGGACGGCGCCCCCCTCAACTACGCCGTGGGCGACTCGGTGGTGGTGGATATCAGCGGGGCTACCCTCACCAGCCAGAACGGCGGCCTGCGCATTACGGGTCTGTCGCCAGCCAACATCACCAAAGTGAGCGGCGGCAATAAGCCGGTGGTGCAGGCGGTTACCATTGAGGCCCTGCGCGCCTCGCCTGGCACCTACGAGGCCACGCTGGTGCGCGTCACGGGTGGCAACATCACGCCCGCGCCTACCGGGGGCGTCACCTACAGCGGCGACAAAAACCTGGTAGACGGCTCCGGCAACCTATTGGTACTCCACACCGAGGCCGCGGCCGCGTTTGCCAGTCGCCGGGTGCCGGCCAGCGCCACCTTCCAGGGCATTCCGGTGGCGGTTACCGGTACCGATGGGCAGCCCCTACCCCAGCTGTGGCTGCGCACTATTGCCGACGCCATCGACCCCAGCGGCCCCGTGTACGCGGGCTTTCCCGAGAGCTTCGAGGGAGTGCCGCAGAGCACCAAGGGCAGCTACAACATGAACACCGCCGCCGTGCCCGACAACACCGTAACCTTCGGCACTGGCCCCTGGAAACTCTACCAGACCATTCTGGGCAATACCGCCGGCCGCGACCGGTACACCGGCACCCAGGGCCTGCGCATGCAGCAAAACCTAACCGTGCCGGCCGTGGCCGAAATGAAGTTCGACCTGCCCAACGGGGCCAGCAAAGTGACCCTGCTCTACGGCGCCTACTATAACGACGCTTCCAGCTCCTGGATGCTGGAATACTCGCAGGACCAGGGTGCTACCTGGCAGCAAACCGGCCCCACCATCACCGACGCTGGCAGCTGGCAGCACTCCATCACCTTCCTGATGAACATAGAAGGGCCGGTGCGCTTCCGCATCAACAAGCTCGGTCTGGGCACCAGCGCCCCGCCCGCCATCCTGAATGGGCGCTTGGGGCTGGATGACATTGCCATTTACGAAAACTGAGTCGGAAGCGAGGGCACGATGTAGAGACGCGTATTCGCGTCTCGGCGTTGAACGACACCCGCCAGAACGATTCAGGAAGCCGATATAAACAACATCAGCAACGACGAGACGCGAGTACGCGTCTCTACACTCAGATATATGTTTCGCAGAAAATTTCTTCAAAGCCTGGGCCTGCTGAGTGCGGGCGTGAGTCTGCCGCTGGCTCCGGCGGCCGTAGCCGAACTGGCAGAGTCGAAAGCCACTCCGCACAAGCTCAACCTCACACCGCTCACGATTAAGGGCCGCGTGCACGCGGGCGGTAAAGGCCTGGCCGGCGTACCCGTCACGGACGGCTACAACATCGTGCTCACCGACAAAAGCGGCCGCTACACGCTAACCAGCAACTCCACCGCCGAGTTTGTGTATCTCACCCTACCCCGTGGCTACCAGATTCCGCACGAGAAGGGCGTGGCGCGGTTCTACCAGCCCATCAAGCCCGGCCAGCGCAGCATGACGGCCGACTTCGCCCTGCAACCGCTACCCGGCGACGACTCGAAACACACCTTTATGGTGTGGGCCGACCCGCAGATGATCGACAAGAAGGACACGCACGAACTGATAACCGTATCGGCGCCCGACCTCAAGCAGCTGGCCGCGCAGTACAACAGCCCCAACACCTTTGCCATCGGGTGCGGCGATTTGGTGTGGGACCATTTCGAGCTGTTTGAGGACTACAAGCAGGCCGTGGACATCACCGGCATTCCGTTTTTCCAGGTGATTGGCAACCACGATATGAACATCAAGGCCCGCTCCGACGACGGCTCGGCCGAGACGTTCAAGAGCTTGTTCGGGCCTACCTACTATTCATTCAACCGGGGCGAGGTGCACTACGTGGTGTTGGATGACGTGTTCTTCATTGGCCCGCCCAAAAAGTACATCGGCTACCTGACCGAGACGCAGTTGCAGTGGCTGGAGCAGGATTTGAGCTACGTGAAGCCGGGCAGCACCGTGGTGGTGGCCCTGCATATTCCGGTGGACAGCGGCGACAAGCGGCGCAATCAGCTCAAGGACGAGTCGCTGGGCGGTGTGCTGTCGAACCGCCACGAGCTGTACCGGCTGCTGAAGCCCTACACGGCCCACATTATGTCGGGACACACGCACGTGTGCGAGAAAATCTTCCACGAAAACACCATCGAGCACACCCACGGCGCGGTGTGCGGCGCGTGGTGGACTGGCCCCATCTGCACCGACGGCACGCCCAGTGGCTACGGCGTGTATGAAGTAGACGGCCCCACCATTAAGTGGTACTACAAATCCTTCGGCAAGGACCGCAACCACCAGTTCCGCGCCTACCCCAAAGGCGCCAACCCCGAACGCCCCGAGGACATCGTAGTGAACGTGTGGAACTGGGACCCCGAGTGGCAGGTAACGTGGTTTGAAAACGGCCAGCGCCAAGGCCCCATGCACCAGCAAACCAGCCTCGACCCGCTGGCCGTGCAGCTGCAAGCCGGCCCCAAACTCCCGGCTAAGCACAAGTGGGTAGACCCTACCCTCGCCGACCACATGTTCTACGCCCGACCTTCCAAAGACGCCAAGGAAATCAGGGTGGAAGTGACGGACCGCTTCGGGCAGCAATACACCGAAACGGTAGCCGTGTAAATACAGGTAGTTCTGGCATGGTCCTCAGAGCACGTTCTCACGACGCAACCGGATACCCCACCCCCTAGCCCCCTCCCCTCCGGGAGAGGGGGAACTAGCCGATAGTTTGTCTAGAAATCTAGCTCTAGAACTAGTTCCCCCTCTCCCGGAGGGGAGGGGTTTAGGGGGTGGGGTAACTGCCAGAACGACAACACAATTCACGCGACTCCCTTACCTTACCGCCTTCCACGCCCTACCCTCCTCGTCTATGCACCGTACCCACCCCTTCGCCTTGGGCCTCTGCCTGCTGGGCAGCACCTGGCTCGCGCCGGCCGCGCAGGCCCAGCTGCCCACCAACAATCCGCAGGCCGAGCGTATTCTGCTGCCCAATGGCTGGTCACTGAGTCCGGCGGGGCGGTCGGTGCCGCTCGGTGATTTGCCGCTGAACATGCAGCTCTCCCGCAACGGCCGGCTGCTGGCCGTGAGCAACAACGGGCAGGGCACGCAGAGCATTCAGCTGATCGACCCCAAATCGGAAAAGCTGCTGGACGAAAAGGTGATTGGCAAGTCGTGGTACGGGCTGGCCTTTAGCGCCGATGGGCGGCAGCTCTACGCCTCGGGTGGCAACGACAACGTGGTGTTGCGCTACCCTACCGCCGGCAACCGCCTGGGCACCCCCGACACGCTGCGCCTGGGCCGCGCCTGGCCCAATAAGATCGGTCCTACCGGCCTGGCCCTCGACGACGCCCGCCAGCGCCTCTACGTGGTGACGAAGGAAGACAACAGTCTCTACGTGCTCGACACCCGCACCGGGGCTACAGTGCAGAAGGTAGCGCTGGGCCACGAAGCCTACGCCTGCCTGCTCGCCCCCGACCGGCGCACGCTCTACATCTCCCTCTGGGGCGGCGACAAGGTGGCGCTGTTCGACACCCAAACCGGCCGCCTCACCGGCGAAATTGCCACCGAAAGCCACCCCAACGAGCTGCTGTTGACCCGCAACGGCCGCTACCTGTTCGTGGCCAATGCCAACGACAACTCGGTGTCGGTGGTGGACACGCGCACGCGCCGGGTGCTGGAGGTGATTTCGACGGTCCTCTACCCTACCCATCTCACCGGCTCGACCACCAACGGGCTGGCCTTGTCGCCCAACGAGAAAACGCTCTACATCGCCAACGCCGACAACAACTGCCTGGCCGTGTTTGATGTGCGCACGCCGGGCAAGAGCGCGGCCCGCGGCTTCATCCCGACGGGCTGGTACCCGACCAACGTGAAGACCTTGGGGCGTACCATTCTGGTAGCCAATGGCAAAGGGTTTTCCTCGCTGGCTAACCCGCAGGGGCCGCAGCCAGTGAAGAACACCGACAACAGCGGCTCGCATACCGGCGTGACGGGGCAGCCGGTGCAGTACATCGGCAGCCTGTTTAAGGGCACGCTGTCGTTTATTCCGCGGCCCGACGAGGCTACGTTGGGCGCCTACTCCAAGCAGGTGTACGCCAACACGCCCTTCACGGCTGAGTCCGAACGCCAGGCCGCGGCCCGCCCCGCCGGCCACCCGGTGCCCGGCAAGGTAGGCGAGGCGTCGCCCATCAAATACGTGTTCTACGTCATCAAGGAAAACCGCACCTACGACCAGGTGCTGGGCGATATGCCGGAGGGCAACGGCGACTCTACCCTGTGCGTGTTTCCGGAGAAGGTGACGCCCAACCACCACGCCCTGGCCCGCGAGTTTGTGCTGCTCGACAACTTCTATGTGAATGCCGAGGTGAGTGCCGACGGCCACAACTGGAGCATGGCCGCCTACGCCACCGACTACACCGAGAAAACCTGGCCCACCAGCTACGGCGGCCGCGGCGGCACCTACGACTACGAGGGCACCCGCCCGATTGCCTACCCCCGCGACGGCTACATCTGGGACTACTGCCAGCGCGCCGGCCTGCGCTACCGCACCTACGGCGAGTTTGCCGACAAGGGCAAAACCCCGCTCAAGTCGTTGCAGGGGCACGTGTGCGTGCCGTCGCCGGGGTTTAATATGGACATCAAGGACGTGGAGCGGGTGCGCATCTGGCGGCAGGATTTCGACTCGCTGCTGGCCGTGGGGGCCGTGCCGCAGTTCAGCACTATCCGCCTCAGCAACGACCACACCAGCGGGCAGCGGCGCGGCAAGTACACGCCCATTGCCGCCATGGCCGACAACGACCTGGCCCTGGGCCAGCTGGTAGAGCACCTGTCGAAAAGCCCGATTTGGAAAGAATCGGTGGTGTTTGTGCTGGAAGACGACGCCCAGAACGGCCCCGACCACGTGGACGCGCACCGCTCCCTGGCCTTCGTGATTAGCCCCTACACCCGCCGCGGCACCGTCAACCACACGCTCTACTCCACCTCGGGCGCGCTGCGCACCATGGAGCTGCTGCTGGGCCTACCCCCTATGAGTCAGTACGATGCCGCCGCCCTCCCCCTAGCCGACTGCTTCACCACCACGCCCAACGCCACGCCCTACCAGGCCCGCCCCGCCCGCGTAGACCTGGACGCCCGCAACGTGGCCTGGAACAAAAGCGCCGAGAAGTCGGAGCGCTTCAACCTGGCTCGCGAAGACGCCGTGCCCGATCTGGAGCTGAACGAGGTGATCTGGAAGTTTGTGCGCGGCGAAAACGCCACGGCCCCCGCTCCCCGGCGCGGCGCCTTCCTGAAGCTAGCGCCCAAGCGCGACGATGACGACGATTGATGCCCCCCGGCCCTACCCCTACCCGCGCCGTAAAACCTCCTTTCGATGAAAATCTTGCTGCTCCTTCCCCTGCTCGCCATGCTCACGCCCGCCCCTACCCCACCACCACCGCTCGACACGCAGGGCCACCGCGGCTGCCGCGGCCTGCTGCCCGAAAACACCGTGCCGGCCATGCTGAAGGCGCTGGACCTAGGCGTGACGACCCTGGAGATGGACGCCGCCATCAGCCAGGACAAGCAGGTGCTGCTCTCCCACGACCCCTACATGAACGCCGACTTCGTGCACACGCCCGATGGCCAGCCGCTCACGTCGGCCGCGGGTAAAGCCCTGCGCCTCTACGGGTTGCCCTACGCAGAAATTCGGCGCTACGACGTGGGCAGCCACGGCAACCCCAAGTTTCCGCGGCAAGAGAAACTGAAGACCTACAAGCCTCTGCTCGCCGAGGTCATCGACTCAGCGGAGGCGCACGCGCGGCAGCAGGGGCGCCCCCTACCCCACTACAATATCGAAACCAAAACCACCCCGGCCGGCGACAACACCCTGCACCCCGAGCCGGAGGAGTTTGTGCGTCTGCTGCTGGCCGTGGTGACGGCAAAAGGCATCCAGGACCGCGTCATTATCCAGTCCTTCGACCCGCGCACGCTGGAGGTGGTGCACCGCACGCACCCTACCCTGCGCACGGCCCTGCTCATCGAAAACCTCGATGGCCTATCCGCCAACCTGAAACGCCTCAGCTTCCGGCCGACTATCTACAGCCCCTACTACAAGCTAGTGACCTCCAAAATGGTGCAAACCTGCCACAAGCAAGATATCCAGGTTATTCCGTGGACGGTAAATTCTGCTGCGGCTATTAAGGAATTGGTAGCGCAGCAGGTAGACGGAATTATTACGGATTATCCGGATTTATTTTCTGAAAAATAATATTATTAAACAAGTGAATTATTTTTCAATTTTAAAATTTGAATTACAATAATTTTATAATCCTCGCACATTATCCAGCTCATTGTAAAACAAAATAATAACTAAAACAACAGCGTAACTCCACAGCTTACATACGCCATCTTTTTCGATTGGCCCCGCTACGCATTTGGCGACTTGAGAGTCCGCTTAGTGCGTATCGGGGCTTTATTTTTTTAACATAACTACTTGTATTTATGAATAGTATAGTTACAAAAACATCTTAAGAAGCTACTGTTTAGGCTTGGCAAAGCTATATCATCAAATGTATACCGAAACGTTATGCAAACATTATGAGCAAGCAGAATATGTTATTAATTTGTCAATCCTATTCAATCTTAAATAAAGCATAAACCACTGCTGTATCTTTGCACCAAGAAAAGCAGAGCGAGTTTTATATGGCTTTTTCTTGACTGTTTAATTACTTTTCTTTCCTCCATCCCGTCCTTTTTCTACCCTACCCGCTGGCTTATTATACATAAGCATCAGGGACTGTCGTGCGCCTACTTTCCTCCAACCAATACACCTAGTACATGACCTCAACCCCTACTGCTTTTCGCTGGCAGCGGCACTTGCTGCTACCCGCTGTTTTGTGTTGCAGCCTCACGGCCGCGGCCCAACAGGCTCGCTCCGTCAGCGGCCGCATTGCCGATACTGCCGGCGAGGCCCTGCCCGGCGTAACGGTGCTGGCCAAGGGCACCCAGGTAGGCACCGTAACCGACGCCACTGGTGCCTACTCGCTGGAAGTACCTGCGGAGGCTAACACGCTGGTCGTTTCGTATTTAGGTTTTCATACGCAGGAAGTGCCGCTGAACAACCGCACGACCATCGACATCAAACTAGCGCCCGACACCAAGGCGCTGGACGAGGTGGTGGTGGTGGGCTACGGCACCCAGAAGAAGGTGAACCTGACCGGCGCCGTGGACCAGGTGACGTCGGAGGTACTGCAAAACCGTTCGGTGCCCAACCTCACGCAGGGCTTGCAGGGCGTGCTACCCAACCTGAACCTGGTGCCCGGCGACGGCAAGCCAATTACGTCCCCGGCCTACAACATTCGGGGTACTACCTCGATTGGACAGGGGGGCAATGCGCTGGTGCTGATTGACGGCGTGGAGGGCGACCCGAGCCGCCTGAACCCCAACGACGTCGCCACGGTATCGGTGCTGAAGGATGCCTCGGCGGCGGCCATTTACGGGGCGCGGGGTGCATTTGGCGTGGTGCTGATTACGACCAAAAACCCCAGCCAGGACCGCACCAGCATCACCTACTCGTTCAACCAGGCCATTAAGAGCCCCACGGCGGTGCCAGATTTCGTGACCGATGGCTACCAGTTTGCCAAGATGTTCAACGAGGGGTGGTCGGCGTGGAACGACTACTCCCAGACCCCGCAGAACATCAACAAAACGGTGAAATTCTCGCCGGAGTACCTGGCCGAGCTGAAGCGGCGTTCCGAAGACCCCAGCCTACCCAAGGTAGACGTGAATGCCAATGGCGAGTACGTGTATTACGGTAACACCGACTGGTACAAGGAGCTGTATAAGAAGCGCACCAGCTCGTCGGAGCACAACGTGTCGGTGTCGGGGAGCAGCGGCAAGGCCAGCTTCTATGCCACGGGTCGCTACTTCGGGCAGGACGGGCTATTTCGCTATAATTCTGACGATTACCGGATGTATAACTTCCGGGTGAAGGGGGCCTTGGACCTGTTTCCGTGGCTGCGTGTGGAGAACAACGCCGACTACTCCAACATGACCTACCACAACCCGCTGAACGTGGGCGAGGGTGGGGGCATTTGGCGCAATATTGCCGATGAGGGCCACACGGTAGCGCCCATGTTCAACCCCGACGGCACGCTTACCTACTCGGCGGCTTATACGGTGGGCGACTTTTGGTACGGCAAAAACGGCATCGACCTCGACGAGCGGGTGTTTCGGAACACGACGTCGTTCAGCTCGCGGTTTTTCGACAACAAATTCCGCGTCAACGGCAACTTCACCATTCGCAACACCGACAACGACCGCACCCAAACGCGCGTGCCGGTGCCGTATAGCCGCAAGCCCGGCGTGATTGAGTACGTGGGCACCAACACCAACGACTACCTGCGCGCTTTCGGGCAGACGCGCTACCTAGCCACTAACCTCTACACCGAGTACGAAACCAACTTCACGCCGGCGCACTACTTCAAGGCGCTGCTGGGCTACAACTACGAGCAGTCGACCTACCAGGCGCTGCAAACCCAGCGCAACGGCCTGATTTACGAAGGCGCCCAGGACATCAATCTGGCCCTGGGCCAGGCCATTACCACGGGCGGTGGCTGGGACCGATGGAACATTTCGGGTGGTTTCTATCGTCTGAACTACTCCTTTAAGGACCGCTACCTGCTGGAAGCCAGCGGCCGCTACGACGGCTCCTCGAAGTTTCCGGAGAACGAACGGTTTGCCTACTTTCCGTCCTTCTCGGCAGGGTGGCGCATCTCCAACGAGCCGTTCTGGAAGGTGTCGCCTAACCTGATTTCAGAGTTGAAAATCCGGGGCTCGTATGGGGCGCTGGGCAACGGCAACATCAACTCCTACGCCTTCCAGGAGCAGTTCAGCATTGCGCAGTCGGGTAGGGTGCTGAACGGGGTGCGGCCCCAGTACACCGGCCAGCCCAACGTGCTGCCCAACGGCCTGACTTGGGAAACCTCCACTACCTCGGACCTAGGCCTGGACCTGAGCATGCTGAAAAACCGCCTGACGCTGAACGCCGACGGCTACATCCGCAACACCACCGATATGTTCACGGTAGGCCCTACCCTGCCGGCCGTGTTTGGTACCGACATCCCGAAGGGCAACTATGCCGACCTGCGCACCAAAGGCTGGGAAGTGGCCCTGAACTGGCGCGACCAGGCAAATGTGGGCGCTAGCCCCTTCGCCTACGGTCTGCGCCTGACCCTGGCCGACTACACGGCCCACATCACCAAGTACAACAACCCCAACAAGCGCCTGAACGACTACTACGAGGGGCAGCGCCTGGGCGAAATCTGGGGCTATACGGCCGACGGGCTGTTTGTGTCGCAGGATCAGATCAGCGCCTCGCCCTCGCAGGCTCTGTTCCGGGCTTCTACCAGCGGCCAGCTGCTGCCCGGCGACATCAAGTTTGCCGACCTGAACGGCGACAACGTTATCAACAACGGCGACAATACCGTGGCCAACCCCGGCGACCGGCGCGTGATTGGCAACTCCCTACCCCGCTACACCTACGGCGTGATGGCCGATGCCAGCTGGCACAACTTCTTCTTCTCGGCCTTCTTCCAGGGGGTAGGGCACCAGGACTGGTACCCCGGCGCGGAAGCAGGCACGTTCTGGGGCCAGTACAACCGGCCCTATAATAAGATACCGAAGTCGCAGCTGGGCAACATCTGGTCGGAAGACAACCCCGATGCCTACTTCCCCCGCTACCGCGGCTACGTGGCCCAAAATGGCGCCGGCGAACTAACCCAAACCCAGACGCGCTACCTCATCAACGCGGCGTATATCCGCCTGAAAAACGTGCAGTTGGGCTACAACCTACCGGTGTCGCTGATTAACCGCGCCAAGCTGTCGGCGGCGCGGGTGTACGTGTCGGGCGAGAACCTGTGGGCGTGGTCGCCGCTCTACAAAATCACGCGTGATTTGGACGTGGAGAGCATCGGCCGCTCCGACGCTTTGCTGAGCCCTCCAGCCGCTAATAGCTCCAACCCCAACAGCAACAGCAGCGGCAACGGCAACAACTACCCCATCCTCAAAAGTGTCATCCTGGGCTTGTCGGTGACTTTCTAACGGCGAGACCCCACCCCCGGCCCTCTCTCCTTGATGCGGAGAATCCTCCGGGAGAGGGCCGGGGGTGGGGTGCACACCAGCGCAACAACCAAACAACCATGAAACAATACCTTACCACCTTCCTCCTCCTGTGCCTAGCCCTGGCCGGTTGCGATTCGCTGGACCAGGAGCCCGAGGCTACTGTCACAGGCTCGGCCGTGTTCAGCAGCGAGCGGGGCCTGGAGCTGTACGCCAACTCCTTCTATGACGTGCTGCCGACCGCCAACGACATCGTGCGCGGCGACGCCATGGCCGACTACGCGGCCCGTACCCAGGTACCCGACTTTTTGCTACCCGGCGCTTTCAGTGCCCGCCAAAGTTCGGGCTGGGACTGGCGCCCGTTGCGCAACATCAACTATTTCATTGCCAACAACAACAACCCCGCCGTGGCGCCGGCCGTGCGCAACCATTACCTGGGCCTGGCGCGGTTTTTCCGGGCGTGGTTTTACTTCGATAAAGTGAAGCGCTTCGGGGATGTGCCGTGGATTGGCAAGCCCCAGTCGGTGGACGACCCTACGCTCTACAACGCCCGCGACCCGCGCACCCTGGTGATGGACTCGGTGCTGGCCGATTTGAACTTCGCCATCCAGAACATCACAACTACCGCCGACAACAGCCGCAGCCTCGTGACCAAGCAAACGGCCGCCGCCTTTAAGTCGCGGGTGTGCCTGTTTGAGGGCACGTTTCGGAAATACCAGACCGGCTACGGCCTCACGGGCAGCGCCAACCAGTGGCTGACCGAGGCCGCCACCGCCGCCGAGCAGGTGATGACCACCGGCGGCTTCAGCCTGAACGCGGCTGGCGGCACCGACCGCGCCTACCGCCAAGTGTTTACCAGCCAAGCGCCGGTGGGCTCGGAGGTGATTCTGGCCGCCGTGTCGGACCCGGCGCTGAGCGTGTACAACGACGCCAACTGGTGGTGGACCAGCGCTACTTACGGCTCGCGCGTGAGCCTGATTCGCACCTTCGTGAACACCTACCTGAACATCGACGGCACGCCCTTCACCAGCAAGGACGGCTACGAAACACTGCCCTTTGCGCAGGAGGTGAAGGGCCGCGACAAGCGCCTGCAACAAACCATCCGGATGGGTGACTACCGCCGCACCAATGGCAACACTACAGAGGCCGCCCCGCCGGTTTTCTCGTATACCTATACTGGCTACCAGCCCATTAAACTGACGCTGGACGACACGTACTACGACGGCGGCACGCGCAACATCAACTCCCTACCCATCATCCGCTACGCCGAGGTGCTGCTGAACTACGCCGAGGCCAAGGCCGAGCTGGGCACTTTCACGAACGCTGACTGGGTGAAAACCATTGGCGCCCTGCGCCAGCGCGCCGGCATCACGGGCGGCCTTACGGCCAAGCCCACCGTAGCCGATGCCTATCTGCAAACCAACTACTTCCCCGGCATCTCGGACCCGGCGCTATTGGAAATCCGCCGAGAGCGGGGCATCGAGCTGGTGCTGGAGGGCTTCCGCTTCGCCGACATCATTCGCTGGCGCCGCGGGCCGCTGATGGAAATGACCTGGAACGGCTTCTATGTGCCCTCCCTGAACCAGCCGCTAGACCTGAACGAAGATGGCAAAAACGATGTGGCGTTCTACCAGAACACGGCCCCTACCCCCGCCGCGGGCGTTACCTATGTGAACGTGTCGCCTACCCTCAACGGTCGCGCTAATCCGCAGCAGCTCAAGAACGGCACCTCCGGTGAGCTGACCTGGCTGACCAACGTGCCCCGCAAGTGGGACGACAAATTCTACCTCTACCCCATCCCCGAAGCCGACCGCCTGATCAACCCCAAACTCGGCCAGAATCCGGGCTGGGAATAGGCAAACCTAGAAACGTTTGTCATCCTGAGCTTGCGAAGGACCTTATCACGGTAGCACGAGTCGTTGTGACGCCTGCCGTTCTATCGTGATAAGGTCCTTCGCTCCGCTCAGGATGACAGACAATTTGCCTGCAAACCATTACAACCGCTTTCTTCCTCAATGCTCAAGCAAACTCTCCTCGCCTCGCTTCTATTCCTCAGCACCGCTACTACCCTTTCAGCCCAAACGCTGAAGCTGGCGACCTACAACATTCGCTACGACAACAAGAACGACACGGCCAATGCCTGGAGCAAGCGTGTGCCCTACCTCACCAAGCTCGTTCGCTTTCAGGACTTTGACGTGTTTGGCACCCAGGAAGTGCTGTATAACCAATTGCAGGACATGGCCGGTCAGCTGCCTGGCTACGCGCACGTGGGCGTAGGCCGCGACGACGGCAAGCAGGCCGGCGAGTTCTCGACCATCTTTTATAAGAAAGACAAGTTCGACCTGCTGCAACAGGGCACGTTTTGGTTGTCGCCTACCAGCGCCACGCCCAGCAAGGGCTGGGATGCCGCCCTACCCCGCATCTGCTCCTGGGCGCACCTGCGCGACAAAAGCACCGGCTTCACGTTCTACTTTTTCAACACCCACTTCGACCATGTGGGCAAGGAAGCCCGGAAGGAAAGCGCCAAGCTGATCTTGGCAAAGGTGAAGGAAATGGCCGGCACCACGCCCGCCATCCTCACCGGCGACTTCAACATCGACCAGCGCAACGAGAGCTACACCATCCTGAGCACCTCGGGCACGCTGAAGGACGCCTACCAAA
Source organism: Hymenobacter defluvii (assembly GCF_017589435.1). Classification (NCBI taxonomy): domain Bacteria; kingdom Pseudomonadati; phylum Bacteroidota; class Cytophagia; order Cytophagales; family Hymenobacteraceae; genus Hymenobacter; species Hymenobacter defluvii. The sequence continues at coordinate 461,261 of NZ_JAGETX010000002.1, forward strand.
CGGCCCCGCTGGTGTATGCCCCCAACGGCACCTTCAACGGCTTCGACGTCACGCGCAAAACCGACGCCCGCATTGACCACATCTTCCTCAGCCCCGCCTTTACGGCCACTCGCTACGGCATTCTGACGGACACCTATGGCGGCGGCAAACTTCCTTCCGACCACTACCCTGTGGCTGTGGAAGTGCGCTATGCGAAGAAGAAGTAGTCAGGTACTGGCGTGGGGCTGTGCCCCGCGCCAGTATCGCAAGGCGATACCTATAACAACTATCTAGCAATCAATTATATAAATGCTATATTATTCATTATCACGTAATATTTGCGTCATGTTGCGGTAATGCGTTGCCGGTAGCTTTGGCTACTCAACCAACCTACCCCTATGCGCCTACACCTCTACGCTTTTCTACCGGCCACCGCTTTCCTGCTGAGCTTGGGCCTTGGCCGGGCCGAGGCCCAAACCACGCCTAGCATCAGTCGGCCCAGCGCCACCATCACGGTGGCCGAAAACGCGGGTTCCGTCAGTATTCCGCTCACGATTACCAACCCCGGCGCGGCGGCTAGCACCGTGGAGGTGGCAGTACAGACGTTTGGGACGGCCACGGCCGGGCAGGATTTCACCTATGCGGCCACCCAAACCGTAACCTTTCCGGCGGGCGCCACCGGCACCCAGACGCTTACCATTCCGATTCTGGATGACGCTGCGGCCGAGGATGCGGAGTACTTTGTGGTGCGTCTGCAAAACCCGACCAACGCCACCGTGGCGGCGGCCTCGGCGGATATTCTGGTCTACATCCGCGACAACGACACGCCCGCGCCTACCCTCAATCGAGGGCTGACCCTCAGCCTGTTGCAGAGCTACCAAACGGCTACCCCATTTGAAGGCACAAAGCAAATCAACTCGGCCGAAATTGCGGCCTACGACCCTACCACCAAGCGCCTGTACGTGGCCAACTCCGTCGGGGGTAAGCTAGACATCCTGAATCTGGCTAACCCGGCGGCCATTGTGGCGGTAGCTTCTATCGATATCAAAGCTTATGGCGGCCTCAACTCGGTGGCCGTGCGCAACGGCGTAGTGGCCTGCGCTATTGAAAACACGAATCCGCAGGCCAACGGCAGCGTGGTGTTCTTCGATCAGAATGGCGCCTTTGTGAAGCAGGTGACCGTGGGCGCCATGCCCGATATGGTAACGTTCTCGCCCGACGGCCGCCTGGTGCTGACGGCCAACGAGGGTGAGCCCAAGGCCGACTACACCGCGGACCCCGAGGGTAGCGTGTCGGTTATCGACATCTCGGGCGGCGTGCCCGGCCTTGCGCAAACCAACGTGACGACTGTAGGCTTCACCAGCTATAACGACCAGGCCGCCCAGCTGCGCCAACAGGGCATCCGCATCTACGGTGGGCTGGCGGCGGCGCCCGCCACCGTGGCGCAAGACCTAGAGCCCGAGTATATTACGGTGAGTGCCGACTCGAAAACGGCTTACATCAGCCTCCAGGAAAACAACGCCATAGCGGTGCTAGACCTGACCACCAACCAGTTCACTGCCTTGCGCCCTGTGGGGTACCAAGACCACCGGCAAGCGGGTTTCAGCCTGGATGCTTCCGATCGTACTCAGGATATACTACTAGCCAACTGGCCCATCCGGGGCATGCGCCAGCCCGATGCCATTACCACGTTTGAGGTAGGTGGCACGCCCTACCTGCTGACGGCCAACGAGGGCGACGCCCGCGACTATTCCGCTTTCAGCGAACAAGTGCGTGTCAGTGCCAACTCCTACGTGCTCGACCCTACGGCTTTCCCCAACGCGGCGCTGCTCAAAAACGAAGCGGTGCTGGGTCGCCTGAACGTGACCAACAAGCTGGGCGACACCGACGGCGACGGCGACTTCGACGAAATCTACGCCTACGGGGGCCGCTCGTTCAGCATCTTCAACGCCAGCACCGGCGCGCTGGTGCACGACAGCGGCAACCTGCTGGAGCGCGTAACCAGCGCCGATGCCACCTACGGCGCCATTTTCAACGCCAGCAACAGCTACGGCGAAGCTCCTACCCGTAAGAACCGCTCCGACGACAAAGGCCCCGAACCGGAAGGCGTGACGACGGGCCGCATCGGGGATACCCTGTACGGTTTCGTGTCGCTGGAGCGCGTGGGCGGGGTAGCGGTGTTCAACCTGAACAACCCCGCCGCGCCCGTGCTGGAGCAGTACATCAACAACCGCAGCCTCACGGCCGGCACCGGCGACTTGGGCCCCGAGGGCATTGTGTTCGTGGCCGCCACCGACAGCCCCACGGGCCAGCCGATGCTGCTACTCGCCAACGAAGTCAGCAGCACGATTACGGCCTACGGCATCCAAACGGCCACGCCTACCCCTACGCGCGGGCCGTTGACCGCAACTGCGGCGCTGCAACTCTACCCCAACCCTACCCAGGGTAGCACTGTGCGTCTGAGCCGTGCCGTATCGGGCACGCTGTTAGACCTCACGGGCCGCCCCGTACGCACCCTCTCCGCCACCGACCGCCTCGAAACTACCGGTCTGGCGGGCGGCGTCTATACGCTACGCACCACCGATGGCGCCACCAGCAAGCTGGTGGTACGCTAGGCCAAGGCGTACATAATCAGCCACAACCAGAATGGCCCTTGCGCTAGCAGCGCAAGGGCCATTCTGGTTGTGGCTGATTATGTACGCCTTGGCCGCTACGCGGCCATCGTGCAGCCTACCCTACCGCTGATACACGCGCACGTAATCTACCTCGTAGCGGCTGGGTAGGGTAGTACCTTCGAGGGGGCCGCCGTTGTCGCCGCCCAGGGCTAGGTTCAATAAGATATAATGCGGCTGCATCATCGGGTTGCGGCCGGTGCCGTCCTGGTTTACGGTGGCCGTGAGCGGGGTTTCGTTGAGCAGCAGGTCGTCTACGTAGAGGCGAATGGCGTTGGCGTCCCAGTCCATGCGCCACACGTGGAATTTCTTGGCCCAATCGGGGTCAGGGAAGGAGTCGACGGCTTTGGTTTCGCTGTGCCACTTGGCGGTGTAGCGCTTGTCGGTGCCGGAGGCTACGTTGGCGAGAATCTTCCCTTTGTAGCACTCCATAATGTCGATTTCGCCGTTGGAAGGCCACTCGCCGGCCACGCCTAGGGTCCAGAACGCGGGCCATACACCAGAGCGCGCGTCAATGCGGCCGCGCATCTCGAAACGGCCGTACTGCCACTGGTGCCGGCCCTGCGTGTTCAGGCTGGCCGAGGTGTAGTCGATGGTAGGGCGGCTGGTTTTCCAATCGGTGCTACCCGGCTGGTAGGTAGGGTTGGGTCGGTTCTCCTCTCGAGCCTCTATAATGAGCATCCCGTTTTCCACGCGGGCGTTGTCGGGCTGGTACCATTGCAACTCGTGGTTGCGCACGAAGCCATTTTCGAACTGCCAGTTCTTAGGGTCAGGGCAGCCTGCGGTGTTAAACTCATCGGCCCACACCAGCCGCCAGCCATCTTGCGTAGCTGCCGGGGTAGGCGCCGTTGCCCCCAGCGACCAATGCGTAGCCGGCTGATTTGCGGAAGACGCTTCCGGCTGCCACTCCTTTATATAGACGGGCTGCGGGGGTAGGTTTTCCAGGGTTTCGCCGTCGCCCTGGCCGGTACGCTGCACGAATAGGTGCAACACGTGGCGGCGCTGCCACAGCTCGGTGTCGTAGCTGGGCTCCCAGTTGCCCACGCTGGTGGTGGTCAGGTCCGTGATGGCCCACTGGTTTTGCGTGAGGTCGGGGCAAGCGGCGACGGAGGCGCGGTCCTGGCGCTCAGCATCGCGGAACACGAGGTAGGCGGCGGTTTTCCCCTTTTTGGTTTCCACCAGCAGTTGCGGCCGCGAAATCGGAATCTTCTTGGTCCCTACCCCGCTCAGGCTGAACGGTGTGGTGCGCTGGCTGATCTGCTGCGATTTCCAGATGTTACCAGCCTTATAAATCAACTGGTACTGCGGTACTTGCGTACCCTGGGGCCGCCAGTAGGTAGCGATATAGGGCGTGCCGGCCGCATCGGTAGTGATAGTGGTTTGGTTGATCAGCTCGCTGTTCTGCGGAATGCGGGCTGCGTACTCGGCCGTGGCCTGGGTAATGGGTAGGCGGTAGGTTTCGCCGGTGCTGCGCTGCCAGGTTTTGCCCCCATCCAAAGAGCGGGCGTAGGCCATGTCGTGGTTGCTGGCCACGTTGGGGCTCTCCCGCCACACCCACGACAAATGGATGGCACCCTTGGCATCGATGCAGGCTTGCCAGTAGGCGTTGCGCCGTCCTTCGCCGTCAATTAAAACATCGTGCAGGCGGCGCCATTGCTGGGTTTTGGTGGAGTAGTAGTTCAGGGCCAGGTTGCCGTTGCCGGAGCTGCCGTCGCGGTACAGAAACAGCAGGTCGCCCGAGGGGAAACGATGAAACTCGGGGTAGGTCACGTTCTTCTCCCGGTCGCCGGTTATGGGCAGCAACTCGCTCATTTCCAGCGAGCCGGGCGCTTTGCTGCGGCAGTAGTGCAAGGGGTTGCCGTGGTGGTCAAAGGAGCAGTGCAGGTAGCCGCGCCCGTCTACCATGATGCTGATAACGTTGTGGGCGTCCTGCACCTTGCCCCGGTACTGCGTGCGCCGCACCTGCCACGGCCCGCGGGGTAGGCGGCGCTTGGCCAGCACCACGTAGCCCAGGGAGTCGTAGTAGGCGGTGTACTGCTCCCGGCCGTGAGTCACCACGGAGTTCTTGCGAAACACGGCGCCGTTCACGTTGTTTTTGGCCCAGCCCAAGCCTACGGGGGTTTGGGCGGGGGTGGCAAAAGGTAGCAGCAGGCTACTCAGCAGCAAGCAAACGGAAAACCGAAAAAGCATAAAAGAAAAGGGAATATCAGTGAGACGCCACGCCTCGGATTCGAATGGTACCGGGTGGGTCTGGTGGCACCCTCTTCAATCCCATAGATGTTGTTTGCACGTCAACCATCGTAGCAGTATCCGATGTAGCTGTAATTTTGATGTTGCCAATGGCAGCGCTGGCAATTCTCAAATCGGCTTCCGCTACCGGCATTCCATTCACTGAGTAGCTAATCGGGCCTGACAATAGCAGCCGTTTTCCTATATCGCTCAGCCTCAAACTCTTTGCTTTAAAAGAGTTTTTCTTTTTTAAGCTGATGTCAATAATACCGTTGGCCGTCAGGCTGCGAAGTTCCAAGGGAGCGTCAGCCCCTTTATAAATCACCAAGGTTTCTATTTCATTGGGGTTCACCTCCAATAACAACCCATTGATTATCAGATTATTATTCAGAATAATCAGTGGCTCCGCAATTGGATGCTCTGGTTGATGCGCTACTGCCTCTGACTTCCGCTTAGCCGAATCTGCTGCCGGAGCAGCCTGCCGAATTGTCGGGGCCGCTGACTGTGCAGCCGGTGTACGCGGCACAATAGGCGCAACGGGTGCCTGTTGTGCCCATCCTGGCTGGCTAGTAAACAGATAGGTGAGCAGCAGAAACGTAAGCCGTAGATAATGCATAGCGTTGTGCTTTAGAGGAATCCGATAGATTGTTTTCTAAGGAAAGCATTCCTGCTGATAATTATACCAAGAGCATTTAGGCCGTCATGCTGAGCGGAGCCGAAGCATCTCGTGTGCTGATGTGGGATACTATCTTTCATTAGCACGCGAGATGCTTCGGCTCCGCTCAGCATGACGGTTTCTCTATTCTACCTACCGCTGGCTTTCGGCGTTGCCTGCGAAGTAGCGCCTTTGCCGGCTTCGCTGCCATTGAGCAGGCGCAACGTGTAGGTATAGCTGTACTTCTTATCCAACAAGCGGTACTGCTCGTGGGGTAGGGCGCCCCAGCTGTCGTCGCCGCCTACACCACGCTGTTTCAGGTCGAGGTGAAGGTAGGTTTGCTGGTGGGGCGGCAAGTCGGTGGGGTGTTGCTGCTTTTTGGTGAGGCCGGGGTCCATGTCCTCGGCGCGGTAGGGTAGGGCGCTGAAGCACAGGGGCTGCTGCCCTTCTACCCGCAGGCCCTGGCCGGCGGCATCGGTGAGCGAGAACCAGCGCACATCGGTGTGGTAGCCGTTTTCCTGGGGCCGGATGTAACCCTGCACAAACTGCCCGGCCACTGAGTCCTGGTACGTACCCAGGAAGGTAGCGGTGTTGCGGTCCTGATAGTTTTCCCACGGCCCGCGGCCATAGTAGCGCAACTGGCGGTAGCGCTCCGGCAGCTCCAGGCGCATCCCGAAGCGGGGCAGCTCGGGCAACGCCTTGCCGGTCATGTCAATAGCGGCTGTCACCTGCACGGCGCCATCGGGACCGATGAGGTAGGAAACCGTGTAGGGTACGCCTACGGTCGTCAGCAGATACTCTACCTTAATGGGTAGGCCGGCGGCCGACTGCTCACCTACGGTCACGTTCTTCACCTCGCGGGCGGCGTGGGCCGTGCGCCACACGCCGAGCTGTTGGGGCATGCCGTTGCCGAAGTCATTGTCGGTGGGGGCACGCCAGAAGTAGGGCTCGGGGAAGCTGCCCAGCGTGCGCTGGTCGCCGCGACGGTAGTCGGTGAGGCGGCCCTGCTTGGTGTTGAACTCGCCGCGCACGTCGCCCGAGGTAAAGGTCAGCTTATCGCCGTCGCGCTGCACTTGCAGGGTGCCGGTGGTGGCTGGGGCAGCGGCGAAGTAGGTGGTGGCCGACGTTAATACAAATTGCTCGCGGGCTACCTCGTGGCCGGCCGGCAGTAGCGGCGCGGCGGCTTTGGTGGTGGCAAACACGTTCAGCACATACTCAGTGCCGGGCTCGGTTTTCAGCGAGAGTAGGCCCAGCTTCACCTCTTTCTGCCGACCAGCGGCCAGCTTGCCCACGGCAAAGGTGCCCGTTTTGGCCACCGCGCCGTTGCGCAGCAGCTCCCAGCGGAAGTTGTAGTCGTTCAGATCTTTAAAGGAGAAACCATTCAGCACCGTCACGCGACCGTTGGCGGGCTGGGCGGCCGAGAAGCGAATATCCTGGTACACTTTCTTCACTTCCAGCAAGCCGGGGTGCGGGGTGCGGTCGGCGGCAATCAGGCCGTTGGCGCAGAAGTTCTCATCGTTTTGCAGGAGCAAGCCGCCCAGGTCGCCGCCGTAGGCGTAGAAAATGCGGCCGTCGGCGGCGCGGGTTTGCAGGCCCTGGTCTACCCAGTCCCAGATAAAACCGCCCTGCATGTGTGGCGAGCTGCGGATCAAGTCCCAGTATTCCTGAAAGTTACCGTTGCTGTTGCCCATGGCGTGCGAGTATTCGCACATGATAAAGGGCCACTTCTTGTCGGTGGCCTCGGCGTAGGCCTTCATATGGTTCATGCGGGGGTACATGGGGCACACAATGTCGGTGTCCTCGTTTTCGCCGGCCTGCTCAAACTGCACCGGGCGTGAGGGGTCGCGCTGCTTGATCCACTTGTAGGCATCGTAGAACACGGGGCCGTTGCCGCACTCGTTGCCCATGCTCCAGATGATGACGGAGGGGTGGTTTTTATCACGCTCCACCAACCGCTCGATGCGGTCGAGGTGGGCGGGCGCCCACTCGGGCAGGTAGGCTGGGTGCTTGGTCTTGTCGAATCCGCCCTGCCACTCGGCGCCCATGCCGTGGGTTTCAATGTTGGCCTCGTCTACCAAATAGAAGCCCAGTTCGTCGCAGAGGCGGTACCACCGCTCGTCGTTGGGGTAGTGCGAGGTGCGCACGGCGTTGATGTTGTGCTGCTTCATCAAAGCCAAGTCCTTGCGCATCAGCTCATCCGTGACCACGCGGCCGGTGGTGGGTTCTAGCTCGTGGCGGTTCACGCCGTGCACTTCCACCGGGCGGCCATTCACCAGGAGCTGGGCGTTCTTAATTTCGACTTTGCGGAAGCCTACCTGGCAGCCCGTCACAGCCAAGACCTTACCCTGGGCATCTTCCAGCGTCAAGCGGCACTGGTAGAGGGTAGGCACTTCGGCCGACCACGGCCGCACGTTCTTCACCGTGCCGCTAAGCTTCACCGTTTCGGCGCCAGCGCCCACCGGCTGCTGCTGGCGCAGCACGGTTTTGCCGTTGCTGTCCAGAATTTCGGCCACGAGGCGAGCCGGAGTGCCGCTTGTCCCGCCGAAATTGCGCAGCGTGACATCGGCCGAGAACTGGCCGTTTTTATAGGTAGGGTCGAGGTCGGCGTGGGTGAAGAAGTCCCAGATGGTGTGCTGGGGTAGGCTGTAGAGGTACACGTCGCGGTCGAGGCCAGAGAGGCGCCAGAAATCCTGGTCTTCGAGGTAGGAGCCATCATGCCAGCGCGTGACTTGCACGGCCAGCGTGTTCTCGCCTTCTTTCAGGTACTTCGTGATATCGAACTCAGCCGGCGACTTGGCCACCTTGCTCATGCCCACGCGCTGGCCGTTCACATACACTACCGCGTAGCCCGAGATGGAGCCGAAGTTTAGCAGCACTTCCCTACCCGCCCACGCGGCTGGCACCGTGAAGGTGCGCCGGTAGCTGCCCACCGGGTTGCTGGGCCCACCAATGAAAGGCGGATTTTTGGGAAACGGGTAGGTGATGTTGGTGTAAATCGGCGTGCCGAAGCCCTTTATTTCCCAGTTAGACGGCACTGCAATGCTGGCCCAGCCTTTGTCGTCGAAGCCGGGCTGCTGGAACGTGGTAGGGCGCTCGGCGGGGCGAGGCACGTAGTTGAACTTCCACTGCCCGTTCAGCGACTGGTAGTAGGGCGAGCGGGCGTAGTCGTTGGCGGCCACGTCGGCGACCTTGTCGTACACCATGAAGCTGGCGTGGGGCTTCTCCTTGTTCTGCTCAAACACCCGCGGGTTTTCCCACTCGTTGGGGGTATTTTGGGCCGTGGCCGCGCCGCTGGTTAGGAGCAGGGCGGCCGTTAGAAAGTGAAAGTTGCGCATCGAATGGATGAGGTAAGCGAGGCAGATAGCGGCGTGGTTGGCACCGCGCAATAGGCCTCAGAAATGCATAGGCAATAGTACGCCACTCCCCGCGGAGCAACCGGGGGTATTTCAGGACAATGGCGGGGTGATATTCGTCGGGTGCAGTGGCCGGTAGCTTTTACCATGTGGCGAAGACACTGACCACAACCGCATTTAATCATCTGATTATCAACTCGCCTATTCTACCTCTGCCTCTCATTTACCCCTACCCTGCACCCGGATAACGACCAGCGAATAGGGCTGCGCTGTGTAAGCAAACGCTTTGCGCGCTTTGTAGCCTGACTTCTTAGGCAGTACCGTTTGCGGACTGGCCAAGGTGTTCTTCGCGTCCTTGTCGCCCGATAGCACGGTCAGCGTGGCGGCAGACGCCAGCCCTTTGAAAGAAGCCAGGTTAATTGGAAACGTTTGGGCCTGGGGGCTGGCGTTGATCAGCTTCAGAATCACGTCGCCGGTTTGGGCATCGCGCACGCAGGAGGCAGCCAGCGTCGTATCGGCGGCCGCACTGGAAGGAAGCGTGACTACCCCCTGATGGTATGTATTGCCCTGGTTGTGGCCGAAGAGTTGCTGCACGTAGTAGTTCACCGTGGGCACGATGGTGGTATTGGTGAAGTAAATCATGTCGGGGTTCCACTGCGTGTGGCCTTCCTTGGCCAGGAGCGGCGCGTAAGACGCCAGCTGTACCACGTCGCCGTTGCGCTCCAGGCTGGTCATGTAGGCGGCTTCGGCCAGGGCGTTGTACACTGTATTGCCCCACGAAGCGTATTCCCCCAGATACACCTTCGATTTGGCCCGGTCGTAGCGGTCGTAGCGCTGGTTGTTGGCCCAAAACCACTTCGGCTTTTCGTAGTAATGCTCGTCTACGAGCGGCACGTCGAGTTGATTGGCCAGCGCCCAGCCCAAGTCGTAATCTTCGCCCTTCGGTCCAGGCCCTACCGTGCCCACAATTTTCAGGTTGGGGTACTTGGCGTGCACCGCGTTGTAGAGCAGCGTGAAGCGGCTACGGAAATCGGGGGTAATCTTGTCTTCGTTGCCGATGCCCACATACTCCAGGTTGAAGGGGGCGGGGTGGCCGGCGGCGGCCCGTTTGGCGCCCCAGGGCGAGGTAACGGGGCCGTTGGCCCACTCCACGAGGTCGAGCACGTCCTGCACGTAGGCGTCCATCTCGCTGAGCGGAATGGCCTGCTGCCCGACGCTCCCAATGCGCCACGAGCCGCCCGAGTTCTGGCAGCTCACGCCGGCCGCCACCACGGGCAGCGGCTTGGCCCCAATGTCTTCGCAAAACTGAAAATACTCGAAGTAGCCCAGGCCCGCCGTTTGGTGGTAGTTCCAAATGTTGCGCTGGGCCACGCGCTGCTCCACCGGGCCAATCGTTTTCTTCCAGTCATACAGGTTATCCAGTCCGTCGCCGTGGGCCAGGCAGCCGCCCGGAAAGCGCACAAACTTTGGTTTGATATCGGCAATGGCCTGCGCCAGGTCAGGCCGCAGCCCGTTAGGATGGTTATGAAAGGTTTTCTGCGGAAACAGCGACACCATGTCGAGGTCGATAACGCCTTTGCCGGTGACCAGCACCACCAGCGTGGCCTTGTTCTCGGTAGTGCTGGGCGCGAGGGTAGCGCTGTACTGCTGCCAGTCCACCTTCTGCGCTGACAACGTGGTTTCGGCCAGCACCTGGTCTTTGGCGCCCCGCAGCTGCACCAGCAGCGGCACCGCCGCCCCCAATTTCACCCGCGCCCACATCGAAAAATCGTACTTCTCCCCGGCCCCCACTGGTATACCGTCGAAGCCGGTGTTCTTTAGCCCCAGTCCTTTCTGAAACGGGTTTTCCACGCGCAGGGTCGCGTAGTGGGGGTTGTTGGCGTGCAGAGGCGCCGCGCTTTCCACCGACACGCTGCCCATAGCGTAGCCTTCGTGCAGATACTCCCAGGCCGTGAGTGAGTTCCAGCCGTCATGGTCGCTCGGGGCGTACTCGAAGGAGCGGTTCTGCACCAGCTCGGCGTACAGTCCGCCATCGGCCGCGTAGTTGATGTCCTCGAAGAAGATACCGAACAAATCGGGGCTGATGGGCTTGCCGGCCGGCGCAGCCTGGCCCAGCGTGAGCAAGGGGGTAAGAACAGCCAGAATGGCCGCACAAACGCAGCGTACGGGAGTGGTCATCGGCAAGGGGTGGTTGGGTTATGGTAGGACTACGGTTGCATTACGAAGCCCCTGTGCGCCGGCGGCGTCACGCTCACGGTCACTTGTACAGCGCCGTCGGGGCTATCCACGCGGATGGGCTTGGCGATGGTAGTCAGGCCTAGTGGACCAAGAAAGGGTAGGAAGCACGTGAGGGCACGCCGGTAGTGAGAGGACATCAGGTGGGAATTTAGGGGAGCTTGTGACACCTTTCAGAATGAGTAAGGCTATAGCGGCGGCGTCTTATTGTATCGCTCCCCTCAAGTTACCGTTTATCTACGCAACGGTACATCTCGCTGGCAGCCAGCAGGAAAGCCCCTACCCCAAAGTTGGACGTAGAACTCTTATCAACCACCTGGCCGGGAATAGCCTTCTCGCCAATGGGCTGCACGTAGCCGATGGTGCCGTCGGGTTGCAGGGCAGTGGTGGTGAGGTACTGCCAGCCCCGCATGGCCGTGCGCAGGTACTCTTTCTTATCTAGCACGCCGTGGTTGATGCCCCACAGGTAGGCGAAGGTGTTGAAGGCCGTGCCGCTGGTTTCGGGGCCGGGGGCGTGCGCAGGGTCCAGGAGGCTGCGCGTCCAGTAGCCTTCGGGCTGCTGGGCTTGCTTGAGGGCGGCGGCCAGACCGCGGTACTTGCTCAGGTACTCGTCGCGGTGGGGGTCGGTGGCGGGTAGGTCTTGCAGCACGCGGGCCAGGCCGGCAAATACCCACCCGTCGCCGCGCGCCCAGAAGTCCTTTTTGCCGTTCGCCGATTTATGCTGGGGGTACACGTACTTGGCGTCGCGGTAGTAGAGGCCGGTTTCTTGGTCGTACATGATGCTGTTGGCGTAGCCGAAGTACTCATGCAACTTACTAAGGTACTGCGGGTTGTTGGTGATGGTATAGAGCTTGGTCATCACAGGCATCACCATGTAGAGGCCATCGGCCCACCACCAGTAGTCGTTTTGGGGGGTACTCATCTCGTACTCCATCACCTCGCGGGCGCGGGCAATGCGTATCGGGTCGGGCTTTAGCTTATACAGGTCGGCGTAGGTTTGAAAGCAGATCTGCCAGTCGCCAAACAGCACGTGGTCAGGTGTTTCGCCGTACTTGTACTTCCAGGTGGCACGGTCGTCGGAGGTAGCGCCTTTCCAGTGGTTGTGCTCGGCCCAGGTTTCCGAATACTGCCGGTATTTCTCGTTGTTGGTGACAGCATACGCCGCCATGTTGCCGGTATGGTAGGCGGCCACGTCCCAAAACGCCCGTTCCTGTGGCGGATGCGTGGCCTGCCAATGGTCATTCACCTTCGTGATGAGAGCCAGCACTTCGGCCTTTTTCGGCTGCGTGTATGAGGTGGCGGCCGTTTGGGAAGTAGTGCAGGCGGTGGGCAGCCCCAGCAGCAGGGTGGCGCCGAGCAGGTAGGTCGGAAGGCGGGTCATGGGGTGAAAGAGGGAGTTTGCAGAAAATAGTTGCCGCCCGCCGGTCGGACGCCTGCGGCGTCGGACCGGCGGACGACCTTTACGGCTGGTAGGGCTTGCCTAGCACCAGTTTGTTGCCCGATACATCCACCGCAAACAGGTGGGGCACACGGTGGTAGCGGCCGTTGATGTCCTGGTGGCTGTGCGCGGTCATCAGCAGCTTGCCATCCAGCGTGCGAAATAGCATGCCGTGGCCGTAGTTGGGCGGGGTGATGGGGTCTTTTTCCTGCACCCACGGGCCACCGAGGGTGCCGCTGGTGGAGTAGGCCACGCCCTGGGTGTACACGTCGTAGATCCAGCTGGTCCAGATCATGCCCAGGCGGCCGGTGCCGGTCCGGAACAGGTAGGGTCCGTCGGTTACCTTGTTGGGGCGAGCGGGGCCGGAACGCGGATTCTCGCGGCTCCAGGGCGAGTCGCTGGCCCGAAACAGTACCTTCCCCTCTCCTACCGTACCGCTCAGATCAGGCTTCAGCTGAATTTTCTCGATGGTGCCATTCTGGTTTTGCAGCCACTCGTGGCAGTATACCATGTAGGGCTTTTTGTCCTTATCTACCCACAGCGTAGCGTCGAGGGTAGGCTTGTTGGCGGGCAGGTAGGTGGCGTCGCCGCCGGGAACGGGCACGTAAGGGCCACCCGGCTGGTTGCTGACCAGCACGTGGCAGGCCCGGCGTTCAATCGGCGTACCCTGCACTGTATCAATCTTGACGGCTTGGTTGGTGAAGGTGGCAAAGTAGTAGTACTGGCCCTGGTACGGGTGGATTTCAGCGGCCCAGATCATCGGTTTCGGCCCCATCCAGGAAGCAGGATCAGGCTGGGCTACGGAATAGGGTCCCGACCAGCGCTTCATATCCGGGCTTTTCCAGAGCAGGCCGCCGGTGCCGGTCATGTAGTACTGCTTGGTCTTCGAGTCAGCGAGGATAAACGGGTCGCTCAGCCGGATAGAATCCAGCGGCACGTTCTGCCGGATGACTGGTTTTTTGGCCTGCTGCGCCTGCGCGGCGGTGGCCAGCAACATCAAGCTACATAGTATCAGGCGTATAGTAACTTTCATTGTCGTTTCTCTTTGTATAGTTGCTGCTGATACTGTGGGCCTTAACCCCACCCCCGGCCCCTCCCCTCCGGGAGAGGGGTGCCAGCCATCAGCAACAAAATCGTTGTGTTGCGTGGCACCCCTCTCCCGGAGGGGAGAGGCCGGGGGTGGGGTCAACGCTGCACCGGCTGAATGCCAGCGTGGGTAGGCGTCACGGGCTTGATGCTGCCGTCGGCGTTGAACTCCATCTTATCGATGCACACCTCGCGGTTGTAACCCGCAGCGTCGCCCATTTTGATGCCTTTGGGGTAGGTGAAGCGGTGGTAGACCAGGTACCACTCGTCGCGGCCGGGCACCTGAATGGTGCTGTTGTGGCCGGTGCCGTAGATACCCTGCACCGGGTCTTTAGTGATTACTAGGTTGTTGGCGGGCACCGTAATCTTGCCCAGCGGCGTGGTGGAGGTGCCGTAGCGCACCTGGTAGTTGGGCGAGCGGGTGTCGTCCTCGCTCCACATAAAGTAGTAGGTGCCGTTGCGGAAGAACACGTGAGCGCCCTCGCGGAAGGTGCGGTCGGGCGTCATCACCTGCGTGGTGCCGGGCTTCAGACTCACCAGGTCGTCGTTCAGCTCGGCGCCGGCCATGTAGCCGTTGCCCCAATACAGGTAGAGCTTGCCGCTCTGCGGGTCGCGGAACACGGCGGGGTCTATCTGCTGGCCGCCCTTCACGCCCTCAGGAAGTTGGTTGAGTAGCGGCTTGCCGGTGTCCTTGAACGGGCCGGTCGGGCTATCCGACAACGCTACCCCTATTTTGGCGCCCGCGCAGAAGTAGTAGGCGTAGCGGTAGCCGGTAGCGGTTTTCTGCTCGATAATGCAGGGTGCCCAGGCGTTTTTCTTCTCCCAGCTCACGTCCTTGGGCAAGTCTAGAATCACGCCTTCATCCTTCCAGTTCACCAGATCGGGCGAGGAAAAGGTCTTGAAGTAGGTGCCCGACCAGCCCGTAAAGCCGTCGGAGGTAGGGTAGAGGTAAAATTTGCCGGTTTTCTCGGAATGCAGGATGGCGGGGTCGGCGTAGTAGCCGTTCAGGGCAGGGTTGTGCGTTTCGGTGACGGACACCGCGTAGGTGCGCTGCTGGCCGCCCTGCCCTACGGTGTAGGTCACGGGACCCTTGGCGAAGTTCTGCGGGCCGCTGGGCTTCACCGTCAGCCCAAACGTGGTCAGCTGCGGATCAAACTGTTGCAGGCTGGCGCCCGGCATCGCCAGATACGCCACCTTGCCGGCCGCGCTGTCTACTACGGTGTTCTGCTGCCGGATGGCCTTGTTCTGGGCCGTACCAAACAGGTCGGCCGGCGTCAGCCAGCGGGCGGCCAGGCGGGTAGCTTCCTCGGTGGTGATGGGTAGCACGGTGCCGTGGCGAGGGTGGAAGTTCATCTTCACCTCGTCGTCAATCACCTTAAAGTTCTCAAAATCAGCAGTGCGCGTAAATTGGTAGCGACCCTTGCCGTACACGTCGTACATCAAGATGTAGTCGGTGCTGTTGTTGAGCTTGAAGGTGCCCGAGCCTTCCACGGCATCCTTGGTTTGCTGCACGTAGGGGTCACGCTGCTTATAGCCCTCGGTCAGCTTATCCGACACGGCCACTTTGATGCCGTTGCCCTGGCCTTCGGTCTTGAAGAAGAGGTAGTAATTGCCATCTTTCGCCACAATGTCGCCATCAATACAAGAGCCGTTGGTGGGTGAGAAAAACAGCTGTTTGGGCTCGCCTTCCAGGTCCGTAAAGTCCTTGTTGGCGTAGGCGTAGTAGATTTTGTCGGGCTCCGAGCCATACTGCAAGGAGAAGTACACCATATACTTCTTGGCCTTGGCGTCGTAGATGGTTTGCGGGGCCCACACCCGCTTCAGGTTTTCTTGGTTGGGATATTTCTTCTGAATGTTGACGACGCTGGATTTCCAGTTGATCAGGTCGTTGGACTTCAGCAGCACCATGCCCCGGTTGCTGCTCCAGCCCTTGGCCGACACCATATCGGTAGCCACCATGTAGAAGGTCTTGCCGTCGTGGCCGCGCAAAATGTGCGGGTCGCGCACGCCCCCGGTCTCGCTGATGGCCGCCGAGCTGACGATGGGCCTGTTGCCGTTGAGCGCGGTGTAGTGGTAGCCGTCCTGACTGAGCGCGAAGCGAATGGCTTCCTGCTTTTTGTCGTTGCCGGTGAAGTAGGCGAACAGGTAGGCAGTGGTTTTCGGTGGCTTGGCGGCGAGCTTCGCGGGGCCTACCAGCATAAGCACCAGCAACACCCCGGCCATGCGTCCGAAGGAGCGGTATTGACCGGTGCCGGCGTGGGTGGCACACCAGCGGCGAAATGTAGAAAGAGAGAACGTCATCATAGGGAAAGAAAAGTATCGAAGTGGGCGCAACGCAAAAGAGTCAAATTTTGGGAGGGTAGCCAGTGCGGGCCGCGCAAAGGCTAATTTGCCCCCCTTCTTTGACCGTTCCGCCGCTACTGTGGGGCCGCAGCGGCAAGATCTAATTGGCCGCTAGCTGATAGGCACGCCCTTTCTTGGCCTCGAATACCAGCACATAGCCACGGGCATCGTGGGTAGGGGCGGCCCGTACGCCCTTGATGCGAAAGGGCCGGGCGGCCCGCACCGCACACCGCCCCCCGGCCAGCGCCGCAAGGGTAGCGGTGTGCAGTTGGCCGTGTTGCCAGGCCATACCCACCTCGAAGCCGCCGCGGGCGCGCAGCCCCCGCACCTGGCCCGTATTCCAGGCCGCGGGTAGGGCGGGCAGCAACTCGATTTCGCCCAGGTGGCTTTGCAGCAACAGCTCGGCCATGCCCGCCGTGCCCGCAAAGTTGCCGTCAATCTGAAAGGGCGGGTGGGCATCGAACAGGTTGGGGTAGGTGCCTCCGGCGCCCCTACCCTTGGCGGGCATGTAGCGCAACAGCTGCCGGATGAGCGTGTAGGCATGGTCGCCGTCGCGGAGGCGGGCCCACCAGTTTATTTTCCAGGCCTTGCTCCAGCCCGTGCCCTCGTCGCCACGGATTTCCAGCGTCTTGCGGGCCGCCCGAAACAGCTCGGGCGTTTGGGCTTCCGACAACTGCCGGCCAGGGTGCAGCCCAAACAGGTGCGACACGTGGCGGTGTTGCGGATCAGTTTCAACGAAGTCGCGGTACCACTCCAGCAGCTGGCCCTGCTGGCCCACGCGCGGCGGGTACAGTCGCGCCCGACTGGCTAGCAGCTGGTTGCGCAGCTCTGCATCTACGCCCAGCACCTGCGAGGCCTCGATAACGTTGGTGAACAAATCCCAGATAATGGCCATGTCCATGGTAGTGGCCACCGACACGCTCTGCGGCTTGCCGTTCTGGTCTTTGAACAGGTTTTCGGGGGAGGTGGAGGGGGCCGTCACGAGGTAGCCGTCGGGGCCTTCTACCAGCCAATCGACGCTGAATAGAGCGGCTTGCTTCATCAGAGGGTAGGCCTGCTCGGCTAGGTAGCGCTTGTCTTGGGTGAAGGCGTAATGCTCCCACAAGTGCTGGCTCAGCCAGTTGCCGCCCATGGCCCAGTTGGCCCACACCGGGTCGCCGTGGCCTACGTCGCCCACGGGGCTGGTGGTGGCCCAGATGTCGGAGTTGTGGTGTGCTACCCAGCCTCGGGCGCCGTAAAACTCGCGGGCCGTGTGGGTGCCGGCCTTTGCCAGATCGTGCAGCCAGCGCAGCAACGGTTCGTGCAGCTCGCTCAGGTTGGTCACCTCAGCGGGCCAGTAATTCATTTGGGTGTTGATGTTAATGGTGTAGTTGGAACTCCAGGGCGGGCGCAGTTCCCGGTTCCAGATGCCTTGCAGGTTGGCCGGCGGCCCACCCGGCCGCGACGACGCCAGCAGCAGGTAGCGCCCGTACTGGAAATACAGCGTTTCCAGAGCCGGATCGTAGGCGCCGCGGGCGTAGGCTTGCAACCGCTCGTCGGTGGGTAGGGCCGGGGCGGGGTGCCCGGTGGTGTCGGCCACGACCAGCGCCACGCGGCCGAAGTAGCGCTGCACGTCGGCCACATGGGCCCGCTGCAATGCCCCAAACGACTTGCTCGCTGCCCGTTGCATGTTTTCCACCGCCAAGGCTTTCTCGTCACGGCCTTCCTGGTCGGGGCATTTGTCGAAGCCATTGAAGCTGGTGGCCGCCACCACGTAGAGCACTACTTCGTTGGCCTGCTCAATGTGCAGCCCCGCCGGACCAGCCGATACGCGCCCGCCCGGCGCTACGGCCCGCACGCGGTACTGAAACCGCATGCCCCGGCAGCCGCTGGTATCGGCGTACACAATGTGCTCCCGGTCTTTGGGGTTGTAGTAGTTCGGGTCGACGTGCGCAGGGGCTTTGCCGCTCACCACCAATTCCTGGCCTTGCTCCACGGCCCAGCTGTGGTGCAGCGGGCTGTTGGCGGCTATATCCAGCGTGAGAACGTGGGCCCGGCTGGCCCGCAGGCGCACCAGCAGCACCTTATTCGGCGCCGAGACCAGCACCTCGCGGGTGTACTCTACCCCGCCCACGGTGAAGCGCGTAGTGGCCGTGGCCGATGGTAAATCCAGCTCCCGGCGGTAAGCGGTGGGGGCGGCGCCGCCCAGGTCCTGCTGCAACACCAGGTCGCCCAGCGGCAGGTACGATTCGGTGAACAGGCCCTGCATGTGCCGCACCAGTTCGTCGGCCTTGCCATAATCTTGCTCGCGCAGCAAGGCCTCGCGCACCTGCGGCAGGTAGGAAGCCGCCTGCGGGTTAACGCTGGCCGGCACAGGACCGCCGCTATATAAAGTGCTTTCATTCAGCTGAATCAACTCTTTCTCCACACCACCAAACACCATGGCCCCTACCCGGCCATTGCCTACGGGCAAGGCTTCTACCCACTCCGTGGCCGGCTTGCTGTACCACAGCTTCAGGTCGGCGGGGGCGCGCTGGCTCTTGAGAGTCTTAGCGGTAGCCGGATTGCCATAGGGGTGCCCTTCCTGACTGCGTACGGCGGGGGTGGTAGCAGCGGCTGGCAGCGCCAGCAGCCCCCACAAAACCAACAGACAGAGAGAGTATTTCATCAGGAGAATATCAAGCGAGAAGATAAATAACACAGCACGCAGGGGCCGGGCTGGCAACAGTTCCGCCCCGACCGCCTACCCTCCAAACGGCATAGGGAGGCAACGCCCTGCAAGAGGTTCGGTAAGTTATAGCTTCACAGTTAGCTTCTTGCCCGCATAGCGCACTTCCTTGGCGGGCTCGGTACCCTCGCCTATTCCAGTACCATGCTGCTCATCTACCAGCATCACCCGGAAGGTGCGCTCCTGCGCCATGCCCGGAAACGAACCAGCGCGGTTTTCTACTGTCAGCTGCCGGGCCTTGTCGTTCCAGCGCATTTGGATGGTAGCGTAGGCTCCTTTTTCGTAATTGTAGTTGTCGTTTTCGTCTTCGTAGAGCATGAATTCGCCATTGGCACCCGGATACACGCGGATTTCCAGGGGCGCGTCGGGCTTCTCGCCGGTGTACTGTTGCAGCGGCCCCAGGGGCAGCACGGCGCCGGCGCGCACGTAGAGCGGCATCAGGTCGATGGGGGTGGCACGCTGCACGGTTTGCCCGCCGTTGTGGCGCTTGCCCGTCCAGAAATCCACCCAGCTCGTGCCGGCCGGCAGGTATACCTCGGTGGTTTTCGTTTGCGAGAAATCGGGTGGCACGGGCTGGTTCTTGTCGGGCCGGTTTACGTACTGCGCCTCCACTACGGGCCTCACCAGCAGGGCCGGGCCAAACATGTACTCCGAGCTCATGTCCGTCACCTTCGGGTCGGTGGGGAAATCCATTAGCAAGGCTCGCATCAGCGTGCTGGCGCGGCTGGTTACGCCCCAGGCATTAGCGTAGAGGTAGGGCTGCAAGCGGTAGCGCAGGTCGATGAACTTTTTTTGCGCATCAAACGCCCAGCTGCCTTTCTCGCCGAACTGATAAATCTCGCGGGGCGTGTACTCGCCGTGGGCGCGCATCATGGGCGTGAAGGCCGCAAACTGCTGCCAGCGCGTAAACAGCTCCTGAAACGCCGGGTCCTTCACGCCCTTGGGGTAGTCGCCGGAGGGGAAAAAGCCGCCGATGTCGCTGTTCCAGTACGGGAAGCCGGCCAGGCTCAGGCTGAGCGCGGCGGCCGGCTGCTTGGCCAGCACATCCCAGCGCGAGTTCACATCACCCGACCACACCATGGTGGCGTTGCGCTGCTGCCCGGCAAAGGCCGAGCGCGTGAGAATGAACACGCGCTTGGCCTCGCTGGTCTCGCGCTGATGCTTGTACACGCCCGTGGTGCTCATGAGGGGGTAGGCGTTGCGCACTCGCCGGAAGCTGCCCAGGGCGGTTTCGTTGTCGTCGTCGGTATCGAAGGGGGTGAGCTGATCGGGTTCGGTGGCATCGAGCCACCAGCCATCCATATCCAGCCGGAAGATGTTCTTGTTCAGGTAGCTCCAGTAGATGTCGCGGGCGGCGGGGTCGAAGGCGTCGTAGACTTTCACGTGGGGCGTGCGCGGCCAGGTGATGAAGTCGAAGAGCATGTCCTTGGCGGCAAACTCCTGGTAGGCCTTGGTCTTTTTGCCGAACGAGGGCCACACCGAAATAATCTGGTGGGCATTGAGCTTGTGCACCTCATCTACCATGCCCTGCGGATTGGGGAAGCGCGGGTTGCCGAACTCCGTGGAGTTCCAGTAGTCGTTGTCTTCGCTCCAATACTGCCAGTCCTGCACAATGCCATCGAGGGGCACGCCCAGGGCGCGGTACTTCTTCACCACGTCCACCGTCTCCTCCTGGCTCCGGTAGCGCTCCTTGCTTTGCCAGAAGCCCAGCGTCCAGCGCGGAAACATAGGGGCTTGTCCGGTGAGGTGGCGGTATTGTGCCACCACGCCATCGGCCGTGCCGTTGCCGTTCAGCAGGTAGTAATCGGCGCAGTCGCCCACCTCCGAATCGAATAATGTACCCTGCTCATTGTCAGCAAACTGGGTGGTGGAGTAGTTGTCCCAGAACACGCCGTAGCCCTTGCCTGAGTGCAGCACCGGCACAGCAATGTCGAGGTTGCGCTGTTTCAGCAGCACCTTCTGGCCTCGGTAATTGAGGTGCCCGTCCTGGTGCTGGCCCAACCCGTACACCGCCTCGTTGGGCGCCAACTGAAACAGCTGCCGCACGCGGTAAGTAGCGGCACCCAGATCCTGCTTGCCCGTGAAGCGCGAGCCGTAGGCTTTCTCGCTGATCAGCGGCTGCCCCTTGGCCGTGAGAAAGCGCACCTGCCCGGTGTTGGGGTCGATGCGCACCTCGGTACTGGCGCTGCTCAGGCTGATGAGGCCGTTTTTGCTGCTGTATTTCAGTTTGCCCGGCGCGGGCGTTTGTATCACTACCAGACTCTTGCGCTCGTTTTCCTTGCCCTTCGGAAACTTCACCACCCGCACAATGTCGGGGCTGTAGAATTGCACCCGCACCGTGAGCGAGTCGGTGGAAAGTTGCAGGCCGGTGGCGGTTTTCTGGTATTGCTGGGCGTGGGCAGCGGGCACTAGCAGCAGGCAGAGCGCCGCCGAAAACAGAGGGTGTAGAGTGGATGTAGTCAACGGAAAGATAGGTTGAATGTATGTCAGAATAGTAGTTCGTGTAAAGCGGTGTGTAGAGACGCATACTTGCGTCTTGTCGTCCGCGCCGCATTGCCGATGTCGTTCAACGATGAGACGCAAGTATGCGTCTCTACACCGCTACCCAAGGTATTATTCCAAACGCGCGACGCCCCACCTACCCCACGGATTCCCACGGCCGCTGAGTAAGTTATCTATAATGAGGGCTAGAGCTGGGCACGGCTGCTTCCCTAAATATACAGCCGTACCCAAGCCCCCACTAGTAGGAACGCCACGCGTTATGCGGAATAGTATCGGTTGATTATCAATAATGTATGGTTTTCTTTTGATCGTTTGCCATGGTCAAAGTGATGATGCCGGATTGAGCGTCGTAATGAATATTTTTCACGGGTAGCATCTCTTTGTTCGTCCATTTCTCGCCCGATTTTTTCCAGAGCAGCAAGGTGCTGAATACAACGGGATGGTGGTTGGGCAAGGTGGTGCCCACGGCATTGAGCACGGTGCTTTGGGCGGCGGCCGGATGCAGCCCCGTGGCGTCCACCACCTGCGTTTCCGACCACCCGCTGAGCGGCACCAGCGCCAGTTGGTAGGTGCCGTTGTCGATGATTTGGACCGTGTAGCTCCATACCTTGCGCGTGCTGCGCCGGATGGTGCCCGCGAGTTTGGGTAGGGCGTAGTGCCCCAGGCGCAGGTCGGTGGCCGCGGGGCTCTGGCCTACGTCTACCCGCAAGATGCCGTTGGGGAGGGGCATTTCGGCCAGGTGCAGCTGCACGTTTTTATCGGTTTCCAGCACGGCGTCGCGGTAGTACACGCCGTCTTCAAACTTTTTGAAGGTGTAGAGGCGCAGGGGCTCCCACTTGCCTTGCTGGTTTTTGAACACGTAGTTCATGGCTACTTCGCCGTTGGGGCCATCGGCCTGCCACGGAAAGGCGCTGTTGTAGCTCAGGCGGTTGTAGTTTTCGTCGCCGCGGTAGGGGTCGGAACTATCCTGGTGGCAGGGGGCACGCAACTCGGCCGCGCCCGTGTTGGGGTAGTCGGTCAGGAGGATGTTGGGGCCGGGCTCAAACTTGTTGAACACCGTGCCTTTGGCTAGGGCCGGGGTAGCCCAGGCGCCTTTGTTTTCGGTGGCGGTCCAGAACGGCGAGTCGGCGGGCACCAGCAGGCCCAGAAAAGCCTTGGCCATCCAGTACACGCTACCCCGGCAGCTATAGGGCTGCACGGCCGGCTCGAAGGAGCCGTAGAAGCCCAGCGTGGGCACGTTATCTTCCAGAAAATCGGGGTGTTGTAAGAATTGCAGCATAGCCCCCGAGGCAATGCGCCGCATCCAGCCGAAGTTGGTGTCGGCGGCGGGGTGCAGGCCCATCAATGGAAACGGCACCACGGCCGCAAAGCGGTACGTAATGCTACGGCCCCACATAATCAGGTGCCCATCGCGCCCAAACTGGTAGGGGTAGGTGTCGCGCAACGGGGCGAAGTTCTCGTTGAGCTTCGCCGCAATTTCGGGGTAGTGCTGGCGGCCGTAGTACTCGCTCCACAGCCGGCCGTACATCTGAAACGCCCACATGCTGTAGTAGTCGTAGGTGGGCGCGTCGTTGTACCAGCCCTGGCCATCATAGTGGGTCAGTTGCTTTTGCAGATATTCTTCCAGCAGCTTCTTGTTGACCTGGTAGCCGCGACTCTCGAAAAAACTGAGGATGAAGATGTTGAAGTAGCGCCAGTTTTGGGGTACCGTGGGGCCGTCGCCATAGCTGAGCATGGTGGCGGCCAGGGCGTCTTTGGTGGCCTGGGGCAGCGGGTCCCACAGCACCTCGGGGGCGGCAAACAGGGCCACGCCCAGCCCGCCAAACTCCACCAGAATCTGGCTGGGACCACCATTTTGAGCGCGGGGCCGGATGTAGCTGGTGCTTTGCGGATCGACAAGCAGCGCCAACTGGTGGCGGTAGTAGTCGCCTACCTTCACGTTGTTCAGCGTCAGGCCCGGCTCCTCTTTCAGCAGCGGCGCGGCCATGAACAGCGTGCGGCACAGGCCCTCCAGCTTCTCGGTGGGCACCTGGCCCTCGTTGCGGGGGTAGCTCTTGCCTGGCTCCTTCGGAAACTGCATGGGGTCGTCGAGCTTCTGCACATAGCTGAATGCGCCGCCGAGCAGGTAGCGGGCCGCATCCTGCCAGTGTCGGCGCGTCATGCCGGTGGAGGGGCTGAGGCGCTTGTCGGGCTGCTTCACCTCAAAGGGCGGCAGCTTGGTAGGCGCCGGCGCCACGTGCGTATCGAAGTAGGCGGGCTGGGTGGTCTGGGCTAACCCAGGGGTAGGCACTAGCCACCCGCCTACCCCCAGCAAGCCCACTAGGGCAGAGCGAAGGAGTGTAGCAGGAGAAGGTGTAAGCAAGAAGGAGCGTTGGGTGGAAATGGGCACGGATTAGTTGGTCTTGCGGGCTTCGCCTTCCGGCTTCAACACGTTCAGAATGGGTTTGTCGAGGCCGGTGAGCTGGTCTTGCTCAGGCTTCAGCAGCTCCAGCACTACCACCTCGTTGCGGCCTTTTTTTAGCCACTCGGCCGGCGCGTAGAGGGTTTGCTGAGGGCCGGTTTCCCAGTAGCGGCCCAGGTGGTGGCCATTCAGCCACACGCTGCCTTTGCCCCACTGGCTCATGTCGAGGTAGGTATCGGCGGGGGTAGTGAGGGTGAAGGAGCCGCGCCGCAGCACCGGCCCGTTGCCGGCAGAGGCGCGGCTGGCTTTGGTGGCCGTTACCTTCGAAATATCATCAAACGGCAGCGGGAAATGCTGCCAGCCGGTCAGCTCCTGGTCCGCAAACGTCACCTTCTCCGTGATGCCCTTGCGGTTCTCCAAGAGGTAGGCGCCGAAGTTGATGCGGCCCAGGTTTTCCACCAGAATATCCAGCGTAACAGTGCCAGCGGGTAGGGTGATGGTGGCTTCCTGGTGCTCACCCTTGCGGCGGTCCAGCACGGCCACGCGCTGGCCGTTCACCAGCACCACGGCGTAGTCGCGCAGCTCAGTCAGGCTGAGCACGCCCGTGCGGCCGCCCGGCACCTGCGTGCGGTAGAGCACAAAGCCGTAGGGCTGGTGCAGGTCCTCGAAGGTCTGGGGTTTGGCGTTGGTCACGGCCTTGGGCAGCACGCTCAGCAGTGGGGTAGCCTGGCTCAGACTAACAGCCGGAATGCGGGTAGTTGGCTTGGCCGCAGGCACGGCGGGCAGTTTGGTGCCCGCGGGCAAGTGCTTCTCTATCACCTGCCGAAAGGCCATGAACTTGGGGGTAGCATTGCCGGCCTCGTCCAGAGGCGCATCGTAGTCATAGCTGCTGATCTGGGGTTCGTAGCGCGTGCCCTCGCCCTTGTAGTTGGCGCCGTTCATGAAGCCGCGGGTAGTGCCCCCGTGAAACATATACATGTTGATGCTCACACCCGCTGCCAACACCGAGTCGAGGCGACCAGCGTACTTCTCGGCGGGCACCGTGTGGTGCGGTGCCCCCCACCAGTCGAACCACGCGGGGTACCACTCGGCAATGAAGTAGGGGCCTTTGCCGGCGTGGTTGTCGCGCACAATCTTCTTCACTTGGTCGGGCTTGTCGAGGCCGTTCACGGCGGGCAGCAGGCCGGGTAGGTGGCCTTTCGCCACGTCGGCGGCTGGGTCGCAGGTGTAGAGCAGGCCATCGAAGCCCGCTTCGCGGAACAGCTTCTGGTTTTGGGCCAGGTACTCCTTGTCGCTGCCGTAGGAGCCGTATTCGTTTTCCACCTGCACCATCAGTACCGGGCCGCCGTGATTTACTTGGTAGGGCGCCAGCTGCTTGGCTACGGCGTTGAGGTAGCGCTTGTAGGCAGCTACGTACTGCGACTCCTGGCTGCGCACCTTCAAGCCAGCCACGTTTTGCAGCCAGTAGGGATAGCCGCCAAATTCCCACTCGGCGCACACATAGGGGCTGGGCCGCAGCACCACCCACAGGCCCTCTTCCTGGGCCATCTTCACGAAAGCGGCCACATCGTGATTGCCGCTGAAATCGTACTTGCCGGGCTCCGGCTCGTGCGCATTCCAGAACACGTAAGTGCCGATGGTATTCAGGCCCATGGCCTTGGCCATGCGCATGCGCTGGCGCCAGGCCTCACGCGGCACGCGGGGGTAGTGCATCTCCCCCGAAATCATCTGAAAGGGCTTGCCGTCGAGCAAAAAGTGCTCGTCGCCCAGCGCAAAGGTGTGCTTAGCGGCAGCGGTGGTAGGGGCAGTTTTCTTTGCAGGCTTGGTTTGCGCCTGCGTGGTGGTAGCAAGCGTGGAGAGGCTAAGGCCGCCCAGCAGCAGCGCCCGCACAATCATTTGGTTCAGCACGGCCTAGAGGGGTTTAGTAGAGGAGTTGTTGAAGAAATTGAGGTTCCACTGGTCCAGCCACCCAATGGTAGGCTGACCATCTTTGAACTGTACCGGCAGCCACAGGTAGCGGCTGTCTTTCAGGTCTTTGGGGTTCCAACGGTCGGCCATGAAGAGGAAGGCATCCTTCCGGCCCGCCACCGGCAGCACGTAGGTCGACTGCCCGCCGAAGGTGAGCTTGGCGTTGGGGCCGGTCATGGGGTCGCCCAGGGGTTTCCAGGGGCCAAAGGGCCGGTCGGCTACGTGCAGGGAGGCCTGGTTGGGGTCCCAGCCGGTGCAGCCCGAGGTGATGAGGTAGTACTTGCCGTCGGTTTTGAACAGGGCCGGCGCCTCCTGGTGCTTGCTAAAGAGTAGCGAGTCCTGGGGGGTAGCGGTGAGGTAGTCGGGCGAGAGGCGGGCCAGACGCAGGTCGTAGTTCTCGCGAGCCGAGTAAACGTGGTAGGCCGCGCCATCGTCGTCCACAAACAAGCCCATATCGCGCGACATATTGCCGTTGGGCCGGAAGCTGCTCACGTATTTGAATGGGCCGGTGGGCTTGTCGGCCACGGCCACGCCGGCGCGGGCGGCTTTGTAGCCCTGGCCTTTCAGCTCCAGGTGAAACCACATCACGTACTTGCCAGTCTTCTTATTGTAGATGACTTTGGGGCGCTCCATCAGGCAGCCGGCCGCAATGTCGCTCTGCGCATCCTGGCTGGGGGGTAGGGCCACGCCTTCATATTTCCAATTATAGAGGTCTTTGGAGCTGTACACGTTCACGCCTTCTTCCTGGTGCTGGGCGCGCTTCTCGCCGTACCAATAGTAGGTGTTACCTACCTGCAACACGCCGCCGCCGTGGGCATTGATGCGGTTGCCGTCGGTGTCGTACCACAGCTCGCCGGGGCGGAAGGCGGCGGTTTTCGCCTTCGGGACGCTGCCGGACGTAGCGGGGGCTTGTGCCAGGGTAGTACCCGTGCTCAGCCCCAACCCTACCACAAGAAAAAAGAATTTCTGCATACGCATAATACTCGACGGCCGACTGCACCGGCAGTCGGCCGTCTACCGATGAAGGGTAGGGTTAGTAGCCTGTGTTCTGACGGAGAGTACCGTTGATGTTCCGGTCAATCTCCGACTGTGGGATGGGCAACAATAAGTTATTGGCTGTCAACCCCGTAACGGAGGCCCCATTCAGGCGGAGCGTGCGCTCTACCAGGGTGCCCGTACGGACCAGCGTAATACGGCGCTGCTCTTCTCCTATCAACTCGCGGGCGCGCTCGTCCAGAATAAAGTTGAGCGTGATATCCGAAGCCGTTACCTGGGCGGCTTTGGCACGGGTGCGCAACACATTAATGCTGGCTGCGGCATCGGCTAGCTTACCCTGCCGGAACTGGGCTTCTGCCAGCAGCAGGTAGGTTTCGCCCAGGCGCATCATGGTTATGTCCTTAATGGTGCCAAACCCAAAGGTGTCGGTGGGGTCAAACTGATTCCACTTGGTGGTGTAGGGCGTGATGTAGAAAATGGTATCCGAGCCCGTTAGGCCCGTTACACGCTTCCCATACGTGGCAGTCTGCGAGGGGTCGTTGTAGTAGAAGCGACGCTTGAGATTATACTTCGAATTGCGCATATCGGCGCTTTCATCCTTGGGGTAGAGGCGGTAGTCGACCCAGTTGCTCAAGCGCAAACGTCCCAAGCCACGGCCACCCAGCGAGTCGGCCAGGGCCATACCCTTTACATTGTAGTAGGCCGGCACCCACACACGGCGCTGCTGGGCGCTGGTTGTGGCACCGGGTACTAGTAGCTGCTGCTCAATACCCCAAATGAGCTCGGTGTTGCCTTGGTTGCGGCGCTGGTTACCGATAATAAACATATCGGAGAAGTAGTCGCCGGGCTGATTGGATTTCACCCCGTAGCGGGCCGTGATGAGCTTGTACTGACCACCGTCGATTACCTCTTTGAGCACCTGCTCGGCCAGCGCGTTCTGATTGGTGCGCAAATATACCTCCCCCAGCAGGTGCTGCGCTGCCCCCTTCGCAATACGCCCCGAAATCACGCGGCTGGCTGGCAATAGACTTGGAATAGCTGTTTTCAGATCGTTGATGATCAACTCATTGACTTCAGCAATAGGCGCGCGCGCAAAGTCGGTGCGGGCCGTTGTGACGGGTTCCGTTATTAGCGGCACATCGCCCCAGAGTGTTGCCAAGAAGTTGTAGGCGTAAGCACGGTAGAAGCGTGCTTCGGCGCTGATGCGGTCTTTGTAGCCCTGGCGGAGCGTAGCGGGCGCCGTAGCGGCTCCGGCAATAATCTGGTTGGCGTTGTTGATCATCCGATAGGCCTGGTTCCAGAATACGTTGGCTCCCTGGTCCTGCGAGGTCAGCTGCGTGTAGTTGTAGTAGGGCACTTCCACCCCCTGCACCTGTCCCGGAATGGCCACATCGGTGCCCACCTGCATCACGCTCAGCAAGCCTTGCTCGTCGGAGCGGGTGTACTGCTCGCGTACAACGGACTGCAAACCGGCCATAGCCGCCTCAAAGCCCAGCGAGTCTACCAGTACTGTTTGGGGGGTGTATAAGGATTTTGGATCTTCATCCAAGTAGTCTTCGGCGCAGGAACTGAGCAGCTGCGTAGCGCCCAGCAAGCCAAAGCAAGCAACTATAATACGTTTCATATCAGAAGCTGTAAAAGACGGGTAGGGAAGATTAGCGCAGCGTCAGGTTGAGGCCGAACACGTAGGTAGCCACATTGGGGAAGTTGGGCGGCCCATTGCCGTCGGTGTTGCCCGTACCGTTGCCAAGCGTGTAGTTCTGCTCGGGGTCGTAGCCTACCCAGTCGGTCCAGGTATAGAGGTTGCGCCCGCTGATATAGGCCGATACTCCCCCCAGTTTGAGCCGCTCTACCAGGGCCGGAGCGAAGGTGTAGTTCAGTGTTATATCCTTGAGGCGGGTGAAGCTGGCATTGCTGGGGTAGCCGTAGCCGCGTGGGTTGAAATAGTTCAGCCCAGGGCGGTCCTGGCTCATGTTCTCGGGCGTCCAATAGCCTACTTCACGCGGGGTGTTCAGGCGCCCGCCCAGGTCCAGGAAGTTGAGCGTGGGGTTGTTTTTGAGTACGCC
This sequence comes from Hymenobacter defluvii, assembly GCF_017589435.1. Classification (NCBI taxonomy): domain Bacteria; kingdom Pseudomonadati; phylum Bacteroidota; class Cytophagia; order Cytophagales; family Hymenobacteraceae; genus Hymenobacter; species Hymenobacter defluvii. The sequence continues at coordinate 489,891 of NZ_JAGETX010000002.1, forward strand.
TTGCACCGTTTGGAAGAAAATGCGCAGGCTAAAGCCTTTGTAAGCAAAGGTGTTGGTAAGACCCGCCGAGTAGTCGGGCAGCGCAGTACCCAGGTACTGCCGGTCGAGGCTAGTGATGCGGCCGTCGCCGTTGAGGTCGGCAAATTTCAGGTCGCCGGGCTTGGCACCGGGGTCCAGCGCCGAGGGGTCTTCGCCTACCTGCCATACCCCTACCTTCTCATAGTCGTAGATAGCGCTCAGCGGCTTGCCAATGAAGCGGCGGTTGCCAATATCGTCGGTGCCATTGCCGTACAGATCCAGGATCTTGTTGCGGTTGCCGGAAATGTTGAAGTTGGTGCTCCAGTTGAAGCCGTTTTTGTCGATGTTAACGGAGGTCAGCGTCAGCTCAATGCCGCGGTTCTGCACCCGGCCAATGTTGTCCAGAATGGAGTTGTAGCCCGTTATAATCGGAATCTGCCGGGCCAGCAGCAAGTCTTTGGTTTTGGCATCGTAGTACTCCACCGTGCCCGACAGACGGTTGTTGAAGAAGCCAAAGTCCACCGCGTAGTTTACGCTGGAGGTTTGCTCCCACTTCAAGTTCGCGTTGCCAAGACCAATATTACCGATAGTGCCTGCCCGCAGGGAAGTAGAAGCTACCCCACCGTATGCATATTGCCCTAGCGCCAAGCCTGTGATGGTGCCGTACGCTGGAATTGCTTCATTGCCAGTTATACCATAAGAAAAGCGCAGTTTCAGGTTGCTGATTTTGTTGTTATTGCGCAGGAAGGCTTCGTTGGCAATATTCCAGCCCACCGCCACCGAGGGGAAGATGGCGTATTTATCGGCATTGACTCCGAATACGGATGAACCGTCGCGGCGGGCCGTGGCCGTAAACAGGTAGCGGCTGTCGTAGTTGTAGTTGATGCGTCCCATCTGCGACACCAACGCCCGCCGCTCGCTGTACGAGCTGATAGTGGGCGTGTTGGAACCCGAGCCAATGCTGTTGAACCCAATTTCATCGTTGATGAAACCGCTCGCGTTTTCGGTGGTGGTGAAGTACGTATTCTGCTGGGAGCTGTACAGCGCGGTTACATCAAAGTGGTGCTTGCCAATGTCTTTGTTGTAAATCAGCAGGTTCTCGATGGTGTAGTTCATCCGCTCATCGTTGACAAGCTGGGCGCCACCGCGCAGGTTGCCAAAAGCCCGCCCTTCGTAGTAGGCGTAGCGGTAGGGCCGGTACGAGTAGGTAGCGTTCAGACGGTACTTCAGGCCATCCAGGAAGTTGGGTGCTACCTCGGCGTAGCCCGTGCCTGTGAGCTGGTTGACGCGGCTCTCGCGGGTAGTGGTGAGGCCTACCAATGGGTTCTTAATCAGCTGTTCTGGGGGCTGCGGGAAAACCGTGTAAGAACCATCGGGGTTGTAGATGGTACCGTATGGGCTCGCTACCTGGGCCAGGCTGAGGTCGGCGCGGCCGCCATCGTCGTTGTTGCTGGAAAAGAACGCCGACGTACCCACACGCAGCCAGGGCGTCAGATTGGCGTCGATGTTGGTGCGCAGGCTGATGCGCTGGAACTGAAATCCTTTTACTACCCCCTTCTGCTTGAAATAGTCGCCCGACACGAAGTACTTCACGTCGTCCGTACCACCCGACACCGACAGGTTATGATCCTGAATCATGCCCTGCTGTGAAATCTCGTCGAACCAGTCTACCGTGCGGCCGGCTTCGTAGTTGGCCTGTTCGCCGAGGTTAGGCACTGGGGTTACGTTTAGCCCCCGCTGCCGGGCAAACTCCTGGTATTTAGCGGAGTAAGCAGGGCCGTCGAGCGGGCGCAGCCGGTTGTTCAGGTACTCGGGACCGATATAGCCGTTGTAGCGAATCTGCGGCTTGCCGGTTTTACCGCGCTTGGTAGAGATAAGAATAACCCCGTTGGAGCCCCGCGTACCGTAAATGGCCGTGGAAGAAGCATCTTTTAGAATCTCAATGCTGGCAATGTCATTGGGATTGATGTCGTTGAGGTTACCCGGAAACGGCACCCCGTCCACAATCAGATAGGGGTCGGCGTTGGCCGTGATAGAGCGCACCCCCCGAATCCGGATGCTCGGCTGGTTGCCCGGCACACTCGATCCACCCGTAATCTGCACACCTGCCACCGCCCCTTGCAGCGCCTGCGCCACGTTCGAGACCGGCAGCTTCTCCAACCGGTCCTGCGGCACCGATACCACCGAGCCCGTCACGTCGGAGCGCTTCTGGGTGCCGTAGCCTACCACCACCACTTCCTCCAAGGCCTTGGTATCCGTCACCATTCGCACATCAAACGTGGTGCGGCTGCCCAGCGGAAACTCCTGCGAGGTGAAGCCAATAGACGAAATCAGCAATGTACTACCCTGGTTTGCAGTGGGTACCACCAGCGAAAAGCGGCCGTCGCCATCGGTGCCAGTCCCGATAGTGGTACCTTTCACTACTACCGTCGCGCCGGGTAGGGGCTGGCCCTGGTCGTCGGTTACGCGTCCGGTAATGGTCTGGTCAACGGGAGCTGCCGCTGCCGTTGTGGAGCGCTCGTATGCTCCGGGGTGGCTGTGCGCAGCAGGCGCAACGAGGGCTACTTGCAAGGGTACAAGCGTCCCGCATAAGAGTAACGGTTTTACTCTCATAGAAGTGAAGGAATTTTGCGTCCGGCAAAGGCCAGTGCAAGGTGGGAGATGTAGAATTTTTCCAAAAAGTCTTCTGTAGGTAGGCGTTGTTGTCGGGGCGGGGCAGAGGGAGGTTGTTGTTCAGTGCAGACCAACCTATCCGTTTGCGGGCGTCTTCTTAGTAGTAGGTAAGCGCTGCTTTCAGCAACTACCACCGCGGTGTTGGGAACTAGCCAAATGTAGAAGGAGCCCTAGAGGAGAGTAGGGGACAATTCAATCGAAAAAAGGGGTTAAATTGGTCATCCATTCTTCACACAATCGATTGATATATACAACCAATCACAATAACCTGTTCACCAACAGTCAGTTGCATCCTTATTTAACTCTCTTACCGCTTTTCTTTTTCTTTCTGAATGGTTAACCGCAATCGTTTGCAAACTCACCTCCGAGACATTCTAGTATTCCCTTCTACCCCATTTTTTGCGGTGCTGAAGGAGGTATGTATCCGGTATATCTGGGGTGTTTTGCTGACGCTGGCTGGAGGCCACCAAGCACTGGCGCAGAGCGCGCCCAGTGCCTTTCGCTTCGAGCACCTGACCGTCAACGAGGGCCTTTCGCACAGCGACGGCATGGCCGTGACCCAGGACCGAGCCGGCTTTATCTGGGTAGGCACCAACCGCGGCCTCAACCGCTACGACGGCTACACCCTGAAGCAGTACTCGCTGCCCGTGAACCCGCACAACGGCATTTCCAGCAACCGCATTTCGGTGCTGCATGTGGGGGCCGGGGGCCGGCTATGGGTAGGCACCGAGCGGGCCGGCCTGAGTTTATATAATGCCGATCAGGACGACTTTTTTCGACTCGATGAGCAGCACATTCCGGCGGCATACCAGGCGCAGGCGCGGCTGCTGGCCCAGTCCGACGTCACGGCCCTGGTATCGGATACGCTGGGGCGGCTGTGGGTAGGCACTGGCCGCAACGGGCTGTTTGCACTGAGCTTCGACCGCCAAGGCCGGGTGCAGCGTCTGCAACAACTGCCGCCTACTCTACCCGGCCGGGCCGCTCTCACACACATCACCAGCCTAGCACTCGATGTCGAAGGCAAGCTGTGGGTGGGTAGCAGCAGCCACGGCCTGTCGGTTATTCGCACCACCCAACCCCTGCTAGATCTGCACGCTACGGAGCTGTCTACCAAACCCGTACGCGTCCTGCACCTCGACCACCACGGTGACCTATGGGTAGGCACCGACCACCACGTGTACTGGGTGAGTGCCGCTAACCGCCGCACCGTGCGCGAGCTGGCAGCCCACCCCCTACCCCAGGAGCTGCCGTTGGTGCAGTCGGTTTACACCGATTCGTTTGAGCGGCTGTGGGTGGGCACCATCTACGGGCTGTATGTGTGGGAGGCCGGCAACCGCACTGCCGTGGCGCCCCCGCTGCGCGCCGCAGCCCCTACCCTGTTTATGCCCCAGGACGGGGAGCCGTTCAGTATCAACTCTGAGCGAATTCATCAGATTTTCGAGGACCAGCACCAAGTGATGTGGCTGTGCGCTTCGGCCGGCGGCCTCAACAAGGTAGACTTGCGCCAGAAGCCTTTTGGCAGCATCCGGCAGCAGCTCACGGGGCGGCTGGCCTTGTCCAACAACTACGTCAACGCTATTTTCAAGGAGGAAGCGCGCAACACGCTCTGGTTTGGCACCCGCAACGGGGTAGCCAGCTACGACCTGGCCCAGCACACCTACCATAACTACCTCAATCAACAGAGCGGGGGCGCCCGCGGCATCGATGTCTCGGCGGTTTTCCAGGCCACCAACGGCACGTTCTGGTTTGGCACGCGCGGCCACGGCCTGGTCACACTCAGCCGCGCCAACGGCCAGGAAAAGCTGACCACCTACGATAAACTGCCCGACGGCTCGCTGCTCAGCAACACGGCCATCGAGCGCATCACCCAGGACCAGCGTGGCACGGTATGGGTAGGTACGTTTTCGGCGGGCTTATACTGTTTCAGCCCCGAGGGGCAGTACTTGGCCACCTACAATACTTCCAACAGTGCGCTGCCTACCAATCAGTTATCTTTTCTACTTTATGATGCCAAGCGCGACGTGCTGTGGGCCAGCACCCGCGACGCGGGCCTGCTGAAACTGCGTGCTACGCCTACCGCGGTGCGCCTGCTGCACCACTACCAATACGCGCCGGGTAAGCCCAACAGCCTGCGCGTGAACTACGTGTGGCCCTTGCTGCTCGACGAGCAAAATGCGCTCTGGATTGGTACCATTGGGGGCGGCTTGCACCAGCTGCGCACCGATGCCGCCGGGCACGAAACCATCCGGTCCTACTTCAGGCAGCTGCCGGAGGAGGATGTGGAGAGCATCCTGGCCGATGAGGCCGGCCACCTCTGGATTGGCGGCACGGGCCTCTACCGCTTCACGCCCGCCACCCGCCAGTACCTGCGCTATGACGTGGCCGACGGCTTGCAAAGTAACTCCTTCAAGATTGGCTCGGCGGCCCGCGCCCAGGATGGTACTCTATACTTTGGGGGCATCAACGGCATCAATTACTTCCAACCATCTGATATTCAGGCCAACCCCTACGCGCCGGTGGTGCAGCTGACCGGCCTACGCGTGACCAACCGCCCCGTGGCCGTGGGCGACACTCTGAATGGTCGCGTGCTGCTCCGGCAGGCGCTATCGGTGCCGCAGACGGTAACTATCCGCAACGCCGAAAATGACTTTTTGGTGGAGTTTGTGGCCCTGAACTATGCCAACCCCCAGAAAAGTCGCTACGCCTACCGCCTGGTGGGCTACAACGAAGACTGGGTGTACCCGGCGCAGGGGCAGCGCACGGCCAGCTTTGCCAACCTGCCCGCGGGCAATTATACGTTGGAGGTGAAGGCCAGCAATGGCGAGGGCGTGTGGTCGAAGCGCTATGCCACCATGCAGTTTGAGGTGCTGGCGCCCTGGTGGCGCACGTGGTGGGCCTACCTGCTCTACGCAGCGGCGGCAGTGGGAGCAGTGGCCTGGTTCCGGCGTGTGGAAATGGCCCAGCAACAGCTCAAAAATCGCCTGGTGCTGGAGCAGTTTCAGGCCGAAAAGGAGAAGGAGCTGACCGATTTGAAGTTGGGCTTCTTCACTAACATCTCCCACGAGTTGCGCACCCCGCTCACCCTGATTCTGGGGCCGATGGAGGAAATTATGCGCGCCGCCGGCCCCGTAGCCGACCTGCGCGGCAAGGTGCAACTCATGCACCGCCAGACGCGCAAGCTGCTGGAGTTGGTGAATCAGCTCCTGGATTTCCGCAAGGTGGAAACCGGCCACGTGCCCTTGCGCGCCCAGCGCGCTGATGCCGTGCGCTTTCTCTCCGACACCTACTCTGTTTTCCAACTGAAAGCCCAGGAGCGCAACGTGGCCTACCTCCTGGACGTGCCTGCCCAACCGGTGCCGCTGTATTTCGACCGCAGCAAGCTGGAGATTATCCTGACTAACCTGCTGGCCAATGCCTTCAAATATACCCGCAACAAAGGCCGGGTAGAGCTGGCGGCTATGGTTATTGGAAATGCCCAAGGCGAAGCGCTCTACCACCAAGGGCAACTTACGGGTAATTACCTGAAAATCAATGTAACAGATACAGGTGTGGGCATTAAGGCCAGCGAGCTGGGACGTATTTTCGACCCTTACTACCAAGCCTCGCACACCGATACCCTGCGCATGACGGGCACGGGCATTGGCCTGTCGCTGGCCCGGCAGTTTGCCGAGCGCCACGGCGGGCAGCTTGTCGTGAGCAGCACCCAGGGGGTAGGCACCACCTTCGAGCTGCGCCTGCCGTTGGGCACGCAGCACCTCAAGCCCGAAGATATTCAGCCAGAGAATATTCAGTTAGAGGAAGATACACTTCCTACCCACATCGAGTCGGAAGGGTTGTTTGATGTGCTTGAAGTCGAAAAAGAGCAGGCTACCCTACCCACCACGCCGGCTGGGCCGCCGCGCCTGCTGGTGGTGGAAGACAACGACGAAGTGCGCCAGTATCTGCAACAGCTTTTTGCGGCCGAGTATGACGTGCTGATGGCTACCGACGGCCTGGAGGGCTGGGACGAAGCCCTGCAACACCTCCCCGACCTGATTATTTCGGACGTGATGATGCCGCACTCCGATGGGCTGGAACTGTGCCAGCGCGTGAAGCAGCACCCCAAAACCGCGCATATTCCGCTGCTCCTGCTCACGGCCCGCACCGCCGAAACGCACCAGCTAGAAGGCCTGGGCCTGGGCGCCGACGACTACATGAGCAAGCCCTTCAACCCTACCCTGCTGCTGGCCAAGGCAGAGGCTTTGCTACGCAACAGGCGCAAGCTGCACGAGTACTACCAGCGCCACATCTTACTAGAGCCCACCGAAATAACCGTTCCCGACGCCGACCGCGAGTTCCTAGAAAACGCCATGCGCGTGGTGGAAGAACACCTCGAAGACGCCGAGTTCAACGTACAGGTGCTGGTGCGAAAGGTAGGCATGAGCCAGTCGGTGTTCTATCGGCGCATCAAGAGCATCACGGGCCAAACGGTGGTCGAGTTCATCCGCGACGTGCGCATGAAGCGCGCCGCCCAGCTACTGGCCGGCACCACCATGCGCGTGTCGGAGGTGGCGTTTCAGGTGGGCATTGAGGATGCCAAGTACTTCCGCAAAATGTTTCAGAAGATCTACAGCGTGACGCCCTCCGAGTACGCCCGCCAGCATCGGCAGGGCAAGGAGGCAGCTTCTGTGGAGTAGGCCTATCGAATGGGGAGGCCGTCATGCTGAGCTTGCCGAAGCATCTCGCGTGCTGACGTTACAACGGTAATCCAGACGTCAGCATGCGAGATGCTTCGGCAAGCTCAGCATGACGGCCTCTATTTGAACTGCTAGGCGAATATCTCCCCCCTAATCTGAGGATCCGCCCCCCTACCGTGTGCGGGCAGATGCCTACTATTGTGGATACATTCCCTACCCTACTCCTATGTCTCGTTCTTTCACTCTGCGCCGTTTGCTCACTGGCGGCCTGCTTCTCACGTTGGGCCTGCATCAAGTCAGCTACGCCCAGTCGACTGCTACCGTCGATAAAGCGCTGTTCAAGCCGAAGTTCATCAAGCAGCAATTGCTGAAGACGACCAAGTGGCAGTTGGCACATCCCAAGCACGCCCTCACCGACTGGACCAACGCGGCCTTCTACTCCGGTGTGTTTGCGGCTTACCAAACCACCAAAACCAAGTGGGTGCTGGACTCGCTACTGGCCATGGGCAACCGCACGCAGTGGCAACCCGACAAGCGCTACGACCACGCCGACGACATTGCCATCTGCCAGACCTACCTGAATCTGTACCGCCTCAAGAAAGACCGGCAGATGATAGCGCCTACCCTGACGGCCCTGGACAAGCTCTACACCACGCCCGGCCCCGAGGTGCAGCGGCACGGCATTACGTGGTGGTGGTGCGATGCCCTATTTATGGGGCCACCGGTGCTGGTGAAAGCCGCCCTCATCGACAACCAGCCCCGGTATCTCGCCTTCAACGACACCTTATATAAGCAGACGTACCGCCGCCTCTACAACCAGCAGCAACACCTGTTCACCCGCGATGCTTCCTACCTCTGGAATGAGGCCGGCGAGGGCAAGAAGGAAAGCAACGGCCAGCCTATTTTCTGGAGCCGCGGCAATGGCTGGGTGATGGGCGGCCTGGTGCAAGTTCTGCAAGAGCTGCCCCAGAACCACCCCACGTGGTCCTTCTACCAAAACCTGTTCAAGGAAATGAGCGCCCGCCTCATTGCGCTACAACAGCCCGACGGCCTGTGGCGCGCCAGCCTCCTTGACCCCGGCGCCTACCCCGGCGGCGAGGCTTCGGGCTCGGGCTTCGACTGCTATGCGCTGGCCTGGGGCATCAACCAGGGGTTGCTGGACAAGGCCACCTACCTGCCCCACGTACAGCAAGCCTGGGCTGCCCTGAACCGGTGCGTATCGGCCGAGGGGCGTGTGGGCTGGGTGCAACCCATCGGCGCCGACCCGCGCCGCGACTTCTCGGCCGAGAGCTGGGAAGTGTACGGCACCGGTGCGTTTCTGCTGGCCGGTTCGGAAGTTATCAAGCTGAAGTAGTCCAGCTGCTTCGTTTCACTCTTCTTTATTGTATGGAAAGACGCACCTTCGTTGCGCAGTCAGCCGCGGCTTTATCGGCACTGGCCCTACCGTGTGCTAGCCTGGCGAGCGGCGCCCTGCCCCTACCCGCCCCCGCCAAAACCACCGACCGCGAGTACTGGCTCAGTACCTTGCTGAAGGTAGTAGACCCCGTGCTGACCAACGCCGCCCAAGGGCAACTGAAGGCCCAGATGCCCGTAGAATCTGCCCCCGGCCAGGAGGCAGGCCGCCGCAGTGTCACCTACCTCGAAGCCCTGGGCCGCACGCTTACGGGGCTGGCGCCCTGGCTGGAGCTACAAGCGGTGCCCGCTAACGAGCTGGCCCGGCAGCAGCGCTACCGGGAGTTGGCCCGCCAGGCCATTGCCCAGGGCGTGAACCCCCAGTCGCCGGACTTCCTGAACTTTACGGAGGGCGGGCAGCCGGTGGTAGACGCCGCCTTTCTGGCTCACGCCATGCTGCGCGCCCCTACCCAGCTCTGGACCCAGCTACCCGACACCACCAAAACGCAGCTGGTGACGGCCCTGCAAAGCAGCCGCGTCATCAAACCCTATTACAGCAACTGGCTGCTGTTCAGCGCTATCATTGAAGCGGCCTTGCTGAAATTCACCGGCGCCGGCGACCTGATGCGCATGGACTACGCCATCAAGGAGCACCTGACCTGGTACAAGGGCGACGGCACTTACGGCGACGGCCCCGACTACCACTGGGACTATTACAACAGCTACGTGATTCAGCCCATGCTGCTGGACGTAGTGGGCACCCTGGTAGCAGCCGGCAAGGAGCGCAAGGAGCTGCTGGAAACCCTGCGCAGCCGCGCCCGGCGCTACGCCCAGGTGCAGGAGCGCCTGATTTGCCCCGATGGCTCGTTTGCCGCCTTTGGCCGCTCCCTGGCTTACCGCTGTGGGGCGTTTCAGCACCTGGCGCAGGTGTCGTTGCAGCAGTTTTTACCTGAGGAGCTGCCGGCCGGGCAGGTGCGGAGCGCCCTCACGGCCGTCATTCGGCGCACCATGGAGCCGAAGGGCACCTTTGATAGCAAGGGTTGGCTGCAAATTGGGTTGTGTGGGCACCAGCCGGGCATTGGCGAAGTCTACATCTCCACGGGTAGCCTCTACCTATGTACTGCGGCTTTCCTGCCCCTGGGCCTACCCAGCACCGACACTTTTTGGGCAGCCCCGACCCAGGACTGGACCGCTAAGAAAATCTGGTCGGGGCAGGATGTCAAGACCGACCATGCCCTGTAAAGCCCCGCATCTCCTACCCTACCCCGACAGCCCAGGACAGTGGAACCGGTCACGTGCTCTATCTTGTCGCCTCACCCCTACCCTCTACTATGACTTCTTCTTTCGATTTGACGGGCAAGCTGGCCCTCGTGACGGGCTGCAACCGCGGCATTGGGCAGGCCATGGCGATTGGTCTGGCCGAGGCCGGCGCCGATATCATCGGCGTGTCATCGTCGCTGGCGCTGAGCGGCTCCGACACCGAGCGCCAGGTGCAGGCGCTGGGTCGGCAGTTTCACGCCTACCAGGCCGATTTCAGCCAGCGCCCGGCCGTGGATGCCTTTATTGCCCAGGTGCAGCAGGATTTTCCGCAGATTGATATTCTGATCAATAACGCCGGCACCATCAAGCGCGCCCCCGCCGCCGAGCACGCCGATGAGCTGTGGGACGAGGTGCTGGCCATCAACCTGGATGCGCCTTTCCGGCTGGCCCGCGCCATTGGCGGGCAGATGCTGCAACGCGGCTCCGGTAAAATCATCTTTACGGCCTCGCTCCTTACCTTTCAGGGTGGCATCAACGTGCCCGGCTACGCAGCCAGCAAGGGCGCTATCGGCTCCGTAGTGAAGGCGCTGGCCAACGAATGGGCCGGCCGGGGCGTAAACGTGAATGCCATTGCGCCCGGCTACATCGCCACCGACAACACTGAGGCCCTGCGCAACGACCCCGACCGCTCGGCCAGCATCCTGAGCCGCATTCCGGCTAGCCGCTGGGGCACCCCCGACGACTTCAAAGGCCCCACGGTCTTCCTGGCGTCGTCCGCCGCCGACTACGTACACGGCACCATCCTCACCGTCGACGGCGGGTGGATGGGAAGGTAATGTGCTGATGGGTTGATTGTTGATGTGCTGATTGTGGAGGCACTGTCATCCTGAGCTTGCGAAGGACCTTCTCACGTGAGAACGAGTCGTTGTTGCGCAAGCCGTTCTGTCGTGAGAAGGTCCTTCGGCACTGGCTTGATGCGCCACATGCTCAGGATGACACGAGCTTCTACATCATCACATCTATAATCAGCACATCATCACATCAAAAATCAACACACTAAAACACATCAAACACCTACCATGATTCAACGATATGCTATCGGGCCGCGCGAAACGGCGATGATGAATACGGCCGAGCTACGCGAGAACTTCCTGCTGGAAAACTTGTTCGTAGCCGGTGATATTCAACTGATATACACGCACTACGACCGCATGGTGGTAGGCGGCGTGGTGCCCACCGGCGATGCCATTCCCCTACCCTGCCCCGATAACCTGAAGGCCGATTTCTTCCTGCAACGCCGCGAGTTGGGCATTCTCAACATCGGTCAGCCCGGCACCGTGACCGTGGATGGCACCACCCACGAGCTGGGCCGCCAGGACTGCCTGTATGTGGGCAAGGATGCCAAAGAGGTAGTCTTTGCCAGCGCCGACCCGTCGAAGCCGGCCCGGTACTACCTGCTCTCGACCCCGGCTCATGCCACCTACCCTACTGCGCGCCTCACGCAGGCCGAGGCTACCCCCGTCACACTGGGCACCATGGAAGCTGCCAACCAGCGCACCATCTACAAGTACATCTACAACGAAGGCCTGCCTAGCTGCCAGCTGGTGATGGGCCTCACGCAGCTGCACCCCGGCTCGGTGTGGAACACCATGCCCGCCCACACCCACGACCGGCGCATGGAGGCCTACCTCTACTTCGATTTGCCGGAAGGCCAGCGGGTATTGCATCTGATGGGCCACCCCCAGGAAACCCGCCACTTGTGGGTAGCCGAGGGCCAGGCCATTTTGTCGCCGCCGTGGTCGATTCACTCAGGTTGCGGCACGGCCGGCTACACGTTCATCTGGGGTATGGGTGGTGAAAACCAGGAGTATACCGACATGGACCCCGCGCCCATCGACAAATTGCGCTAGCCTGTTTCCTACCCTTTTGACTTGTCGATGAAACCGTTACCGCTTGCCCTACCCCTGGCCGCGCTGCTGTTTGCGGGCGCGGCCTCGGCGCCCCGCCCGGCTGCTACCATCACGGTGCGCAACGCCCTGAACCTGGCCCGCCGCGCCGAAACCATCAGCCTACCGCTAAGCAAGCTGCCGGCCGCCGCCCGCCAGTTGGACCCAGCCGACTTGCGCGTGCGCGACGCAGCCAGCAAATCCTTGCTGATCAGCCAGTTGGTAGACAACGACGCCGACGGCAAACCCGACGAGCTGCTGTTTCAGACGGACATCGGGGCCAGGGCGAGCAAGACGTTTATGGTGGAGCCGGCTGCGGCGGGGCCTGTTCCGACCACACCCGATGTCACCTTCGCGCGCTTCGTGCCGGAGCGCACCGACGACTTTGCCTGGGAAAACGACCGGGTAGCCTTCCGCACCTACGGCCCCAATGCCCAGGAGCTGGCCGAGAAGAAGGACCCCAACGGCACGCTCAGCAGCGGCATGGACTGCTGGCTGAAGCGCGTTTCCTACCCCATCATCGACAAGTGGTATGGCCGCCACGTGCACGAAAAACCGTTTGCCTACCACACCGACATCGGCGAGGGCTACGACCCCTACCACGTGGGCAGCAGCCGCGGCGTGGGTGGCACCGGCGTGCTACTGGATGGGAAGTTGTTCGTATCCAAGAACTTCACCAAGTATAAGGTACTAGCCACCGGGCCTATTCGCACGGTGTTCGAGCTGACGTATGCGCCCTACCCGGCCGGCAGCCTGTCGGTCACGGAAACCAAGCGCATTTCGCTGGACCGAGGCAGCAACCTGACGCGCTACGAGGAGCATATTTCGGCCGGCCAACCGCTGCCCAACTGCACCGTCGGCCTCACGCTGCACGAGCAAAAAGGCGAAGTAAAGGCTGACCCCAAAGCCGGCTGGTGCCGCTACTGGGAAAAGGTAGACGACTCCTACCTAGGCACCGGCGTGGTGGTAGCCCCCCGCTACCTCACCAACTACCAAGAGCACCGCAGCGAGCAGAAAGACCAGAGCCAGCTCTATATGGTCACAAAACCGCAGCAGGATGTGGTGGTGTTCTATGCCGGTTTTGGGTGGCAGAAAAGCGGGCAGTTTGCTTCTGCCGATGCTTGGGATACTTACTTAGCGGAGTTTGCCCAGCGTATCAGCTCGCCGTTGGTGGTGAGTTGGAAATAATCCATCTGTCATCCTGAGCAGAGCGAAGGACCTTCTCACGCGTGAACGAGTCGTTGTTATGACCGTCGTTCACGCGTGAGAAGGTCCTTCGCTCTGCTCAGGATGACAGAGGGGGTAGGCTAACAACGCCTGTCGTTCTGGCGTGATAAGGTCCTTCGCAAGCTCAGGATGACAGACAATTTCTAACTCACAATTCCACAACCTCACCCTTCCCTACTCCACCCCAAACCGCCGCAAGTCGGCCTCTATCTGCTGGTCCCAGCGCTGCTGGGCGGCGGCGTTGGTGCCGTGGTGGGTTTCGGCGTCGTACCGTTCCTGAATGCGATTCATTTCCATGAAGGAGCGCAGGTACTGGCGCTGTAGGATGCTGTTGTAGTCCTCCACGGTGAGGCTGTCGGCGGTGGCGGAGCGGCGGAAGCGCTCGGCCACCAGCTTCACCAAGTCGAAGTGGCGCTGCTCGTGAGCCAGGTAGTAGGCGTTTTTGCCAGGGCCTACCCAGGAGGAGCTACGCACCACAAAGATTTGCAGCGTAATATCCAGCTCTAGCACGCCGTTGCGCAGGCGGGGTTTGCCCTGGTAGGAAAACCCTGGAAACACGGCCGCCGCATAGATGCCCGCCCGCGGTGGCCCTGTAAAATCCGACCAGCGCAGGGGCCGCGCCGGGTCGTAAAACAAGGTATCAGACTCGGTTTGGCGTTGGTCGTAGCGGAAGGAAGGCTGCACGCGGGTAGCCAGGCGAGCGTCCTGCTCGGCGGCTTGCAGCAACCACCTGTTGAGGTAGCGTAGCCCACCCGCTAGCACCTGCCTAAGGGCCGGCTCTACTACCGCCGCATCTGTAGCTAGGCGGCCGTAGCGGGCACCACTGCGGTACTCCGTGAGCAGCAACGGCGCGGCATCGGGCCGGAGCCAGTCGAAGGCTAACTGTACTTGTACCTCACCCTCCACGCGCCCACCTGGCACGGCCTTTTCCGTGATGCGTAGTGTGCGGATACGCACCCGAACCGGGCGCGTGCCCGGCTGGGTTGGTATGCTTTGGGCGGCAAACTGCTGCAAAGCCGCCTCAGCTCCGCCCTGCAAATCGGTTGGGCGCGGCGCGGCCGGGTTGGTACCTGGTGCAGGCAGGAGCCATGCTACGGCCCGGCGCTCGGGCCGCTCGTCGCGCACCTGCGCTACCCGGAAGGTAGGCGGCTGCAAGGCCAATGGTTCGGCGCGCAATGTCAGTGGCTTGTCGGGTAGGCTGCCTGCTGTCAGGGGCCACATCAGCAGCCACAACAGCCACCGGTAGCCTTGCCGGAAGAAGGCGGATAGACGGAAAAGTGTAGACACATCAGCCAGACACACTTAGGCATCGGGTTTGTTCCCTAATATATTAACAGCTCATTATCTGATACTTGCCTTGCAGGATGATGATTGACCCTGTTTGCAGTGTTGAGTTGCTCGACTCATACGTTGGGCAATGTAGCTGTTGCAAGGAGAAGCTTCCGTGTACCTATGTTGCATCATGTATACATTACACGAATGCTATGTGCAATGAACAACCTGATGAGGAAGCCAAATCAATGCTTCTTCTTGTAGCTTTATCATTTACAGCACTATACCGAGTGTAAATTTTAGATGGAGATGGGTTGTAACTCTACCTTCTCGTAGGTCGTGCTATCTCAATAGACGGCCTATTCACTGCATTGTCTACCGATCCTGGACGCATCTAAAAATATTTTGCAACATTTGTGCAAAAGAGGCGTTGTTTACGACACCCTCCGAACAAACAGCGCTTTCTTCTGCGCGTTTCGCTGCCTGCATGCTTGCTCTACGCTCTTTCATCGCCTATTTCCTCCTCATCTGCTTCGTGCGGGTGATGGTACCGGATACGTGGCTGTTGGCGTTGCATGCGCATGAGCACACGGTGCACGAGGCAACGCATAAAAAGGCCTCATCGATTTCGGCGCAGCACCAGCATTGCAGTGTCGACCAGTTTTACAACGTTCCGTTTCAGCTCTCGGCAACAAGCGTAGTTTTTGCCAGCGGCGTTACGCACGCACCTCATTGGATGATGCCGCGCCAGTCTGTGTGGAGCCAGGCCCTACCGACTATTCGTCATCTGCGCGGCCCTCCGGCAGCTTAATGGGCGTAGTACACTTCGCCCACTACGCCTGTTTTTGCTCGCCTTTTCTGCCTGCACTATAGGGCTTAAGCTACCGTAGTAGCTCTGCTCGGGTAGGCAGCCGCTTGCTGGTCTACTGACCAATTCGAGAAACTATTTCCTTGCGCAACGCTTCTGCGCAGCATAGCTACGTCGCTTAGTATGTAGCTAATCATCAGCTTCTTGTCTTTCGACATACACGGCTGACTGATCGAATAATCCCTCTCTTTCATGTTGTTTCGCTTTGTAGCGGTCTTGCTGATGGCAGGATTGTGCCTGGGCTTTGTGCATACTAGCACAGCTCAGAACGGGTGCAACCTGCCGCTGGCGGGCCGCATCACCGACCACGAGTCGCGGCAGGGGCTGGCGGGGGCTACCGTGATTGTGCAGCCCGGCCAGCAGGCCACCCAGACCGACGCCGACGGTAATTTTCATTTTCACGTGTGCCCCGGCACTTACCAGCTGGAGGTGCGCTTCATTGGCTACGCTACCGAACGGGCTGAGGTGCGGATGAACAGTGCGGCCGTGCGCAACTTCCAGCTCCACCCCGATGCCGTGACGCTGCGCGGCGCCACCGTGCGCGGCGAGCGGGTGCAGGCGCCCCTACCCCAAGCCAGCGGCTCGCTAACGGGCCAGGCCCTGCAACAGACGCGTGGCCAGGCTCTGGGCGAAGCCCTCGAGAAGCTCCCCGGCGTGGCTGCCATTCAGACTGGTCCCAGCATTTTCAAGCCTATGATTCATGGGCTGCACTCCAACCGCGTGGCGATTATGAACAACGGCGTACGGCAAGAAGGGCAGCAGTGGGGGCAGGAACACGGCCCAGAAATCGACCCGTTCATTGCCTCTGACCTGACGGTAGTGAAGGGCGCCGCCAGCGTCCGCTACGGCACCGATGCTGTGGGGGGTGTGGTGCTGGTCCAGCCCAAAGCCTTGCGCGATTCGGCCGGCATTGGGGCTGATGTGAACCTGGTGGGCATGTCGAACAACGGAATGGGCGCCGTTTCGGCGGCGGTTGATGGTAACCTGCGCCGCCTACCCTCCTTGAGCTGGCGCCTACAAGGCACCCTGAAGCAAGCCGGCAACACCCGCACGCCCGACTATCGCCTCGACAACACTGGTTTCCGAGAGCACAACTTCTCGGCGGCCGTGGGCTGGCGGAAGGACACGTATGGCCTCGAAGCGTTTTACAGTCAGTTCAACTCCCGCCTGGGTATTCTAAGCAGCGCCATTGTGGGCAACCGCGCCGATCTGGAAGCCGCCATTGCCCGCGGCCGCCCCGCCATAGACCCCGATTTCACCTACCAGATCAACCGGCCTTACCAGCAGCTTCAGCACGATCTGGCCAAGCTAACCGGCTTCGTGAAAACCGGCAACGGCGGGCGGCTGACGGCCACGGTGGCCAACCAGCGCGACTACCGCGACGAATACGATGTCATTCGATCTTCGAGTGATGCAGGCCGCCGCAACCTGCCTCAGCTCAGCTACCAGAACTACACCACCACCGCCGATGTGGTGTGGGAGCACCCTACCCTGGGCAACTTTCGGGGTAGCGTGGGCCTGAGCGGTACTTACCAGTTCAACCGCTATGCGGGCGGCACGCGGCAGTTTATCCCGTTCTACACCAACCGTACGGCGGGCGCCTTCGTGATTGAGCGCTGGCAGCACGAGCGCCTGCTGCTGGAAGCCGGCCTGCGCCTCGACCACCGCGACCTGCGCACCCGCCGCCTCACCCGTGGCTTCGCCACTGACTCCAGTTCCTACTATGGCGTAGAGCGCAACCGCTTCCAGTTCTGGACGCCTTCGGCCTCCGTAGGGGCCGTGTATGATGCCAACGTGCATCTCACGCTGCGCGCCGACGTGGCTTTGGTGCAGCGTGCCCCAGCTGCCAACGAACGGTATTCGCAGGGCGTGCACGGCGGCATTTATGAGGAGGGGTACGACATTTCACGGCCGGCCGGTACGCCGCCTCTTCAACCCGAAACGTCGTATAACCTGGGTGTAACGGCTACCCTGCATGACAATCCGCGCCTGAACGGGGAGCTGACGGTGTATCAGAACATCATCGACGGCTACATCTATCAGGTGATAGGCGAGCCGATTACGACCATTCAGGGCTCTTTCCTACCGTGGCGCTTTCAGCAAACCGATGCCGTCTTTCGCGGTGTAGACGCTACCCTCGACTACAAACTGGCCTCCAACTGGCTGCTCAACGGCAAGGCGGCCGTGATTCGGGCCCGCAACCGCACCCTCAACGACTACCTCATCTACGTGCCGGCCGACCGGTTTGAACTGTCGTTGCGGCGCGACTGGACCGGCCAGAAGGCCGCCCGGGCCAGCCAGTTCTTTGCCCTGGTGCGAGGTACGGCCGTGCGCCGGCAAACGCGCGTACCCGACGCCGAGTACGACCCGCAACCTGCCCCCGACGGCTACGGCTTGCTGGGCGCCGAGGTAGGCGCTACCCTGCGCCTGGGCAGCACGCCTGTGGAGGTGAGCCTAGCCGGCTCCAACCTGCTCAACGAGCGGTACCGCGACTACTTGAACCGTTTCCGCTACTTCGCCGACGACATGGGCCGCAACGTGACGCTGCGCGTGCACCTCCCCTTGAATTTCAGTCCTAACTAAGTATTTCATTCACTTTTTCCATTTCCATTTTTTCACATGAAGACTTCACTTTTCCGTCCCTTTGCTGCCGCGCTTCTGCTGGCTACCCCCATGTTCTTTGCCTCGTGCAGCGACGACAGCGACCCAGAACCTGAAGATGACAACGAGTTCATTACCACCATTCGCTACAAACTCACGCCCACCAGTGGCACGGGTCAAGCCGTAACAGCTGAGTGGAAAGACCTAGATGGTGCCGGCGGTGCAGCCCCTACCATCACTGGCCTCGCGCTGGCGCCAAATACTTCCTACACAGGTACTATCTCTTTCCTTGATGAGACGAAAACTCCTGCTGACGACATCACTGAGGAAGTGCGGGAAGAGAACTACGAGCACTTGGTGATATACACGCCAAATCCAGCAACTGGTCTCATGAACATTACGCGCACTGATAAAGACAAAAACAATCTGGAAGTGGGATTGACGACCAATGTGCAAACCGGAACGACAAATAGCGGTAATCTGACTATTCAGCTACGTCACCAGCCTGGCACTAAAAACGGTACCGCGGCCCCTGGCTCCGACGATGCCAACGTAACCTTCCCCGTTACACTGCGCTAACACTCTGTTGATCAATATTCTGTTCACAACATACATCTCTAATGCAAAAGTGCCGGCTAGTAGCCGGCGCTTTTGTTTTTTCACTTGATTACCAACCTTACCTATTCCCAAATGCTGTTTGCCTCGGTCAGAATAATCGGCTTGTCATCCGTAATCACAATGGTGTGTTCGTGCTGAGCCACGAAGCTGCCGTCTTTGGTTACCAGCGTCCACCCATCACTGGTTTGGTGCGCTATGGAGGCACGGGTAGAAATAAACGTTTCCACGGCCACCACCGAATTCTTCTTGAAGCGCTTCAGGTTGTACCGGTCGTAGTAGCAGGGTATTTCCTTGGGCTCCTCGTGCAGGCTGCGCCCAACACCGTGTCCCACTAGGTTTTTGATAACCCGAAAGCCTGCTTTGCGCGCTTCACCTTCTATCAGCCCGCCGATATCGGCAATGCGTACGCCGCCGCGGATGCGGCTGAGGGCCGTGCGCAAAATCTGCCGGGAAGTATCTACCAAGGGCTGGTGCTGGTGAATATCGGTACCTAGCACGAAGGAGCCGCCATTGTCGGCCCAGTAGCCCCCTAGCTCCGCCGATACGTCGACGTTTACCAAATCGCCTTCCTGTAGCACTTTGCGAACCGACGGAATGCCGTGCGCTACCTCGTTGTTCACGCTGATGCACGTCCAGCCCGGAAACCCATACGCAAGCCGTGGGGCCGACTTCGCGCCTAATGACGTCAGCAAACGGCCACCGTACTCGTCCAGCTCTTTGGTCGTCATGCCCGGCTGGGCGTAGGCGCGCATTTGCTTGAGGGTAATGCCAACGGCTTCGCTGATGCGCTGTAGGCCAACTAAGTCTGCTTGGGAGGTGATGGACATAGAATAAAGGGGGTTGACTTTCTGATATGGGCCGGCGTTGCCTGGTTAACACCGGGAAAGCGGCGGCGGTTTAGGCTAAAAGCCAGTTATATATCCAACCGCCTACGGGCTTGCATTCTACCCGCAACAGGCAAACCCTGAACAAATCAAAAGCCCGGTAACAGACTGGTTTAAAGTCTACTACCGGGCTTTTGCTTGGCGCTCCCTCCTGGGCTCGAACCAGGGACCCTCTGATTAACAGTCAGATGCTCTAACCGGCTGAGCTAAGGAAGCGGTTATGGCGACGTTTATCTGTCGTTGCGGGTGCAATATTAGGGCAGATTCCCGCTTTTTGCAAATCCTGAGGCAAAAAAACTTAGATAAATTTTCTAGTTATTGATGCTCAGTAAATTACCTGACACGTTGGTAGTATAGCGCCGTAGCGGCCGCGTGGCCGGGCCGGCCAGCACCTGTCCTTGCAGGTCGAAACGGGAGCCGCAGCACGAATCGACCAGAAACAGACGCGACGAAGGATCAATGCTGACGCGGGCGCAGGCGTTTTGGGGTTGGTAGGGGCAAGTGCGCTCAAAGGCGGTGTACGTGCCGCCGGGCTGTCGCACCACAATCAACCCGCGCAGTCCGCCGGCGTGCGTCACAGCCCCGTTGTCGAAGAGCAGGTTGGCATTTTCCTGGTTTCTCAGGTTCAGCAACTCGTTCACGATGGCGTAGGGAATCTGCGGGCTGGGGTCGTTGCTACTATTGGAGCCGCAGCCCAGCAGCACTTGGCTCAGAAAAAGAACGAGGGCCAGCAACGCCCGGCTGGTAGTGGTAGACAGCATACAAGGGTAGCAAATAGGAGATGATAACGCCCAAAACGAAAGAACGCCCCGGTTAAGTCCCCAAGACGTTCTTTTTATTATTTCAACCGACTCTGTGCCGATGCCTACGCACCCTCAAATTGCCGCAGGAACCGCATGTCGTTTTCCGTGAACAGGCGCAGGTCTTTGATCTGATATTTGAGCATCGTAATGCGCTCGATGCCCATGCCCCAGGCGTAGCCGGAGTAGCGCTCGGGGTCGATACCGGACTGCTGGAGCACAGCGGGGTCTACCATGCCGCAGCCGCCGATTTCCACCCAGCCGCTACCCTTGCAGATGTTGCAGCCCTTGCCCTTGCATATCAGGCAGGTGATGTCGATTTCGGCGGAGGGCTCGGTGAAGGGGAAGAACGAAGGCCGGAAGCGGATCTGAATATCCTCCCCGAACATCTCCTGCACGAAGTAATACACGGTCTGCTTGAGGTCGGCAAAGCTTACGCCTTCGTCAATGAAAATGCCCTCTACCTGATGAAACATCATGTGCGCCCGTGCCGAAATGGCCTCGTTGCGGTACACGCGGCCGGGCATGATGCTACGGATGGGCGGCTGCTGGCTTTCCATCACGCGCACCTGCACCGTGCTGGTGTGCGTGCGCAGGAGGTGAGACGGTGAAGTGGCAGACGAGCTTTCATCATTCGCCATCTCACCATTTTCTAAATGCGCAGGCGGAGCGGTAGGGGCGATAAAAAACGTGTCCTGCATGTCCCGCGCCGGGTGGTTTTCGGGGAAGTTAAGGGCCGTGAAGTTGTGCCAATCGTCCTCAATTTCGGGTCCCTCGGCCACATTGAAACCGATGCGGGAGAAGATGCGCACCATTTCCTCGCGCACCAAGCTCAGGGGGTGGCGCGTGCCCAGGGCCTGGGGCACGGGGGGTAGGGTGTAGTCGAAGGTAGGGTCGGCGGGGGCGTTGTTTTGGGCCGCCTCCAGCTGCTCGCGCCGCTCATCGAACTTCTGCTGAGCGAATTGCTTGAGCTGGTTCAACTCCTGGCCCACCGCACGGCGCTGCTCCTGGGGCACGGTTTTGAGCTGATCAAACAGATCGGCCAGCTGGCCTTTGCGGCCGGTGAAAGCAATGCGAAACTGCTCCAGCTGCTCGGGGCTGGTGATGTCGTACGCATCCATGTCGGCGCGCAGCCGCGTGATATTCTCCTGCATCATACCGCAAAGGTACAGGGGAAATGGTGAGATGGTGAAATGGTGAGGTTGTGAAGTGGTGAATCAGAAAACGCGTGTCATCCTGAGCGCAGCGAAGGACCTTCTCACGCGTGCACGACACTCCGGAACAACGGCTCATTCAACAGGCATAAGGTCCTTCGCTGCACTCAGGATGACACGCGTTTTCTGATTCACCACTTCACAACCTCACCATTTCACCTTTTTTGGTACGGTTGCTGCAAGTAGGAGAATACCCACTTTGGTTTGGATAGATTCGGGAGACGTCTTGGAGTTGCTAGCCGTAGGGGGTGTATTGGGTTCCGTTTCTCACTTCATCTTTCCACTCCTATGAAACGCTTCATATTTGCTGCTGCCTCTCTTTTATTAGTAGGTAGTGCCACCGCCCAAGCCCAAACAACGACCACCGACTCAAATCCGTGGTTCGACTCGGCGCCCGCTGCTACTTCCGACTCCTACCCTACCGGCTGGAAGGTAGCACCGGCGGCCAACCCCACGGTTAGCGCCCGCCCCAGCACCGACTACAACGGTCGCCCATTAAAGGCCCGGCCCCGCAAAGCGGCTCGTGCAGAGGTAGTAGATGCTCCCGTGTACGAAACCGGCTGGTCTAGCGCGCCGGGCATGGCCCTTAGCCTACACCAGCGCCCCACCACCGACTACTGGGGCCGTCCGCTGAAACCAGCGGTACGCAAGGCCCCTACCTCGCTCTCGGCCGAGCCAGAGCTACTGCCGCAAGGGGCGCCGGTGGCGACTATCTATCGGTAGCAGCAGTAAGAAGCACGCAAAAACAAGCGTCAAATACGGGCCAGCCTGGACAAAAAAGGCTGGCCCGTTCGTATTTTCCGACCAAAAAGGTAGCCCACGTCGTATGTGTAGATTTTAGGACTTTTTTGATTATTTCACCCGCTCTCCGTTATGAAAAACGCTCTCCTCTGTATCTGCCTTGCGTGGGCTATTAGCAGTCTGCCAGCAGTAGCGCAGCAAGCCAAGACCAAAGTCAAAACCAAGCAGCCTACGGCCAACGGCTACCACCGGACGAGTAACACCAAAGCCAAGGCCCGCTCCGGCGCCTACTCGCGCTACGACCGCTCGAATCGGCGCGACGAAGAAAACCTGAAGCTGGCGCCCGGGTTGCGCCTCAACATGCCTAGTCCGCCCACGACCGACTACATGGGCCGGCCGCTGAAGAAGAAGCCTGCCAACGTTGCAGCAGCGGGTGCTACTAGCCTTTCAACTGAAAAAACAACGCCGCCACCTACTCCTACCCGCAAGCGGAAGTAACCAGCGGCAGCTCGTAATCTTATAGGTTGGAGTAGCGTATATAAAAAACACACTTGCAAACGACCCTTTCCCATGCGTAAGAATATATATGTACTAGCCGTCTTATTATTGGTCAGCGTGAGTGCCCACACGGCTGCGGCCCAAACCGTGCGCCCCGCTAAAAGCCGCGCCGCCGCCCGCGACACCACCGTGGAGGGCATCTATGTGGCCCCAAACATGACGGGCGCCCCCAAGCAGCAAGTCACCACCGACTACAGCAACAACCCCATCAGCCCGGCCGTGGAGGAAAAAGGCAACTCCCTCTCCCCCAACCCCGATCCGGTGAAATCGAAGAAACTCAAAACCCGCCGCCCGCCTAAGCGCGATTAGGTAGGGGTTCCTTAGCCCGAAGCAAGCGCTTCGCATGAGGCAGAAACGCAACACGTTGCGCTTCGCCACTCGCTTCACTTACCTCCATTGTGGTTAATTAGGAGAGTTGTTTTCATCCAAAAAGAAAGCACCAGCCAACGGCTGGTGCCTTCCCTAGTTCTCCAAAACCAAACCAGGAGAATTGGTGCAGCCGTGGCAAAACGGCTGCTATACTTATTGAGAAGCATTCGGATGCTTCAGCTAAAATTCTAGAGGCGAGCTAACGACGCCGTGGGGGCGGTATTGCTAGCGTTTTCTGCTTTCTTGACAGCTTGGAGTAGACCTCAGATACTATAATCTTCTTCTGTTTCGGGTGCATGTTGGCTCTGCTAACGCAATCCGTTCGTTAGGCACAGTGCAGGTTGCTTGATCAGGTATTCCACACATTGCATGATTATCAGTGCAAAAGTACTTTTCTGCAACTTTGATTCGCTTTATCGGGTTTGTATACTGATTTTACAGTAACAAAGATCATAATAAAAGCAACATAGTTGCAAATAATAATTAAAAACACGAAATAGAGCAGCTCTGCGTGCACTGTAAAATTCTCTCCGCTGCTTCCTTGTTACCTTTGCGGGTATCCTGCCCTACCTAAGTTGTTATGGAAAAGCCTCACAACCATATTGCCGAAACGCTCAGCCGTCATGGCCTGCGTCAGACGCCTACCCGCTTACGCGTGCTACAGGTGCTGGGCACGTCGCCCTACGCCTTGTCGGGCCACGAGATAGAACAGCAGTTGGGCCAGGAAACCGACCGTATTACGCTGTACCGCACATTGCGCTCTTTCGAGGAGAAAGGCCTGATACACCGCGTTATCGATGCCTCCGATATCATTCGCTATGCATCCTGCTCTATTGAATGCACCGAAGAGGCGCACTTCGATAACCATGTGCATTTCAAATGCACTGAATGCGCCCACATTTACTGCCTCAACCAAGTAGCCATTCCGGCCGTGACGCTGCCAGCCAGCTTCCGCGCCGTAAGCCGCGACTACCTGCTAGCTGGCGTATGCAATCGCTGCCAATAAGTAGCGCGCTTTTCATAAACAAGAACGTCATGCTGAGCTTGCCGAAGCATCTCGCGTGCTGATAAAAGATAGTAACATTCATCAGCACGCGAGATGCTTCGGCAAGCTCAGCATGACGTTCTTGTTTAACCACTTACGCTTTATTCCATCTCTTCCACAGCGGCTAGGGTAGCGGCGGCCATTTTGGGTTGAGCGCGGTAGTAGAGGGTGCTGCAATTGGTAGGCCGGAGCACTTCTTGCGCCGCTTCCAGCACGGCTTCGGGTGTTACGGCCTGCACTTTTTCGCTTTCCTGATTCACCAGGTTAGCGTCGCCGATGAGCTTGCTGTAGGCCAGGTTCATGGCACGGTTCAGCAGCTCGATTTCTCCGAATACAATGCTGGCTTCGGCCTGATTCTTTACTTTTTCCAACTCTTCGGCGGGCACTGGCTCGGTACGCAACTCGGCAATAATGGCCTCTACCGCTGCGTCGGCGTCTTCTAGAGTTACGCCGGCGTTCAGCTTGCCGCTTACCACCAGCAGCCCCGGCTCCAACGACCCCGATACGGACGCCGAAATGGAGTTGAATAGCTGCTGCTCCTTCACCAGACGCTGATACAAGCGCGAGGATTTGCCGCGGCCCAGCACGTCGCCCAGTAGATCGACGGGGTAGTAGGCGTCGTCGGCGCGGCTGGGCATGTGGTACACTTTGTAGAGCGCCGACAGCGGCACGTCGGACGTCAGTTCCAGGAAGCGGGCTTCGGTCTGGCGGGGCTCCTGAGGTAGCTGGCGCTCGTAGCGCGTGCCGCCCGAAATCGGGCCGAACCACTTCTCAGCCAGGCGTTTCACTTCGGCTTCTGTAACGGCGCCGGCTACTACCAGCACGGCGTTTTGGGGGGCGTAGTGCTTGGCAAAGAAGTCGCGCACCTGCTGCATGTTGGCTTCTTCGATGTGGCTGATTTCCTTGCCAATGGTAGCCCAGCGGTAGGGGTGCTGCTGGTAGGCCAGGGGGCGCAGGTTCAGCCACAGGTCGCCGTAGGGCTGGTTGAGGTAGTTCTGCTTGAACTCCTCCACTACTACCTTGCGCTGCACCTCTAAGCCATTCTCCGAAAACGCCAGGTTCAGCATCCGGTCCGACTCCAGCCAGAAGCCGGTTTCGATGTTGGTTGCGGGCACTGTGAGGTAGTAGTTGGTGATGTCGGGGGATGTGAAGGCGTTGTTCTCGCCGCCTACCAGCTGCAAGGGTTCGTCGTAGCTCGGGATGTTCACCGACCCCGAAAACATCAAGTGCTCAAACAAGTGCGCAAAGCCGGTGTGGTCGGGGTCCTCATCGCGCGAGCCCACGTTGTAGAGCACGTTCAGCACAGCCAGGGGCGTGGTGTGGTCTTCGTGCACAATGCAGCGCAGGCCGTTATCAAGCTTAAATTCGGTGAAATTGATCATATCAAGAAGAAGCAGTTCTTTTTTGGAAGTTACAACTTACGAAATCGGCGGTAGGTTCGGTAGCCGGAGGCGGAAGTTAGGTGCTCTACCCTTCGGGGGCCAAGCCTTGAGTAGTATTGCTGCCGACGGCAAGAAAACCAATGGCACTATCCTTTTGCTGCTGGGTTCTGTTTATTGCATAATCGCTCCCAACGCCACCAGCCTACTTTTGCTATGTACGCTCCTATTATCTCCTACCCTTCCATTCCGAGCTACCCGCTGGAGGTACCCGACGCCACGGGCGGTTCCTCCTTTCAGCTTCGTAAAATGGAGCGCATTGCGGTGCATGGCAAGAACGATTTGCTGATTCCGCACCGGAAGGACTACTATTTTATGGTGTTGCTTTGGGAAGGAAGCGGGCGGCATTGGGTTGATACCACCGCCTACACCCTCAAGCCCGACACGCTCTACTTTACCGTGCCGCACCAAGTACACCTGAAGGAAGTGCTACAGCCGGTTTCAGGGTTCAATCTCAACTTTACGGAAGAGTTTTTGGCCTTGGACAGTAGTGGCGTGCTGCGCCAGCTGCCCATTATTCAGAACCCACAAAACGGACACGAACTGCACCTGGCGCCATCGGATGTGGCATTTGTGCAAGACATTTTGGAGAAGGCCTACGTCGAGTACAGCGCGGCTCAGCCCTGGCACCGGACCGTGTTGCTGGCCTATCTGCATGTGCTGTTGGTGTACCTCAGCCGGCTGTACACGGAGCAATATTGCACTTCGGAAAAGGCCGACGAAGCTGCGCTGCTGAGTAAGTTTCGGACCAAAATTGACGCCTCCTACTCCCGCCACCACGACGTGGCTACCTACGCCGACATGCTGCACCTCTCGGCCGGCCACCTCAGCGAGGTTGTGAAAGCGCAGAGTGGCAAGTCAGCTATTGCGCACATCCACGAGCGGCTGGTGGTGGAGGCCAAGCGCCTCCTGTTTCATACCGAATACACCAGCAAGGAAATTGCGTTTCAACTGGGCTTTGAGGATGCTTCCTACTTCAATCGTTTCTTCAAACGCCTCACCCAGCAAACGCCTTTACACTACCGCCTAGCTACCCGCGAAATGTACCAGTGAAACCGGAATATGGGTTACGGCTTGCCCGCAGCACGATGGTAGGTTTGCATCGTACTTCATTCAACACGACGACGCAACATGAAAACTGTACTTATCACCGGCGCCAATCGCAGCATTGGGCTGGAAACCGCCCGTCAACTGGCCGCGCAAGGCTATTTTATTTACCTGGGAAGCCGCAGCTTGGAAAATGGCAATGAAGCAGTAGCGCAGCTGAAAGCCGAGGGCCTGACCAACGTGGAGCCCATTCAGATTGATGTAGCGGATCTGACCTCCATCCAGGCAGCCCGCGCAGAGCTTGGGCAGAAACTTGATTCGCTGGACGTGCTGATCAACAACGCGGGCATCAACGGTGCCATGCCGCAAGCCGCCGCCACTGCCGATACGCAGATCATCCGGGACGTATTTGATACCAACTTCTTCGGCGTCATCAACGTCACGCAAACCTTCCTGGACCTACTACGCCAGTCCGAGGCACCGCGCATTGTCAACGTCACCTCGGGCCTAGGCTCCCTAACCATGCACAGCGACCCGTCGTGGAAATATTACGCGGTGAAATTAGGCGCCTATGGACCCTCGAAGACGGCCTTAAACGCCTACACGGTGGTGCTAGCGTATGAGTTGCGCGATACGCCGTTCAAAGTCAACGCCGTAGACCCCGGCTATACCGCTACCGACTTCAACCAGCACAGCGGCCCCGGCACAGTAGAAGACGCCGCCAAAATCATTGCAAAGTACGCCACCATAGGCGCCGACGGCCCTACCGGCAAGTTCTTCAGCAACGACGCGGATGGCGATGGCGACGAAATGCCTTGGTAAAGCTAGCTGGCTACCACCAAGTAAAAACGGTCCGCCTCTACTAATGAGACGGACCGCTTTTGCTTTAGAATTGGATGGCCTTGTTTACAACGTGGCGCGTACGCCCAGCAGAAACGTGCGCGCCGTGGGATAGGCGCCTATATCAAAGCCGGCTTGCGTGCCGTCGGAGCCGAAGGAGCTAACGTTGGGGTCGTAACCGCGGTAGCGCGTAAGTACCAGTAGGTTTTGCCCGCCTACCCACACGCTGACGCTGTGGGCCTGCCGCTCCCATACCGGGTAGCTGAGCGTGACGGCCGTCAGGCGGACGTGGTTGCCGGATTGCTGGCTGTAGTCACTGAAAGATAAGACGCTCAATTGCTGGCTGGCTGGCGGCACATCGGTTGTGGTATTAGTGGGCGTCCAGCGGTCCAGCACGCGGGTAGTTGCATTGTAGACACCAAGTGGCACATCTAGTCTGCTTAGCTGCGCATTCTGCACTCGGTAGCCCCACATCGCATCAGCCTGCATATTTAGCGCAAACCGTTTGTATTGAATTTGTTGCGTGAGGGTGAGTAATTGCCGGGGTAGGCCGCTGCCATGCGGCTGCCAGCCCTCATCCTGTGGGGTACTGGCATTGTCCTCCGTAAAGCGTGGCCGACCAGAATCGTCTACTCCAAGATAATGCAGCCCATAAAAGGTGCTGAGCGGCCGGTTGTATACGGCTTGCTCGTATCGCGAAGGGGTGGCTGAGGGCGTTGCCTGGTAGCGGTTGCGGTTGATAGCGCCGGCTAATGCTGTGCTACCCTGCACCGCGCCTAGTCGCCACCGGCCGTCCACGGATAGCTCTAGCCCCTTATTGTGCAGTGCGCCCGGCAGCTCATGAAACGACGACAGCTTATCATCAATAGTGCGCCGAGTGTAGCCTTGCAGCGTTACGTTCAGCTGGTGCTGCCACAGACCCAGCGAGAGGCCAGCATCGAGCTGCCGACTCCGCTCCCGCAGCAGAAGTGGTTCATTAGTACCACCTGCGGGGAAACTAGGTATAGACCACGCATACCCATTACGCCCTACATGGCCCGCTCCCGATGTATAGCCCCAGCCTACCCACGCGTTTAGTTTGCTTATGGTTGTGTTGTCCCGTAAAAAGGCTTCTTTGTCTGCATGCCACATAACCTGCGCACCCGGCAGCCAGAATTTGCGGTCGTCAGCAGAAAAAGTAGATAGAACGTCGTGTCGTACACTCCCTTGCACTTGATAGCGCTCTGCAAACGTGTAGCCACCAGTGAATCGGTAAAAGAGGCTACCTATTTCCGATGTACTATATTGAAGATTTACCACGGGAGTACCTGGCATATACCCTCGCAGATCGTCCGTAGTGCTTTGCTGCTGCCGAATGGCCTCCACACTGGCAATTACGGTATGCCTATCACCTGCAAAGCTGCGGTTGTAACGTAGGGCTGGATTAGCTATCCATTGCTTGTAGGTGCTGGTGATATCACCATTCTTACCGGCAGCAGAGTAGAAAGCCGATTGATACGACTGGCTACGCTGCGTGGCCCGTTCTAATCCGCCTAGTACTTCCAACGTGAGCCCAGTAGCCAAGCGGTATTGCACGTCTAATTGCGCTAGCAGCCGTTGCTGGTGGGGCGTCTGGTACCGTTCGCGGGCTTCCCGCAGCGGATTCATCAAATACCGTTGATTAGTGGTGTCCTGCGCCGTGCGGGTAGGCCGCTCGTAAAGCGCGCTTTGCAAAGCATAATAATACGGCACACGCCGCTGCGTTTCACTTAGGCTACCCCGCACCGCTACGTGCAGGCGCTGCCCTATTTGCTGGTCCACGTTGGCCCGCACGGCATAGCGGCGCAGGTTGGAGTTCAGCACTATGCCCTGCTGGCCTAGGTAGTCGACGCCGGTGTAGTAGTGCGTGGCGGCCGTACCGCCCGCGAGGCTGAGGTGGTGCTCCTGCACGGCGGCCGTACGCAGTAGCTCCTCTTGCCAATCAGTGCCCCGGCCTAGAGCCGCTAGTTCGGCTGATGAGAAGCGCGGTGCTTCCCCATCGTTGCGGGCGGCTTCGTTGGCTAGTGTGGCGTACTGTCGGGCATTCAGCAGCTCGTAGCGGTAGCGGGCTTGCTGCACCCCACCGTAGCCAGTATACTGCACGTGCGGCGCTTCGGCACGGCCCCGGCGCGTAGTGATACGAATAACGCCATTAATTCCCTGCGAACCGTACTGCGCGGTTTCGAAGGCCCCTTTCAATACTTCTACCTGCTCGATGTCTTCCGTCGGGATGTGCAGCAGTGGGTTAGTGTCTAGCTCCCTTATTTCTGGCAACGCATCCAAATAAGCGGCTCCTATCATACCCAACCGAAATGCGCGTTGAAATACCGGCATGCCATCTACCACATACAGCGGCTGGGCATTATCGGCAAAACTGCCTGCGCCCCGAATACGCACCGCTATCTGCGCCCCCGGCGCCCCGGAGTAAGGCGTAGCCTGCACGCCGGCTACCTGGCGCAGCTGTTCTTGGACAGGTAAGAAGGGGGAAAATCTTTTTCTCTCGATAACTATACCCTGTACTCGGTCAATAAAAGAAGCTCTAGATGAATCAATACCTGGCAAAGTAAGGGGAGCGGCCATAGCTGATACAGCTACCGCCACCCGTCGCGGTGCCAGCGTATCGGGTTGTTGGGCCAGAGTAGGCACGGTAGTACAGAGGAAAGCAACAAGTAAAAGTGGGCGCATAGGCAAACAGTAGAAGTAGAATAGGCTATAAAATGAGTCGGCCGCCTACCCCAAAAATCATCCCACGATTCCCCTTCCGGTGCAAACGCCTACTTTTGCCAGCGTTACCCTTTTGAGCCCCTATTGCTATGCCCTTCGACCGCGCCGCCTACCCCACCGAGCAACTGCTAACCATTTACCAAGAGCTGCTCAAGCCCCGCCTCATTGAGGAGAAAATGCTGATTCTGCTGCGGCAGGGCAAAATCAGCAAGTGGTTTTCGGGCATTGGGCAGGAGGCCATTGCAGTCGGTAGTACGCTGGCGCTCAACTCTGATGAATATATCCTACCCTTGCACCGCAACCTGGGCGTATTCACGGCACGGCGGGTACCGCTGGGGCGGCTGTTTGCGCAGTGGGAGGGCAAAGAAGGCGGCTTCACCAAGGGCCGCGACCGGTCGTTTCACTTTGGCTCCCGCGAGCACCACATTGTGGGCATGATCAGCCACTTGGGCCCGCAGCTGGCTGTGGCCGATGGCATTGCACTGGCGGACGTGCTGGACGAGCAAAAGCGTGTGACACTGGTCTACAGCGGCGACGGTGGCGCCTCAGAGGGCGACTTTCACGAGGCCCTGAACGTGGCCGCCGTATGGCAGTTACCGGTTATCTTTCTCATCGAAAACAACGGCTACGGCCTTTCTACCCCCAGCAACGAGCAATTCCGCTGCAAGAGTTTTATTGATAAAGGCCCCGCTTACGGCATAGAAGCCGTGCAAATCGACGGCAACAACGTGCTGGAAGTGCACAGCACCATTCAGCGCCTGGCCGAAGACCTGCGGCAAAACCCACGGCCGGTACTGGTAGAGGCCCTCACCTTCCGGATGCGCGGGCACGAAGAAGCCAGCGGCACCAAGTATGTTCCTCAGGAGCTGTTCACGGAGTGGGCCGCCAAAGACCCCGTGGCTACGTACGAGCAATGGCTCATCAGCGAAGGCCTGCTGAGCGAAACGGCCCGCCATCAGTTCCAGGAGAAGATAAAGGCGGAGATTGAACAGGGCCTGCGGGAAGCCGATGCCCTCCCCGCCCCTACCCCCGACCCCATCCGCGAGCTGGCCGATATGTACGCTCCTTTCGAGGGCTCTGAGCAAACACCTACCCCCGACGCTCCTGCCACCGTGAAACGCTACGTAGATGCCATCCGCGACGGGTTGCGCCAGGGCTTGGAGCGCTACCCCGAGCTGGTGCTCATGGGCCAAGACATTGCCGAATATGGCGGCGTGTTCAAAGCAACAGAAGGCTTGGTAGAGGAGTTTGGGAAGGGGCGGGTGCGCAACACGCCCCTGTGCGAGTCGGCCATCTTGGGAGCTGGCTTGGGGTTGAGCGTGCGCGGCAAGAAGAGCATGGTAGAAATGCAGTTTGCCGACTTCGTGACCTGCGGCTTCAACCAGATTGTGAACAACTTAGCCAAGAGCCACTACCGCTGGGGTCAAAACGCCGATGTGGTGGTGCGCCTACCCACCGGCGCTGGCACCGCGGCCGGACCATTCCACTCCCAGAGCAACGAGGCGTGGTTTACGCACACCCCCGGCCTGAAGGTGGTATTTCCCAGCAACCCGCACGACGCTAAGGGCTTGCTCTGCGCCGCTCTGGAAGATCCCAACCCAGTGATGTACTTTGAGCACAAGCTGCTTTACCGCTCCGTGAGTGGCCTCGTACCCGATGCCTATTACACTACGCCCATTGGGCAAGCGGCCCTGGTGCGCGAGGGAAACGAACTGAGCATCGTCACCTACGGCATGGGTGTGCACTGGGCTTTACAAATGGCGGAAGAATTGAATGTAAGCTGCGATATCCTGGACCTGCGCACGCTCCTACCCTGGGACCAGGAGGCCGTGCGTCGCACCGCCGAGAAAAACGGCCGCGTGCTAGTGCTGCACGAAGACACACTCACGGGCGGCTTGGGTGCGGAGTTGGCCGCCTGGATTGGCGAAAACTGTTTTGAACACCTCGATGCGCCCGTGCACCGCGTGGCCTCCTTGGATACGGCCGTGCCCTTTGCCCCTACCCTGGAAAAGGACTTCCTACCCCTTCAGCGCCTACGCGATGCGGTGGAGAAGCTCTGCAACTACTAAGCTTTTCGCGCCGCTCGAACGGTGTAGAGACGCATACTTGCGTCTCATCGTTGAACGATTCGGACGGTTATGAGGCGCAACTATGCGTCTCTATAACCTTTCAACTGCTCACCCATTTAACTTACACAGCTTGTAAAGGCATCATTCTGAGCGCAGCGAGGAATCTTTTATTCAGATACCTCGCTGCGCTCAGAATGTCCATTTTAGAGCGTCTAAAGGCTCCATACAAAACCTATTTTTGCGTTACTTCCTCCTGCTTTAATTCTACCATAGTAGCGTTATTGGCTTGATTTCTGGGCAAGGTTCTATTCTCATTGCATCAACCCGTTGCCTATGTTTTTCTCTACTCGGCCCACAAAGTGTTTACGGTTGGTACTGCTCGTGCTGTTGAGCGGCTGGCTGCTTTTAGCCCAAACAGGCTGTCACCGCTACCATATTTCCGACCCCACAGGTCCGCCGCAGCCCAAGATGAAAAAGGCGAAGGCCTCTGCTCCTGATGCCGAGCAGAGTGCGAATGGCAGCAGCCAGAGCACTGCTCAGGCAGAAAACGCGCCGCCCCAGCACAACAGCTACGACAAACAGGGACTACTGAAAAAGAAAACACGTGACCGCAGCCGGAAGCGTAAAGTAGGGCAATACCGGTTTCTGGGCATCATATTTTAGCGCCCTCATTCCTGTTGACTCGCAGATAATCAAGCCGTTTTGCATGGCTACCCTCTCCCACTTTCCGTATGCTTTGGTATGAAACGCTTGCTACTTCTACCTGCCTTGCTACTGGCTGCTTCGGCCTCGGCCCAAACGGAGTACACCACCCCGGCCCAGCACCGGTCCGAAAACCGCCGCGCCCTGCGCGACGCGTCCAAGTACCCGGCTAAGTACAAAGAGTCGCACTTGGCCGTTACGCCGAAAGCGCTGAAACGGGGCAAAACAGGCACGCCTCTACCCCGCGACAGCCGCAACAACTACCGGTTTGACCGCACCGGCACAGCCCGCGTCAGCGAACCAACGGCCCCCGGCTTACGTCTTACCCGCAAAAAACAACTCTAAAACGCTCTGAAGTATGACTCCCTGGCAACCCCTCACCCAACCCGAACAGCTTGCCGACATCGTGCAGGAATCGCACGAGCATCCGGTTTTGGTTTTCAAACACAGCACTACCTGCTCCATCAGCGCTGCCGCCAAAGGCAAGATTGAGCGCCAGTGGGATTCGGCCGGCCTCGATGGCACCCCCATCTACTACCTCGACCTGCTCCGCTACCGGCCCATTTCCAACGAAATAGCTCAGAAGTTTGGCGTAGAGCACCAGTCGCCGCAACTGCTGCTCATCCAAAACGGCGAGTGCAGCTACGACGCTTCACACATGGGCATCCGCCTCAGCGACGTGCAGCAATTAGTGAAATAGGAAAAGGTGAAGTGGTGAGGTTGTGAAGCTGTGAAAAAGAATCTGTCATCCTGAGCGGAGCGAAGGACCTTTTCACGATAGAACGAGATGTTATTATGTCAGTCGTTCAGGTGTGAGAAGGTCCTTCGCTCCGCTCAGGATGACATGCACTCTTTATTCACAACTTTACAAACTCACTATTTCACCACTTCCCTACTCATACAGGAACGAAACTTCCTGCTTGATTTCCGGGTTCAGGCTAAGCGCTACGGGGCAGGTGTGGGCGGCACGCTCTAGTAGGGCGCGCTCCTTTTCGGGTAGGCTGGCGGGCAGGTGAAACTGCACGTCAATTTGCCGGATGCGGCGCGGCTCGGCGGCCATGTGCTTGGTCACGTCGTACGTAACGCTGGTGAGGTCCAGTTGGTGGCGCTCGGCTACGATGCCCATAATGGTCATCATGCAGGCGCCTAGCGAAGCCGCCACCAGATCAGTGGGCGAAAAGGCCTCGCCCCGGCCGTGGTTGTCTACGGGCGCATCGGTAATAATCGTGTTACCGGAAGCGTTGTGCGTAGCCTCGGTACGTAGTTGGCCGGTATAGCGGGCGCTGGCAGTGCTCATAGAATCAGAAATTTGGCAGGACAATGACAACAAATTTACGTACTTTCGATCAGGCTGCCTCGGAGCGGTCGTTTTCTGTTCGAATCTCCTCGCCCTTAGCTTCTTTGCCTGCCGTGCGAACTTTACTGGCTTCCGGTTTTTCAACTCTGGCGCTGCTATTGACCGCGGCCGGTGCTGCCAGCGCACAAAGTGCCGCCAGCAGCGGCGATGATCCTTCCTACCGTAAGGAAATGGTATACGGCGTCAACTTCAACACCCAAGGGGGCCTAATTGGCGGAGTGCATTTTCGCTCCTCTAAAGTGCTGTCGCAGGACTGGCTGCGCTTCTGGAGCCTAGAGGCAGTGGAAGTGAAAGGACAGAAAGAAGATAAATTCATCAATCCTTACACCGGCGGTTCCTATGTGCCGGGCAAGACCAATTATTTCTATGTGCTGCGGCCTTCTGTGGGTTTGCAGCGCGTTATCTTCCGGAAAGCGGCTGAGTCGGGCGTACAGGTAAATGCGCTGGCTAGTGCCGGCCCGTCTATCGGGCTGCTCATGCCTTACTATGTGTATTACGATTACACCCTGCGCGATGGCAACGGCAATCCGATACCCGGCGCTTCCCAGGACATACGCGAGGCGCAATACGACCCCAATAACGCCCAAACGCCCATCGACCGGGCCCCGCTGTTCCGGGGTGCCAGCGAAATTAAGCCCACGGTAGGCGCGCACCTACGCGGGGCGCTCAGCTTTGAGTACGGCCGCTACCGCGACGCGGTAGCCGGCGTGGAAACTGGCTTTCTGTTGGAGATGTACACCAAGCGCGTAGAGATTCTGCGCGACAACAACGTGCCCAGCTCCAAGCTCAACAAGCAGTTCTACCCCTCGGTGTACCTCACCATCTACCTCGGGCACCGCAGCTAGCCTACCCTGTTGTCTTTTCAGGCCCTCAACCCTACCCTGTTGTCTTTTCAGGCCCTCAACTTTTCTCCGCAGCTAATGGTTGTGAAGGAAACCTAGCGTCGCTATTGGCTGCCATCTTTGTGTAAGCCATGCGCTGCGTATCTTTGTTATCTATGGATGATCTGCTGCTACTACCCGTAATACAGCCGGAAGCCGTTGCACCGGCCCGGCCCCGCAAGCCCGATTGGCTGCGCGTGAAGCTGCCCGTAGGCCCCGAGTACGCCCGGGTGCGCAAGCTGGTAGACGAAAACAAGCTGCACACCATCTGCGAAAGCGGCAATTGCCCCAACATGGGCGAGTGCTGGGGTGCGGGCACTGCTACCTTCATGATTCTGGGCAACATCTGTACACGTTCGTGCTCGTTCTGTGCCGTGGCCACTGGCCGCCCCAACGAGTACGATACCGACGAGCCCCGCCGCGTAGCCGAAGCCATCCTGACGATGGGTGTAAAGCACGCCGTAATTACTTCCGTAAACCGCGACGAGTTGAAGGACCGCGGCGCCAGTATCTGGCACGAGACGGTGGTGCGCATCAAGCAGCTTTCTCCTACCACTACCATCGAAACGCTTATTCCCGACGTGAAAGCCAACTGGGAAGCGCTGGACGTCATGATTTCGGGCGGACAGGAAGTGATTTCGCACAACGTAGAAACCGTGGGCAGCCTCTACCGCCTCGTGCGCCCACAAGCCAAGTACGACCGTTCGCTGGAGCAAATCCGCCGGACGAAAGCCGCTGGGCACCGCACCAAGTCGGGCATCATGCTGGGCTTAGGCGAGAAGAAGGAAGAGATGTACCAAGCCATGGATGACCTTGTAGCCAACGGCCTCGACATTCTAACCCTGGGTCAGTACCTACAACCCACCAAGCGCCACCTAGAGGTAGCCGAATTCATTCACCCCGACCTCTTTGCTCACTACCGCGAAGAAGGTCTGCGTCGTGGTCTGAAATACGTGGAAAGCGGCCCATTGGTGCGCAGCTCCTACCACGCCGAGCGCCACGTAAACGTGCCGATCTAGGGCAGCCTGCATATACATCATGCGAGGCATGATGTATATGCATAAAGAAACCCCGCTAACACGATGTTAGCGGGGTTTTCTATTTAATCGAGAAGAAGCTTAGCGACGGGCTTGCGCCTGATCGGAAGGCGGGTACACGCCCATGATGCCGTTCACGATTCGGTACACTTCCTGCTCCGAGATAGAGTGGTTGTTATCTATCTGAGCCTGGCCCGAACCGCGCCACGCCAGCTCTTTGCGCTTGGCATCTACTAAGTCGATGATGACTGTGCCGGCCGCATACTGGCTCATAGGCGCGTAGCCCCTGCCATATAGGCCACCATACATGCCATAACCATAGTAGGGGTAACCCAAGCCATTATAGTAGGGCGATGCGGACTGCTTTTCCTCTACCTTGGCATTGTAGGCCACGTAGATGTCGGGGTTATTCTCAACCCGCGTCAGGCCTTTGTTGGTCAGCTCCCGGTCGATGGCCGTACGCAGGCGCTGATCCAAGAACGACTCGTAGCCCTTGGCTGGGCCGCCCTCTGCATCTACCGGCTGCTGTGGATACCACGCCCAGGTTTTGTAAGCCCGGAAGTTCACGGCGTGGTCAAAATCGGAGGAGACGCCTACCCGGGAAGAGGTGGCGCAGCTGCTAGCGCCTAGCAGCAAAGCAACGCCCACCAGCGCCAACGTGGCAGAGCGATTCAGGAAACGGGATATACGATTCATACGAAAGTTAAAAACGTGGGAGAAACCAGGCCCTCGCTATAACGTGGCGAGGTGGCCGATGGTATAGAGTAAACACCACACGTAAAGCCAACGTTCCCCGTTAGTTAGCACCTCTGGTATCGAAATTGCTATACTCAGGAAGCTGGGCGAGGAAGTTGATAAAATATAAATTTTTCCGCATTACACCATACTTCCTTTACCATGAAAAAAACAGTACGCGTATCCTTTTCAGGCTTATTGGCCCTTACCCTACTCGGTGGCTGCAACGCTGCCCGCGAAGATGGCCGTGGCAACAGCCACGCTTCCAAAGCCCCAGTTGAGCGCACGGCTGCCGTTGAATGCATCCTATATGATGGCATGAAGAAGGATTCGCCTCAACTGGCAGAAATCAAATCGGGTATGCAGGTGCAGGTAATTGACTCTGTAGATGCTTATTTCGTGAAAGCCCGCGTGAGCAACGGCGACAAGGTAGTAACCGGCTATATGTACCGCACATGCTTCCCGAAGCAATGGTAATTCCTACCCTCCGTTTTATAACAAAACCGGCCGACACTTCAGAAGCGTCGGCCGGTTTTGCTTTCAATAATCCTAAAGCTCAACTACACGCACCTTTTTGTGTAGCAATGCGAAGTCGACTTCGTTAGCTATCAGCTTAATACGACGGGCCTTTGTCGGCCTGTACCAACTGCTCAGGCTCATCGGCGTAGTCCTCGGTAGAGGTGCAGGAGCAGATCAGGTTCCGGTCGCCGTAGGCTGAGTCAACGCGCGATACGGCGGGCCAGAACTTGTAGGCGCGGGCGTAGTCAGTGGGGTACACCGCCTGCTCGCGGGAGTAGGGGCGCGTCCAGTCGTGCACCAATACGGTGGCGGCGGTGTGCGGAGCATGCTTCAACACGTTGTCCTTGGCATCGGCGCGGCCTTGTTCTACCTCACGGATTTCCTCCCGGATCTTCACCATTGCTTCTACGAAACGGTCCAGCTCCTCTTTGCTTTCCGACTCGGTAGGCTCTACCATCAGCGTGCCCGCTACCGGGAACGACACAGTAGGCGCGTGGAAACCATAGTCCATCAGGCGCTTGGCAATGTCCTCTACCTCGATGCCGGCCTTCTTGAACTGGCGGCAGTCCAGAATCATCTCGTGGGCGCAGCGGCCGTTGGCACCAGCGTACAGCACCGGGTAGTGCGATTCCAGCTTCGCCTTCAGATAGTTAGCGTTTAGAATAGCAATGCGCGTAGCCTGCGTCAACCCTTCGCCACCCATCATCGAAATGTAGGCGTAGCTGATGGGTAGGATGCTGGCCGAACCCCACGGCGCCGACGATACCGCGCCGGCCGTGCGACCTTCAGCATCTACCACCACGTGGCCGGGCAGGTAGGGCGCCAGGTCGGCTACTACGCCGATGGGACCTACACCGGGTCCGCCGCCGCCGTGCGGAATGCAGAACGTTTTGTGCAGGTTCAGGTGGCACACATCGGCGCCAATGGTGGCGGGCGAGGTGAGGCCCACCTGGGCGTTCATGTTGGCGCCGTCCATGTACACACGGCCGCCGTGCTGGTGAATGGTCTGGCAGATATCGATGATGGTTTCCTCGTACACGCCGTGCGTGCTGGGGTAGGTCACCATCAGGCACGACAGGGTATCGGCGTACTTGGCGGCCTTGTCTTTCAAGTCCTGCACATCGATGTTGCCGTCTTCTGTGCTCTTCACCACCACTACCTGCATGCCGGCCATTACAGCTGAGGCGGGGTTGGTGCCGTGGGCCGAAGCTGGAATGAGCGCCACGTTGCGGTGGCTGTTGCCCTGCGCCTCGTGGTAGTCGCGGATGGCTAGTAGGCCGGCGTACTCACCCTGGGCACCTGAGTTGGGCTGCAAACTCACGGCCGCAAAGCCGGTAACTTCACAGAGCCACTGCTCCAAATCGTTGAAAATCTGCGTGTAGCCTTTCGCCTGCTCGCGCGGGGCGAAAGGGTGCAAGCCACCGATTTCAGGCCACGTCACCGGAATCATCTCGGCGGTGGCGTTTAGCTTCATGGTGCACGAGCCGAGCGGAATCATGGAGTGCGCCAAGCTCAGGTCCTTGTTTTCGAGCTGCTTCATGTAGCGCAGCATCTCGGTTTCGGAGTGGTGCGTGTTGAAGACCGGGTGCGTGAGGTAGGCGCTCTGACGCACTAGTGCCTCAGACCAATTCAGCTCCGTTTCAGTGGGTAGGGTCAGCGTTTTGTCGAACGACTTGCCCAGCACTTTCGCAAACACCCGCACGATGTCGGCTACGTCTTCGGCTTCTGTATTTTGGTTCAGGGCAATGCCCACGCGGGCCGTGCCGTCCTGGGGGAAATAGCGGAAGTTGATGCTTGCGGCCTCGGCTTCCTGACGAATGGCCGTTTGCAGTTCCTCGCTTTCCAGCTTGAAGGTCAGCGTATCGAAATAGAATTCGTTCTGCTGCTCCAGACCTAAAGCCTTCAACTCCTGCGCCAGCAATTGCGTGAGGCTATGCACATTAACCGCAAATTGCCGCACGCGCTGCGGGCCGTGGTACACGGCATACATACCCGCCAGCACCGACAGCAGCACTTGCGCTGTGCAGATGTTGGAGGTAGCCTTTTCGCGGCGGATGTGCTGCTCACGGGTTTGCAGGGCCATGCGGTAGGCCTTGTTGCCAGCCGCATCAATGCTCTGCCCAATAATGCGGCCCGGAATGACGCGCTTGAACTGGTCTTTGGTGGCAAAGAAGCCGGCGTGCGGTCCGCCGTAGCCCATGGGCACACCGAAACGCTGGGAGTTGCCCACGCAAGCGTCGGCGCCCATCTCGCCGGGAGGGGTGAGCAGGGTAAGGGCCAGTAGGTCAGCAGCTACGGCTACCAGCAGGCCGCTTTCGTGGGCCTTTGCAATGAAGTCGGTGTAGTCATACACGGCGCCGTCGGCAGCGGGGTATTGCAGCAGGGCGCCGAATAGGGCCTCGTCGGTGAGGTCAGCGGTGCGATGGTCGCCTACTACCAGCTCAATGCCGAGCGGGGTAGCGCGGGTACGCACCACATCAATCGTCTGGGGCAGCACCTGCTCCGACACAAAGAACTTATGCGCGTTTTTCTTCTTGGTCTGCGAGTGAAACATGTGCAGCACCTCTGCCGCGGCCGTGCCCTCGTCGAGCAGGGAAGCGTTGGCAATTTCGAGGCCGGTCAGTTCCATCACCATCGTCTGGTAGTTGATGAGGGCTTCGAGACGACCTTGGGCAATTTCGGCCTGGTAGGGCGTGTAGGCGGTGTACCAGCCGGGATTTTCGAGGATATTGCGCTGGATAACAGGCGGCAGCTGGGTAGGATAATAGCCCAGGCCGATGTAGTTCTTATAGAGCTTATTCTGGCCGGCAATCTGCGCGAATTTCGCCAAAAAAGCCCGCTCCGTGAGGGCAGCGGGCAAGTCGAGCGGCTTCTGCAAACGGATAGCGGCCGGCACGGTTTCGTCGATGAGCTGGTCGAGTGACTCGACGCCAATGGCGCGTAGCATCTCGGTCACGGCGGCTTCATCGGGGCCGTTGTGGCGGTCTACAAACACGTCAGCAGGCTGAGGTTTCAGGGTCATGTATGAGGAGTAGGAGTGACGGAAGAAAAGGCCTTCGAATCGGCCTTTACAAAGGTAGTGTGAAAAGGGGCAGCTTGGGAATATAGAGTGTTGTTAAGCCAACAAAGTAAGAGCGAGAAGGTCTAGTTAAGGCGGCCAGAATGAGGACGCATCTTCCTTCGGTTAGAACCGCGAAAAACATAGAATATGTTCAACAAATGCCTATTTAGCAGGCATACGAATGTCAGCGACACTTACCAACCGAGAATTACCATTCGGCTTGCCGCATATAATCTGGCTGCAACAGGCGGATTCCCTGCGATGAAACTTCCAGTAGGCCATCGTGCCGAAACTCGCTCAAAGTCCGGCTCAACGACTCAGGTGCTATGCCTACTAGGGAGGCCAGATCTTCGCGCGCTACGCGAATAAAGGAGGTCGCCTCGGTGGCTTCTTCTTGATTGTGTAGCACAAGAAGAGCATTTGCTACGCGGCGGCGGAGCGACTGGTAGGCCATATCCAGCAATTGCTGCTCGCGTGCTCGCTTACGCCCAGCTAACAAGCGAACAAACTGCTGGCTTACCTCGGGCAAGCGCACCAATTGTAAAAAGTCAGCAGCCGAGATGTGCAACAGCACGCAATCCTCTATCGCCACTGCCGATTCATGGTAGCACGTTTGTTCCAGTAAATCCTTATAGCCAAAAAATTCCCCTGTTTGGTAAAAGCTGGTAATCAACTCTTTGCCAAACGAAGTCGTCTTAATTGCTTTGATACGACCCGATTGAATAAAGTACAACTGTTTGGGATCTTCTCCCTCCCTATACACACTGTGCCGGCGAGCTACGATGTGCGGCGTACGATCCGTAATCAAAGAAGATAAGGATCCTGTTACGGCCTCCTCATCGTGCCCGGTGGTTATAGGCTCGGCAGGCAGTAGGTGGAAGCGGTGGAGACGCCCAGCTATTGCTTGGAGCAGTTCACCCGCAACTAAGGGTACAGACAGATAATCGTCCGCACCGGCATCCATAGCCCGCCGCATATCGGCCCAAGTTGCCGTAGAACCTATGAGAATGAACGGAGTAGCGGCCAGGGAAGCGGTGCAGCGAAACAAGTGCAGAACGCCATAGCCATCTACATCGGGCAGCTCAGTAGCACACAGAACCAAAT
This sequence comes from Hymenobacter defluvii, assembly GCF_017589435.1. Lineage (NCBI taxonomy): Bacteria > Pseudomonadati > Bacteroidota > Cytophagia > Cytophagales > Hymenobacteraceae > Hymenobacter > Hymenobacter defluvii. The sequence goes on from NZ_JAGETX010000002.1 coordinate 531,586, forward strand.
CAGGCTGGCGTTGCTTGGCAGACTCCACTCCCTGATAGCCCTCGCTGAAAGAGACCACCTCGTATCCGGCCAAGCTCAATAGCGAAGTGATGGAGCTGCGCTGCTCCTCATTCCGGTGCAGTAAAAGAATTCGTTTCATCTTAAACGGAATGAGAAATTTTCTGCCATGCCAACCATTTTTGCAATCAATGAAAATGATTAAAATCCAAATTGATTTTAATCATCACACGTTTAATCAAAATCAAGACCAGTTGTGACGCTGATCATAGCATGAGCCAACTATATATTGGAAATTTGTGCCACGCTTACTGTCTAAGGTTGTTTGACAGGTGTCTTCTACAGATATGAAGCGCAAAAAACACGATTAGGAATTAGTTGCTCGCTTATTAGATGAGCCACTTCCAAAATAATTAAAATACAATTTCAAACGTCATCATTCGCATTCACATGAAGCACACATTACTAACATTCGATACGGACACCATGCAAGGTAAAGTCCGCAACACCCTGATGGGACCAGAGTATGGCTACACACACGTTGTAGGAACCACTGAGGAAGATCTGGTTGTGTCGCTGCCAATCAATGTTGTCGCTCATCTAACCAAAAGCCCTGAGCAAGCACTTGCTGATGTGAAGGCAATTTGCCAAATGCTGGAAATCTCTTTGAAAAAGTGCGCAATTCTTGAGGTTACGCAGGCGCTGTCTTTTTCTGCTTAACCTATAGAGGTGGACTACTTAGGTGAGCCACCATTGGTTTTCGCTATAGGATTTTGTTATTAAACTACATAGGCAGACACTCATAGCCGAGCGCTGAGGGTAATCGTTAGTGGTTGTATCAATTAAACTATATCATTACAAGCTTACTCAACGCAAGACTACTCAGCCGATACGGCAACTGCCCATCGCTCTGAATATCTGATATTGACAGTAAAAAATAGAACGGTCGCCCTAAAAGAGGCGACCGTTCTATTTTTTATATCTACTGACTTTGATGTATAAAAACACGTTATTTATCCTAGAATCAGCCACATCTATGCCCAACCTCAACCCCATTCCTCACCTGCTCACTTTCAGGCGCGCCCGTTTCTTACCCCTCGCCCTGGCCGCCTGCTTGGTATCGATAACAACACAGGCACAGCAGCAGCCCACCGTTACGGCCCAGGACTACGCCCGCGCCGAGCAATTTATGAGCTACAACACTCAGCCGCTGGTAGACCACGCCATGGGTGAGCCCAACTGGCTCGACAACGACCGGTTTTGGTACCGCACGCTCACGGCGCAGGGTAGCGAGTACGTGCTGGTAGACCCGGCCCGCAAGACGCGCACTGTTAGTGCTTCTCCGCCCGTGGCGCCTACCCCGGCAAAGGCCCAAAAAAACCCCAATGACCGCAACGAGGTGGTGTCGCCGGATGGGCGGCTGGCGGCCTACATTCAGGACTATAACCTGTGGGTGCGCAACACCAAAACCGACCAGAAAACCCAGCTGACCACCGATGGCGTGAAGGACTACGGCTACGCCACCGACAACGCCGGCTGGAGCAGCAGCGACCGGCCCGTGCTGCGCTGGTCGCCCGACTCGCGCAAGATTGCCACCTTCCAGCAGGACCAGCGCAAGGTAGGCGACATGTATCTGGTGACCACCAACGTAGGCCACCCTACCCTCAAAAGCTGGAAATATCCCCTACCCGGCGACAAGGACATTATCACCATTGAGCGGGTGATTGTGGACGTGAACCCGGCCAAGGTGGTGCGCCTGCAACTTCCGCCCGACCCGCACCGCGGCACCCTCTCCGACGACATTTCCAGCAGCGGCACTTTCGATGATGTGGACTGGAGCGCCGATGCCAAGCAGCTGGCCTTTGTGTCGACCTCGCGCGACCATAAGGAGGAGAAGTTTCGGATTGCCGATGCTGAGACGGGTGCTGTGCGGGAGGTGTTCGAGGAGAAAGTAGCAACGCAGTACGAGTCGGGCCAGGGCGCCATTAACTGGGCCTACCTGCCGAAATCGAAGGAAATTATCTGGTACTCGGAGCGTGACGACTGGGGCCACCTCTACCTCTACGACGCCACCACCGGCAAAGTCAAACACCAGATTACCAAGGGTAACTGGGTGGTAACGCAGCTAGTAAAGATAGACGAGCAGAAGCGCCAGCTCTACTTCTTGGCCGATGGGCGGGAGCCGGGTAACCCCTACTTCACCCACCTCTACCGCATTGGCCTAGATGGCAAGGGCCTCACGCTACTCACACCCGAAAAAGGCAACCACCGCATCGAGTTTTCGCCCTCGGGCCGCTACTTCGTTGATACCTACTCCCAGCCCGACGTGCCGCCCGTGAGCGTGCTGCGCAACTTGGACGGCAAGCTGCTCCTGACGTTGGAGAAGACCGACATTTCGCGCCTCGTGGCCACCGGTTGGAAAGCCCCTACCCCCATCTTGGTGAAAAGCCACGATGGGCAGCTGGACCTACACGGCCTCCTGTTCACGCCCACCAAGCTGGACCCCAGCCGGAAGTACCCGGTTATCGACTACATCTATCCTGGTCCGCAGGGCGGCAGCGTGGGTAGTTGGTCGTTTTTGGCGGCGCGCGGCGACAACCAGGCGCTGGCCGAGCTGGGCTTTGTGGTAGTGGTGCTAGAAGGCAGCTGCAACCCGCTGCGTTCCAAGAGCTACCACGATGCCTGCTACGGCAACATGGCCGAAAACACCCTCTCCGACCAGGTAGCCGGCATCAAGCAGCTGGCTCAGAAATACCCCTACTTCGACCTGGACCGGGTGGGCATCTGGGGGCACTCGGGGGGCGGCTATGCCACGGCCGCGGCCATGTTCCGCTACCCCGATTTCTTCAAAGTAGGCATCTCTGAGTCGGGCAACCACGAAAACCGCAACTACGAGGACGACTGGGGCGAGCGGTACATTGGCCTGCTCACGGCTCAGGACAACGGCGCTTCCAACTATGACAACCAGGCCAACGCCGTATCGGCTAAAAACCTGAAAGGCAAGTTGATGCTGGCTCACGGCATGATGGACAACAACGTGCCGCCCTACAACACGCTGCTGGTGGTAGATGCCCTCACCAAAGCCAACAAGAGCTACGACCTGGTCATCTTCCCGAACGCTACCCACGGCTACGGCCAAGACTCGCCCTACATGACGCGCCGACGCTGGGACTATTTCGTGCAGAACCTAGCCGGTGCCACTCCGCCCCACGACTACCAGATGCAGCCCAAGCCCGACCCGCGCACAGCCGGACGATAAGCACTAGCAGGGTAGGAAAAGCAACGCCCCGCGTAGTCTTAACCGACTGCGCGGGGCGTTTGCGTTAGGATTACTTCTGGCCCCGAAACTGCTTTGGTTTCAGCTCTTGCTCAGCCAATTCCACTATTTCGGTGAGGCGTTTCTGGCGGGTTTCCGGGCGGCGGGCCAGCACCAGCCATTGCAACAGGTTCCGTTTGTCGGTGCGGCTCAGGCCGGCGAAGTACGCTTCCGCCGTGGGCTTTGCCCGAAACGCTTGTTCTAAATCTGCCGGAATCTGTAACGCTTCCACTTCATCTAAGAGCGTCCAGGAGCCGTTCTGTTTGGCTGTTTCGATGCTGGCTAGGCCGGCCGGGGCTATTTGGTCTGCCGCTAGCAGGCGCTGAATTTTCTCTTTGTTGATTCTCGACCAGCCACTTTTGGGTTTGCGGGGACAGAAGAACTGCCGGTACGTTGTTTCGTCGATGGACTCAGCCTTACTGTCTATCCACCCAAAACAGAGCGCTTCATCCACTGCTTCGGACCACGTTAGGGAAGGTATAGCTGATTTCTTTTTGCTATACACCAACCAAACACCTTGTTGTTCAAGGTGGTGCGCTTCCAGCCACTCGCGCCAGTGCTGCCGGCTTGTCGGGCGAAAAACGGGTAGTTCTTTTTCGGCCATGGCGTCTTTGTTGGGTTGAGAGTCTGGGTGAAAGGTAGGCAGAGCATTTTGTGGTGCTCCGCCTACCTCGTTTATTTCACCACGGTGGCTTCCAGCTCCACGCCTAGATTGGCGTATAAGCCCTTCACCTCGAACATAGTAGTTGCCTGCTTGATGCCGTGCTTGGCAATCCACTCCTGATACACATCGCCGCAGGTAGTGAAAAACTCCATCATCGAGGTCGTAAACACATTCAGTCGAACAATGCCCTGGCATTCGTACCCGGCCGTGTCAATCAGGTGCTCCAGGTTCTCGAAGATCTGGATAAGCTGGCCTCTCATATCGGCGGTGCTGGGCTGGCCTGCTGCGTCGATGGCTACCTGCCCGGAACAGTAAAGAGTGCCCTCGGGCTGTTTGATTTCGACGGCTTGTACCGAATTGGTTTGCTCGCCCCATTTCCAGGGGTCAATTGTTTGCTTTTGCATCTGCTTTGTGGGTTGAGTGTGGGTAAAACGGCTTTTCGTCACTTGACTCCACAAAGGTCCGCCCACCTACTGACAGCCCTATGTCAGCATCTTATTCGGTGGTGCAAAAAAAGTTATAGGCGTGCTGGGCCAGCTCGCGCAGGTGCTCCCGCAAGGCAGGTGGCTCCAGCACCGTAATGGCACCCGCGTACGGCAGCAACCACGTAGCGAGGTAGGGCAGCGAGCCAATGAGCAAGGTCATTTCCAAACCGCCATTGGGTAAAGGCTCCTCCTGTATCCAGCCGTACTGGCGCTTGGTGTCGTGCAAGTGCTGCACCAAGGCCGGTGGGGCGGCCGCGGGTTGAAACCGAAGCACCACTTTTTTCCTACCCCGGCGGGCGGCTTCGGCGGCCCAATACTGCTGCAACGTTTCGGGGCGGGCTGCGAAGATTTCGGTACTGATTTCCAACTGTTGAATGCGGTCGAGGCGGAAGTTGCGGAATGCTTGGCGCAACCGGCAGTAGGCCACTACATGCCACTGCCGACTGAGGTACAGCCCAATGGGCTCTACAGCCCGCGCGGTAGGTTGGTCGGTTTCGGCGCCCTGGTAGCGTAGGTGCACCACTTGTTGCGCGGCCACGGCCGTTACCAGTTGCTGATAGATATTGAGGTAGCCGGGCTGCCCTACCGGTCCCAGCACCTGAATGTGAGGCGTTAGGGTTTCGAGGTAGTCACGGTCGGTGCGGCGCAGCACGGCGCGCAGCTTGTCCATGGCCGCGCCGCTGAGCCGAACTGTGGGCGCGTCGGTGAGGCGGGCAGCCAGTTTCTCGGCGGTGAGTAGGGCGGTGGCTTCCTCACGCGTAAATAGCACAGGCGGTAGTCGGTAGCCCTCGGCCAGCGAGTAGCCTACCCCTGGTTCGCCGTAGAGGGGTACGCCAGCCAGCTCCAGCGTGCGCAAGTCGCGGTAAATGGTGCGCAGGCTCACGCCAAACCGCTCGGCCAGAGCTGGGCCGCTTACCACACGCTTGGCTTGCAACTGGATAAGAATAGCCGTGATGCGGTCAAATCGATTCATAGTACTCCAAAAATACGAGGACTACCGGGTACCTATTCGTGTCATTCCGAGCAGCGCGAGGAAGCTGAATAAGAGGCTGTTTACTGATCGGAGAAAAACGGAAGAATAGACTGCTTGCCTGCAAATAACTTCTTGCCCAGATTCCTCATTACGCTCGGAATGACATTTTAATTTGCCTACTTGCCTCCTACCCACCCGTTCAGCTTCCACCCATGCAAAAAGTCAAACTCGGTGTCATTCGCGAAGGCAAAACCCCGCCCGACCGCCGCGTGCCGCTCACGCCCAACAAGTGCGACGAGGCCCTGCACGCCTTCCCCAACCTCGACCTGGTAGTGCAGAGCAGTGACATCCGTGCTTTCTCCGACGACGAGTACCGCGCCCTGGGTGTTACGGTGCAGCCCGAAGTAGCCGACTGCGACGTGCTGCTGGGCGTGAAGGAAGTGCCTATTGATCAACTTATCCCCGGCAAAACCTACCTGTTTTTCTCGCACACCGTGAAAAAGCAGCCCGCCAACCGCGAGTTACTGCGGCAGGTCTTACAAAAGCGCATCACACTGATTGACTACGAGTTATTGACCAATGAACACGGGGAGCGGGTTATTGCTTTCGGGCGCTGGGCCGGCATTGTGGGCGCCTACAACGGCCTGCTCACCTACGGGCGCAAGTATGGCCTCTACCAGTTGAAGCCCGCCTATCAGTGCCAAGACATGGAAGATATGGAGGAAGAGTTTTTCAAGGTGAAGCGCTTGCCGCCCATCAAACTGGCCGTGACGGGCTCGGGAAGGGTAGCACAAGGAGCGCTGGAAGTGTTGCGGCGCATGGGCATCCGGCAGGTGAGCGTGTACGACTACCTCTACCTCGATTTCAACGAGCCGGTGTTCACCCAGCTGCGCTCCTCCGACTACAACGCTCGCCGCGACGGCCGGGTGTGGGACACGCCTGATTTTCACCGCAACCCGCAGGAATATGGCAGCACTTTTGGCAAGTTTCTGCCTGTGACAGACGTCTTGATTGCCTGCGCCTACTGGCACCCGGCCGCACCACGCTTGTTTTCGGAAGAAGACACCTGCCGGTCCGATTTCCGTCCCCGCGTTATTGCCGACGTGACGTGCGACGTGAACGGTTCCATTCCAACCACCAAGCGCAGCACTACCATCCCAGAGCCTACCTTCGACTACAACCCTGCCACCGGCGAATTGCGGCCGCCCTACTCCGCCCCTACCCACCTCACCGTAATGGCCGTCGACAACCTGCCCTGCGAACTGCCCCGCAACGCCAGCCGCGATTTTGGCCGCCAACTCCTCGACAACGTGCTACCCCACCTGCTGGGCGGCGACCCGCAGGGCGTATTGGAGCGCGCCACCATTGCCCGCAACGGTGAGCTAACAACTCGCTACCAGTATCTCAACGATTATGTGGCTGATTAGTAGTTACATATTCAGTCCAATGCAGGGCAAGTAAATAAAGAGCAAAGCAAAAGGCCCACTGTAAGTAACTCGGTTACTCACGGCGGGCCTTTTCGTAGATGATTATACTACCTTGATCTTTAGACCTTTTTGAGAACGGGATATTTGGCTTGCACCAGCATGTAGAGTCCATAGGCTATCAGCCCCAGCGCTACAATGCCCAGAACGACGGGCCCCATACTGGCTAGAAGGTCGAAGGCTTGCTCTGTATCGCCAACGGCCGTAGCGCGCGACTGCAAACCAGCCTGCACAAAAAAGTAGCCCGTGATACCCAACACAATACCGCGGGCGGTGTAGCCTACCTGCCCCAGGCGGTAGACCTTAGTCTGCTGCCCTGCCGGAATATCGCTACTCTGCACGTTTTTATGGAAAGAACCAGAATACGCCCGGTAGATTTGGTAGAGACCTACCCCGATTGTGATCAACCCTACCAGCATAATCAACCATTCCCCGCCGGGCCAGCTTAATATCTTTCCGGTCAAGGTTTGCTTGGTGTTGCCGCTTCCACCGGCGGAGTTGCTCATGGCTAACTGCGCCGCGTACCAGGCCAAGCTTGCGTATACAAGTCCGCTGGCGGCATAGCCCACGCGCCGGGCAATTCCTTTTGCTCCATCGCCCTTATCCTCCGTGTCGCGGAAGGCTTGCACCAATCGCCACACAATATAGCCTAGCAGACCAAAGGCAATGAGCCCCAGCAAGATAGAACCGCCGGGCAACTCCTGTAGGGTATGCACTGCCTTTTGCTTATCGGTGGTTTGACCTTCCTGCTGGCCAGTGGCCGCCAGCAACGCCAGCAGGCCCATTAGGCCATACACAACGCCTTTGGCCGCAAATCCAAAGCGGGCCAGCATTCGAATGCCCGAAGAAGGCGTAGTAGGGAGAGAAGCTTGTAAAGTATCAGCAGCAGACATACGTGGAGGGGAAACAGGCAACCATACAGCAGCAGCCTTGGTCCTTACATATACGCTTAGTGCTTGGCTAAAGATTAGCCCTGCGCCGCCCGCTTGCCTCCTAGCAGGGAGAGAGGCTGATAAATTTGATGACGCTGATGCTGTAACGCAGCATTTTCCGGCACGTTCAACGTAACCAACGGCTTCGTGCTGGAGCGTTCTGTGCGTAACAGGCGGTCGAGGTTACCGGCTGCGCTCATGTAGGGAATGAAGGCCTGATCCGCCAAATCCACCACCAGCATGTTGCGGATATCGGCCGTTTCCTGCGTTGTGCTAAGCACATCTGCCGCAAAGGGCGACACAAATACTAGGCGCCCGGCTTCAATCTCGCGCTCGTATTCTAGGGCCAGCGACGGCTGAATGCCGCGCCCCACCACATACACTACCGGTTGGGGAGAGCTACGCAACAAGTAGCGAAACACCGTTTGCTCCACTTCGGAATGAAAGCCCGACACAATGCACCGGTGCCGGGTACGCTGTTCCAGCGCCCACAGGTACGTGCCCCGCCGGATGGTAGGTGGGTAGTTGCGCGAGCAAAAAAAGGCAGTTTTAGGCAGTTGTAGCAAATCCAGGTTACCCAGACTATACAACTCTTCGGGAGCCGTAGTCATACGAAAGAAAGCTGATTGGTAGGCGGCAGTCAGGCCAGCACAACCGGTACTCAGCGTGGCCCCGACTACCCATTGTAGTCGCACGTTGGCCCGGTACCTGTGCCTTGCCTGCCGGAAAGGGCGGTAGAGCAAACGCTTTGCAAAAGCATAGCGAAGCGTTTAGAAAACGGAAAGTCCCGTGCTATATTGAATAGCACGGGACTTTTATAAAGCCAGAAAACCCAGAAAGCGTTCTGATTTTCGCTGAAAACTAGAAAGTACGGTTGAACCATTTCTTGATGTCGTCCATCGTTTCGCCGGTTTTCTCTTGCAGACGGCCAAACCACTCATCTTGCTTGCCTTCAGCGTAATCCATGTCATCATCCGTGAGGCTGCCCCACTTTTGCTTGGTCTGACCTTTGATTTCGTTCCAGTTGCCGCGAGCACGCAGTTCAGTTTGGTCGTTGATTTTATTATCGTTGATATCCATGAGTGAAAAAGTTGAAATGGGTGGAAGAGAAGAAATAGGCGGTGTACCTACCCATAATATACGCAGACCAATAAGCCGTAGTTGTCGAGCTTAGCAGGATGCGTTGGCTACTGATTTATACCCCTGCAAAAACCGTATATTTAGAAAGCTCTTTGTATCTACTTTCAACTAGCAAGCACCCATTATCCTATCCTTATCCAATGATTGACTACCCCCACACTGGCCTGCCAGCTGCCTTAGGTGCCCGCTAGCCATGGACGACCTTCGCACCACGCTTCTCACTTTCGCGCCCGACGACCGCAAGGAATTTCTGCACTTTTTGCAGCGCCAGGGTCGCAAGCAAAAAGGCCGCCTCGACACGCGCTTGTGCGAACTGCTGCTGCACCCGCGGGTCTACCCTACCCCCGAACTGCTGGCCCGCCTCTACCCCACGGAGCCCAACGCCGTGGCCTATTACGCCCTGCGCAAGCGCCTATTACGCAGCCTCACCGACTTCCTACTGCTACGCCAGCGCCAGCAAGATGCTACGGCGGCCTCATCGGTGCGCGGGTTGCTTATCCTCGCGCAGTATCTGTTTGAAACCGGCGTGCCGCGCCTGGCTTGGAACACCCTGCGCAAAGCCGAAAAGCTGGGCCTGCAAAACGACCAGTTTGAGGCGCTGAATACCGTATACAATCTGCAGATTGCCCAAGCCCACCACGCCTGCGCCGACGACCTGACCGACCTGATTCGGCGTCGCAACCTCAACAAGAAGGCTGCCGATGAGGAAGAGCGCGCCAACATTGTGGATAGTCTGATGCGCCAGCGCCTGCGCCAGCTGCGCGCCAAGGGTAGGGCCGGCGAGTCGTTTGATGCGGTGCTGGCTGACACCCTGCGCGAGTACGACTTACAGGAGGCCTTTGCCCGACGGCCGGCCCTGCTCTGCCGTCTGGTGTCCATTGCGCGCAGTGCCATGCTGGTGCGCCGCGATTTTGTGTCGTTTGCGCCGTTTATTCTACGCTGCTACCATCTCATGGAAAAGCGGCACGGCTTTGCCCCGGCCCAGCGGCAGTACCAACTGCGTCTGCTCTACATGATTGCGCACGCGCTGTACCGCTCGCGCCGCTTTGAGGAAACCACGTGCTACCTCACTCACATGCAGGCATTGCTAGCCGAAAGCCCGCGCACGCACTACCTGGAGATGCGCGCCCGCTACACGTTGCTGCTGGCCGCCACCTACGCCTTCCTGCGCCGCAACCACGAAAGCATTCAACTGCTGGAAGCAGCCCTGCACGATACTCGTCAGCCCCTACCCCTGGCCAACGAGCTCACAGCCCGCCTAGGTCTGGCATTTCACTACTTCGCCGAAGGCAAGTTTCAGAAAACCAATCAGGTACTTATCAGCATTGGCCGCTCCGACCATTGGTGCGAACAGCAGATGGGCCTGGAGTGGATGCTGAACAAAAACTTGGGCGAGATGCTGACGCTATTAGAGTTAGGCCACACCGAGTTGGCTCTCAACCGGCTCCGCGCCATTGAGCGTACTGTGCGCGAACGGTCGCCTGAAGCCGAAGCTGGCCCCTACGCTTACGTGCTCAGCTACCTAGCCCGCGTCCGCGATATTATCGATGATCCGGCAGCGGCAACGCAGCCCGCTTTTGCTGAGCAAGTACGCCAGATGCCTACCTTCCTACCCCTGGTGCGCGAAGACCTACAGGCCCTTAGCTTCTACAGCTGGCTGCACGCCCGCATGATGGGCCGTCCCTACTACGAAGTATTGCTAGAAGTAGCCAGTGCCCCACCGGTAGGACAAACAGTTCATTGAGAGCAGGATAGGAGCCTCGTAGCGGCGGTCAATTTGTAGCAAGAGCCTACGCACACAAGCAAAAAGCAGCTTTGCCGATGATTGGCAAAGCTGCTTTTACAGGCGAGATACTCCCGCTGGATCAGATTTAGTCGCGCTTGGCGGCGTTCATTTCGGCTCTGGCATCAGCGGCCGCGGCGTCGATTTTGGCGTCAGCCTTGTTGGCGGCAGCATCCATTTTGTCGCCGGCTTTCTCAGCGGCGTTTTCGATGTCTTGGCCAGTGTTTTCGGCTGCGTTTTCGATGGCATCGCCAGCATTGTCAGCAGCGGCTTCGGTGTTATCGGCAGCCGCTTCGGCGTTAGCTTCCACGTTGTCGGCGGCGGCTTCGGTGTTGGCTTCTGCCTGGTTTTGCTCGGCTTGGGTGCACGAAGCCACAGAGAAGGTAGCGAAGCTGGCAGCTAGTAGTAGGGTTTTGAAAGACATTTTCATGATTGCAGAGGAAATAAGGTGAGTTATAGAACTTACTCTTAATCACGGTGAGGCAGAAAAGTAACCCACTTCACGTGCAGCATTAACTTTTCTTTTTCAAAGGCAGTATAGCAGCATATAGTCGCTCTCGACTTTCCACTGATTTCATTTCCTGTTTTATGGATTCCACTGCCTCCACTCCCCAAACGCCCCCTACCCCCACTGTACCGCTCGACGTGACGGAACAACAAAAGGAGGTGCTCCTTGATGACACCTTGCACCTACTGGATGCCAACGTTACCAAAGGTAAAGACAAGAAGCACGGTCTGGCCGAGGTAGACCGCTGGGAAGAAGTGCTCCGCGCCTCCGACCATCCCGGCCTAGCCAAAATCATTCAGGAGTTGGCAGCTCTGCGCGAGCAGCTCACGGCCCCCGAGCGTCAAAACCACGACATTGCCGAAACCCTGGCCGTGCTAGGCGCCGAAACCATCAAAGTAGCCGAAGAAGCTAGTAACAACTACACCAACCCGCTGAAGAAGCTAGCCAAGCTGCTCATCCAGCTTGGCAATACCTTGTCGAAATAAGTTGGCTGTTAGCTTCTAGATATGAAGCACAAAAAAAGCAAGAGGCCCAACCAGATGGTTGGGCCTCTTGCTTTTTAATCCTCTTACAGGATCTGCGAAATCCGTTAAAATTCGCAGATTCTGTAGTCGTAATATTACTTGTTCGAACCGGCGTTGATCATGGCGCAGCGGAAACCGATAGTAGCGGTAGCCGAGTCTTCCGCCATGAAGCGACGCGTACCGGGCGAGAGCCAGTAGGCTACGTCGCGCCAAGAGCCGCCTTTGTACACCCTTACATGGTCGTCGATGAGCGACTGGTAGCCTTTCTTGTCGTATTTCTCGGCGGGGTCGAGGAAGCCGTTGCGACGGAAGGGGTTCAGGTCTTCCACATCTTCAAATGACAGCGGACGGTAGATATCCTGTACCCATTCGTTCACGTTGCCGGCCATGTTGTAGAGGCCGTAGTCGTTGGGTGGGTAGTTGTAGATGTATTCCGTAATCATAGCGCCGTCGTTCAGAGCACCGGCAATACCGGCGTAGTCGCCGCGGCCGCGCTTGAAGTTCGCCAGGAACTGGCCCTGAGTCTTGCCATAGGAGTTCCGCACCTGGCGGCCATCCCAAGGATAGATGCGCTTGTTTTCTTGGTTTTCGTTGCCGGTTTCCTGCGTGCCAATAAGGGCCTGTGCAGCATATTCCCACTCAGCCTCAGTAGGTAGGCGGTAGTTCGGCAGCGTGTTACCATCCTCAATGGAAGGCTTCTTGCTTTCGCCACCCTCAGCAGCATCAGCAGCCGGAGCGTTCTTCTTACGACCAAACAGACCGCGCTTGCCGCCACTGCTCTCTCCATCGCCACTCAGGCCAGCCAGGTTTTCGTTTACCTTAGACGTACGCCACGTGCAGTAGTCATTGGCTTGCAGCCAGCTTACGCCCACTACCGGGAAGTAGCGGAAGCCGGGGTAGCGCAGGTAGTAATCTACGTAGGGGTCGTTGAACGACAGCTCACGCGCCCATACGGTGGTATCGGGTAGGGCCGACTGATAGAATTCCTCCGACGAGTCTTTGCGCACGAAGTGCAGGTATTCCAACCAGTGAATGTTAGCTACCTCGGCTTCGTCCATGTAGAACGAGGCGATGGTCACCGTGCGCTCCATGTTGTCATGGGTCATGGCAATGTCTTCTTCTGCCGAGCCCAGCACCGTGCGGCCGCCCTCAATGAAGATCAGACCAGGGCCTTCGGGAATGCCGGCGTAGTCTGCCACTTTCATCCCCTCTTCAGTATTATATTCAATACCTGTGGTGGAGCTGTACTTACCCGGCTTGGTGGCGGTGCGTGGGCCACTTTTGCACGAAGCCAGCGCACAGGCTCCCACAATGGCGAAACGCAGGTACTTGGAGAAATTCATGATTGAGTAGAAACTACCTGTGATAGAAGATTTTACGGAAGGCAATTCGGTGCAATGTTACAAAAAACTAGTACGCCGGACAAGGCGCTGCGGGGTAGTTGCGCCGTTTCAGACGCCGCCAGGCCGCTTCCAGCCGGTCAAAGTTCCGCAGGGCCAAGGACACCTCATGCGCCCCACCCAAATCGGCACTTAACGCGCTCAGACTAGCGTCGTAGCTATAACCGAGCCGAAATGCACCAAAACTCAGGCCAACAATTCCGGTAAGCAGCTGCTGCGGATGATTTGAGCCCGGCAACGGCACGCCCCGGTACACGGCGCCTACCGTAACCGGCGTGGTAGTGAAGTAAAAACCAGCCTCTGCGCGCTGCAAACTGCCTTGCCGGGTGTAACTAACCGTTGGCGTCAGGCTGATTTCGCGTGCTTCGCCTTTGATAACGCTTTTTGCAAAAAAATATTTGTAGCCCGCGTTAAAATTCAAGCGAATAGGTAAAACACTTTGCTCCACGAAGCCCAAGTCGGGTTGGTTGAGATGATGCGCCGCCACGCCTACCCAGGCGCGCTCGGTGTACAGTACCATACCCGTGCCAAGGGTAAAATAGTTCACCGGGTTGTACTGCAACAGCAATGGGTCAGCCGACGCACCGCCCAAAATAGTGCCGTCGTCACTGATCTGGTCGCCGAGCAGCAGGTTGCCGTAGCTCACAGTCTGGCGGCCGTAGCTGACGCTGGCGCCGGCGCTTAGCGCCACCTGCTCGTTGAGGCGCATGTGGTAGGCGTAGAGGCCGCCTACCTGAAACTTGGTGAGACCCAACGCCCCCGTGCGGTCTACGTTCAGGAGCAGGCCCACGGCACTGCGCTGGTCGGCAAAACGGTAGTCGGCGCCGAGCTGGCTGGTCTGGAATGTGCCAGCCAGGGTAGGGAACTGGTTGCGGTAGTTGAGCGTAACACTATAATCGTCGAGCAGGCCCGTGAAGGCCGGGTTGGTGTGCAAACGCGAGGCGTAGGGCTGCGCGAAGTATAAGTCCTGCGCCTGCGTGGTGGTCATACTGGCTACTACGGCTACCACCGCGGCGGCTAGTCGCCGCGCCCCTTGCTCTCCCCGCCGTGTAGATGTTGTTGCCATACTGCTGATGCCCTAAACGCCGGCCCTACCTCATTTGGTACGCTGCGCTGGAAACGCGCCCCGAAAATGCCAAATTCCTGGCGCTTTATCTGTTTCACTCTGCTGAAGCGTTGTAGACGATAGAAACCAGCCACTGGTTCTGTGCTACTTTTGCATGCGTGGCTGGTCTGGCACTGGATTCGCTGCCAAATAGTTACTACCCTTTCTTCCTGATATTTTCTTCCTATGCGTAAATTTCTGATTGGCCTGCTGATTTTCGTGGTGGTGCTGGTAGCCGCGCTGGCCGCCGCGCCGTTTTTGTTCAAGGACAAAATCAGAGCGGCGTTTGATAAGCAGTTGGCCGCACACGTGGCGGCCAAGGTGGAGTACGACCCCAGCCAGATCAGCGTGAGCTTGTTTCGCGACTTCCCGAACCTTGCCTTGAGCGTGGAAAACCTGCGCATCATCGGGCAGGACTCCTTTGCCCGCGACACGCTGGCCTACCTGCCCGCCCTGCGGGTAGGGATGGACCTGATGAGTGTGGTGAGCGGCGACCAGATCAAGGTGAAATCGGTGGAGTTGGACGAGCCGGATATTTCGCTGCGGGTGCTGAAAAGCGGCCGCGCCAACTGGGACATTTTCCTGTCTGACTCAGCCGCGGCGGCCAAGACCGACGTGGATACCTCGGCCGTGAGCGTGGCCATCAAGGGCTGGCAGATCAACAACGGCCACTTGCGTTATGATGACCAGTCGATTCCGTTTGCGATGGAAGCGCGTCACGTGAACCACACCGGCTCCGGCGACTTCGAGCAGAACATCTTCGACATGACCTCGCAGACCACCGCCGACGGCTTTCGGATGACGTACGCCGGGGCGAACTACATCAGCAAAGCTACCCTCGACGCTGATGTGACGATGGCAATGGACTTGGATAAGATGCTGTTCATCTTCAAAGACAACAAGGTGAGGCTGAACGACTTTCCGGCGCAGTTTGCCGGTAGCGTGGGCCTACCCAACGCCACCGACATTACCTATGACATGACCTTCAAGGCCCTGGAAACGGACTTCAAGAACGTACTGAGTGTGGTACCGGGCATGTACTCGGAGCAGTTCAAGGATATCAATACCACGGGTAAAATTGCTTTTGATGGCTACCTGAAAGGCGTGCAAAACGAACTGCGGATGCCCGGCTACGGCGTGAACCTGCAAGTGAAAGGCGGCATGTTTAAGTACCCGCAGCTACCCGAGGCCGCCCGCAACATCAACGTGGACATGGTGGTGGACAACCCTTCAGGCTTCACCAACAACGTGAAAGTCAACGTAAAGCAGTTCCACCTCGACCTGGGCAAAAACCCGATTGACGGCAACGTGGCCATTGATGGCCTGGAGCCGATGAAGGTAGACGGCCGCGTGAAGGCCAACGTGGACCTGGCTGAGATGACGAAGGTCTACCCAGTAGAAGACCTCACCCTGCGCGGACAGCTATTTGTGGATGCGGTAGGCAAAGGCACGTATTCCGAAACGCAGATGCCAGTGGTGAATGCCAAAATGAACCTGACCAACGGCTACGTGAAGTCGAAGCAGTTTCCGGCACCCATCCAGAACCTGACGCTGAACGGCACCGTGACCAACACCACGGGCCAAGTGAACGACACGCGCATTAACATTCCGCAGTTTAAGATGCTGCTGGATGGTGAGCCACTGGAAGGTCGTTTGGCTGCTCAGAACATTGATAAGCCGGTGTTCGACACCGACATTCACGGCACAATCGACCTCACCAAAATCACCAAGATTTTCCCGCTGGAAGGCATGACCGTGACGGGCCGCCTCACCGGAAACGTGGCCGCCAAGGGTAGCATGGCCGATGTAGAAGCGGAGCGCTACCAGAACGTGAAGGCCTCGGGCACCGTGAATGCCAGCAACGTGACCTATAAGAGCACCGATCTGCCCCAGGGAATGCGCATCACCAAAGCCACCGCTACCTTCAACAACGACCAGATTGTGCTGAAGGACATGGCTGGCTTTGTGGGTTCGTCGGACATTGCGGCGTCGGGCACCATTAGCAACTACTTGGGCTACCTGTTCACGCCGGGCCAGTCGCTGAAGGGCACGCTGACGGTGAACAGCAACCGCTTCAACGTGAACGAGTGGATGGTGGATGAGGTGAGCGAGAAGCCGACTACTGGCGCTGTAGCGGCTACCAAAGCGCCTACCACTGCTACCCAGGCCGACGGCGTGCTGCAAATCCCGAAGTACTTCGACCTGACACTGAACAGCAACGTGAACCAAGTGGTGTACGACAACCTGAAGCTAAACGACGTGAAGGGGCAGGTAGTGGTACGTGACGAAGCCGTGAAGCTCAACAATTTAAATTTCAACACTCTGGGCGGCTCGTTTGCTACCAATGGCAGCTACAGCAGCAAAAACCTGCAACACCCGAAGTTCGATATGGGTCTGAATATCAAGAACCTGAACTTCCAGAACGCCTTCAACGCTTTCAACTCCATCAAAACGCTGATACCGCTGGCCAGCAACCTAGAGGGCGTGTTCTCTACAAACTTCAACGTTAGCGGCGAAATGGGCCAGGACATGATGCCGGTCTATAGCACGCTCACGGGCAAGGGTTTGTTTGAGGTAGTAAGCGCCGCTGTGAACAACTCGCCGGTGCTGAACACCATCAGCTCGCTCACGCAGGTGCAGGCGCTCAAGAAGTTTGCGGTGCAGAACAAAGATGTGGCCGCCGAAATCCTGAACGGCAGCTTCATTGTGAAGCCCTTCGATGTGAATGTGGGCGATATCAAGATGACTGTGGGCGGCTCTAACAACGTGAACGGCAACCTGGAGTACGTGACGGCCATCAACATGCCTACCGGGCAGGTAGGCAACGCCTTGCAAAGCAAGCTTACTTCGCTCACGGGCGTGTCCAACATCAAGGGCACCGACCGCGTGACGCTGGGCTTGAACATTGGCGGCACAGTGAAAGACCCCAAGGTGAAGCTGACGACCGGTAGTGTAAAAACGCAGGCTACCGAAGTGGCCAAGAGCCTAGTAGGCGGTCTAGTAGACAGCAAGCTGACCAACGCCAAGCAAGCCGCTGCGGCCAAAGCCCTGCTCAACCAAGACAGTGCCCGCGCTGAACTAGCGAAGCGCCAGCAGGAGTTACAAGCCAAAGCGCAGCAGGAGATAGAGAAGAAGCGCCTCGAAGCCGAAACCAAGCTGAAGGAAAAGGCCACACAAGGTCTCAACAACTTGATTTTCGGCAAGAAAAAGCCGGCCGCTACTCCAGTTCCGGCAGACACAACCAAGGCACTGAAATAGGATTTTATCCCGAAATTATGGCTTAGTTTTTGTCGTAAAGCGGTTCACTTCGGAGCGGCAGGCACTTTACAAGAAGTGCTTGCCGCTTTTTTATTCTATTTTCTTACCTGACTACCGAATGAAAACAAATCGTCTGTTTCCGCTGGCCCTAGCGGCTTTTCTGGCACTGGGAGGCTGTAGCAAAGATTCTGGCAGCAACATGGCCAAGATGGAAGTGCTGCTGGCAGATGCGCCCGGCGACTTTAGCGCTGTAATGCTGGATGTACAACAAGTGCAAATCCACGCTGATGACACCAACGATGAAAACGGCTGGCAAGCGTTGCCGCTGCTCAAAACCGGCCAGTATAACGTACTGGATTTCGTGAATGGCCGCTCGGCTCTACTAGCCAGCGCCGACTTCCCACCCGGCCGTATTTCGCAGATTCGGCTGGTGCTGGGCGCCAATAACTATCTGGTTACCCGCGACGGTACGCGCTATGATTTGAAAACGCCGAGCGCGCAAACCTCGGGGCTGAAGCTCAAAATTGACGCAAACCTGACGCAAGACGTTACCTACACCGTCCTCCTCGATTTCGACGTAGCAAAGTCCATAGTGGAGCGCGGCAACGGCAACAAGGCCGACAAAGACCGGTTCTTGCTGAAGCCCGTTATCCGGGCCATCACCACGGCTGTGGCGGGAGGCATAAAGGGTAGCGTAACGCCTACCACAGCGCAGCCGCAGGTATTGGCTATTCGCACTTCCACGGTGCCCAACGATACGCTCAGCACTTTTGCCGACGCCTCAGGTGGCTTCTTGCTACGCGGCGTACCAGCCGGCACCTACCGCGTCGAGTTCTTTGCCCCCTCGCCCCTGAAACACGTAGTGCGTACCGGCGTAACGGTTACGAACACGCAGATTACCGATCTGGGTAGCGTAGATCTGAAGTAAAGCACACTACATATTCAATAACACAGAAGGCCGTTGCGTGATGCGCAACGGCCTTCTGTGTTATTACTGTAACCCCTGGAGCAGTTCCAACATTTCCTGCTGCAAAGTCTGGGTTTTGTCGTGGGCGTACCAGGCGTGCACGCGGGTGATAAACTCGTCGTGGTCTACCCCCTCTGCTTTGGCCTGATTCACAATATCTTGCGCGGGTGCGGGGCGCGGGCCCCACTGAGCTACTTCCTCCAGCGTGTCGGCGCGGAGCACAATGAGGCGTGGAATAGCACGGCTAGTACCGGTGAGGTAACGGTCCATCAGGTCCAGATTTTCGTCTCGCAGCAGGTAGCGGGTACGGATGTTACCGGCCGAGGCCTCCGCCACGTGCTCTAACACGGGCACAATCTGGGCCGCGTCGCCGCACCAGCCTTCGGTCAGAATCAGCCACACCAGGGGGTAGGGCACGTGCACAGCCGCGTCGGCCAGGGCGGGTAGTACATGCGTTGTTTTGTCGAGGCGCGACATGCGCTGCTCGTTCAACTTGGTGTACTGCACCAATTCCTCGGTTTGCTGCGGACCAGTGGTTTTGCCCTGGGCCAGCAGGTCGTCTACAAGCTGCCGGTAGGCGGTGTAAGAGTAGGAAGCCTCCAGGCGCTCGGGATTGAGAATGGGGGTAGG
The DNA here is from genome assembly GCF_017589435.1 of Hymenobacter defluvii. Lineage (NCBI taxonomy): Bacteria > Pseudomonadati > Bacteroidota > Cytophagia > Cytophagales > Hymenobacteraceae > Hymenobacter > Hymenobacter defluvii. The sequence goes on from NZ_JAGETX010000002.1 coordinate 550,752, forward strand.
CGTGGGCGGTGAGAAATCAGACATTGGGACAGAAGAGAGATGAAAAACAGAGTTCCTACCCCTTAAACAGCAAAAGCCCCTTCTGGGATAAGCAGAAGGGGCAAAAAAATAGCTAATCAGTCAGTTACAGACTTACTACCTGCCCAGCATCGAGCTGGCGGCAGTAGGTGATGAAGTCGGTGTTGATGGGCTCCAGGCCCGCATCGCGCATTTTGATGGCTACCTGCCCGCGGTGATAGTTGGCGTGCACGGGCATGTGCGTGAAGATGTCCGATACTACGCTCGTGAAGCCGTCGCCGGCCGAGTTGGTGTATGTGATGGTCCGGCTTAGCTCAGCATCATCGGCGACGCGCACCATACCCAGCCAGCGCTCCGAGGTTTGCTCGTGCATGCGGTGCAGCTCTTCCAGGGGGTGCTCCTGCCACACTTTCACGGGGCTGGGCGTGTTGGTGAGGCGACCAATCCAGATATACTGCGCATTGAGCACGTGGCTGAACAGACGCAGCACGTTGGCGGGAATAGGCTGACCGGTTTCGGCAACAGTTTTATCGAGGTGGCGTAGCAGCGTGTCGTTGGCCCACACGTTGTACACAGCAAGCTTTTCGTTGGTATTAATCATGGGGTGAAATTACAAGATTGTGAAATAGTGAGTCGGTAAAATGGAGAGTTAAAAGGTACGGCTGTCATCCTGAGCACAGCGAAGGACCTTATGCCAGTTGAACGACCATCGTACCAACGACTCGTTCTCACGTGAGCGGTCCTTCGCTGCGCTCAGGATGACAGCCTTCTTTTTAACTCTCTATTTCACCATCTTACCGCTGGTCGGTCCAGACGAGTACGCCGCCGGTGCGGCGTTTCTCGAAGTCGGGGCAGTTACCGTCGCCTTTGCCAGTGAGGCCACCGTCGGGGTGGCACAGGACTTTGCCGGTTGTGTCGTAGAGGGTGCTAAACTGGTCGGCCCCGCTGATGGTTTCGTAGTACACCGTCTGGCCGCGGTATTCGTAGCGGTACATCTGGGCGGGCGGGTTCAACTGCCGCGTCGACTGAATTTTTTGGATACGAGTATTGATCCAGTCGGGCCGGCGGGTGGTGTCCAGCGGCATATCGTCGCTGGGCACTGGCACTACCGTGTTGGCGCTGGTAGGCGCCGGGGTAGAGAACGGGTGCGCCAAACCGTTATTAGGGTCAGCAGTAGGCGTATTTACATCAACCCGGCTGCACGCCGCGCCTGTGAGTAGAGTAGCTGCCAGAAGCAGGGAATAGGAAACACGCATGGTGCAATGGGCGATGAGCAGTGAAGAAAGAGCAATGGGTGAGAACCTTGCTACCGCTGAACTTACGCCGTTGGGTCGCAATGGTTCTTTATTGCGCTTTTACTGTTCCTTGCTTCTTACCTCTTGCTTACGCTAGCAGCCGCGGCACGAAAATGAGCAGTCCGACCACCAGCGCACCCAAGGCAGCCAGCAGCACCGCGGCAGCGGCCACGTCCTTGGCTTTACCCGCCAGCGGGTGGTAGTCTGGCGACACCAGATCTACCACGGCTTCCACTGCCGTATTCACCAGCTCGGCGCTCCATACACTACCTACGGCGGCAGCTACCAAGGCCCATTCTGTACGCGTGATGTCGAAGTAAAACCCCAGCCCTACCACCACCACCGTGGCTAGGGCATGAAAGCGCAGGTGCACCTCGGAGCGCAATGCCGACCCTACCCCTCGGAACGCGTGCCCAAAGCTGGCAATACGCTTGCGCAACATAGACTGTCGCCGCGCCCGATCCGATGCAGACGGCTCAGCCACGGCTGTCGAACTCGTGAAAGACGGTTTGGCGCAGCTCGTCCCACTCCGGCCGCAAAACGCTGTAGTACACTGTGTCGCGGCGCTGGCCGTTAGGTAGGGCCATGTGGCTGCGTAAGGTGCCCTCCTCGGTAGCGCCCATGCGCACCATTGCCTCACGCGACTTCTGGTTGCGAGCGTCGGTTTTCAACTCTACCCGCTCGCAATCCAGCTCGCCAAAAGCGTAGTGCAGCAGCAGGTGCTTGGCGGCTCGATTGATGCCCGTGCGCTGAAATTCCGTACCCAGCCACGTCCAGCCAATTTCTAGGCGACGATCGGCCAGCGCCATGTTGCCGTAGCTGGTGCAACCCGCAATGCGACCCGTTTCGCGGTCGATAATCACGAAGGGGTAGCGCTGCTTGTCGGCCCGTGCCCGGATACTCTGGGCCACGTAGGCGGCCAATTCCACGTTGTTGCGCGGGGCCAGCGTGGTCATATAGCGCCAAATTTCTTCATCAAACGCAATGCGCTTGAGGTACTCGAAATCGGACGTTTCCAACGGGCGCAGCCGTACGCGGTTGTTTTCGAGGATGATGTCGCGGGTGTAGTCCATAGGCGGGTAGGGCGGGGATGGTTTTGTAAAGATGCCGAAAAAAGAAAAGCCGCCCCGCCAGGGTAGGCAGAGCGGCTTCGTCGGTGCACGTTAAAGAGGCGCTTGTGTTACTTCGGCAGGTCGCCTACCATATCCTCCGGCTTCAGCCACTCGTCGAACTGCTCGGCCGTGAGGTAGCCCAACTGCAAGGCAGTTTCCTTGAGCGTAGAACCGTTTTTGTGAGCCGTTTGGGCAATTTCAGCGGCTTTGTAGTAGCCAATATACGGATTCAGGGCCGTTACCAGCATCAGCGACGAATCGACGTGCTTCTTGATGTTGGCCTCAATGGGCTCGATGCCCACGGCGCACTTATCGTTAAAAGACACGCACACATCACCAATTAGGCGGGCCGAATGCAGGAAATTGTAGATCATCACCGGCTTGAACACATTCAGCTCGAAGTGACCCATGGAACCGCCTACGGTGATGGCTACGTCGTTGCCCATTACCTGGGCCGCTACCATCGTCATGGCTTCGCACTGGGTAGGGTTCACCTTGCCCGGCATGATGCTGGAGCCAGGCTCGTTGTCGGGGATGTGCAACTCGCCAATGCCAGCGCGCGGGCCGCTGCTGAGCATACGCACGTCGTTGGCAATCTTCATCAGCGCCACCGCCACGGTTTTCAGGGCGCCGTGAGCTTCTACGATGGCGTCGTGAGCAGCCAGAGCCTCAAACTTATTTTCGGCCGTCACGAAGGGTAGGCCTGTGAGATCGGCAATGTGCTTGGCCACATTCTCGGAGTAGCCAGCGGGCGTGTTGATGCCTGTGCCTACGGCCGTGCCGCCTAGCGCCAGCTCCGAGAGGTGGGCCAGCGTGTTCTTAATAGCCCGCAGGCCATGGTCGAGCTGCGACACATAGCCCGAAAACTCCTGGCCCAGCGTGAGCGGCGTGGCGTCCATGAAGTGCGTACGGCCGATTTTCACCACGTGCATAAACTTCTCCGACTTCGCTTTCAGCGTGTCGCGCAGCTTCTCAATGCCGGGAATGGTGGTTTCAACCAGAATCTGGTAGGCGGCAATGTGCATGGCCGTCGGGAACGTGTCGTTGCTCGACTGCGACTTGTTTACGTCGTCGTTCGGGGCCAGCACTTTTTTCTCGTCGGTGAGGCTGCCGCCTTGCAGCACGTGGCCACGGTAGGCTACTACCTCGTTCATGTTCATGTTAGACTGCGTGCCCGAGCCCGTTTGCCACACCACCAGCGGAAACTGGTCGGCCAGTTCACCGGCCAGGATTTCGTCGCACGCTTTGGCAATTAGTTCGGCCTTGTCGGCGGGTAGCACACCGGCATCGCGGTTGGTGAAAGCCGCGGCTTTTTTGAGGTAGGCAAAAGCCCGAATGATTTCCTTGGGCATCCGGTTGATGTCCTGGGCAATCTGGAAATTCTCGATAGAACGCTGCGTCTGAGCGCCCCAATAGGCATCAACGGGAACCTGCACAGTGCCCATGGTATCCTTCTCGGTACGAAACTGCATAAAAGCTGAATAGCTAGGTGGAGAATTGATTACGGGGTAAAAGTACGCAACGGCAACCACCCGCCACGGTTACATCCCGACCATTTGCCACAAAGCTGCGTACAATCATTCAGCGTGATTTCACTTTGATGCGCGTGGGTGAGAACCCCTATCTTCTTAGAACAACTAGGAAAGATGGTCAGTAACCCGACCTCATCAGAAACAACGCTACCCTTGCCGCAACATGGGCTTGCAAGGACCATGTTGCCGCATATCTATCAACATCACACCCAAATCAAGCACAGCATCCATGAGTCAGCATCCCATCAACAACGACCAAGAAAACGAAAAATCTACTGCTGCTGCCAACGGAGTAGTAGGTAATACCACCCACGAAGACGACTCGTACATTAAAGCACCCGAAGGCGTGCTGAGCGACTATAGCGACGTAGAAGTAGAAGTGGAAAAGCGGGACCTACCCGAAACCCATACGCCCGGCAGCGCCACTACTCCCGAAAACGGCGGCGGCTATAGCGGCTAGGTAGCACGTTGCTTTCATTCTTAAAAAAAGCCACCTGGAAAATTATTCCAGGTGGCTTCTTTGTGTCTATCAATGCTCTTCTAATCGGAAAGGAATACTGATACGTACTGGATGCGCTACCCGACGGCCATTGCGAATGGCCGGAAACCACTTTGGCCCCTCGCGCAGTAGCCGCATGGCTTCGGTGTCAATTTCCTCTGATACCCGGCGTAGCACTTTAACGTCTTGCACTGTTCCATCGGTAGCTACTGTGAAGCTTAGCTGCACGGTACCTTCCTTCCGGTCTTCCAAAGCTTTCATAGGGTAGTCCAACGAGTCCTTCAGATACTGCTTGAACGCTGGATACCCACCCGCAGGTAGAGCATCTACAGCTACTGGGGCAGGCGCCTTTTCGCGACGCACCATCACTACCTCATTTAGCTGCTGAGAATCGGGCGTCAGGGCCAACGTAAGTTGTACAACCGTATCCTGATTTAATGGCTGCTGACGCGCTAGAAAGCCGAGGGATGATACTTGCACCTGCGCGACAGGTTTGGGCACGCGCAGGGAAAACGTACCGTCGGCAGCTGTGGCTGTGCTAGCGGCAGCACCGGAAGCTTGCACGGTAGCACCGGGTAGGGGCTGTCCTTGTGTATCGGTGATGCGGCCACGTATTAAGCGCGTTGCTTCTACTGCCGAATCAGATTGGGGTAGCAGTTGATCAGCTGTATTCGATAGCACCGCAGCCGAACGAGCCAGGGTAGGAACATCGGCTGCCACTGCTGGTTCCGATGAACTGGCGGCACTTAGCACGGCCAGCGTCTCATCACCGTCTGTTACCCTGCTGTTAGTGAGGGCAACCTTACGGCGATTCGCCGTCATCTGCGCGGCAGGTCTCAGTGCTCTTACTTGTTTTACCTGTTTTGAAGCTACCGCAGACACGCTAGCAACAGCCTGCTCTGTTGCTGCTGCGGCAGGTAGGGTTAGTTTTGGTACAATGGGTCGTATTTTGGCAATAGCTGGCGCAGAAGTTACTTCTAGTTGCCGTTGTTGCGTACCAATCCAAAGTGCTGAACTCAGCATTAATACTAGTGCTGCCGCGGCTGCCATCGGCCGCCAGGGCCATACGGTTCGTGTAGCAGCTTCCGGCTGCCCAACTCGCGCTTGCAGGCGCTCCCGCAGCCCAGCTATAGCGTGGTCAGTGGTATCGGCATCAGACAGCATCAAACCATCCAAAATATCAGCACAACGGCTGCATATCAGCGTGTGCGCTTCTACCCTATGCTGTTCCGTAGTTGACAACGTGCCGGCTGCATACTGCTGCAACAACGGCAGCGGCAAATGCCCTTCCGTTGGATTGGCGTAAGATATGCGAGGCAAGTCAGCGGCGGACATCGGGGGTAGCAGTAGGCGGAGCCGTAGACTCCAAATAACGTTTCAGGTTGCGCTTGCCATTTTGCAGATAGCTTTTCACCTGTTTCAGATCAAAGCCAGTCTCAGCGGCAATATCACGATAGCATTTCTTTTCCAGAAAGAATAACTCCAAACAACGGCGCTGCTCCGAGGGCAAATCTATTAACGCCTGTTCCAGTGCTTGCAAGCGTTCTTCAGTTAGGTAAGCATCGGTATCTTCCTCTGGTAGATGCCAATGCGCGGCTGATTCCATACCTGCTGCATCCGGAAAATGCACGACCAGTGGGCCACCCGCCGCTGGGCCAGCTCGTTGTTGTGCTCGCAAAATCATTAGACAATGATTGCGAACCGTAGCATACAGCCACGCAGGGAAATTGCTTACCTCATGCTGACGCAGCTTTACGACCAACTGTTCGAACAATTGCATTACGGCGTCTTCTGCTTCCTCATCGGGCCGGAGGTAACGCCTGCAAATAGCGAATACTTCTGCTAGATACCGGTCGTAAAGTGTTCCTAGATCAGCTACATCACCGCTAACTCTGTAACGATGCAGCAATTCCTTATCGGAAAGCGAAGCAGGCAACGTGGAGTGACGACGAAAAAACATACAAGGACCAATGGCGCAGCAAGGACTCTAAGCTACTCATTCCAACACGGGTAGAAAAAGCGCCGCGTGCCATCATGTAATTGGCCGTTATTTTCCTTGTGTCTGCCGCGCACGCATCTGCTCTTGCATCGAACGTTTCTTCAATTGGTACTGCTTAAACTGTTCTGGTGTTAAAGCAGCCTTCAATTGGCTTTCAGACGAAGTATTGATGCGCTTCAGTTCCGTGAGTAAGGCTGTGCGGTTATTGGCGTTCTTCTGTTGCGCGTCCTTCACTTGCTCTACTGTAGACGAAAGGATAGCTCGAACGCGTACTTGCTGATCAGGCCGCAACTGCAATTCCTCCGTCATCACATCTGTTAGATCACGCGCCCTAGCAGCAGACACTCCAATAGGCGCTGCAGACTTAGATGCAGATGTAGTAGGAGACGATTCAACTACAGTAGTGGTCTTTGCCTTATTGCGTCGAGCGCAACCAAACGTCAGCGATGAAAGAACTGCCAACGCCAGAAGAGTACGGGGAACAGACATACAAAGGAAATAATAGTGTGCTCCACATACGTGAAACTTCCTGCTTGTGGTTATTCCCACTCCCTATGTATGGTCATCAAGGAGTAATCAAGATAGACGACAGCCTGTATCTTTCCGCCGGCTTATAGGAGCATAAACGAGGGAGGCCCCGGCCGCATCCCCGCTAGTGGTGGGGACGCAGGGCCGGGGCCTCGCTGCTGATAAGTTGGCGGCGACCTACTCTCCCGCCGGTGAAGGCAGTACCATGGGCGCTCCGGGGCTTAACGACTCTGTTCGGAATGGGAAGAGGTGAACACCCGGGCTACAGCCACCATTACTGGTGTGGTTGGCTCGTGTTCGTGAGCACAACAACTAAAATCGTTGACGCAGGTAACGGGTAAGAAGAAGTGAAGTGAAGCTTGGTTTGCAGAAGCGCTCGAGTCATTAGTACGCCTCAGCTCGACTATTTCTAGCCTTAGACCTGGCGCCTATCCACGTGGTCGTCTACCACGACTCTTCTATTGGGAGATCTCATCTTCAGGTGAGTTTCGCACTTAGATGCTTTCAGCGCTTATCTCATCCCAGCGTCGCTACCCGGCGCTGCAGCTGGCGCCACAACCGGTGCACGAGCGGCTGGTCCATCCCGGTCCTCTCGTACTAAAGACAGGTCCTGTCAAATCTCCAACGCCCACCACAGATAGGGACCGAACTGTCTCACGACGTTCTGAACCCAGCTCGCGTGCCACTTTAATCGGCGAACAGCCGAACCCTTGGGACCTTCTCCAGCCCCAGGACGTGACGAGCCGACATCGAGGTGCCAAACCTCCCCGTCGATATGAGCTCTTGGGGGAGATCAGCCTGTTATCCCCGGCGTACCTTTTATCCTTTGAGCGATGGCCCTTCCATGCGGAACCACCGGATCACTATATCCGTCTTTCGACCCTGCTCGGCTTGTAGGCCTCACAGTCAAGCCCGCTTCTACTATTGCGCTCTACAGCCGGTTACCAAGCGGCCTGAGCGGACCTTTGAAAGCCTCCGATACTCTTTTGGAGGCGACCACCCCAGTCAAACTACCCACCAGCCACTGTTTCCGTTTCCAGATTAGGCACCGACGAACACAAGGGTGGTATTTCAACGTTGACTCCCCGATACCTAGCGATACCGGCTCACAGTCTCCCACCTATCCTACACATGTGTTAGCCAGCGTCAATGGCAAGCTATAGTAAAGGTGCACGGGGTCTTTCCGTCCCGTGGCGGGTACTCGGCATCTTCACCGAGACTACAATTTCACCGAGCTCACGGCTGAGACAGCGCCCAGATCGTTACACCATTCGTGCAGGTCGGAACTTACCCGACAAGGAATTTCGCTACCTTAGGACCGTTATAGTTACGGCCGCCGTTTACCGGGGCTTCGATTCAGACCTTCGCCTTGCGACTAAGTCCCCCTCTTAACCTTCCGGCACCGGGCAGGTGTCAGGCCTTATACTTCCGCTTACGCGTTCGCAAAGCCATGTGTTTTTGTTAAACAGTCGCCTGGGCCTTTTCACTGCGGCTTCTTGCATTGCTGCAAGGAAGCGTCCCTTCTCCCGAAGTTACAGGACCATTTTGCCGAGTTCCTTGGCCGTGATTCACTCGAGCCCCTCAGGATGCTCTCCTTGACTACCTGTGTCGGTTTGCGGTACGGGTTATCTTACAGTAAACGCTTAGTAGGTTTTCTTGGCAGTCTGGTTAGGTAGACTATCCCATTGGCCGAAGCCGCTAGGTACTATCAGGTTTCGACAAAGTCGGCGGATTTACCTACCAACCCTATATCTACACCCTTCAACGGGCACTTCCGTCCGCCCGCGCTACTTTCACTCCTGCGTCACTACATCACTCCATAAAATAAGTGCTGGAATATCAACCAGCTGTCCATCGACGTAGCCTCTCGGCCTAGCCTTAGGTCCCGACTAACCCTGCTCCGATTAGCGTTGAGCAGGAAACCTTAGTCTATCGGGGGGCGGGTTTCGCACCCGCCTTATCGTTACTCATGCCTACATTTGCTTTTCTAGCTGCTCCAGCAACCCTGACAGGTCACCTTCACCGCGGCTAGAATGCTCCCCTACCACTTACGCTGAGCGTAAATCCATCGCTTCGGTACCGGACTTGATGCCCGCGTATTATCGATGCCCTCTCGCTCGACCAGTGAGCTGTTACGCACTCTTTAAAGGAATGGCTGCTTCCAAGCCAACCTCCTGGCTGTCAAAGCAAGTGGACCTCCTTTGTTCAACTTAGTCCGAATTTAGGGACCTTAGCGGATGGTCTGGGTTCTTTCCCTCTCGGCCGG
>NZ_JAGETX010000002.1:562500-681893 GCF_017589435.1 Hymenobacter defluvii
TCCGTATTACCGCGGCTGCTGGCACGGAGTTAGCCGGTGCTTATTCCTCAGGTACCGTCAGTTGAGGACGCATCCCCTTTTTCTTCCCTGAGAAAAGCCGTTTACAACCCAGAAGGCCTTCATCCGGCACGCGGCATGGCTGGGTCAGCCTCTCGGCCATTGCCCAATATTCCCTACTGCTGCCTCCCGTAGGAGTCTGGCCCGTATCTCAGTGCCAGTGTGGGGGATCAGCCTCTCAGCTCCCCTAAGCATCGTCGCCATGGTGAGCCGTTACCTCGCCATCTAGCTAATGCTACGCAACCCCATCCTTGACCAATAAATCTTTAACGACTAAGAGATGCCCCTCTATCGTCTTATGCGGTATTAATCCGCCTTTCGGCGGGCTATCCCCCAGTCAAGGGTAGGTTGGTTACGCGTTACGCACCCGTGCGCCACTAAGGGTATTGCTACCCTCCGTTCGACTTGCATGTATTAGGCCTGCCGCTAGCGTTCATCCTGAGCCAGGATCAAACTCTCCATTGTAAAAAATCTTCTACACTAGGCCGAAGCCTAGCTGATGTCAAGTGCTGATCCGACTCGTTGTTGTGACGAGTTCTCTTCGTCTGTTACGCTTGTCGTGGACCGCCCGAAGGCGGCCCTTACCATTTGTCTTTTCCTGTCATTCAAAGAACGTGTGCCTCACCCTGTTGGTGAAACCCTGCGCCACTCTCGTGGCTCCTAACTCCCTGTGCTTTCCGGCCTTCCTGTCGAAGTGGGCTGCAAAGGTAACTGCTTTTTCTTACTTCGCAAGCCTTTCGAAAAAACTTTTTTCTTTCGAGCGGTCTTGCCATCCCTTCCGGTTGAAGCGGGCTGCAAAGGTAACAACCTTTTCTTACTTTCCAACTACTAAAGACAACTTTTTTTCGGTGACCTCGTAGTGGGCGCTTCCGGTGGAAGCGGGGTGCAAAAGTAAGCAGCTTGTTTGACGTTGCAAGCATCCAGCAAAACTTTTTTTTGCCTGGACCGCTCTTCGCCATAGGCCAAGAGACGTGCTGCTCGATTCAACCCTACCGCGTTTCGGTTTGGGAGTGCAAAAGTGCAGCTTGCTCCACAACTTTCCAAATACTAGCCTACACTTTTTTCAATGTAAGAATTATGATTGGTTTCATCGCGCTGATTAGTAACTCATTACTATACCTCAATAGTTCATCATGCTTCTATTTTTTCAATTACCCTTGAAGAAACTAGTGAAAACAGGCTTAAACAAGCGAGGGCGTTGCGTATTGTATGAGTAAATTGTTTGACCTAACTGTTGTAAGAAAGGCAAACCAATAGAGGCATATTCGTACGTACCGTCGTTTAAAACGCCATTTTTGTTTACATACAGGACAGCGCTGAGCATAAACTCGGTTTGCTGTGTGGTATCTATAAAGTAGGCGACATCGGCGAGATACCCGTGTGACATGCCTACTACATTGTAGATGCGCAGACTAGATTGGCTAGGAATACTTCCTCGGCGGCCATAGAAAAGATACTTCTTATAAGAGTCGAAAAACCAAGAAGCCGCGTATGGTTTGTAGCGAGAACCGTGGGGGGTACTATATAGATAGTGTCGAAGAAACGCGTAATCATTGGGCGTTAGCATGAAGCGTTGGGGTGCGGGCATCGCTTCAGGGAATAGAATAGTCTTCAGTATGGTAGTGGCATCTTGTAAGGATAAGTAATTGGCAGTGGTGAAATCGTAGGGATGCTGGATGAGACGGCCGCCACTCCGATACGCTCGACCTTTGTTGATGCGCCCTAGTGGAGAGGAATAGGAAAGAGGATTTGCAGCGGCTGGTTGATGATAGATGATCTGATTCGTGGCCGCGCTGTAAAAATCAATAGGATTGGTGTGACGGTTAGCGGCCGTATCGCACGGGGCAAAACGGCGGGTGATGCGGACAGATGGGTAGCCCAATTGCCAGAGTCGCTCATTAAGCTGTTGCTGTCCTATAAATTCATAGAGCCGATTATAAGCTTTGTTATCACTGACCAACAGCATGCGCTTTATATAATTGCCTACTGTGTTTACCTGGTCAGAGTCGGCGGAGGGGTAGTAGGGGGCTGCTGTTTGGCAACGGTAGGCTACGCCAGTTGCCATTGGGCTGCAGCGCGTGAGGCCCGGTTGGTGTAGGCGGTTGATCTTTTCGAGGGCCAGCGCAGCGGTTGGTAGCTTTACTAGGCTGGCAGGATTGAAATACTGCTTGTCGCTTAGACGAAAAGTATGCTGCGTGAAATGGGGCTGATTCTGACTGTCGCGGTCAATTTGGGTATATAGTATTTGTACCTCATACGTGCTGGCGTGTTGGAGCACAGGCTGCAACAGCGGGTTGGTGCGTAGCAGACTATCCAGCAAAGGACTATCGGCAGACAATGAACGGGTGGATGGTGGAGCAATCTGTATTGGTTTAGACCCTACCCTACCCTCAGAGCCACTGACGATCAACAGAACCATCAGCAAGCAGACACAACTGCTATGTAGTGCAATGTTGTTGATCGTATTCATTCGAAGTTATTCTGTGACGGCGATACGACGCTGAGCCAGTAGCAAGTTAGAATCGTTTTGCCGCCAATTGTAGCCGGTGCCAAAGGGCAGCGGGCGCGGGGCATGCAACGAATCAGTGTAGGCCGCCGTCAACTCGGGTTGATAATGCCGTGCAAATAGATTGATGGGGCGCTTATAGGTGCCGTAGTAGGTGAACTGCCACTCCGCGGGGCGGAAATATTTCATGGCAATACCTGAGTCGTCTTGCAGCACAACGTTGCTACGCGTCAAGATCAGGTTGCGCACTTTGCTGAAGTAGGCTTTGTGCATGAGGTAGGTAGCCGATTTTACATAGGTGGTCAACGGCCCGAGGCTGCGCACGTATTGTAGCGCCGCGGCTTTAGTAGTCCCTAGCTTCCAGTCACTAAGATCAGCTGAGAAGTAGTAGACTTGCTGTTCCTGCCCCGTTTTATTGCGCATTGTCAACTCGACGCCGGGAATAATTTTGGGGCCAGGGTGATGAATGGTGGCCGTATCTGCCTCTGTCAGCTGCCCTCGAGTATCGAGCTGCACATAGCGCACTTGCTCTACAAGATGTCCAGTGCGCGTAGCGAAGAGTAACAGCAACGGTAAGGCGCCATCCAATTCCACTGATTTCAGATTAACAGCCATATCGTTAGTCCGGAAGAAGCTGAAGTTCAGCACAGACCAGAGCGAGGCTTTAATGGCCGGAAACAGCGTGGGATTTTCGAGGGTAGCGCGCGCAGGTACGGTGCCAACTGGTTCCAAGCCTATCAGCACGTATTTCTGGCTACCGGGAAACACAGTAACGACGTTGAGCAGATCGGGGCCGCTGAATGGGTAGAAAATAGTGGCGCTACGTTGACGAATGGAATCTAACTCAGTGGCTGCCCATTGCTGAATCTTTTCGGTTCGAGTTTGATGATACTTAGCCCAGCTTTGCGCTTGGTTGGCTGCAAATGCCTGCCAGGTTGGTTGAACCGTGAGGAGGTACAGGTCGCTACCCCGGCTGACGCGCTGACCAGCGAGGTAGGCCGCCACGTTTTGCACGGCAGTGGTATCTGGGGCCGGTGGCGGGGTAGGAACAGCGGCAACCGTATCGGAGACGGGAGGCGGCGGGGCAACAGTGGGCGCCGCTGGTTGCTCAGGGGTAGAAGTTTTTTGTTCGGAACACGCTGCTGTTACTAAAAAGTAGAAAGGCGCTATGAAGCGAAAAAAGCGAATACGCATGGAGTATTGCATAGGAAACGAAACTCTGGCTATACTAATAACAGGCAAGTTATTCGCCTCGACTGACTTTAAGTAGGCGAATTATAGATGTTGCTTGCGTTACTTAGTAGTTAGCAGTTTTACTCATCAAACAGTCGTTGTAGACTGACGACGGCTGAGGAAATATATCCCTACTCCGCCTAGGAGCGTTAGGAGGCCATAGAGCGACTCGGTTGGTTGGTCGCGCAGCAAGTAGAATAGCGTCCAGCCGCTGAGTAGCAGGAAGAGTAGCGGCGTGAACGGATACCCCCAAGCCCGATATGGGCGTGGCAGATGTGGTTGTCGCCAGCGCAGCACAAATAGCCCTAGTACCGTGAGGAACGTAAATAGGTTGAGCACGAATCCGGCATAGACCAATACCTGTTGGAAGCTGGATGCCAGAATGAACAATAAGGTAAGTCCCGTTTGCAGCAGCATAGCCCGCACCGGCACGCCAGCGTTGCTTACTACTGCCAGGCTACGCAGCCCCGACAAATCCTCTCCCATTACCTGCACAATGCGCGGTCCGGCAAAAATCATGGAGCTGATGGTGGAAATCAGCAACACGGCAATCAAGCCTCCCATAAACCGGCCACCAGTGGAACCGAAAAGTTGGTTGGCTACTACGAAGCCTACCTCTACCTGCCCTTTCAGCTTGGTGAGTGGCGCGGCGTAGAGAAACACGAAATTCAGTCCTATATATAAGAGTAGCACGATGCTAGTGCCCGTCAGCAAGATGCGGGGCAGGTTGCGTTGTGGTTCTGCTACCTCCCCGGCCAAATATACGGCAGCGTTCCAGCCAGAATAAGCGTACGACACATAGATAAGCGACACGGCAAATGCCGGACTCAGCAGTAGATGCCAGTCGCCGGGCTGCGGAATGAAGCGGATGGGCTGCGGCACTGCCACCGCTACCCCTACTCCAATGAAGGCTACGAGCACCATTACCTTCACCACCGTTACGAAAACTTGCAACCGACTGCCCGCCCGCGTGCTAGTAGCATGCACCGCCGTAAGCAGCAACACAACCATGATGGACAACACCTTGGGCTCTATACCAGGCCATACATTGGCGGCATAGCTGCCCAAGGCCATAGCAGCCAAGGCAGTAGGTGCCGCAAAGCCTACCGTAGCCGACACCCATCCCGACAGAAACCCCACGACCGGATGGTAGATCTGGGATAAATAGTGATACTCGCCACCCGAGCGGGGTAGGGCGGCAGCTAACTCGCCGTAGCTCAGTGCCCCACACAGCGCAATCAACCCGCCCACGGCCCACAGCGCCAAAAGCACGAAGCCGCTCTGGATGTCTACCACCTGAAATCCCAGACTCGTGAAAACGCCCGTGCCTACCATATTGGCTACCACAATGGCGACACCGGTAGTGAAGTTGATTTTGTAGGTGGATACGGGAGAAGTCATTAGTAGAATATTCAACCTAAAGATGCAGAATTAAAAAGCCCGCGCTGTCGGGCAAGACAGGCGGGCTTGTAGGAGTAGGCGCAGTGAAAGGCAGACGCTGTGACTTAAGCCACCACTTTCGGACGCTTGTAGAGAGGCACAGTGCTGCACGGCTCGCCGTACATAATGCTGCTGGCCACCGGCAACAGTCGCTGCATAATGGCCACATAGGCATAGGTAGGCACTTCTTTTTCGCCGCAGCCTTTAATTACCAGCTTGGCGTCGCGGTAGTCCTCGGGGTTGACGGCGGCAATAGCTTCCTGAAAAAGTGACTGTTCCAGCGCAGCCAGGTCACCGAACACGTAGCGGTGGGCGTGGCCTTGCAGTTTCGCGGCCAGCACCATATAAGCCCAGGTAGGCACAATGGCATCGGCAGAGCAAATAATGGCCACGTTCTTTCCATCAAACTGCGACCAGTCGTGGTTCTTGACGAACTCGCGAAAGTCTTTCTCGCGCAGTATCAGACCGTGGAACAGGTTGTCTTTGATATCGTAGACCACCCGCTCGCCGGGGTGCAGCAACTCTTCCAGATTGAAGGTAACCAAGCCACTCTGGGCCACGCGGTTAATGATTTCTTCCATGCTAGTGCGTCAGAGCTACACTCTGGGTTTGGGCGTTGTGGTATAAACTTCTTTGAGATAAAACGGCTCGTAGTAGGCTACGTCCCGAAATTCCTGCCGCTGGTAAGCCTCGTATGCCAGCGCCCCCACCGCAATAGCCGACGGCTGCACGCCGGTCAGAAACCGCACTTGAGGGCTGGCAGCTACTAGAGGTTGGAATTTATTGGCCCCGCTACCAAAACATAACAACCGGTGGTGGGCTAATTGTTCGGCAAAACTATGCTCATCCAAGATGAGGGGGGTAGGCGCCAGCACCGTTTCGGCCGCGTGGGTGTAGAGGGCCGTGTATACTTCCATACGACGGGCATCCAGCATGGGGCAGAACAAGTAACGCTCGGGCTGTGCCGTGGTAGCGGCCACCTGCACGGCCAAGGCTTGCAAGGTACTTACGGCCAGCAAGGGGATATCCAACGCAAAGCACAGTCCTTTGGCGGCAGCTGCCCCAATACGTAAGCCAGTATAAGAACCAGGACCATCGGAAACAGCCACGGCGGCGAGGTCGCGCAAGGAGTGGCCGGTGTTTTCAAGAAGCTGATGGGTCAGGACGCTTACGTGCGAGGAGTGCGACTTCTCCAGTCGAAGTTCCGACTGGCCTACCAGCTCACCAGCACGGTGCAGGGCCACAGAACAAATAGGCGAAGAGGTTTCGAGGGAGAGAATAAGCGCAGACATAGTGCAAAGGTAGGGAGATGGCCGGGTTGGTTGTGCTACTCAGAACCAAGTTGGTTTAGCCGCAGGCTAGAGTTGCCTTTCTATTACCTCAAGCAAACGCTTATAAACAAGTAGCCCCGCTACCTGCATCATTGGCAAGTGGCGGGGCTACTCGTTTCTATTATCGACCTACTTCCCGCTTTTCTTGGCGTCGGGACGGGTTTTGCTTTCCGGGGTGCCGGGTTTCAGCAAGGCCTGGTAGCGGGGCTGGTCGTTGAGGACGTTCATTGCCATCAGAATATCGGGGTCGTCGTCGAAGGTGGCTTCAATCTGACCTTTCTGGAAGTAGTAGCGCGACACGATTTCCTGCTCCAACATCTCCTTGATTTCGGGCTTGAAGCGCACTAAATCATTGGCTTTGTTGGTGGATACCTTCTTGCGCATACCTTCCAGCTCAGCTTTTATATCCTCGTAGTGCTTCTCGGCCTTGGCTTGCTTAGTGAGGGTAGCCAGGCTTTTCTCCATGTCAGTAGAATAATTGATATCCTTGCCTGACACGTACTGCACAAACTTCTGGTAGTCGGCCTCCGAAATTTTGAATTGCCGGGCCGCAGCAATGGTCGGGTGTTCGGAGCGGTAGCGCGTGGCGTAGTCAAAGAGGTAGCCTTTCTGAATCAGCACCCGCGAAATGTCGGCGAGGGGTTTTTCCTCCACAGCCACGTCGGGGGCTACGCCACCGCCGTCGTACACCACGCGGCCAGCCTGGGTTTTGAACGCCGTGCGCAACGAATCGGGCACCTTGCCCAGCGTACCATCGTCGGCGCGGTGCGAGTAGTCGATTTCCTGAATGCAGCGGCCGCTGGGAATGTAGTATTTGGCCGTCGTCACCTTTAGCTGCGAGTTGTAGCTGAGCGGCCGCGTGGCTTGCACCAGCCCTTTGCCAAACGTGCGCTCCCCAACCAGCACGGCACGGTCGTAGTCCTGCAACGTACCTGATACAATTTCCGAAGCCGAAGCCGAACGGTTGCTCGTGATGACTACAATCGGAATTTGCGTATCGAGCGGCTGGTCCAGCGCTTTGTAGGTTTTGTTCCAGTCGGTCACCTTGCCTTTGGTGCTCACGATATCGAGGCCGCGGTCCACGAACAGGTTCGAGATGTTCACGGCCTCGTTGAGCAGGCCGCCGGGATTGTCGCGAATATCAAACACGATTTTCTTGGCGCCCATTTCCTTGAGCTTGGTAACGGCTGTGCGCACCTCGCGGCTGGCATCCACGGTGAAGCCAGAAAGCTGGAAGTAACCGATATCATTGGAAAGCATACCATAATACGGCACGTTCTCCACCTGAATCCGGTCGCGGGTGATGCTGATTTCGGCAGGCTGCTCCTGCCCGTAACGCGTCACTATCAGCTTCACTATTGATTGCGCCTGACCTTTCAGCAGCTTGCTTATATCAGCATTCGACTTTTTATCGACGTTCACGCCGTTAATAGTCAGGATTTCGTCACCGGGTAGGAGGCCAGCTTTCTGAGCCGGGTAGCCCTCGTAGGCAGCCTGCACCACGGTTTTGCCGTTGCGCTTCGCCACAATGGCTCCAATGCCGCCATACTGCCCGCTCACCATCGTCCGGAAGTCCTCAATATCGTCTTCCGGAATATAATTGGTATACGGGTCCAACGACTTCAGCATGGCGTCGATACCCGTCTTCACCACTTTTGAGGGCGTAATCTCGTCCACGTAGTAGGTGTTTACCTCCTTGAACAACGTGGCGAAGATGTCTAGGTTCTTGGCTATCTCGAAGTAGCGCTCATTGTCTGGGGCACGAAAAGCAACCAGCGATAGGGCACCGCTCAGGGCCAGGCCCGCAATATATCGTTTGCGCATAGGGTAGGTAGCAGCGAAGGTAAAAGACCTGCGTGCCCTACCCTACCGGTGCGGCATTCGGGCGCGCGTCGCTCAGCAAACGCTCTAGCCCTGAAATTAATTTTTTTTCAACCAGCGCGAAAGGCTTTTTTTCTTTGCCAGTATAGATAATTGCCAGCCGATCTACTGGATGGCCGCCATCGGCCTCCAAGAGACGATATTTATTCAGCCGATAAGCCTCGCGCAACAGGCGCTTGAGATAGTTACGGTCTACGGCACGCTTGAAGCTACGTTTACTCACGCTCACGAGCACTTGCGGCGGCGCAGTAGTAGACGCGGTGGCAGGCAACCACACGAGCCGCAGGGGATATAAACCGAAAGAAGAACCCCGGCCGAAAAGCTCTTCAATGAGCTTTTTGCGGCACAGATGTTCTTCTTTCGGAAAACTGTATTTTTTAGCTGCTGGCTGGTGGCTATTGGCTGTTAGCTCGTTCACAGGGCTAGTGTTCGCGGGATGAGCAAGCTAACAGCTATCAGCCAATGGACTAACAGCTAAATCGAAACCTAGCGCTTATGACGACCTTCGTCGGATACGGTCAGGCGCTTGCGGCCTTTGGCACGGCGGCGAGCAATAACGTTGCGGCCATTAACGGTTTCCATGCGCGAGCGGAAACCGTGCTTGTTACGACGCTTGCGCTGCGAAGGCTGAAAAGTACGTTTCATGATATGGGTAAGTGACTCAATGACAGTTGTAAGGCCGGCAAAGGTACAAGGCCTTTTTGTAAAAGGCAATGCTCAACTGCTTTTTCTACCAAATCGTCGCCTTTTCGTTGCTAAAATTCGTAGAATTTACCCAACTGCTTATCCTGCTATTTCCTACGGATAAGCGTAATTTTACGACCATATTCCGCTCTTTACCGCGTGGGGCTGCCTGCATGATTCACTACTACCTTTCCTTTGAAAATCCGCTGACGTCCTACCTCCAGGTGCAACTCACCCTGGAAGTACCCACACATGCGCCCCAGCCGTTGGAATTGCAGTTGCCGGCCTGGCGGCCGGGCCGTTATGAGCTGCAAAACTTCGCTCAGAAACTCCAGCGCGTAGAAGTGGAAGATGCGCAATCGGGCGAGGCCCTACCCTACCGCAAAATCACTAAGGACCGCTGGACGGTAGCCAACACGGCGGGCCGTACGGTGCGCGTGCGCTACAACTTCTACGCTCATCAAATGGATGCCGGCGGCTCCTGGCTTGATGAAAGTCAGCTCTACCTGAACCCGGTGCAGGCACTACTCTACGCCGAGGGGCGGCAGCAGGAGCCCTGCCAGTTGCAGCTGGCCCTACCCGACGCCTGGCATATTGCCTGCGGCCTACCCCAAAGTGCCCCTGATACGTTAGCTGCCACATCGTTTGACCAGCTAGTGGATGCGCCACTTATCGCCAGTCCTACCCTGCTGCAACGCACTTACGAAGTGCAGGGTATCCCCTTTCACATCTGGATACAGGGGGCGTGCGTGCCCGACTGGCCGCAAATCATCAAGGCTTTCGGAGCTTTCACAGAGGAAAATCTAGCCGTATTTGGTGGTGATTTTCCGGTGAGTGATTATCACTTCCTCAACCAGATCTTACCCTACAAACACTACCACGGCGTGGAGCACCACAACTCTACGGTGATTACGCTAGGACCGGCGGAGCTGCTGATGACGCCTAGCTTGTATAAGGAGTTGTTGGGCGTGAGCTGCCACGAGCTATTCCATACCTGGAATGTGAAGAGCATCCGGCCGGCCGAGATGCAGCCCTACGATTTTACCAAGGAAAACTACTTCCGCACCTGCTACATTGCCGAGGGCGTAACGACCTACTACGGCGACTACCTGCTGGCCCGGTCCGGCATATTTTCGGCGGCGCAATACTTCACGGAGCTAAACGGCGTGCTGCACAAGCACTTCGACAATTACGGTCACCAAAACCTATCGTTGGCCGATGCCTCGATGGACCTATGGCTGGATGGCTACAAGCCTGGTGCGCCCGACCGTAAGGTGTCCGTCTACCACAAGGGCGCGCTGGTGGCGTTGCTGCTCGATCTTACCCTACGACAGCTCAGCCAGCACCAACGAAGCCTCGACGATGTGATGCGGCGCCTCTATGAAGATTTCGGCAAAACTGGGGTAGGCTACACCGAGGAGGACTACCAGCAGGTAGTGCGCGAGGTAGCCGGCCGCGACATGCAGACCTATTTCGACAAGTTTGTGTACGGCACAGCGCCGCTGGAAGAGTCTCTGAACAAAGCGCTACGCTTTGTGGGCTGCACGCTGTGCACGGTTGAAAACGGCTCCGTTTCCGAAGGTAGATTTGGTTTTAGGGCAGCGGTCCGGAACGAACGCACAGAAGTCACCGATATCCTACCCGGCACGCCAGCGGCTGACGCTTTGGCTCTAGAAGATGAAATAGTAGCGGTGAATGGCCGACGGGTAACGCAGAATCTGCAAACGCTGCTGAGCACCGGCACTGGGCGTTACGAACTGGCAGTGTTCCGGCAAAACCAGTTGCGCACGGTTATGCTACTGGCAGACGGCACCGAATTGTACTGGGCAAAAAGAATGGTCGAGAAATTGCCTGATGCAACGGCTGAACAGCGCGCCAGCTTTCGGCAGTGGCTGAAACAGGAATTTTAACGTCCGTTGAGCTGAATTGAGTAGTACCATGAATCGGCTACGGGCCTTTTTATTAGTAGGGCCGTTTCTGTTGAGCACTGCCTGCACCCTTATGCCGCGCCAGGAGCGGGGGCATCCGGCTGCGCCATTGCCACTCCCCACTTCGGGAACCTATGCCCGCCCTATTCTGCGCCAGCCTACCATCTACAAACGGGCGCATCTCGATACCCTTATTCTGCCGGCTGGCCGTGTACTCACCCTCTACCCTGCCCCGCACCCTACCTACGAAAGCCTGCCTACCCCCGCTTGGTTGCGCCCTACCCCTTCGGCCTCCGATGAAGAGCTGGACCTGACCGCTGAGGAGCGCGCCCGCCTGCGCACGACCGGCCGCATGGCCCAGCGCGTAGGCCATACGCTGTGGCTGCGCCCCAGCGCTGCTCCACCAGTGCGCTTCATAGACAACCCGGTGGAAAGTGAGGATAACATCGCCTACGAATACGTAGATACTATTCCCGCCATTCATCAGTGGCTCATTTCGGTGCACCTCTACGAAGGTGGCTACTTTTTGCTAGTAGACCAGCGCACGGGCCGCCGCACAGAGGTATGGAGCCCACCTGCTATTTCGCCCGATGGCCTGCACTTTGTGTGCGGCAATTCCGATGTGCTGGCTCACTATGACCCCAGCGGCCTGCAACTATGGGCCACCGACGGCTTGCGCTTGCGTAAGCTCTGGGAGCGGCAGGTGGAGTGGGGCGTATCCGGCCCACGCTGGCTCGACAACCGCACGATTCTTTTTGAACAAGATTATCTCGAAAAGGGCGATGTAGAAACCCGCATGGTGCGTCTTACCATCATACCATAAAAAAAGCTCCGTCGCTAAACGGAGCTTTTTTTATGGTTTCAGGAGCTATCTAGCTTTTGTCGCTACCCCGGCCGGCTTTGCTGTTGCCGTCTACCGACATAGGTTTGTTGTTCTGCGGATTGCTACGGATGGGCGTTGTGTTTTTGGGGTCCGTGGTGGCTTTGCCATCCGTGGTATTGCCCTGCTGCGACACGTACGTATTATCCAAATTCTGCACCTGCGTGCTGGTGCTGTTGGTATTAGGGCGCGGGTCGATGTTGGTCTTATCGGTTTCGGCCAGCTCGGAAGCGGCTATTTCGTTCTTTTTCATCGTCGTAATGCTTTAGGGTGGATTACTCCTATCTTCTACCCCTTGCACGAGGAAAGAGTTGCCGAAAAGTTGGGATACTAAAAAGGCCGGAACTGCACAAAGCAGCTCCGGCCTTTCGTATAATGAGCGAGTAAGTGACTATTCGGCTACCGACAGGGTAGGCACATTCACCAGATCGGCAAACATTTGCTCGCGAGTTTCAATTTCCTCCTGCGTCAGGTTTAACAAGCGCTCTGTGCCAAACTTCTCTACGCAGAACGACGCCATGGCTGAGCCGTGAATTACGGCGCGCTTCATGTTATCGAAGCTGATGTCGTCGGTAGCGGCGAGGTAACCGATGAAGCCGCCCGCAAAAGTGTCGCCGGCGCCGGTGGGGTCGAATACTTCCTCCAGAGGTAGAGCTGGGGCGTAGAACATCTGCGCTTTATTGCCCTTCTTGCAAAACAGCAAGGCGCCGTGCTCACCCTTCTTGATAATCAGGGTTTTGGGACCCATTGCCATAATCACTTTGGCGGCTTTCACAAGCGAATACTCGCCGGAAAGCTGGCGGGCTTCTTCGTCGTTGATGCTGAGCACGTCCACCATTTCAATGGTCGTTTTCAGCTCTTCCAGGGCCACGTCCATCCAGAAGTTCATGGTGTCCATCACAATCAGCTTGGGCCGATTCACGAGGCGCTGAATGACGAGGCGCTGAATCTGGGGCGTCAGGTTGCCCAGCATCAGGTACTTGCAATCCTGGTAAGAATCGGGTAGGACGGGGTCGAAATCAGCCAGTACGTTCAGTTCCGTCGCCAGCGTCTCGCGCGAGTTGAGGTCGGTGGAGTACTTGCCCGACCAGAAAAACGACTTCTCGCCTTGCTTGATCTGTAAGCCTTCGGTATCGGCGCCGTGCTCTTCGAGCAGCAGAATATCCGATTGCGGAAAATCATCGCCTACCACGGCTACCAGTTTCACGGGCTTCACCGAGTAACTGGCCGACAGGCTAGCGTAGGTGGCAGCACCACCAATGATTTTGTCGGTTTTGCCGAAAGGCGTTTCCAAGGCATCGAAAGCCACCGTACCGATAACAACCAGGCTCATAAGCAGAGAGGATTAAAAGTGATTCATGCGAAAAGATGCCCCTGCAACGGTGCAACTCATAAAAAAAGTCCCCGAAAATACTTTTCCGGGGACTTTCTGCAAAAACGATGGGTAAATAATGGGGCTCGAACCCACGACCTTCGGAATCACAATCCGACGCTCTAACCAGCTGAGCTATATCTACCGTGTTGGGTATTGATGCCACAAAAGTAGCAGGTTGATCGAAATTTTCAATTACTTGAGAACATTTTTTAAGTAAGTTTTTTCTAACTGTTTGTTGCTCTGAACACAGCGTTACGTTGCGCAACCGCTTCTTGCCCGACTATTCCGCGTACCTTTGTAGTTCGCTTTATCTTCAATACCATGTCCGACACGCCCCACACGCCGCTCTCTTTTGCTGATTTCAAGCTGAATAAGCAACTCTTGAATGCCGTGGCCGAGGCAGGCTTTACGGATCCTACCCCTGTACAGGAGCAAACCATTCCGCTGCTGCTGGCCGGGCACGATGTGCTGGGCATTGCCCAAACGGGCACCGGCAAAACGGCGGCGTTTGGCCTGCCGCTTCTAATGAAGGTGAAGTATGCGCAGGGCATCCACCCGCGTGCCTTGGTGATGGCCCCTACCCGCGAGCTAGCCATCCAGATTGAGAAGCACCTGTTGCAGCTTTCCACGTACACCGACCTACGAATTTTCGCCATTTACGGCGGGCTGGGTCCGAAAACGCAGATTGAAACCATTGCCCAGGGCGTGGATATTTTAATTGCTACCCCTGGTCGCCTGCTGGAGCTGTATCTGAAAGGCGACTTGGTGCTGAAAGACCTGAAGACACTGGTGCTTGATGAGGCCGACAAAATGATGGATATGGGTTTCATGCCCCAGATTCGGCGCATCTTGGAAGTGATTCCGCGCAAGCGCCAGAACGTGCTGTTCTCGGCCACCATGCCCGATAAGGTGACCACCCTAAGCGAGGAGTTCTTGGAATTTCCGGTGCGCGTGGAGGTGACGCCGCCCGCCCAGCCGGCCCAAACCGTAACGCAGGTGCTCTACGAAGTACCCAATCTGCTCACCAAAATCAACCTGCTCGACTACCTCTTTCAAGACCAGGAGACATTCAAACGCGTGATGATTTTCACGCGCACCAAAACCCACGCCGACAACGTGGCCAGCTTCTTGGAACGCAAAGTCGCGCCAGGGCAGGTGCGCGCCATCCACGGCAACAAAGGCCAGAACGCGCGCCTTAACAGCATGGACTCGTTCCGCAACGGCGAGGCGCGTTTCCTGGTAGCTACCGACGTAGCGGCCCGCGGCATTGATGTGCCGCTGGTGAGCCACGTTATCAACTTTGACGTGCCGCTGAATTACGACGACTACGTGCACCGCATCGGCCGCACGGGTAGGGCGCAGCATACCGGTGCAGCCCTCACTTTTGCCAACGAGGCCGAGATGCACCACATCGAGCAGATTGAGGCACTCATCAAGCAAGACATTCCGCTCCTACCCCTACCCGAGGAGGTGAAGGTGATGGACACGCCCTTTGAGGAGCAGCAGAACATGAACCGCGAGATAGACGAGCGTCGTCGGCGCGAAGACCCTACCTTCCAAGGGGCGTTTCATGAGCGCAAGGAATGGGTGAAGCCCGGCGTGACCATCGATAAGCGCACCGGTAAATCGTACGTAGAAGGACCCAACCGCAGCCAGAAAGGCCGGAAGGTGAACCCATCCAAAGGCAAATCGTCGGCACCCGCCGTGAAAGCGGTGAAAGCAGCTAAGGCAAGGGCGCGGGGCAAACGGAAATAACGAGCTAAAAAGACGTCTGTCCTCCTGAGCATTCCACGCATCAAGCGGCGACGAAGGACCTTGTCACGTGAGAACGATTATCGTAACAACGACTCGTTCTGTGGGCATAAGGTCCTTCGTCGCCGCTTGATGCGCGGAATGTTCAGGAGGACAGACGTCTTTTTTGGTTCACCATCTCACCATCTCCCCGCTTCTATTTTGGGGCGAAGTGCTGGAAGATTTCTAAATGGCTGAAGCGCGTTGCTACCATTGTGAAAGCAGCACCCCACAATAGAGCGCTCCAAAACATATGCAGCATAATGCGCCAGCGCGGCACATGCAGCTGCGTGGCAATGACAGTGCCGCCTACTGGGCTAAACAAAATAGGCGTGAGGAAAGCAATGCCTGGCATCCCGAAGCGCTTGTAGATGCGTACTACCCCCCGGCTCCGCCGGCTGAACAAGGGCTTGCCTTTAGCGGTGCGCCGCGCCCGCAAGTGCAAGGCCCACATGCGCCCCAGCCCTGAAATCAGGAGCACGCTGGTCATCATGCCTGCTACCGACAGGCCCCAGCACATCGCCCACGACAAGCCCGCCAGCACGCCCGCAATGGGCGCCGCGACGAACTTAACCATTCCGAGCAGGAAAACAGAAGCGTATTTGAGGAGAGCAGGAAGCACGTGGCAAGCACGAATACAGGCGATGAGAAACGTAACACAGGCCGCTTACACAGCCGGTATCATAACGGTATGCAGCCAGTCAGGTTCAAACGAGCTGATTAAACTTTCAAAATTCGGGCCGCAGCTGTTCTGTAGATCAGCAATGCTACAGTTTGCTACCATACGATAAGTCGCCGGCATCGCCGAGGCCGGGTATGATGTATGCCTGGTCGTTTAGACCTTCATCTACGGCTGCTACCCACAAGGTGGCTTCGGGAATTTCGCGGGTCACGTAATCAACTCCCTCGGGGGAGGCAATAACGGCGGCAATGTGCACCTGCCGGGGCATGCCGAAGCGCAACATGGCCCGGTACGTTTGCACCAACGATTTGCCGGAGGCCAACATAGGATCTACCAGAATTAGTACGCGCTCATCTAGGCTCGGCGCCGAGAGGTAGTCTACCTGCACTTGTACCTGCGCCGTTCCCTCGATGCGGTAGGCCGCCGCAAACGCAGAGGGCGACTGATCGAAGTAATTCAGAAAGCCTTGATGGAATGGCAGACCAGCACGCAGCACCGTGGCCAGCACCGGAAAATCCTGGAGCAGCTTGCCATTGGTTTCGCTTAGTGGCGTGGTGATGGTCTGATCGGTGTAGCTCAGTTGGGAGCTGATGCGGTAGGCAATGATTTCGCCAAGGCGTTGCAGGTTTCGGCGGAAGCGCAGCGAGTCGCGCTGCTTGTTTACGTCGCGCAGCTCGGCTAGAAAGTGGTTGGCCACGGAGGGCTCGGCACATACAATGTGTACACGCTCGGAGGCGTAAGGCGTAGGGGTAGAGTTCAGCGCATCCATTGCAAATACCAGGGTCGGAGAGTTAGGGTGAAAGTAGTGTAAGGTACGGGCTGGGCACCGAAGTTGGCAAAAAACCGTGCAATCGACGGAATAATACTGCCTTCAAAATCCAATGTCAGATTAGGAGTGCCCGCGTGTTGCGCTATCACATGGCTCAGCAGCAAAGTAGGCGCCGACAGTTGGCGCCCGCGTGGCGAGGCAGCCGCAAATAGGTAGATTAGAGTATTCCGCTCCCGGATAAATAGCGCCGCTGCCAGCAGCTCGGCATCCGGCGCCGGCATTCGAACCTCATACAGTAGCGCCTGCCCGCGCTGCTGAGCAGCCACTACCAAGCAGCGCAGCTGGGTATAGTGTCGGGCAGAAAGTGAAGCTGCCTTCCCTTTTGTTTGTTTGAATAAGGTAATAAGGGGCTCAAGGGTAGTAGCTTCCTGCACCACCAATGGCTCAGGACGCGCTAGGTTTTGACGCAAGCGGCGTCGGCTGCTAAGGTCGTATGCTTGTAGCAGGGTAGAAAAGTTGGGGACCAGGGATAAGTGGTAGGTTACGCGCTGGTTCGTTTTGTATGCGGAGTTGGTGGAAAACAGCGAGTTATCCACATTTAACTGTTGATAACCCTTCGTATATCGACCACTTATCAACACTAGGTACTCTGCTACGTCTTTGTGCTGGCTGGCATCAGTTGTTAACAAGCCAAGTTGTTGGGTGAAAGCCGGTTGAAAAAGCTCCTTACCCCACGGCCGGCGTTTGTATGGCAAAGGCAGTACGGAGCGGTATTCTCCGGATGGCCCGAGCTCTACCACAGCATCCCAATGCTCCGCCACCGTGCGCAACCACCATGTGTGGGCATAAGGCAATTGCGGCTGGGCGGCGGCTACGCAATTATTCCAGGCTTCGAAGTTGAGGGAAGAAAAGGATAGGTAGTGGAGAGGCACGTGAAGCGCGATATAATAAGTCGTTTACGCCAGTTGAAAGACCACTGAAATAAGGGTAGGACTACCTCCTTATATCTCGTGGTTGAACAACATTGTGCACATAGCACGACCGATAAGGAATGAATAGAATCTATACCAGTCGGTTCTTAACATCATCAGGAGTCGAACGATTTACTAAAGAATCTACGCACGCAAATGCGCTATTCAACATTTACGCTGTTTTGAGAAGCTACGCTAAGCTTAATGGAGTATGGCATTGCATCAATTTCCTAAATAGCTTCATGGATGCTGCTATAAAAGTATAGACTACACTTATAGGAAACTTTTAACAGCCTCAATGCTATACTTGGCATTGCGACTGAATTCATTCGGAATTTTTCCTAGATGAAATTTTGATGATTTTTTAGTAAAAGACATATATTAGAGCCCAATATGATTTTATGAGCATTTATAAGTACTAATCAATTAGTTACTTCTTAAGACCTTGGTTTTTTTACGATATATAATCCGTATTCTCCTATCCTACGCAGTTGAAATAACGCCGCTAAGAAGTCAGCTTTCATTACCCGAAGTAACAACCGCCACTTTGTAAGAGAACATCCTCTCAGCGATACAGTAAGTTCATTTTCAATCTTTTATGCGCAGGATCTTTATGAAGCCACTAGTACATTAATCGTTTGAGGGGCACCTACTTGGCTTCGAGGAAAGCCTACCCTTGCAAACCTAGCCAGTAAGCCCGCATAGCTACTGATAAGCATCTACTGCTTACCTGGCTATATTCTCTCGCATCCGGTCTTCAAGTCAATCCCTATAAAGGGTTGTAGGGTAGTCTTTTTCATTTTTTGCTAAAACGATTTAGCTAAATCTGAGTAGCCTAAATTTTGAGTCAAATGCTTGTTGATACTCCCACTCTTAACCTTCTGCTTATGGTGTAAGACAACAGAATATTCACTCTCTATTTGCCCTTTCTCCAACCACATTCCAACACTCTATGCTCTCGTTTTTATCAAATCATACTCAGTCGGGAAAAATATGGAGGCCGGCGGTTCTCCCGCTCGTTTTGAGCTTATCACTCGGCGTTACGGCTCATGCCGAAGTAGGCAGTGCCGACAAGACGCTGCATCGCAAAGCAGTTGTTCCACCTATCACAGTAAAGGGGCTCGTAGTTGACGAGCTAGGCAAGCCGATTCCTGGCGCTACTGTGCTGGTAAAGGGCAACACGGGGGTAGGCACGGCTACGGACGTGAACGGGACCTACACCCTGACCGCCCCGGAGGGCGCTACGACACTCGTCATTTCTTCAATTGGCTTCACTGCGCAGGAAGTACCTATTGATGGCCGCACCACGATTAACGTAACCTTAGCTACTGACTCTAAGTCGCTGAAAGAAGTAGTGGTGGTAGGGTACGGTACGCAACGGCGGGCCGAAGTAACATCAGCCGTAGCCTCCGTAAAGGCCGAAGACTTCAACCAAGGCGGTACGCGCAATGCGCTTGATCTTATTCAGGGCAAGGTAGCGGGCTTATCCGTTACTCGCACAGAGGGCAACAACCCCAACTCCAGCCCGGCTATTCAGCTTCGCGGTATTGTCTCGGTAAATGGTAGTCTGGCCCCGCTGATTGTTATTGATGGTATTCCGGGCGGCAACCTCGACTTGCTTCAACAGGATGATATTGAATCTTTTGACGTACTAAAAGATGGCTCGGCCGCGGCCATTTATGGTACGCGCGGCAACGCAGGCGTTATTCTGATTACCACAAAGAAAGGGAAAGCCGGTCCGGCACGCTTCGATTACTCCACCTACGTGCAGCACGAGTCGGTAGCCAAGCGCCCCCGGTTTTTGAATGCAGAAGAATGGCGGGTCTACCGCGAAGATCCGAGCAATCCTAAGGCCGGGCAGATGCAAGACCTAGGGGCCTCCACTGATTTTTACAACGCCCTGCTCAATAAAAACAACCTGAGCCAGTACCACAACTTTGCGCTATCAGGTGGTAATGCTACCAGCAACTATCGCGCATCGGTGTATTACAACGGTGCTGACCCTATCACTATCCGCAACTGGCGCCGGCAGTATGGTGGACGCGTGAGCTTCAATCAGACTGGCCTAAATGACATGCTGACCGCGCAACTGGACGTGGCCACCAACTTCAGCAAAGCCAACCTGCTGGGCGGCAATTCCGGCGACTTCGAAAACGCGCTGGGGCGCAACCCTACCCAGCCTATTTTCAACCCCGATGGCACCTACTATGAGGAAGGCTCTACCACGAACCCATTAGGCCGCCTGAATCAGGAGAGCCTAAAGCGTGACCAGAACACTACTTCCGCCAACGGTCGTCTTGCGCTGGAGCCCATCAAAGGACTGCGGGCTACGGCTTTTGGCTCGGTTATACGCGACACGCAAAATGATAATGAATACCGCGAGGCCGGCTCTCGTTTCTCGCAAATTGGCACTCTGAATGGCACGCCGGTACGCGGTACGGCCTACGCCCGCAAACGCAACTACCTATCGAGCAGCTATACGTTTGAATCGACGCTGGAGTATAACAGAGAGATTCACCAGGACCATACTATACGGGGTTTGGTAGGCTATAGCTATCAATACAATGTTGCAGAATCGTTCGAAGCAGGTAACAGCGGCTTCCTGAACGATGCTTTCCAGGAAAACAACTTGGGGGCTGGCAACTTCCTACCCTTGGGCAAAGCATCGTTGGGCAGTGGCAAAGAAGACAATACACTAATTGCCTTCTTCGGGCGCCTCAACTATTCTTATAAGGATAAATACCTGGCCCAGTTTATTCTGCGCCACGAAGGGTCGTCGCGCTTTGGCGCCAACAACAAGTACGGCAACTTCCCGGCTGTGTCGGTGGGCTGGGCTATCAGCCAGGAAAACTTCATGCGTGATGTATCCTTCGTGAATCTGCTGAAGCTACGCGCCGGCTACGGTGTAACCGGTAACCAAGGCATTCCCAACTACCAGTCGCTGGTACGTCTGGGTACGGGCAACTTCTACCTGAATGATGATGGTGTATGGCGCCAAACCTACGGTCCTACCAACAACCCCAACCCCAACCTGCGCTGGGAGCGCAAAGCTGAGTACAACGCTGGTATCGATTTCGCCCTGTTTGACAATCGCCTGACCGGTGCTGTCGACGCGTACTACCGCCGCACATCGGATCTGCTAGGTAACTTCAACACGCAGTTGCCCCCCTTCGTGCAGTCTACCCTTTTCACCAACGTAGGGGTAATTGACAACAAGGGCCTGGAGCTCACGTTGAGCGGCACCGTGATGCAGAAGAAAGATTTTCGCTGGAGCATGGACCTGGTAGGGAGCACGCAGAGCAACAAGTTGGTCTCTTTCTCTGATGAAGTGTTCAAGACCACTTTCCTGACCTTCGGGGATATTGGGGGCTTTGGCGCACTCGGCCCGGCTATTCGCACGATTGAAGGCGGCCCGCTGGGTAGCTTCTACGGTAAGCGATATGCTGGCCTCACAGAAGATGGCAAATGGCTATTCTACAAAGCCAACGGCGATGCAGTACCGGCCAGCCAGATTGTCCCTAACGACGACTATGCCTACATCGGCAATGGCGTACCTAAGTACTACGCTTCGTGGAACAACCGCTTCCAATATAAAAATTGGGACCTGACGCTGTTTTTCCGGGGTAAGTTCAAGTACGATATCCTCAACCTGCAGCAGGTGTTTTTCGGCAACAAAGTGTATCTGCCCAACAACGTGCTGAAGGATGCCATCACGCGCAACAACAACATCGACGACGCCCTGCAATACTCCGACTATTACCTGGAACCAGGCGGTTTCGTGAAGCTCGACAACGTGACGTTGGGCTACAACTTCAAGTTTGTGAACACGCCCGCCATCCGCAACCTGCGCCTCTACCTCACGGGCCGCAACTTGCTCACTTTCACCAAATACCAGGGTTTAGACCCTGAAGTAAACGATACGGGCTTGGCGCCTGGCATTGACGGCCGCGGTTTCTACCCCCGCACCCGCTCTTTCACCGCTGGTCTTATCGTTGGCTTCTAATTCGTACTGTATATATGAAAAGCTTCTCTAAAAAATACCTCTTCGCTGGCCTAGCGTTGATGCTAGCTAGCACGAACTCCTGCACAAACCTGGATGAAACGCTGTATAGCCAGATTGATGCTAGCCAGTTCTATAATAACCGGCAGGAAATTCTTTCGGGTGTGCTACGCCCCTATACGCACGCAAATGCCTGGATAGCCCCAACTGGTCAGAATAGCTACTGGCGCCTCAACGAGTTTACGGCCGACCAGCTGGCTTGGCCGCAGAAAGGCCGCCACGGCTACGACGATGCTCAGTGGATTCGTCTGCATGGCCACAGTTGGGTATTCACCGAAAACTTGATGTGGAACCCGTGGTCGTTGCTATTCACGGGGGTAGGGTTTTGCAACAGCGTACTGGGCGACTTCGAGCGAGTAGACTTTGCTCGCGCCGGCGTCAATGAACAAGATAAAGCCGCTTTTATTGCAGAACTGAAAGTATTCCGGGCTTTTCATTACATGAAGCTCATGGATCTGTACGGCAATATTCCAATTGTAACGACGGTAGGCGAGCCACTAAGCCCAGCCACGGCACCACGGGCCGAGGTGTTTGCTTTTGTTGAAAAGGAGTTGAAAGAGAACGTCGACCTGCTACCCAACCTAAGCCAGGCCCTGATTGGCCGTATCACGAAGGCCGCTGGCTACTCCATGCTCGCAGAGTTGTATCTGAATGCCGAGGTATGGTCGGGCACACCGCGCTGGGACGACTGCATTGCCGCCTGCGACAAGATCATACAGGGCCAGACGGGCGGGCTGAACGGCACTCCTGCGCTGGACACGGACTTGAAAGCAACCTACAGCAACACCAACGACCGGTCGAAGGAAATCCTGTTTCAGCTGGTATACGACTACCAGGCTACCCCTACCCGGTGCGGCTGGAACGGCGACTTCTACCACTTCAACCAGCGACTGATCTACGACGGCGACGCCAACGGCAACAACGGCGTGGTGGTGATTCCCAGCGCGTACGATGCGTTCAAAGACAACGATTTGCGTAAATCGACTTGGATGCTCATCGGGCCGCAGTTTCAGGCCGCTAACCCTACCCAGCCAGTGTTGGGCACGGAAGAGTACCGGGGTAAGCAATTGGTTTTTGTAAAAGAAATCCAGCGCAACAGCGAGGGCAAAACCAGCTCTACCATGATTGATGGAGAGGAAAACAGCGGAGCCCGCTTCAACAAATATCCTCCTGGCCGCCAGTCGGAGGCTAAATACTGGAGCAACGACTGGGCTATCTACCGCCTGACCGAAATCTACTATAACAAGGCCGAAGCGTTGATGCGCAAAAACAACGGCACTGCTACCCCCGAGGCCTTGGAACTGGTAAATGCTGTACGGCGGCGGGCTTTTAGTGCGGCTGATTATCCAGCGGCTGCCTATACGGCTGCCACGCTTACGCTGCCAGAGTTCCTGGCCGAGCGAGGCCGCGAATTTATTTTTGAGGGCAAGCGCCGCACAGACATGATTCGCTTCGGAGCCTTTACCACCACCTCGTGGTGGGACCACCAGCCCAGCAGTCCAGAAAAAAGATTGTTTGCCATACCACAACGGCAATTAGCAGCTAATCCGAACCTCAAGCAGAACCCAGGTTATCCAGGTATCTAAGCAATAAAAAATACTCCTTGTTCAACTATTTTGCCTGCTTACTAACAGCTAGTAGCCGTTGGTGAGCAGGCAAAATTGCGTTCAGTAAGTAGGCTTCTACTACAACCGGTAGGCAATCAATAAAACCCCAGCTAGCTTCTATACATCGGGTAGGCCCGTTTTTTGTCGGCTGCCCCGCCCTACCCCAACTACAAACTACGTAGGTTTGTCCTACCACTCGCCGCGCTGTGGCTGCTAGTTCTGCTTCTATGACCCATCGTCTACTTCTGCTGACTGCGTTGAGCCTCCTGGCCGGCCGCACCGTGGCCCAAACTACGGACTCTACCACCCGCGCTACCAGTCCTACTTGGCTGGTATACGACCAGTCGGCGCCCAAACCGGCGCCACCGCACCAGACAGGCCAGGGCACTACCTACGTGCCGCTTGATCAGGACGTGTACCGCCTTATTGACCGTTACGCCATCAAGTACGGCGCCGATTCGTTGGGCGACCCGCACACCTCCGTACGACCCTACACCCGTGCCAGTGCCGCCCGCCTAGGCGAGCGAATGCTGCTCGACAGCACGGCTGCCAGCACATTTTCCCGCGCCGACCGTTTCAACGCCCGCTACCTGCTACGCGACAACTGGCCCTACACGGTGGAACTGTTGGCACAAAACACCAGCCGGAAACCTATTCTCAAGCACTTTTACCGCAATACCAGCGACCTGTTCCACGTAGAAAAGCCAGATTTTACGCTACGTGTGAATCCAGTAGCCTATTTGAGCGCGGGACACGATAACCGCATTGATGGGTTACGCTACGTGAACACCCGCGGCATTCAGGTGGAGGGTACCATTGACAAGAAGCTGGGCTTCTATACCTTCTTGGCCGATAACCAGATGGCTGTGCCTGGCTACGTGCAGGACCGCATCCAGCGCGACAACATTGTGCCGCATGAGGGCTACTGGAAGTATTTCAAAGGCGAGGGCGGCAATCAGTATGATTTCCTTTCGGCTCGGGGCTATATCACGTATGCAGCCAGCCGGCACATCAACATTCAGTTTGGGCATGACCGCAACTTCATTGGCAACGGTTACCGCTCGCTGATTTTGTCGGACTACACGGCGCCCTACCTGTTTTTGAAGCTAAATACGCGCATCTGGAAGTTCAACTACCAGAACCTGTTCACGCAGATGACAGCTGAGCGAGAAAACGCCGATGCCATCTACCAGAAAAAGTACATGACCTTCCATCACCTAAGTCTCGATGTAGCGTCGAACTTCAACGTGGGGGTGTTTGAGTCGGTGGTGTTTGCGCGGGGTAAGGGCGGTTACGAACTGGGTTACCTCAACCCTCTCATCTTCTATCGTAGCGTGGAACAGCAAATAGGTTCGGAGGACAACTCCCTACTCGGCTTGGATTTCAAGTGGAATATCAAGCACCGTTACCAACTCTACGGACAACTGGTGCTGGATGAGTTTTCGATTAGCCAAGTGCGCTCTGGTGATGGATGGTGGGCCAACAAGCAGGCCATCCAGCTGGGCGCTAAGTATATTGACGTGGCCGGCATCAGCAATTTCGATTTGCAAGGCGAGTTCAACTACATTCGCCCCTACACCTACCAGCACGAAGACAAATACCGCAACTACCAGCACTACAACCAGCCGCTGGCCCACCCCATGGGCGCCAACCTGTACGAATTCATTGGTATTGCCAGCTACCAGCCCCCGCGCCTACCTCGTCTGAATCTGGTGGGCAAGGCAATCTATTCGGTACAAGGCCTAGACCTGCCGCCCGTACCGAATTATCCTGCTATCGATTCAACAAACAATTACGGTGGCAACGTACTTTATCCCTATAACTTACGGCCGCTGAACTCCGACGGCAGCCTGCGCGAGTACGGTTACCGGGTAGGCGACGGCAACCGCAGCAAACTTCTGCATCTTGATCTAACTGCTACCTACCAGTTGCGCCACAACCTCTGGCTCGATGCCAAGCAGATTATTCGCCACCGCAGCTCGCAGTACGCTATTCCGGCCGATGGCACGGAGAGCTATACGTCTGTGTCGCTGCGTTGGAATATTGCGCAACGGCTACACGAGTTTTAATGTGTGATTGGTCGATGTGCTGAAGTGCTATTACAGAACATCATAATCAGCAATTCAGCATATCAACTACTTAGCTTATCACCTTGCGGCACGACCCTGCTACTACCCTGCTCTACCGCCCCGTTAATCAGCAGGAGTTGGATTTGATTGCGGCCTCGAATTGGCTAGCGTTTCCGCCGCGCTTGCCGGAGCAGCCCATTTTCTACCCCGTCCTCAACCACGAGTACGCCGCCCAGATTGCCCGCGACTGGAATGTACCTTACTACAGCGTGGGCTACGTGTTGCGCTTCGCGGTAGATGCCGATTATGCCGCCCAGTTTCCGGTGCAAAACGTGGGCGACCAGCACCACGAGGAGCTGTGGGTACCCGCCGAAGAGCTAGTGGAATTCAACCACCACATTGTGGGGCAGATTGAGGTAGTGGCCGTGTTCCAGTAGGGGCCTGTTGCAGGCGCCCGTCGTTGCGGTGATTGTTGCTACCCACATCTGAGAAAACACGCATTATCGTTCTGCAGCGGGCGCGTGCAACGCGCCCCTACGATTGCCTACCTTTGCGGGGCTTATGAAGATTTACCTCCGCATTCTGCAATACGCACGGCCCTACGCCGATTTCCTACCCCTGTACATGGTGTACACGGTGCTGAATATTTTTTTTGGCATCGCTAACTTTGCCATGCTGGTGCCCCTGCTCAATGTGCTGTTCGACACGACGCAGACTATGGAAATACCTGCCGCAGTGCCTTCGTTTTCCTTCACCCTGGAATACATAAAAGAAGTATTCAACTTCTATTTTTCCCAGGTGCTGGCCGCCGAGGGTAGACTGGGCGCGCTGGCGTTTGCGTGCGGCATCGTGGTGATATCCGTGTTGCTGAGCAACCTGTTCCGCTACCTCAGCCTACGCATTCTGGCGCGGGTACGGGCGCGAGTAATTCGCACCATGCGCGCCGATTTGTACCAGCACGTGACCACGCTTCAGCTCGGTTACTTCTCCCAGGAGCGCAAGGGTGATTTGATGTCGCGCTTCACCAACGATGTGCAGGAGGTGGAAAACTCAGTGGTGAATACGGTAACGGCCGTGTTGCAGGAACCACTCAAGATTATTGCCTACTTCGCGGTGCTGTTTGCCATGTCGGTGAAGCTGACGTTGTTTACGCTGGTACTGCTGCCCATTTCGGGTGTGCTGATTTCGGGGATATCTAAGCGCTTGAAACGCCAGGCGCAGCAAAGCCAAAGCACCTTGGGCACCATGCTTTCCGTGATTGACGAGATGCTGGGCGGTGTGCGCGTTATCAAGGCCTTCAACGCCGAAGCGTACATGAAGGAGAAATTTCGGGAGCAGAACGACCTATATGCCCGCACGGCCCGCCGCATCGACAACACCCGCGACTTGGCCTCGCCCTTCTCCGAATTTGCGGGCGTGTCGGTGGTAGCGGGCTTGCTGTATTACGGTGGTACGCTGGTGCTGGGCGGCGAGTCCGATTTGTCGGCGTCAGTCTTTATCACCTATATCATTCTGTTTTCGCAGGTGCTTGTGCCAGCCAAAGCGCTGTCGTCGGCGTTCAGCAACATCCAGCGCGGCTTGGTGGCTGGCGAGCGGGTGTTGCGCGTAATCGACACCGAGCCTACCATTCAGGACCAGCCCAACGCCACGGTTCTACCCAACTTCCAGCACCAGATTGAGTTGCGCGATGTGCAGTTTAGCTACGGTGAGCAGCCGGTGCTGCAAGACATCAACCTGACCATTGGCAAGGGCAAAACCGTGGCGCTGGTAGGCCCGTCGGGCGGCGGCAAAAGCACCCTAGCCGACCTCCTACCCCGCTTCTACGACGTAACGGGCGGCCGCATACTGGTAGATGGACACGACGTGTGCGACGTCACCATTCACTCCCTGCGCGACCAGATGGGTATCGTAACCCAAGAAAGCATCCTGTTCAACGATACCATTTTCAACAACATCCGCTTCAACACCCAAGCCACGGAGGCTGAGGTAATAGAAGCCGCCAAAATCGCCAACGCCCACGACTTTATTACGGCAACGGCCGACGGCTACCAGACCGTCATTGGCGACCGGGGCGCCCGTCTTTCGGGCGGACAGCGCCAGCGTCTGAGCATTGCGCGGGCCATCTTGCGCAACCCCCCTATTCTTATTCTGGACGAGGCCACTTCGGCCCTGGATACGGAGTCGGAAAAGCTGGTGCAGGAGGCCCTTACGCGCCTGATGCAAAGCCGCACGTCGCTGGTCATTGCCCACCGCCTCAGCACCGTGCAGCACGCCGATGAGATTATTGTGCTGCAGAACGGCCGCATTGTGGAGCGCGGTACCCACCAGAAGCTACTGCAACAGAATGCCGGCCTGTATCAGCGCCTTAACCAGCTGCAAGGCAGCGGGGCGCTGGTGTAGCACGCCAACGGAACGTATGTTCTCTGCGTTATATAGCAGTTGATAAGTACAGATTCGGCCTGCTGACTCGAAAAATTTTATATTTCGCATCGGGAGCTGAACTGTACGCTTGTTCCTCCATTGTTCAACGCTCTGCCCTACTACCTATATGCTCTTCCTGAAACGCCTGACCACCATTCTGGTAATGGTTTATTTACTGCTGGCTCTGCTATTCATCTTCAGCCAAGCCGCCCGCGACACCTTTGCTTCGGCTATCGGGTTAGGAACTGAACCTGCTGCATTCTATTACACTTTATTTGTGACGGCAGTGGTATTGCTGGCAGCTCTGCTGATCGTAGAAAATATTGACAGCGTGCTCCTACGCCGTAGCGTAACGCAGCACGAAGGCAAAATCAACGAACTGAAAGCCCGCCTCTACGACCACCAGCTAGAGCAGCGCGAGCGGGATTTCCAACAACGCCCCGGCACCGTGCCGGGTACCACCACCTACCCCGACGAAATCGTAATGACGCCTACCCCCGGTGCACCAGTAGGCTCCATTCCGCGGCGGCCAGTGTTTCCACAGGAGGATCCTAGCCTCAGCAATGCTCCGTTGGAGAAGCCTAACACTATCATTCCACCCGCCAACGACGCCGATAATTCCACAACCCGTTAACTTCGCGGCGTGACGAACACTCCATTATCCGACCTCATCCGGGCCGAACTCACCAGCGCCCGCGACCTGCTGGACCGCTTTCTAGCTGATCCGGCTAACCTAGCTGTCATTGAGCAAGCTGCTCGCCTGATGGCCGATGCGCTTCAGCACGGCGGCAAAATTCTAACCTGCGGCAACGGCGGCTCGCTCTGCGATGCACAGCATTTTGCCCAGGAATTGTCTGGCCGCTACCGCGCCGACCGGCCTGCACTGGCCGCCATTGCTCTCACCGAAGCATCTCACATGAGCTGCGTGGCCAACGATTATGGGTATGATCAGGTATTCAGCCGTTTTGTAGAGGCACTGGGTAGGCCCAACGATGTGTTAGTTGCCATCAGCACCAGCGGCAATTCGCCCAATGTTCTCCGGGCTGCCGAGGCTGCCAAAGCCGCTGGTTTGAGTGTAGTGGGCCTCACGGGCAAAGACGGCGGCAAGCTCGCTACCCTTTGCGATGTAGAAATCCGCGCCCCCCATACTGGCTACGCCGACCGGATTCAGGAAATCCACATCAAGGCCATTCATATCATGATTCTGCTGATTGAGCAGTTGGTGATTGGGAAATAGGTAATCGTTGTGTCATTTCGACCAGCAGGAGAAATCTCGCGTGCAACGGTAAATTTCAGTGTCAGCACGCGAGATTTCTCCCGCTGGTCGAAATGACATTCTAAACTAGCTATTACACCTACTACGGCACGTTTTTCGACAACACGAAAGCCAGCTCTACGGGGCTGGCTTTTGTGTTGTCAACCTTATTTTTCTTCTATTCCGATGCTCACCAAAACCTACGGCTCAGCCGTGCAGGGTGTTAATGCTACTACTATTACGATTGAAGTTGTTGTATCGCAAGGCACTAATTTTTATGTAGTTGGCCTACCCGACAATGCTATCAAGGAAAGTCAGCAGCGGGTAGAGGCGGCTCTGAAATTTCGGGGGTACCGGATGCCACGCACCAAGGTGGTGGTGAACATGGCGCCAGCCGATATTCGAAAGGAAGGCTCGGCGTATGACTTGCCCATTGCGTTGGGCATTTTACACGCGTCGCAGCAACTTACCACGGAGCAGCTGGGCGAGTACATCATCATGGGCGAACTGGCATTAGATGGGGGCTTGCGGCCCATCCGGGGCGTGCTGCCCATTGCCATTCAGGCGCGCAAGGAGGGCTTTAAGGGTATCATCCTACCCAAAGAAAATGCGCAGGAGGCGGCCATCGTCAACAACTTGGATGTAATTCCCGTGGAAACTATGCAGGAGGCCATCGACTTCTTCGAGGGTAGGCAGGAAATTCAGCCGGTGCAGATGGACACGCGCCACGTGTTTCAGCACGAAGCCAACCGCTACGCTGCCGACTTTGCCGACGTGCAGGGCCAAGAAAACATCAAGCGGGCGCTGGAAATTGCGGCGGCCGGCGGCCACAACGTCATCATGATCGGCCCGCCCGGCGCGGGCAAAACCATGCTGGCCAAGCGCCTACCCAGCATCCTACCTCCGCTGAACATGCACGAGGCGCTGGAAACCACCAAGATTCATTCAGTGGCGGGCAAGTTGGGCAGCAACGCTTCATTACTGACGACACGGCCGTTTCGCAGCCCACACCACACTATTTCGGATGTGGCGCTGGTAGGCGGGGGTGGCAACCCGCAGCCGGGCGAAATTTCGCTGTCGCACAACGGTGTGCTGTTTCTGGACGAGTTGCCGGAATTTAAGCGCACGGTGCTGGAGGTGATGCGCCAGCCCTTGGAGGAACGCCGCGTAACCATTTCCCGCGCCAAAGTTAGCATCGATTTTCCGGCTAACTTCATGCTCATTGCTAGCATGAATCCTTGCCCATGCGGGTATTACAACCATCCCGAAAAAGAATGTGTGTGTGGCCCCGGCGTGGTGCAACGCTACCTCAACAAAGTGAGCGGCCCACTGCTCGACCGCATTGACCTGCACGTGGAGGTGACGCCCGTAACCTTCGACCAAATGACGGAAACGCGCCCAGCCGAACGCAGCGAAAACATCCAACAGCGGGTAGAGAAGGCCCGACAGGTACAGGCAGCGCGGTTTGCGGAGTTTCCCGAAATTCATTCCAATGCCATGATGCCTTCGCAAATGGTAAAGGATATTTGCCAGATAGATCCGGCCGGCCGCACCCTGCTCAAGACGGCCATGGAGCGTCTCGGCCTCTCGGCCCGCGCCTACGACCGCATCCTGAAAGTGGCCCGCACCATTGCCGACCTGGCCGCCACCGACGCCATCGGCATTGAGCACCTGGCCGAAGCCATCCAATACCGCAGCCTAGACCGCGAAGGCTGGGCGGGATAGGTGGTGAAGTGGTGAAATAGTGAAGTTGTGAATGCAAAGGTGTCTGTCATCCTGAGCAGAGCGAAGGACCTTATGACCGCAGAACGACAATCGTATCAACGACTTGTTCTGCCGTGAGAAGATCCTTCGCTGCGCTCAGGATGACAGACGCTTTTGCATTCACTACGCACAACTTCACTATTTCACCATCTTTGTACCACCATGTACAAAGCCCTTGTTAAGCCCTTGCTCTTTCAGGTCGATGCGGAGCGGGCGCACCACCTTGTTTTTGATAACCTGAAACGCGCCTACCGGCTGCCGGGCACGGCGGCAATGCTGCGCGGGTTGTACGACTTTCAGCATCCGGCCCTGACGCGAGAGGTTTTTGGGCTGAAGTTTCGGAACCCGGTGGGATTGGCGGCGGGGTTTGATAAGAATGCGGTGCTAACGGACGAGCTAGCGGCGTTGGGCTTTGGCTTCCTGGAAATTGGGACGGTGACGCCGCGGCCCCAGCCGGGCAACGCGCAGCCGCGCCTGTTTCGGCTGCCGCAGGACGAGGCGCTGGTCAACCGCATGGGGTTCAACAACGAGGGGGCTGCTGCCGCCGCCCAGCGGTTGCGCCAGCGGCGCAATCGGCAGCTCATCATTGGCGGCAACATTGGCAAGAACAAGGACACGCCCAACGAGCAGGCCGCCCAGGATTACGTGGCCTGCGTGGAGGCCCTACACGAGGTAGTCGACTATTTCGTGGTGAATGTGTCGTCGCCGAATACGCCGGGGCTGCGGCAGTTGCAAGAGCGCGAGCCGTTGATTCAATTATTGCAGCAGGTACAGGAACGCAACCAGTCCCTACCTCAGCCACGGCCGCTCCTACTCAAAATTGCGCCCGACCTCACCGACTCGCAGCTCGACGATATCCTGCTTATCGCCCGCGAAACCAACCTCAGCGGCCTGGTGGCTACCAACACCACCATCAGCCGCGCCGAGTTGCGCACCACTACCGACCACGTAACCAGTCTGGGCGCGGGTGGCCTGAGCGGCCGGCCGTTGCGGGCGCGCGCCACCGAGGTCATTCGCTACCTGCACCAGCGGGCCGGTGATGCCCTACCCATCATCGGGGCAGGCGGTATTCACTCGCCGCAGGATGCGCAGGAGAAGCTGGCTGCCGGCGCGGCGCTAGTACAGCTCTACACGGGTTTCATTTATGAAGGCCCTGCACTGGTAGGACGCATCAACCGGGCGTTGGTGGGTTAGTTTAGACCTATCATGTTGGTGAGCAAATTATTATGTTATTTACTACTGCTTACCCACAAAGGCTATTCTCTTATTTGCTATGCAAGATGAAAAAAGGTGTTGCGTTATTTCTTGCTGTGTTCGGCTCGTTTACTATTTGTTATGGCCAAACTGGCCAAGAAGCCCTTCAGAAGTATCAGGCCGCTGCTGCTGCTTTTGCTACTGTCAGCTACTCTGTGCAACGGGTTGACACCTTTCCTGATGGCTCCGTGTGGAACCACCAAGGTCGCGGCATTATGCAGCGCGATGCGAAGAGTCAGTTATTGAAGGCGCGTTTTCTAGGAACGCGGCTCGATGTGCACAGATCGTTTCTGTACGATGGGAAGGCAGGGTTTGACTTGGATGACAGCACCAAAACGTATCAAGTGGAGCAGGACCCCTACTTGCCCGGAGTGTTAGGTGGCCCTGGCGGGCAAATGCTGGTAGAAGAATTATTTACCATCGACCCTTCTTACCAAGAAGTGACTTACAGCCGCAGCGCACAGGGTCCGGTCATCACGCTCCATTACCCCGACCGACCTAAAATTGACGTTCGGAATCGGTACACTTACCTTGTGCTAGATGAGAAAACTGGCCTGCCTAAGGTCGTGAAGACCAAGGAGCAGAAAACAGGAGGCACGCGGGTGGTTATGAAAACTTTGTCTAACCTGCGCGTGAACAATCCGGCAGATGCCAGCACCCTCAACAGCACCACCTTTCTTTCCGCG
The DNA here is from genome assembly GCF_017589435.1 of Hymenobacter defluvii. Classification (NCBI taxonomy): domain Bacteria; kingdom Pseudomonadati; phylum Bacteroidota; class Cytophagia; order Cytophagales; family Hymenobacteraceae; genus Hymenobacter; species Hymenobacter defluvii. Next base: position 595,145 of record NZ_JAGETX010000002.1, read on the forward strand.
TACACTGCGGCGGCTTCTGCTACTCCCATTGCGCGCCCTACCCTACTGAACAAGCAAGCCCCTGCTTTTCGCCTGACTAGCTTCGATAAGAAACCCGTGGCACTCAGCAGTTACCTAGGCAAAGTTGTGCTGCTGGATATGTGGACGACTTCGTGCAGCCCGTGCATTGCTTCTATGCCTGCTATCCAACGGCTACAGGAAAAGTATCGACAGCAGGGCTTAGCTGTGGTAGGCGTACTAATGGACCCTGGTAACGCAGCGCGAGCACAGGGCATTTTAAAGCGCCAAGGCGCCGCCTACCTCAATGTGAGCGGCGATGAAGCAACGGAGAAGGCGTATCAGGTGAATGAATATCCGCGGTACCTTTTGGTTGACAAACAGGGCAAGGTTGTGCTGGATATTACGGGCGGTGGTCAAGATGAGTTGATAGAAAGTGCCGTTAAGAAGGCACTATAAACTAATCACCCTTCATTGCGCAGTGCTTCTACACGCGCAGCCCAGTGCTGGCGGGCAAATTGCTGCTTATAGCGGCGTTGCACCCAGATCATGGGTGGCACGATGAGCAGGGTAGGCCACAAAAAGTTGACCGGCCACGGAATAAACGTAAGGCTAGTGGCCGAAAACGCCGATACGGCCGCAATGTAAGCGCCCACAAAACCCGAAATATGGTTGAGCAGCCACTGCCCCGGCGCGGGCGGCGCTACCCGCACGTACGACCGTAACTGCCGCCCCGTCAGCATTACTCCAATGGCTCCAAACACTACAGAAGGCACTACGCCGCGCAGTAGGCCATACAGCAGTGTGCCACCAAAAACCAGTAGCCCCGCCCCTACCCCCAGCCAGTCGAATAGGGTAGGGTGCTGGCCGTGGCCGAGCTGCTTGAGGTAGAGCGAGCGGTAGCCGAAGCAAGCCAGGTAGAGGCTGAAGATGCCCGTCAGCAATAGGAAGGTGAGGCCTTTGATGCTTGCCAGCGCCACGGCCGTGCTGCCCGCTACCACCATTGACCAGAAGAAAACCTGCCCCCAGCGCCGGTGGGCAGGGCCGCCCTTGCGCACCCACATGGCTACAGGGGCCACAAAAAAACCAGTGAACCCAGCTGCAATATGCAGCCAGCGCGTCAGGAGCAGGAAGGTTTCCATGGGCAATAAGCGGGGCAGAAGTGAGTAGTAGGATGAAAGTAGCGGCTTCTGGCGCCACCTGCTACTGCGTGCTACCCAAGTGTCAGATAACCCAGATGAAACACCTTTTTGGGCTATCGAAATACGTACTTGCTCACAGCTTCATTCCTACCCGCAGTTCCAGCGCATCGGCGGCGGCGCGGTGCACTTTCAGGTCCACTTCCCCAAATACGTGCTTGGTGAAGTGATATTTCAACCCCAGCCGCTCGTAGTAGAAAGGATTGGATTTGTACGGATTGTAGACATACACGCCCAGGTGCGAAACGAAGGCCAGCCGTCCGAATAGCAGCTCGTGCCCTAGGTATACGCCGGCTTTTTTGATATCGGGTAGTCTGTTACCAGTTTGGGGATTCCGCAACTGCTCAACTCGCAACGATTGGTCCCGAAAGCCCTCCAGACCTAGCATTAGGTTACTCTTGCGGTTGAGGCGCCGCCCTACGGCTACGGTAGCCGAAAAAACGGAGTAATGGCGATTGTTCCACTGGTCCACTTCATCCAATTGCTTGAAGGCGTAGCTGGTGCTCAGGTTTAGAAAAAACCGCCCGATGTCGGCTGGCTCGGTGGACGCTTCGGCGGGCTGCGGCCGAAACGCCCGCTGCTGATGATAGTTCAGTCCCAGCACTACCGAGGGTAGGTTGATGCCCCGGTTGGGCTTGGTGGTGGCTCCGTTGGAGTAGTGGTTGAATGCAAATCCTAGCAGTACCCCCAGGTGTTCGGTCACGGCCATGTCGTATTCTATGCGCGTCTGAATCGTTGCGTTCAGACGCGAGCCCATCATAGAATTTCTATTATTGTCGAAGCGGTCGTAGCTGGTTGTGAAGTAACCCAGCCCGGTACCCAACCGAAAATTCAGCTCCTGCCGAGCAGTACGCCAAATGGCCTTGTTGATGTAAGCCGTAGCTGCAAAGGACTGGTCCAGCCTTGGGTTATGGTAGTCGTAGTACACCAGCGCCAGCCCTACCTTGGGGTAGCGGTACCAGGCGTGCCAGGGCGCTGTGCCCGTGGTCTGGCGTTGCAGATTCAACTCCGCTCCCGTAGGGTGCGACACAGCCAAATGGGCCACAGCTGGTGCATGCGCCACAATAAAGCTACCCTGCGCGTATGCCCCCACCACATAGGGGGCTACTGGTGCTACTTGCTGCGCCTGAGCAACTGTGGCACCACCCAACAAAGTAGCGCACCACCCCCAATACTTACCGCTCCACTGGTGCGTGGTAGGGAAGCAATACCTCAACAGCTGAAAATAATTATGCAAGCAATTTGCGAAACGCACCAGGCTGATCTTCTTAGGCAAAGAGCTGATTGAATACGATTTAGCCGGAAACAGAGTCATAAATACCTACTTACTTGAATATTTCCGGTGGACTATACGGAAAGAAATCACTGTAACCTTCTCTCCCTATTAGGCAGTATGAGCCCCTAAAATTAGTTGTCAAGCAGTTTGACTACTACCCGTTCAGGCTTTAAATCTGACTTCCCATGAAAAAAATTGCACTTCTTTCTCTCGCTCTTGTTTCGGCTGCTTCGGCTGCACAGGCGCAATCTGGTCCTCGTCTCGGTATTCGGGTAGGCGGTACACTGGCTAATATCGGCGGCAAAGATGCCGACCAGGTAAATGGCTACGCTGGCGACCTGCAATACAAACTCGGCTACAACGCCGGCATTTCTTATCAACTGCCCCTAAGCAGCGACGGTTTCTGGACGCTGGCTCCCGAGCTGCTCTACAACCGCAAGGGCTTCGAGCGTAGCTATGAAACCACAGGATCTGCTTTAGCTGCTAACACCGATATTGAAGCTAACCGGAGAACTAACCTGGAAAAATTTAAATACCAAAACAAGCGGGTTCTTTCTTACATCGATTTGCCAATTCCTGTTCGTATTAACACCGCTCCCGGTGGTTCAGGTTTGTACTTTGAGTTGGGCCCGCAAGTAGGCTACATGGTAGCCTCTAAGCAGGAAGTGCAGAAAGAATACAAATATACTGATGCTAGCAACATGGAAGATGCCAAAACAACTTCTGGCACTAGCAAGGAAAAAGAAGACCTCGCTAGCTTCGACATCGGCGGTGTAGCTGGTATTGGCTACCAGACGGCTGGTGGTTTCAGCATCGGCGTACGCTACAACCAAGGTTTCAAGACGCTGTTCGACACCAAAAACACTAGCGCCCGCAATGAGCCGAAAGCCTTCAACCGCGCCTTCACGGCGCAGGTGGGCTACCTCATTCCCTGGGGCAAATAATTTCTAGAGGAATAAAAAGAGCCAGGTAACTCTTCGTGAGTCATCTGGCTCTTTTTTTATGGAATTATCCCACCCATTTACGCTCCTTTTCGTTTACTACCTCAACTGGCGTGCTTCTGATAGGCTACGCCACACCACTTACCTTTTTTCATAAAATTCATGAAAAAGTCTTTTATCATTGTTGGTTCACTGGCTATTGCATCTGTACTTGGTGCTCAGGAGTCGCGGGCACAAGGCGTGCGCGTGGGCGTGAAAGCCGGTGCTAACCTCTCTAACTTGGCTGGTGATGTCACCAACGAAGACCGTTTCGAAAACAAGTTTGGCTTTGTGGGCGGCGTAATGCTGAACGCGCCTCTGATTGCCGACGGCTTTCTCTCGATCCAGCCCGAGCTGCTCTACTCGCAGAAGGGTTTTAAGAACAACAGCTCGTCTGTTTTTGGCACCTACAAGTATGAAGGCCGCGCCAATTACAACTACCTTGATCTACCAGTATTGGTTAAGATTAAAGCAGGTGGTTTCTTCGTAGAAGCCGGTCCGCAGTTCAACTACCTCATCAACCGCAACGACAAGACGGTACGCACCAACAACGTTACGGGTACGCGGGCTGACTACAACTCTGGCGACTACGACCTGAGCAACGTGAATCGCTTTGAGGTAGGCTACGCAGCCGGCTTGGGCTTCCAGTCTGAAAACGGTGTTATTTTGGACTTACGCTACAACGGCTCGTTCACCGATTTCACCAAGGATGGTTACCAGGGCAACGACCTGCGCAACGCTCGCAACTCCTTGTTCCAGCTCTCGCTGGGCTACCTGATTACCTCGCGCTAAGCACAAGCTGCCAGTGCGCTGCCGCCCATCCTGCCATGCAGGATGGGCGTTTTTGTTTCAATAATACGGCAGGAATATTGCCAGGAGCCGCGGCGGTAGTCGCATTAGTAGCACCATTTTCTTGGCTACCACCGTATTTTATGAAAAAAATTTACTGGTCGCTTCTACTCGCTGGCGGCCTCACAGTTTCCTCGGCACACGCCCAGGATATTCGCCTGGGTGTGAAAGCCGGACTAAGCCTGACCTCTTTTGTGGGCGACGACGCCATCGGCACCCGCTACAAGCCCGGCTTTCACGGCGGCGGCATGTTGGAGTTTAGCCTAGACAAAAACTTATCGGTCCAACCCGAGCTTCTAGTCTCCATGAAGGGCTCAGGCTACGAGAACAGCGACCTTCGCTACAATATCACTTATCTAGATGTGCCAGTGATGCTGAAATACAAGCTCGACGGCCTCTTTCTAGAAGTTGGTCCGCAGTTTGGATTTCGTTCTGACTCAGAGTTGAAGACCAACTCGACCAGTATCAAATGGAAAAACAACACCCGCGATGTAGATTTTGGCTACGCACTGGGTTTGGGCTATGAAACGCCCAAAGGTGCTTTGGTAGGACTGCGCTATAATGGCGGTGCTACTAAGCTTGGTTACGACCGTCGGCTCAGCATCATCAACTTGCCGGCCCGCCACATCTACAATAGCGCTCTACAGCTCTACGTGGGCTATATGTTTGGCCGCCTATAATAGAGAAAGCACATACTACTCTTCAACAAAAAGCCCACCTCTTGTAGGTGGGCTTTTTGTTGAAGAGTAGTATGTGGAATTTCTACTTCGCCTTTTCCAGCGCCGCATAGTTCTCGAAGAACAGCGGAATGGTTTCGATACCCTTTAAGAAGTTGAACACGCCGTAGTGCTCGTTAGGCGAGTGGATGGCATCCGAATCCAGCCCAAAGCCAAACAGCACCGAATCAATGCCTAGCTCTGACTTGAACATGGCCACAATGGGGATGGAGCCGCCACCGCGGGTAGGCACCGGGCGTTTGCCGAAAGTAGTTTCCATGGCCTGCGCGGCGGCCTGGTAGGCCACCGAGTCGGTGGGCGTTACTACGGGCTCGCCGCCGTGGTGGGGGCGCACCTGCACCGTTACGCCCTCAGGCGCGATGCGGGTGAAGTGTTCTTGGAACAAGGCCGTGATTTCGTCGGAGGTTTGGTGCGGCACCAGGCGCATCGAGATTTTGGCGAAGGCCTTGGACGGAATTACGGTTTTGGCACCCTCGCCAATGTAGCCGCCCCAGATGCCGTTCACATCGAGGGTAGGCCGGATGCCGGTGCGCTCCACGGTGGTGTAGCCGGTTTCGCCATAGGTGGCGGGTAGGCCGATGCTCTGCTTGAACTCGTCGTCGGAGTGAGGTACGCGGTTGAGGTCGGCGCGTTCCTCGGCGCTCAGCGTGGCCACATTATCGTAGAAGCCGGGGATGGTGATGTGGTTGTTCTCGTCATGCAGGGAGGCAATCATCTTGCACAGCACGTTGATGGGATTGGCCACGGCGCCCCCATAAAGGCCGGAGTGCAGGTCGCGATTAGGGCCGGTCACTTCCACCTCGTGGTAGCTCAGGCCGCGCAATCCTACCTCAATGCTGGGCAGGTCGTTGGCGAGGATGCCGGTATCCGAAATCAGAATAACATCGGCCTTCAGCTTCTCCTTGTTGTTCTTGACGAAGATAGCCAGGTTGTTGGACCCAATTTCTTCCTCGCCCTCAATCATAAACTTCACGTTGCAGGGCACGCCGCCCTGCTGCTGCATCACCTCGAAGGCTTTCACGTGCATGTATACCTGGCCTTTGTCGTCGCAGGCACCACGAGCGTAGATCTTTTCGTCCTTAATCACGGGCTCAAACGGCGGTGAGTCCCACAGCTCGTAGGGGTCAGCGGGCTGCACGTCGTAGTGGCCGTAGACGAGTACGGTGGGTAGGGTGGGGTCAACCAGCTTCTCACCATACACAATGGGGTTGCCAGCGGTTTGGCACAGCTCCACGTTTTCTACGCCAACTTCTTCCAGGCGCTGTTTCAGGAAATCGGCGGCTTGCAGCACGTCGCCATGAAACTTGGGGTCGGCGGAAACGCTGGGAATGCGGAGCCAGTCGATGAGTTCGTGAATGAAACGATTCTGGTTTTCTTCGAGGTAGGTAGGCATATAGAGCAGGTAGGGACGCCTTGCAGGCGCTCGTCGTTGGGTTATAGCTACGAAGGTAAGCAAGCGCCGTTCATTGTGTGCTGGGCGCAACGCTATGCAACCAGACAGAGTTGACCAGTCTCTTCCTTATACAATTTCATTCTCAACGCTATGCGTCCATTTATCTACTCAACATTGCTCTTGCTGCTTACACTAGGCAGCTGCCAGGAAGACAACGATGCAGTGCCATTATCCTGCGCCTCAAATGCCGAAGAGGTGAAGAAAATAACCGATGCCAATGGCCGCGTCAACTTTGATGCTACCCTGAAGCGCTACACCATCTCGAGGGCTGAGCCTGGCACATACGATGTAGTTGACGTGGGCGTTTTATGCGACGACTACTTGCCCAAAGACCTGCAAATGGCAAACACAAAGGTCCTTTTCAGCGGCATTTATTACAAACACAATCAGCCAAGTGGGTTACCAGTCGGCACAACATATTATTATCTGGCTCTATCCGAGGTGAAAGCGGAATAGGAAAATACTGCTGGCTACTCTGTCACGGATGCCTTGCAGGCGCCCCTATTTATCCCACGGCATGGGCACGCGGCTTTCGGTGCCGGCGCGCAGGCGGCCGATGTTAGCCCGGTGCGTGTAAATCAGCAAGGCCGCCAGCACGAAACCGAACCACAACAGCAACTGATTATCGGGCCGGAACGCGGGCAGCAGCTGCAACACAGCAAACGCCACGCCCGCCGTCATTGATGACAAGGACACATAGCGCGTCAATAATAGCATCGTGATGAACACCAGAATGCATACGCCTACCGTGGCGGGGGCAATGGCCAGCATCACGCCCAAAATAGTGGCCACGCCCTTGCCGCCTCTAAACTGCGCAAATACCGGGTAGATGTGTCCCAACACGGCCAGCACGCCGCAGGCCAGCTGAAAGTAGAGCAACTGCCCTGGCGCAACGGCCTGTTGGCTCACCAGCCACGCGGCCAGCGAGGTAGCCAGCCAGCCCTTCAGCACATCCACGGCCATCACAAAGGAGCCGGCTTTCTTACCCAGCACCCGAAACGTGTTGGTAGCGCCCGAATTGCCGGAGCCATGCTCCCGGATGTCGAGGTGGTAGAAGCTACGCCCTACCCATAGGGCTGTGGGAATAGAGCCAAGCAAATAGGCGCCCAACAGCGCACCCAGTATGTAGAGAAAGTACATAAAGAAGGAAATAGGAAGTCGACCAAAGATACAGGCTTTGGCAAGGTTGCCTATTTCACAACGGTTTCTACCTACAAAGGATAGGGTCCCGAAACCGCCCAGCACGAAACAGCCCTACCCTGATTATCAAGGTAGGGCTGCTTGCTTAGTCTTCGCCAAAGGGGTCGTTGGCGGCGCGTTTCTTTTTCTTCTTTTTGGTATCGTCTGCCGTAGGCTCGTCAGGCTTGGCTTCAGTAACGACTTCCTTTTTCTTCTTGTCTTTCTTCGATTCCTCGGCGGGCGGGGTATCAGCGTTTGTTGCGTCGGCCGCTACTTCTTCCTTGGCCTTTTTCTTCTTTTTGCTGGGTTCTTCCACTGGCGCTTCATCAGCGGGTTGGCTGCCGTCAGCAGCAACCTCATCGGCCTGGCCTTTCTTCTTTTTCTTCTTTTTACCAGGGTCCTCCGCAAAATCGAAGTTGCCCGTACTGCCCGACGACTGCACCACCGCCTTGCGCTTACCGGTCTCGCCCAGGTAGTCCTTGCGGAAGTGAGTCAAGAAGGATTCCACTTCCATGTCATCACCCAGGAAGAAACCGTAGGAAGTCGCCGTGTTGTAGTCGCCTTTGGCTTTCTGCCCAATCAGCTCGTCGTACGAACCGTGCTGGGCTTTGGTAAGAAGCAGGTTGTTGGAATACTTGAGGTAGTACCACGTCTGTGGCTCAGCTTCCAGGTACAGCTCCACAACGTCGCCGTTCTCATCCTTCCGGATTTCCACGTAGCCGTCAATCAGCACGTTCAAATCCTTGCTCATGATGTTGGCCACGCCAATCTTTCCTTCTGAGTACCACGCCCGCTGCTTCTCCGACCACACCAGATTCACCTTGTTCAGCAGAATGGTATAGGTAAATTTGTTGGACACCTTCAGCAGCGACGCGTTATTGCCCTTGCGCGTATCAAAGGTTATGGCTGCACTGTTACCAGCGAATTCTCCAATTTTATATAAGTCTTCGCGGGAACCATCCAAAGCTTGAGGCGCGAACTTGGCGTTTTTGGCAATGTCGTCGGCCATAGCCTGCACGGCTTTATCGGGCATGTTGATATCGAAGCCCAGCATCGTATTCAACTGGTAGATAGCACTATCAGGCTTAGCATAGCCCAAACCAGCCGCCACTAGGGTATAATCTTTATTGGGATTGATAAGGTTCAGCTTACCCCGGAAGTTGATAGCAGCCGTAGTATCGTTGAAAGTCAGCACGTCGCCTTCGTAGATGTCCGTGGCCGCCGGGTCGTGACGGCTGATGGTGAAGTCGCGTTTCTTGCTGTTGTAGCGTAGGTCGCCGTCCACCGCAAACAGGTTCAGATCATCGGCGCTAGGCTTAGCCGCCACAAACAACGGGTAGATCTTAGACGAGCCGCTGGACATGAATAGCCCCGTATACATAGGCGTACCGTCTTCCGTTTTAGGCTCATTAAGGTGAATGCGCACGTCTTTCGGGTCGATACTATCCTTCACAGCAAACCAATCGGAGGTCCCAGGCAACTCACTAAATTGCAAGTGTGCTTGCCCTTCAAACGTAAAGCCTGGCTGCTGCGAGTTCATAATCATGCTACCTCGGTAGGCAATACGCGGCGCCAGCAAGAACTTATCCGCGGCCTGAATACCACCCACGGCAATAGTAGGCGGCGAAGCCGGGCCAACGTTCAGCGCATTCTTATTGCCACGCAGCTTACCCAGCACACCACCCGTTTTGCCCGTAGTAGCTAGTGCTCCCCGCATGGCGGTGGAGTCGGAGTGGAAGTTAGAGAACTTAATGGCAAATGAGTCGGCAGCGGTCTGGTACTTGAACATGGCATTGCCGCTAAATGCCGTGCGCGACTGAATGGTGATGGCCCCCTGGTACAGGTTGTGGTACTTGGCCAGCGTATCCATCACAATACCTGCATTCTGGAACGGCCGCATCTGCGCATTTGCCAGGATGTATACCTTGCTCGAATCGGGCGTAATCCAGGCATCGGCGGAGGCAATGTGGGGTACGCCGCCGGCTACCAGGCGGTAGCGGCTCAGGTCGTAGCTACCCGTATTGGCCCGGAATTTCAATCCGTTTTGCTCAGGCTTAGTGGAGTAGAAGTAGGAGCGCGACGAGTCGGCTCCGGGCGCTACGCGCATCTGCACCTGCTTTTTCTGGAAGTCCCAGCGGCCACCGCTCAGCGTGGTGCGGTAGTCGGAGTAGGGTAGCTCGATGCTGGCCTTACTCCCCTCCTCGCGGGTGAAGTCGGCAAAGCCTTTCTGCAAGTCATACTCAAAGGCTACCTCATTCGCCACCAGGGCCGGTTTGTTCGGCTCCGCCGATTTAATACTCAACGTTGATTGCTTACCCTTGTAATTCTTGGTCTTGAAGGCCAGTTGCGGCGAGCGGATAAACGACTGCGGCCCATCAAGCCCGCCGTTGCCGTAGAGGCCGCCGGGTGTGAGCGTAGCCGTGCCCTTGAACTTGTAGTTTCCGTCGTAGAAGCGCATGGCGTCGCCCTCGCGCTGGGTGCTCAGGTACATCGAGTCGCGTAGCACGGCCCACTTCATCTGATAACCGGGTTGCAGCGTCACCTTGGCAAACTCTACCCCCTTTAGCGGCCCCGGCGTAATAGTACCGGTCTTACCCACAGTTACTACCGAGTCTTTGTAGAAGATAAACTGGTCGCTGCTGAAGTCGCCGGTTAAGTATTTAATATTACCCTTTGCTAGCAACCCGCGGTTGCTCATGTTCACCTTGTTAAACAGCACGCCCTTGCCGCCATAGAGCGGAAAACCCTCTTTAGGCACGTCGTAGGTGAAACCCAGCGCACCATCTTCCTGTAAGCTCAGCTTGGTCTTGAAATCGGGCATGATGCCACCCGAGTGAAACGTACCCACAAACCCTACCGCCGAGCGGTTGCGGTTATTGAGCGAATCGATACGGAACGGCGGAATGTCGAAGTACATGGTACTGTCGTAGGCACCGCCCAGTACGTCGGGGTTGTTGAAGAACACGGCCGCACCAGTGCTGGCATCAAAGGCAGGGTAAGCGCCCAGCTTCTTGCGGCCCGATTTGTTGTCGGGGCTATTGATATAGAGCTTACCCGCTGACTCGCCCTTCTGGTTGGCAATGCTGAAATCGCGCACGCGGGCCTTCATCACCGAGCCTTTGGCGCCCTTGCCTTTCACAATAATGGAGTCAATCTTGGTCAGGTCGATGTAGAAGCCATCATAGTCGAACTTGAACTTCTGCCCCTTGAACACGAAGGCTGAGGCCACCACGGTACCATTGAACACCACCCCCCGGTTTTTCTGAATGTGGATAATCGAGGAGTCCGGCTTCACATATACCGTCACCGAGTCGTCGGAGAAGTTGAAACGCTCTACCCCGCGCACCAGCAGGTCGTTGGTGTTCAGGTTCAGGGTAGCGTTGTTACCCTTTGGCGCCAGCGACTTAATCGCTAGGTGGTCGTAGTCCTTCTTGTTGCGCGCCGAGTTTACGTAGTGCGTGGCTTTGGGCAGCACCACAATCTCGTCGGTTTCTGGGCGCCAGCGCACGTAGCTGTCGCGGGCCAGGCCGGCGGCGGCAGTGCGTACGTTGGGCTCCTTGATATTCAGCTCCTGCGCAATTTCCTGCACCGTAATCAGCTTCTGATTGTTGTGGCGCTGGCTGTAGCCTACCACCATCTGCAAGGGGTGCAGCTTGTTGATGGCTTTGATCTGTTGGTAGCGGGTGTTGGTGTAAAACTCGCGCGACTCGAAATCAGCCGTCACCTGGTTTTTGGCCGTCAGCATCGAGAAGTTGATTTCGGGCGAGTTTAGTGGCCATGTCACCAGTTCCGTCCCGATTTCCATTTGGTGGTAGGAATCGTAGTAGGGCGTGTTTTTATACAAGCCCGCCTCGCGGGTGAGTTGCAGCAGTTGGCGCGGCTTCGAGAATTTCATTTTCACGCCGGGGTGCGTGAGCGAGTCTGTTTTATCCTCAAAAATGGTAACCGATGCCCGCGCCGCCGAAATTAGCGTGTCGCCCAGCACATACGCTTTCGACGAAGCCCGGAATTTAGGTTTACCGTTGGCGTCCACCAAAATGCGCGACAGGCTACCATCCAGCGAAGCCGACAACATACGCGAGCCCGCCAGGGAGAAGCCACCGTAGTAGCGGATGTCCTGGCCTAGGTCCTTCACGCGGGCATCGTTGGTGAGGGAGATAAAGCGCGGGTAGCCTGTGTCGGTAGCGCCCGGCTTTTTCTTGACCTGTTTATACGCCAACGCACCCAAAATGGGCTCTTGCAACACGGCGGCGTAGGTGAACTTCACCGGCTCGGCTTTAAACTCGGCTTTGTTGATATCGAAATCGTATGGTCCCAACACGGCGGTAGCGGGGTTGTTGTTCACAGTCCAAGCAAACTCGCCGTTTCCGCCCACAAAGTGGTGGCTAGAGGGCACCACCGCGCCGCTGGTTTTGCGCAGCACCACAGAGTCGCCGCCGCTGGCCATGTACAGGTCTACGTCTTTTAATACCAGCACGGGTCCTTTGGTACTGGGTGCCATATACGAATCGAATACGTAGGACGGCGCAGCCGATGATTCAGGTTCTGGTTCAGCCTCCGGCTCGGGGGCGGCCGCCTCTTTGGCGGGGGTAGCCTTGGCGGTAGCAGCTGGTTTGGCCGGTGTTTTCTTCTTAACGGGGGTTCCCCAGCCATCGTCGGTGTCGCCCCAGCCGCTGCCGTCGCTGCTCCACAAGTCGCTGGTGTCCCAGCCACTGCTGACCTTCTTCTTGGGAGCCGGCTTGGCTTTCGCAACTGGTTTGGCCGCGGCTTTGGCAGGGGTCGGCGCGAGCTTGGCTGGCTCTGGCTTGGGCGCTACGGGTTTGGGGGTAGGCCGAAGCGTTTCGGCAAAGGCCGGCATGTCTGCCTCGTTGTAGGCAAAGCTGAACGAGCCACCATCGGTGCGCAATGTGCTGTAGCGCGAGTGGTAGAGGTAGCGGGTTTCGATGAACTGCGTGGCCGCCAGCAGGAATTTCTCCGCGTTGCGCGGGTCGTCTTTATCTACGGTTTTGGTCAGCACATCCAGCAACTCGTCGATTTGCTGGTCGGAGAAGTTCTGTTTGGTTTTGGCCGTTACCAGCAGGTTGTACAGCATTTCAAGGTGCGGACGCGGCTTGAATTTTTTAGCCAGCATCTGCTGCGACAGCGCCACCGTTTTGCCTTGCTGCGTGGCCGTGAGGCGGTTGCTGGCCCACAGCTCCTGCAAACGAGCGCCCGAAGCTTTGGCCGCCGCATTGTTGGTCGAAGCCATCATCACCTGCACGTCCTGCATGAACTGCGCTGGATCGGAAGAGAGCTTGCCCACAAACCGAGGGGCTGGTGTAGCCGCTCCCGCAGCCGGACGAGTTTGCTGTGCCCAGGCTGGTGCACCCAGGCCTACCATCACCGCACAAAGCCAGCCAAGAACCTGTTTTTTCATACTGATACCGTCAAAACCCACTAAACAGGCTACAATTTCGTAAAAATTGCCGAAACCCAGTTATTCTTCTTTCTATTTGATTGATAAGCTAATCCGTGCTTCTTAGCTTCCTCTTGAATCTTGGATAAGTCCTCTTCATAGAATCCGCTGAATATTATAGGGCAACCAGCCGGTAGCAGGGCGGCGTAGGCGTGCATGTCTTCCAGCAACACGTTGCGGTTGATATTGGCCAGGATAATATCGAATGGCGCCTCACCTTCCAGCATCTCTACCCCGCCTAGGCGGCACTCGGCCTCGGGGAAGCCGTTATCCTGCACGTTGTCGCGGGCGTTTTCTACGGTCCAGGGCTCCACGTCCACGGCCAGGATTTCGAGGGCGCCCAGCATGCCGGCCATAATGGCCAGGATGCCCGTACCGCAGCCCATATCCAGCACACGCTTGCCCTGGTGGTCCACCGTCAGCTGATTTTCAATCATCAGCGCGGTGGTTTCGTGATGGCCGGTGCCGAAGGACATGCGCGGCATAATCACGATGTCGTACTCCACACCTTCGGGCTTGGGATGGAACGGTGCCCGCACCGATACTTTATCGGCAATGATGAGAGGCTGAAAGTTCTTTTCCCACTCGGCATTCCAGTTTTGACGGGTGATGATGCGGTGGTCGTACTCGATGACGTCGGTGCCCTGGTAGCGGCTCATGATTTCGGCTACGTCGTCGGGGTTGAATACGTCCTCGGTGGTGTAGGCGCAAAAGCCTTCGTCGTTGTCTTCAAACGTATCGAAGCCTACCTGACTTAGTTCGGCAACCAGAATGTCGGCCAGCTCGCGCGGGGCCTGAACGCGTACTTCTACAAAATCCATAGTGTGGGGAAAGAATGGGCGAAGGCAAAAAAAATGCCGCCCGTGTTGGTTCGGGCGGCAAGTTCGCAGGAAAATCTGCGGAGGTTGATGGAGTGCGCCCTACTGCGGCCGGCAGCCAGCATAAGAACGCACATCAGTATAGTGAATTGTAAAGTCGGCTAGATTCCGATTTTCGGTTACAAAAATGCGGTAGTCGGCAAAGTCGCGGGCGTCGGTGAAGGCCCACAGCCCGGCTTGGTCGGCAAAGAGCTTGTTGTCTTCTTTGTACACCATAAGGTTGGTGAAAGCCGTTTCAGGCTCCACGTACACGATGGCAAAACACTGATTGCGGCGGCGCGGGTCGGTTTCGAGGAAGATAGAGCCGTACACGCGGCACGGGTCTACGCTACTCAAGGTTACAACTCTAGCGGGCGCCGCAAATGGCACCCGCGCCGCGGGTGGTGCGAGCGTCAGAAAACCAGCAAAGAAAAGTTCAGCAAGCATCATAACAGAGCAGACAACAACTTGGCCGGCTTTGGTTTCATCTTTATTATCGTGTCATCCTGATTATCTGTCATCCTGAGCATGTGGCGCATCAAGCCAGTGTCGAAGGACCTTATGCCCGCAGAACGACAATCGTATCAACGACTCGTTCACACGTGAGAAGATCCTTCGACACTGGCTTAATGCGCCACATGCTCAGGATGACAGAAGAAAGTTAAAAGGACTTGATAATCTCCGTGAAATCACGCGATTTGAGGGAGGCACCGCCAATGAGGCCGCCGTCTACGTCGGGTTGGGAGAACAATTCGCGGGCGTTCTGGGCATTTGCCGAGCCGCCGTAGAGGATGGTGGTATTTTCGGCCGCTTCGGCGTCGTAGGCGCGGGCTACCTGCTCGCGGATGAAGGCGTGCACCTCCTGCGCCTGGGCGCTGGTAGCAGTTTTGCCGGTGCCGATGGCCCAAATGGGCTCGTAAGCAATGACTACCTGCGCAAACTCTTCATTGGAGAGGTGAAACAGGCCGTCTTTCAGCTGCTTGCGGATAAAGTCGAAAGTTTCCTCGGCCTCGCGGGTTTCCAGCGACTCGCCAATGCAGAAAATCGGCTTCAGGCCAGCGGCCAAAGCAGCTTTCAGCTTTTGCGAAAGCAAGAAATCGTCTTCCTTGAAATACTGGCGGCGCTCGGAGTGGCCCAGAATTACATATTCGGCACCCACAGATTGCAGCATCTTACCCGATACTTCGCCGGTGTAGGCGCCGCTTTCCTTGTCGGAGCAGTTTTGGGCGCCCAGGTGGAAGTTGCTACCCTGAGGCAGCTGCTTGCCTACATTATATAGAAAAGGAAACGGCGGGCAGATCACCACTTGCACCGCAGAGCCGGTGGCCTCATCGGCTACCATGTTAGTGATTTCAGAAACCAGAGCCAGGCCGTCCTGGAGCGTGAGGTTCATTTTCCAGTTGCCGGCAACGATGTTTTGGCGCATAGCGAAAGAGCGTAGAGTTGAAGATTCGCCTGCAAGTTATCAGTTAGTTGTTAGTGGGTTGTTGTTAGCTGTCAGTTGTTAGTCTGATTCCTGTTTCAACAACTAACAGCCACTCCCTAACAACTGACAACTAATCTCTAACAACTAACGAACAACCGCTACAACCCCGCCGCCGTCTGCAACCGCCGGCGCGACAACAGGAGGCCACCTACTGCCACTACCCCCGCGCCGCCCCAAGCCAACCACATCAACTCAGGGTAGGCGCTTTGCCGCGCTACCCCAATGGCAACCAGCGCCCACGCCGCCACCAGCGGAAACGCTACTTCTCGAAAGGCATAGGCTACCAGCAACCCCAGCGCTACCACTATTGCTAACAGCAAAGCCGTGAGCAGCACACGCACGTTTTCTTCGCCGTGCCACCCCCAGCTCCACAAGCCCAACGTGACGTTGATAACAGTAGCCACCGAAATCCACCCTAGAAACAGCGCGAAGGGTAGGCTGCTGAGCATCGCGCTTTCACCAGCCAGTACCAATGTCCGCGCCCTACCATATACCAGGATCAGGCTAATTAGAATACCCAGCATCACTAATGCGCTCAGGGCCAGCCGCTCGTATGCAAACACCACCAGCCACAGCCCCGTGAGCACATTGGCCAGCGTGAGGGGTAGGGCTACGGCATCGGGTAGCAAGTTGCGGCGCTGGGTCGGCAACAGTTGCCAGATGGCGTACACCAGCAAGCTCAGAAAAATCAGGCCCCAGATGCTGAATGCGTAGCCCGCCGGCGTGAGCAGGGTAGGATACTTGCCGGATACCGCGCCGTTTGTCTGCCCATTGAACGGGTAGGCCTGCGACACGTAGTTCAGCGCAATATTGCCAACGATGCTAGCCGCCGCTGTCCACCGCCACAAGCGGCCCGGCAACGCAGATTCGGGTGAGGTCAACGGGGTAGAAAGTGCAGTCATAGAGCAATGTTAAGTATGGGAAACTGGTAGCCCGGCTCCATTGGCACCGGACCAGCAGGCTTATTTTGTAGGCAGATGCGGCTTGAGTTGGCCGACCGCAGATGTGGCAGCAGAAGCCTGCGCATCAGTTTTTGCTTTTACTAGGAGCGCCTGAATCTGGGTCAGTACGTTTTCGTCCTCCAGCTTCTCGATGAAGGCAATCAGCTCTTTCTTTTTGTGGGCAGGTATCATAGAAAATGCAGGTTATAGGGTGTTGGGCAAGAGGCCAATTGAGGCTATACGCAAACGCCCCGAATGGTTGTCCATTCGGGGCGGGTAGGGTGCGTATGCGGCACAGGTTGCTACAGCTTCTCAGCCAGAAAACGGGCGGTGGAATTGGTGTCTTTCAGCTTCACCATCTCCTCGGGAGTACCCTCAAAGAGTAGGTGGCCGCCGTTGGTGCCGCCCTCGGGGCCGAGGTCGATAACCCAGTCGGCACACTTGATGATGTCCATGTTGTGCTCGATGATGAGCACCGAGTTGCCCTGCTCCACCAACGCATTTAAGGCCGTCATCAGCTTGCTGATGTCGTGGAAGTGCAGGCCGGTGCTGGGCTCATCAAAGATGAACAGAATTTTATCTTGCTGAAGGGTAGCGCCTTTGGTCAGGAACGAGGCTAGCTTCACGCGCTGGGCCTCACCACCGGAAAGCGTATTGGCCGACTGCCCTAGACGAATGTAGCCCAAGCCTACATCGTTGAGCGGGCGCAGACGCTCCACAATCTTAGGCTGATCGGCGAAGAACTCTACAGCGTCCTCCACCGTCATTTCCAGGATTTCGTCGATGCCTTTCTCCTTGTACTTGATTTCCAGAATGTCCTGCTTGAACTTGTGGCCGTTGCAGGCCTCGCAAGTCAGGTAGATATCAGCCATAAACTGCATCTCAATCTTCACCTGACCTTCGCCCTGACACACTTCGCAGCGCCCGCCTTCCACGTTGAAGCTGAAGTGCGAAGGTTTCAGGCCCCGCGCCTTGCTCAGCGGCTGATCGGCAAACAGGCTGCGGATGGCGTCATAGGCCTTCACGTACGTCACCGGGTTGGAGCGCGACGACTTGCCAATGGGGTTCTGATCCACAAATTCCACGTGCGACACTTGGCCCTGCACGCCCATCAGGCGGTCGAACTTGCCAGTGGCTTCGCCCGCGCCGCCGCCCAGCTGCTTGAGCACGGCCGGCGCCAGAATGCGCTTCACCAAGGTAGACTTGCCCGAGCCCGACACGCCCGTTACCACCGTCATCACGTTCAGCGGAAACTTCACCGACACGTTTTTGAGGTTGTTTTCGCGGGCACCGGTCACTTCCAGCGCGTTGCGCCACGGCCGCCGGATTTTGGGTACCGGCACCGCCATCTGGCCGCTGAGGTAGCGCCCAGTGTAGGTAGTATCGTCCTCCAAAATCTCCTCATACGTGCCCTGAAACATGAGCTTACCGCCACCCGAGCCGGCTTCCGGCCCAATGTCGATGATCTGGTCGGCCTGCTCCATCATCTTGTCTTCGTGCTCCACTACTACTACCGTGTTGCCTAGCTTCTGCAAGGAGCGCAGCACGCCGATGAGCTGCTCGGCATCCTTGGGGTGCAGGCCAATGCTGGGCTCATCCAGAATATACATAGAGCCCACCAGCGCCGATCCCAGCGAGGTAGCCAGCGAAATACGCTGCGATTCGCCACCCGACAGCGTGCTACTGAGGCGGTTGAGGGTGAGGTAGCCCAGCCCTACCCTATTCAGGTAGCTGAGGCGGTTGGTTACCTCCGTCACCAGGCGCTCGGCTACCTTGGCCTCGTGCTCGGTTAGGTTGAGGTTATTGAAGAACTGCACTGCTTCCGAGATGGGTAGCAGCACCAAGTCCGTAATGCTGCGGCCGTCGATTTTGACGTATTGCGCATCGTGGCGCAGACGCGTGCCGCGGCAGTCGGGGCAGGTGGTGCGGCCCCGGTAGCGGCTTTGCAGCACGCGGTACTGGATCTTGTGCGTCTGCTCCGACACCCATTTAAAGTACTTATCCAGGCCATCGAAGTACTTATTGCCTTTCCAGAGCAGCTGCTTTTCGGCCTCGCTCAGCTCGTTGTAGGGCCGGTGAATTGGGAAATCGAATCGGATACCGTTCTTCAACAAGGGCTTCAGCCACTCGCTTTGCTTGTCGGTGCGCCAGGGGGCAATGGCACCCTCATACACCGTCAGCGACTTATCCGGAATCACCAAATCCTCATCAATGCCCAACACCGAGCCGAAACCCTCGCAGGTTTTGCAGGCGCCGTAGGGGTTATTGAAGGAGAAAAAGTTGACGTTCGGTTCTTCGAACACGATGCCGTCCAGCTCGAATTTGTCGGAGAAGGTGCGCCGCTCGGCGTCAAACTGCGCGATGCACGTGCCATGTCCCTCGAAAAAGGCCGTTTGCACCGAGTCGGACAGGCGGAACTGCAAATCCTCATCACCATGCCGAATCACGGCGCGGTCAATCATGATGTACACGTCGCCCTGCACCTCGGGCTTGCCCTCCCCGATGAGGTCTTCGATGAACTCGGTTTCGCCCTTCACCACCACCCGCGAGTAGCCTTTTTGCAGCAGCAAATCCAGTTCCTTGCTCATGGGCCTACCCTCCTCCGAAGGTAGCAGCGGGGCTAGCAGCGTCAGGCGGGTGCCGTCGGGTAGGGTGAAAAGGTAGTCCACCACATCGGCCACGTTGTCCTTGCGCACCTGCGCGCCGCTCACGGGCGAGTACGTGCGCCCTACCCTGGCAAAGAGCAGCTTAAGGTAATCGTAGACCTCGGTGCTGGTGCCTACTGTGGAGCGGTTGTTTTTGATGCTGACCTTTTGCTCGATGGCAATGGCCGGCGAAATGCCGCGGATGTAGTCTACGTCGGGCTTGTCCATGCGGCCCAGAAACTGGCGAGCGTAGCTGCTTAGGCTCTCCACGTACATGCGCTGCCCCTCGGCATACAAGGTGTCAAACGCCAGACTAGACTTGCCCGAACCCGACAGGCCCGTGACAACGATAAACTTATTGCGCGGCAGTGCCACGCTGAGATTCTTGAGGTTATGAACCCGCGCATTCTTAATCAGAATAAAGTCGCGCGGGTCGAGCTGGTCGATAGGATCGGCCGCGGGGGCGGCTACTTGCAAGGAGTCTTGGGCCATAGAGCGGTAAACAGCCAGCACCGGGGGTTTGGTTTCCGGCGGAGGTAGGGAGTTTACGAAGGTACGACGTAGGGTGTGGTTTGGCGCTGGAATGCTTACATGGGGAGATGTGATATACTCAGTGTCATTCACCAATTTGATAGCAACTCTATGCTTCTAGAACAACGGCACAAACTCACGCAGCTATAATGTGACTTACTTAAGAAGTAATACAGGCTCCTTTCTACCTATATTTACAGGACACGTTATTGTGTTTATCTTATATAAGCAAAACCTACCGGTGTTGCTATAAATCACTCATTAAACGCCGTAAAACAAGAAAATTTACGCAATATCGGGCCGCTTATATACAAGGGGTTTTCTATCCCTTATTCTGTATTATACTTATTGTCTTGCATTATGCTAAGCACTACCCGGCAACCAGCAGAGAAATTGGAGCTATTAGAGGCCATTCGCGGCTTTGCAGCATCGTATGTGGTTATTCACCACTTCATTGGCTTCACTACACTCAAGCAAACACTTCATCCCCTGCTTAGGCTGCCCTTTCGTTTCGGACAAGAAGCTGTTATTGTCTTTTTCCTGATGTCGGGCTTTGTTATCTGTATTGCCACCTATAAATCATCTCAGCAAGATATTCGAACGTTCTTTTATAAACGTTTCTTCAGAATATATCCTATATTCCTTGCTACTCTCGGCTTATCCGTGCTCGTTGCTTTGTGTAACGGTGAATCATTTTCTTCGAAAGACACTGGTAATTTTTTAGGAAACTTATTGATGCTTCAGGATACGCCAGATAAACCGGGCGGAGTTATTCAGCCTTTTTTAAAAAATCACGCGCTCTGGTCTTTGTCGTATGAATGGTGGTTTTATATGCTATTTCTTCCTGTCCTTACCTTGCTGAACAAAATAAAATATTATTATACAGGACCTTCTATATATAGTGTACTTGCTTTATCTTGTGTAGCTTATCTTTTCTATTTATTATTCCCTAATCATCTTCTTCTTGTACTCACCTATTTGGTTATGTGGTGGGTAGGCGTGGCATGGGGAGAGATGTATGTCAAGCAGATTTCTTTCAACTGGAAAAATATGCTACCACTTTATGTCAGCTTGTTCGTTATGCTTTGCTTGACGGCTATACCAGCCATAACAGCTTACCAAGCAACACAGTCGGTGAGTAATCTAACAGACTATCCCTTTATCGTTTTTCGACATTTCGCATTTGCTTTTCTGTGCGTAGGAAGTATTCATTTTTACCATATTTATAAACTCACTTATTTAAAAACAGTATTTGTGCCTTTTGCCAAATTATCCTCTATTTCGTATGCATTGTATTGTGTACATTTTCCTATATTATGGCTTCATATTCCATTTATTACCAATATTTATATAGCATTATTCGCTAAACTTATGCTCGTAGTAGCACTATCACACCTGTTGAAAAATAAATTACAGCCTATCGTTAATAAATATTCATATGCTCTTCGTACTTCTGCGGCTGAAATCCCAGTGGTAGTTAATGCTTAAAATCTGATAAGAGCCAACTCGGTTAAATTTGTAGTTCGGTCGTTCAACGCAGCACCTTTTCGCCAACTGGCCCCGTCCCTTTGCATGACTTCGGTTAGGCGCATGAGGTAAAGAAATAATGGCACGAGTCACACCATATTCACGCCAGCTAGGGGTAACTCCATGCTTAGCACGACCAACGAAACTCTCCGCTATGCAGTCTGTTGAGTAGGAAAACTACCTCCTACCCATGCCTACCCCCAACGACACCCCTTTCCCGTCCAACGCCTTCCGCCGCCAGGACGAAACGCCGGACGCCGATTTCTACCACTTCCCGCGCTTTGTGACACACATCGACGAGGGCGCTATTGCGGCCGTGACCCAGCTGTACCGTGAGTATCTACCGGCCAATGGTGCGGTGCTGGATTTGATGAGCAGTTGGATCAGCCACTTGCCCGAGGAGGTAGCCTATCAGCGTGTGGTAGGGCTGGGCATGAACGAGCAAGAGTTGCGCGCCAACCTGCGCCTGAGCAGCTACGTGGTGCAGGACCTCAACCAAACCCCTACCCTACCCTTCGCTGACAACGAGTTCGACGGGGCCGGCATCTGCGTGTCTATTGACTACCTCACACAGCCGGTGGAGGTGCTGCGCGAGCTGGCCCGCGTGCTGCGCACCGAAGCGCCGCTGGTCATTACCTTTTCCAACCGCTGCTTCCCTAGCAAAGCCATAGCCGCCTGGCACGCCCTCGACGACCGCGGTCACCTGGCCCTAGTGCAGCGCTACCTAGAAACAGCCGGCGGCTGGCACCACATCGAGCTACTTGACCGCAGCCCCAACGGCTACCAATCCGATCCGCTGTTTGCGGTAGTGGGAAGAGTGGTTTGAGGTTGTTAGTTATTAGGAAAAGCGTCTGTCATCCTGAGCGCAGCGAAGGACCTTCTGCCAGTTGAACGAGTCGTTGGTACGCTTGTCGTTCTCGCGTGAGAAGGTCCTTCGCAAGCTCAGGATGACAGACGTTTTTTCATCCGATAACTTCCCCCCTAACAACTAACAACCTCACAATCCCAGCACCCGCTCGGCGTTTTGGTGGCAGACTTTCGCCCGTACCTCGTCGCTCAGGGGGGCTTTTTCTATCCAGCGGCTGGCCGTTTCGGATTCTTCAAATGGATAATCCACCGAGAACAGCACGTTGTCTTCGCCCAGGGCGGCTAGGGCGCACTGCAACGATTCATCGGCGCACACGCCGGTGGTAGTCACCACGATGTTAGATTTGATGTATTCCGACGGCAGCTTCGTCAGGCCTTGGGGTAGGCCGGCGAGGCGGGCGCGGCTATCGAGGCGCCAGAGCAGGTAGGGCAGCGTTTCGCCCATGTGGCCTAAGATTAACTGCACCTTCGGGAACCGCTCGAACACGCCGCCAAACACGAGACGCAGGGCGTGCGTGGCTGTTTCTACGGTCTAGCTCCAGGTGGCGCCCAGCAGCTCGGGGTGACCTTCGTAGAGCTGCATTTTCTGGTAGGAATTGGCGGGGTGTAAGTACACGGGCACGCCCAGGTCTTGCGCCCGTTCCCAGAACGGCGTGTACTGGTCTTCGTCGAGGTAGTGGCCGTTGGTGTGGCTATTGATTATGGCGCCCCGAAAGCCCAACTGGCGCACGCACCGCTCCAGCTCATCGGCGGCAGTAGTGGGGTCTTGCAGGGCCAAGTGGGCCAGCCCGCCAAAACGGGTAGGGTGCAACTCAATTTTTTCGGCTAAGAAATCGTTGGTCTCGTGGGCCAGGCGCACGGCGCGGGCGGTATCGGGTTCCGTTTGCACGCCGGGGCTAGTAAGCGACAAAAACGACCGTTCGATACCGGCTGCATCCATTGCCGCCAGTCGCTGCTCGCCAAAATCCTGCAAGCGCGTCAAAATATTCTGCATGGCTTTTTCGGGCAGGTCGCGCATGTGCTGCTTGAAGCCTTCGACAAAGGCAGGGGCAAGAAAGTGTTCTTCTAAAGCAATCTTTTTCATAGGGTTTGGCAGGGTATTTACTAGGGTAAGCCCGTTGGAAATCAGTTCTGACAGCACGCAAAGCCGCCGCCACTGCCTACCTAAACGCAGCACCGCAACACGTGGCGACGCAACTTTTCGGCCTTTGTGGGCGCTATTTTGGGGAGTATGGCTGTTATAGTTAAGCTGATGAGGAGTGACACGGCGGCCTTTCAGGTAGCCTATTTTTCTTATTTCTTTCGTTTCTGAACACCCCGCGGGGCCCTTTCCACTGTATATGCGCTTTTCTTCATTTGGTAGTTTACTAGTCGCCTTGCTTGGTGCATCTACAGCTTTTGGGCAGCGGCCCACAGCCAATCTTTCCGGTCAATGGAGTGGCAATCTGCGCATCCCCACCGGGGCTACCCTGCAACTGCAACTAAACGTGCAGGACCAAAGCGGCCGTCGCATGGCCACCCTCGACATCCCTACCCAGAACGCGCGAAACATCGCCGTAGACCGGGTAGAAACCAAAGGTGATAGTCTGCTGCTCACGGTGTCGGCCATCCGGGCTCGCTTTGCCGGGAAGGTGGCTCCCGATGGTAGTACACTACGCGGCTTCTGGCGCCAGAACAACGCCAAGCTGCCCCTCACATTCCAGCACACTTCTACTACTGCGGCCACTGCTGCCGCACCCGCCGCGAAGCGTAGCGGCAAGGCCGGCCGGCCGCAAGAGCCGCAGGCGCCGTTTTCGTATCAGGCCGAGGAAGTCCGTTTCACCAATAAAAGCGCTGGCGTCACGCTGGCTGGCACGCTTACCCTGCCGCCCGGCAAGGGGCCGTTTCCGGCGGCTGTGCTGCTCACCGGCTCCGGCCCCCAGGACCGCGACGAGGCCGTGTTCGGCCACAAACCTTTCCTAGTGCTGGCCGATTATCTGACCCAGCAAGGCATTGCCGTACTGCGCTTTGATGACCGGGGCGTGGGCAAATCGACGGGCAACGCCACTACCGCTACCCTCACCGATTACACCCAGGATGCGGAAGCCGCTATGGCCTTCCTGCGCAGCCGGCCCGATATTAACGCTAAGAAGGTAGGCGCGATTGGGCACAGCGAAGGCGGCACAGCCGGCGTGCGCACGGCCAGCCAAGCGCAGGCCCCAGCTTTTTTGGTGCTGCTGGGTATGGCCGGCGTACCGGGTAGCGAAGCGGTGGTGCAGCAGGCGCTGGCCAATGCTCGTCTCAAGACCAAAGACCCCAAAATCCTGGCTGGTGTAGAGCAGCGTCAGCGCGCCCTCATTGCCATCAGTCAGCGCGTAGCCGATGTTCAGCAGGCACAGAAGCAAATGATAGCCGTGCTGATGCCCGATATTTCCTTACCCGCCGAGCAGATGAACCAGCTCCGCGCCGCCGCCGCCGGCCAGGCCGCCGCCATGACGACCCCCGCTTTCCGCGCGCTGCTCGTCGACAACCCTACCCAAACACTGCGCGCCGTGAAATGCCCGGTGCTGGCTCTGGGCGGCGCTAAAGATATGCAGGTGATTTCCAACACCAACCTCGCCTCCATCGAAAAAACCCTCAAAAGCAGCGGCAACCGCGATGTGACCACCCGCGAGCTGCCCGGCCTCAACCACATGTTCCAGACCGCTCCTACCGGGGCCATTTCGGAGTACGGGCAGATTGAGGAAACATTTTCGCCCGCCGCCATGCAGGCCATCAGTAGCTGGATTCTATCCCGCACGAAGTAAATTCCAAAAACAGCAAAAAGCCCCCGCATCACCTTAGGTGCGGGGGCTTTGCTTTTTACACGGAACGTCGTGCTGGGGTTGAACCCCTGGCAAGGGTAGGCGACGCGGGCGGCCAACCAACAGGCGGCTACTTTTTCAGGTAGGGTTGTAGTTGCTTGGTCCAGATAGCGTAGCCGGCGGGCGTCATGTGCAGGCTATCGGACACGTATAGTTCCGGGCGCGGGCGGCCGTTTTTACCGAGCATTGCGGGGCCGAAATCCACATAGCGCAGGTGCTGTGGGTGGCGGTCGATGTAGGCTTTGATCTTGGCGTTGGCCTGCTGCATCTGCGGGTAGAGCTTCCAGCGCGACGGGCTTGGTTTGATAGCCAGATATACTAGCTCCACGCCGGGCAGGTCGCGGCGCATGCGGCTTTTGAAAGCCAGAAAGGCCTGATACACTTCATTCACCGTATTACCGGCGTTGATGTCGTTGTCGCCCTCATACAGTATTACCTGTTTGGGTTTGTATTTCAGTACGAGCTGATCGAAATAATGATTGGCATCGGGGAAGCGAGAGCCGCCAAAACCTCGGTTAAGAACGGGGTAGCCCGCAAAATCCTGCTGCAACGTCTCCCACTTGCGCACCGACGAGCTGCCAGTGAAGACGATGGGCGCCACGGGCGGCTTTTGCAGACTATCCTGCTGAGTGAAGGCTTTGATTTCGCCTACCCACTGCCCAAAGTTGAGCGGTTCGGCGCGGCGCGGCCCCTGCGCCCACACCACAACGGGCAACAACAAAAGAAATCCTAACAACAAACAGTGAGAACGGGAGGGAAGCAGCATACGGTGCGGCAAACAAAAGAGAACAGAAAGTGAATACTAGGGCCAACATACACAGATGTGGGCATATAAGATGTGATGCTTACGCAGAACCTACGTCGAGCAAACAGCTCACTTGGTAGCTCCTCATACTGCTCTCATCGGATATACTGTGCGTTTTCAAACCTAAATAGGACGTTGGCAAGATTCTGGCATTTAGCACTTTTTTACCAAGAATATGCTCATACCGCCGCAGTTCGGTATTTGATTTTCACTTTATGCCCAAAGCTTTACGTTTCGCGTTTCTCCTATTTCTTCTTTTACCATACGCCTTGCGGGCCGCCGACGCTCCTCTGAATGGCCAATGGCAAGGACCACTCGCCGTACCAGGCGGCTCTCTGGATTTGCTGATTACGTTGGTTCCGCTTTCCAACGGCTCCTACTACGCCGCCCTGGATGTGCCCAAGCAGAAGATTAGCCGCATGCCGGTAGAGGTAGAGCTAAAGGGCAGTGAAATTGCTTTGAAAATTGAGCAAGCGGGTAGCAGCTTCACGGGCCAAGTGCTGGAAGGTGGCCGGGTGCTGAAGGGCACCTGGAAGCAGCCTGGCCTTACGGCGCCGCTCACGCTGGAGCGCCGCGCCATGCCCACGGCCTCGGCGGCCGCTCTCACCCGCCTGACTCCGCCTTACCGCGAAGAAAACATCAAGTTCAACAACGCAACCGCCAACGTAAGCCTAAGCGGTACGCTCACGGTGCCGGCCGGACCGGGGCCTTTTCCGGCCGTGGTGCTGATTTCGGATAGTGGCCCGCAGGAGCGCGACGTGGCGGTGCAAGACTACCGCATGTTTGGGATGCTGGCTGACTACCTTACTCGCCGCGGCGTGGCCGTGCTGCGCTTTGATGACCGGGGGGTAGGCCAGTCGGGCGGGCGCTATTTTACCACGACCACCGCCGATTTGGTGACCGACGCGCAGGCCGCCATGCAGTATCTGCGGGCGCACAAGCTCATCAACCACCGCGACATTGGCCTTATCGGGCATGGCGAAGGGGCCAACGTGTCGTTGCTGGCCGCCGCGCAGCCGCAGCCTCCAGCTTTTGTGGTGGCTTTGGCTGGCTACGGACAGCTGGGCCACGAGGTGCTCTTGCATCAGCAGCTGGAAATTATGCGCCTCATTGGGGCCGATCAAACTCAGGTGAAGGCGGCCATTGAGTTGTACGAGCGCATGGTTACGATTATCCGGCAGACGCCCAACGATAACCAGGCCCGCGGCAAGGTGGCCGGCACGCTACGCCTCAACAACAGCCAGATTGACCCAACTATGGCCCGTGCCCGCGCCATTCAGCTCACGTCGCCCTGGTCACGTTTCTTCCTCGACTTTGACCCGCTCCGGTCCTTGCTCGATGTGCGCTGTCCCGTGCTGGCCCTGAACGGTACCGACGACCTACAGGTAGGCGCGGCCACCAACCTGCCACTCTTGCAAAAGGGTCTGAAAAACAACCGCGACGTGACCGTGAAGAAACTTGCTGGCGTCAACCACCTGTTTCAGCCCGACCCGCAGGATTGGCCCCTGGTGAACGGACAACAGCAGCCTAACTTCTCGCCCAAGGCGCTGGATACCATTCGGGAATGGATTGCCAAGCGCACCACCGCGGCTCCATCGGCAGCGGCTCCGCAGAAGCCTGCCGCCAGCAAAACCAAGAACAACACGGCCAGCAAGTAGCCACGGCTTATTCGGCTGGTGCGGGGGTAGGCGCCGGGGTCAGGTCGAGGCGACGGAGTTTGTCGGCTTTGAAGGCGGTTAACAAGACTACTACAATCGTCATACCTCCACCGAAAACCACTGAGGGCACTACGCCCAGTAGCCGCGCCATCGCGCCCGACTCGAACGAGCCGATTTCGTTGCTGGAGCCGATGAAAATATTGTTGACGGCCGATACCCTACCCTTCATATACTCCGGCGTGAAGGTGTGTACTAGCGTCTGCCGCACAATCACCGATACGGAGTCGAACACGCCCGTCATAAACAACAGGAACAACGACAGCCAGATATTAGTAGACAGCGCAAAGCCGATGGTGGATACCCCAAAGCCCGCCACAGCCCACAGCAGCTTGCGCCCGGCCTGCTGATGCAGCGGGAAATAGGTGAGTACGGCCGCCATCAGCACCGAACCAATAGCTGGTGCAGCCTCCAAATGCCCCAGCCCATCAGCCCCTACCTTTAGAATCTCCACGGCGAATACCGGCAGCAGCGCCACCGCACCGCCAAACAACACCGCAAATAAATCCAGCGACAGCGCAGCCAGTACTAGCTGGTTGCCCCAGATAAAGCGCAGGCCACTCAGTACGCTTTCCTGCAACGTGAGCTTGGCGCCTTCAATGGGGGGTAGGGGCCGCGAGGCAATCAGCATAAACTGCACGAGCGCCAGCACCAGCAGGCTCGATGCCACGGCATAGGAATTGGCAACGCCCAGATGCGCAATAAGGTAGCCACCGATTGCCGGCCCCAGCACCGCCGCTCCCTGGTAGGTGGTGCTGTTCCAGGTAATGGCATTGGAGAGCCGCTCGCGGCTGGGTAACAATTGTGGCATAAAGGAAAACAGGGCGGGCCCCAGAAACCCGCGCGCAATGCCGCTCACAAATATCACCGCGTACAGCGGCAGGGTATGGAGCGAGCCGGGCGCTAGTAAATCCAGCCCCCAGGGCGAGGCAAAAAACCAGAGCGCCACCGCGCACAGCACCAGCACGGCCACTCCCGCCACAATAATGTTCTTGCGCCGCACCGAGTCGGCCACGTGCCCAGCGTAGAGCGATACCGCGATGCTGGGAATGGCTTCGGATAACCCAATCAGCCCGAGCGCCAAGGGGTCGTTGGTGATTTTGAAAATCTGCCAGCTCACGGCCAAGCCCTGCACGCGGGTAGCAATGGTATAGCAAATGCGCGCCGAAATCAACCGGCGAAAATCTGGAATCCGCAGGGCGGCATACGGGTCGTGGAGGGGTGCCGACATGCAAACAAATCGAAAAGGATAGGGAACGAATGCCAAAAGTAACCTGAAACCCTGGCTGCCCTACTCCTCGCTACTTGCCCTTACTCTTTCTAGACTAGCTTCTTCGGTTACACGCCACACTATGTACACGGAAAATAGTCGATTTTGCAACGCGTCGCCCTCGTCACCTAGTTTATTACCTTATTTTTCTTTTGCTCCTTTCGAGCAAATAAATGATTGAATAACCGCACTTTGCAAGTAGTTAAGAGCTAATAGTAACATAATTAATAAGCGAAGACATAATTTTTTATAAAACTCAAAATAATAGATATACTATATAAAATATTAAGGTTTCATAATGCACAAAAAAATATTCAGTTGGTGGCGTTCGGGCATTGCGTTTGGTATAACCATTCTTTACATTTGGTCTTCATCCATTGCTCATCTAGGAGCTACTCTCTGACATTCACCCGGTAACCCCACTCTATGGCCTGAAGCTCTACGTTCCTTAACTCGTAGCCTTTATGGAAACCATGCAGCCGAGCGATTCCGCTCTCATATCCCTTTACATTACCGGTAAAGAATCAGCTTTCGAAATCTTATTGGAACGGCATAAAAGCCGGGTGTTTACCACGATTATGCTGATCGTGCGCGACGAAGACGTGGCCGATGATTTGGTGCAGGACACCTTCATCAAGGCCATTCACACGATGAAAAGCGGGCGCTACAACGAAGAAGGGAAGTTCTCCTCCTGGATCTGCCGTATTGCGCACAATCTTGCCATCGACTTCTTCCGGCGCGAAAAACGTAGCCCTTTATTGAATCTGGATACAACAAGCCATGCCTTCAATTCGTTAAGTCTTGCGGAAGAGGGCGCGGAAGCGCAGCTCACCCGCGAGGAGACGTACGCCCGGCTCCGGGAGTTGATTCAGGACCTGCCAACGGCCCAGAAGGAAGTGCTCATCATGCGCCATTACGGCGATATGAGCTTCCAGGAAATAGCCGATGCCACGGGAGTCAGCATCAACACCGCACTGGGTCGTATGCGCTACGCGCTAATCAACCTGCGGAAAAAGATGGCCGCGCAACCCGTGTTCTATGATCAAAACCTTTACCCAAGAGAAGCTGCTCCAGTACGTGTACAACGAGCTGCCAGCGAATGAACAACAGGCTCTAGAGCAAGCGCTCCAGCACGACCCCGAGCTAGCCGCGCAGTGTGCCGACCTACTCTTGACGCTACGTGCTCTCACGGCCGTTCGCCAGGCGCCTAGCGAGGCTACTGCCCAGAATATTCTGCGCTACTCGCGTACGTTCCCGCATTCTTCCTAAAGGCTACCCTACCGAGCTACGTTCAGTCCCTGCGTTTCTGACCAGGCCCGAACGTAGCTCGGCGCGGTTATGTACTTTTGACCGATGTTTCTCACCGGTCCTTCTTTCTATGCGCAAGCCTGAGCGGTATCGTCGCTTTCTGGAATATTTTACCACGCACTTCCCCGCCCCCGAAACGGAGCTGCACTACGCCAATCCCTACGAGCTGATTGTGGCCGTAGTGCTCAGCGCTCAGTGTACCGACAAGCGCGTGAACCAAATAATGCCGGCCCTGATCCAGCAGTTTCCTACCCCGGCGCATCTGGCAGCGGCTTCGGCCGAGGAGGTTTTCCCCTTTATCCGCAGTGTTTCCTACCCCAACAACAAGGCGAAGCACTTAGCAGGCCTAGGTAAGATGCTGGTTGAGGACTTTGGCAGCGAAGTACCCAGTACCATTGAGGAGCTACAGCGCCTACCAGGGGTAGGCCGCAAAACGGCCAACGTAGTAGTATCGGTTATCTACAACCAGCCCGCTATGGCCGTGGACACTCACGTGTTTCGGGTGTCGCACCGATTAGGCTTGGTAAGCCGAACGGCTACCACGCCACTAGCGGTAGAGAAGGAATTGGTCCGCTACATTCCTGAGGAGCTGATTCCAAAAGCGCATCACTGGCTGATTTTACACGGCCGCTACATCTGCGTGGCCCGCACACCAAAGTGCAGCAGCTGCCCACTCACCGACTTTTGCCAGTATTATGCTACTCAAGTAGCTCCTGTTTTAGACACGGAAAAGCCTGTTTCGAGGCTGAAACTCCCTAAGAAGTCTGATATCTAGTACAACTTAGTTTAAAACAAGTATCTGCTAGTACAATCACAGATCATTGTTGCTTTGCGCTCTGCTCCAGAATCTTCTGCATGGTAGCGGCGAGCTGCTGCCGATCGAAATACTGCTGTGCTACTTGTTGCCCGGCTTGGCCAGCCGCCAAGACAGTAGCCGGTTCCGCCAGCAATTCTGCCACGCGGTCGGCCAACGCTGAGGCATTGCTGGCTGGCACGTACCAGCCGCAGTTGTGCGCTTCCACCAGTTCCTTGGTCCAGCCAGGATTCGTGACGATAACTGGCGTGCCTACCGCCAGACTATCGTATAGCTTGGCCGGCGAATTGGCATCTAGTACGGGCAGCCCCAGAAAAGAAACGACCGATAAATCGGCCAGCCGAAACCACGCGAAGACGGCGTGTCGGGCCTGCGGCGGTACCAGCCGGATAGCAGCGCAACGGGCGGCAGCGGCTTGCACCAACGGTTCATCGTAGCCGTGTCCCATAAACAGCCAAACCAGGGTAGGGTGGTCGTCAGCTAGTTGCTCGGCGGCGGCCAGCATGGTAGGGATATCGTTGGCTCGGCCAAAGGTGCCAGCGTACAATATTACCCATCGGTTTTGCAAATCATATTCCTGTCGGAGCGCAGCTACGGCTTCATCGGTGGCTAGTGCGGCCAGCTCCAAATCAGTACCATTGAGGATGGTTGTTACTTTCTCTTCTCCAAAACGCCATTTCTTACCTTTCGCCAACCCTGTTTCAGTGACGGTGCTGCTCATATCCGGCGAAAGCGTCACGATTTGCTGTGCCGAGCGGTACAAGCCGTATTCCATCTGATGCAGACGCCGCTGCGCCCACTTGCTCGGAACAGCGCCCATGGCAATCGGGAAAGCGGGCCATAGGTCTTGCACTTCGAACACCCACGGCACCCCGCGCAGCCGCGCCACCTGTGCGGCTGCCCACGCAGCCGTTAGCGGGGTCGAAATTCCCCAAATAACGTCGGGCTTATCGATTCGTAGGCCTTCACGAATGGCGTAGGTGGCGTAGCGTCCGAAGGATAATAGCCGCCGCCCTACCCCCATTTTGTTTTCGTACGACACTGTTGCATTACGCACCTCTACCCCTTCCGGTATCCAAGGGTAGCGGTGCGTAATGCGCAGTCGCTCCCAAGTGTTCGTAGTAATCAGCGTGATACGATGCGTGCGCGCCAAATGAGCCAGCAACGCGTAGTGCCGACTAGTAGCCGGACAGTCGGGGTTGGTGTGGTGTTGGCTGAATATGGCGATGTGCATGCTAATCAATTAAAAACCAAGAGTTAGAAATTAAAAGCTGCCCGAGCGTATATAGTCCGTCGAGACGACTTTTAACTCAACTCCTAATTTTTAATTCCTCTTTGGCTTGTAGTGTGAGTCATTGAGAATGCGTTGGGCATCGCGCTGAGCCATGAGTTGTGGCAGGGTTGTTTCGGGGTGCTGCTCCATGTATTTGCGCACAATCTGCAAGCCTACCCAGGCGCCCAGGCGGCCGGGTGCCGTCTTGTCTATTTCGGGCGTAGCAGGTCGTTCGCCAATGTATTTTTTGATAACGAATGGGTCAGCAGTATACAGCAGATTCTTCTCGATGAAGTGCGCCCAGATTTTTCCCTCGTTGAACTGCACACCAGCCAATTCCTTGTTTGTGTAGCCCATCAGCAACGAATCGGGTGTGCAAGGCAGCATTTTTTCGGCGAAATAGAGGCTTTTACCAAACTGCACCATATCGCGCAGCATGGTATGGTTGCTGGTCAAAGAGCGGTTGTACTTGCTGGAAATGGTGAGGGCCAGCGCCGGCAGCACGTGCGCAGGGGTATAGCGCCGGTTGATATAGGCCGGCACATCGGCACGGTAAGAGGCAGTAGGCCCCACAAAGAAATCCAGGCTGAGCACAATCAGGCTGTCATTGGCAAATAGCGCATCCTTTTCTGGCTCCTTACCTAAGCCGCTCACGAAGGTCTTCACTGGCGGCACCCGAAAACCAGGGTAGTAATAGCGCACATGTTGGAACAAGCCACGCAGTTGTTGCTGCAAGCTATCCGTGTTCTGAAAGACGGCCTCCGTCTCGCGGCCTAGCTTCTGCAAGCCAACGTTGGTAGCCAGTTGGGCCATGGTTTGCGCCAATTGCTCAGAACCGTAGCGTCCTTCCAGCAAGTATTGACGCGCAAACAGCGGATGCTGATCCAAAAACTGCTGGGCTTCGGCCGGGTTTTTGATTTGAAAAAATGGCTTTTCCAATCGTTCCAGCTGCACTGGCGCCTCTACTTTTGCTATGTCGGGATTCTGTTCGCAGTCGGAGCCGGTAGAGCAGGACGTGAGCAGGAACCCGCCCAGCAGGGCCACTAGCAAAGTACGCATCGGGATTAGGTTGTACATCACACGTATATTTGAGGCGAAAATAGCCAAAAGCAAACGCTACGCCGTTTGCTTTCTTTTCTTACTGCCGATAATTCGGCCCGCTCTATGAAAAAACTTCTGCTTGCCCTAGGTGTAACCTTTCTGACCGCTGGTGCAGCTTCTGCTCAGGTTGAGATTGGCTTGAAAGTTTCGCCTTCTATCACCAATCTTCGGGCCGATTCGCCCCGCAACGCCACCGGCTTCCAAAATGAGAAGGCGAAAATAGGCTTCGGCGGTGGTGTTATTATTGACTACTTCTTTGGTCAAAACTATGCGTTCAGCTCCGGCTTATTCCTGACCGGTAAAGGCGGTACTGTTTCCTACCTCGACCCGAGTACTAGCACGCGCTATAATCAGAAAATTGGTGTACAGTATTTGGAGGTACCTGTATCGTTGAAGCTGTTCACCAACGATATTTCTGAAGGAACCAAAGTATATTTCCAAGTAGGCGGCACACTAGCGGGGGCTATTTCTGCCCGTATCGACGGCGAGAAATTCTACCAGGATCCTGGTAACAGCAACGCCGAAACACGCGCCAGCAAGCACGTTATTATTCCCGATGTAGGCCTGCTTGGCGGTGCTGGTGTTGAATATCTGCTAGGCCAAAGCACCCGTTTGATAGCTGGCCTCTCCTATCATCACGGCATCGTCAATATTGACCGGTACTTTGATAACACCCGCAAATTCAACAACGTCACGCTAAAAAATAGTGAAGTAGCACTGGATTTGGGGATTAAGTTTTAACCCGGCGAATTAAAATACGTCTGTCCTCCTGAGCTTGCGAAGGACCTTATCACGATAGAACGAGTCGTTGGTAAGATGGTCGTTCAACGGGCATAAGGTCCTTCGCAAGCTCAGGAGGACAGATGCATTCTAATGCAAAACCCACCATTGAAAAGCCCGCCCTACTCTCGGAGTAAGGCGGGCTTTCTTCTTATTCAGGGGAGATTTTCGCAGAAAAATCAGTCCGTTATTTCTATTTCGCGGTCTTGCATACGGCTCATGGCCGCTGCGGCTGAGTGCAGTTCGATGTCCTCGCCGTGCTCGTCCTCGATGCGGTAGTCGGTGAGGCCCAGACTGGTGTCCTTCATCACCTTCACCCACTTATAGTATTTCAAGTACCACTTCATCTGCCTCGATACCAGACCTTTGGTGTAGTAAGCGTGCAGGAAAGGATGTACGTAGAGCGTAATACCCGACTGGTTTTGCGTCAGCAGCAAATCATCAATGCTATTGTCTATTTCGTCGGTGACCAAGATAGAAGCTGAGATTTTGCCGGTACCGCCGCAGGTAGGGCACACCTCGCCGGTTACGATGGCCTCGGCGGGGCGCACGCGCTGCCGCGTAATTTGCAGCAGCCCAAACTTAGTAATGGGCAGAATGGTGAACCGTGCTTTGTCGTGCTTCATCACGTCGCGCACAGCGTCCTCCACCTTCTTGCGGCTCTCCGCCGACTTCATATCAATGAAGTCGACGACGATGATGCCGCCCATGTCGCGCAGGCGTAGTTGTCGGGCTACTTCTTTGGCCGCCAACATGTTAATCATGAGGGCTGTGGCCTCCTGGTCGCCTTCCTGGTTACTTTTGTTGCCTGAGTTTACGTCAATAACGTGCAGAGCCTCAGTATGTTCAATCACCAGATAGCCACCACCAGGCACCGACACCGTTTTGCCAAACAGCGTTTTCAGCTGTTTCTCAATATTGTGCTGCTCAAACACTTTCACCTTGCCGGTGTGGAGCTTGAGTAGCCCTAGCTTGTCGGGGGCAATTTTTTGGAGGTAGCCGCGCATCTCGTCGTGCAAAGCCGGCGAGTCTACGATGATGGAATCAAACGACTCGTTGAGCATATCGCGCAGCATGGAGCTGCTACGGCCCAGCTCGCCCAAAATCTTATCGTTCGGCTTGGCCTTACGCAGGGTTTGGAAGAGCTGTTCCCAATTATCGATCATGCTTTGCATGTCCTTATCCAGTTCGGCCACCTCGCGTCCTTCGGCCACAGTGCGGATAATAACCCCGAAATTATCAGGCTTAATAGACTGGATAAGGCGCTTGAGCCGGTCGCGCTCCGTGCGGCTCACGATTTTCTTAGAAACGCTGATAACGTTGGAAAACGGTACCAGCACCAGATAGCGCCCCGCCATCGAAATATCGGTAGATAGACGCGGTCCTTTGGTAGAAATGGGCTCCTTCACGATCTGCACCAGCAATTGCTGACCTTTTTTGAGCGTGTCGGCTACCTTCCCTACCTTATCTAGTGGTCCTTCAAACTGAAACGTTTTGAGCGGACCAACGGTAATTTTCTGCGATTGTACGCCTTTCACCCACTTATTCAGCGACGGGAAGTTCTCCCCCAAGTCGCCGTAGTGCAGAAAAGCGTCTTTTTGATACCCGATATCAATGAACGCGGCGTTCAGACCGGGCATAACTTTCTTGACCGTACCCAGGAAAATGTCGCCAACGGAATAGTTGGTGTCGTTGCGGTCGAAATGATATTCGAGCAACCGTTTATCCTGAAGCAGGGCAATTCGTTCTCCCTCCTGAGTAGAATTAATGATTAATTCGTTACTCAATGGATTAGGTTAATTAAGCAACTCCCTGGCTGGCAAAACCCTACACCACCCGAAACCCGCAAAGGGAAGCCAGTGCGCACGGCACCAGCTTCCCTTTCAGGCCACGGGGAAAGCATACGGCTAGCCACTCTCGGGGAATTTATATGAGAGATAGACGGACATTTCCTACATCGGAAACAACCGCCAGCAGACCCCGGAAGGCTTACTTCTTCTTATGACGATTCTTGCGTAGACGCTTCTTCCGCTTGTGGGTGGCAATCTTATGACGCTTTCTCTTTTTACCGCAGGGCATGAGTTGATGGGTTAAGGGTTAAAACTTGAATTACGTAGGCTTTGGGAAACCTCGTACCAGCCGAGGGACGGCAAAGGTACGGATTTCATTCCGTAGCTTCTTTATTGCAGCTTTTGCAGTTGTTCGGCAACTGAGGCGGCCAAGCCAGGGTCATTACTTAGGCTTTTGGCCTTAGCAAACGCAACCTTTGCTTCCTCCTTGGCACCAGTTTGAGCCAAGGCAACGCCTAGGTAGAACTGCCCTTCCACATTATTGGGATGGGCAGCAGTCAATTCCCGAAAGCGCTCCACTGCTTTGTCGTACTGATTGCTTTGCATCGAAAGCAGCCCGAGGTTGTAGAGCGCCTTTTCATTTTTAGGGTCGGCGGCAATCACTTCCCGCAACAACGTGACGCCCTGCACTGGGTTGTCGCTGGCCATGTAGGCCATACCCAGGTTAGTTTTTGCGTTCAGGTTGTCGGGGTTGTTTTTGAGCACCCGCTCGTACAATTCCCGTGATTTGGCGCCCAACATCTTCCCTCGCTCGGCGGTAGCCGCAAAGCTGAAGGCCTCGAAATACTCATCGGCAGCACGCTGCCAGGCTTGCTCACCGGGCCGGGCTAGGGCTACTTGCTCGTAGTAATAGCCTGCACTATCAAACTTTTCGACTGCCTTGTATTGCTTTGCCAAATCGGTGGCCAAGCGCAGCTTGGTGTCGCGGTCGGTGGTAGCATTGTATTGCCCTAGCAAACCATTAATGCTGCTCCGTTGCTGAGACGTAAGCGACATGTGGGGCTGCTCCGGGGTAGCACCGGCTGGTCGGCCATCGGCTTCTACTGAAGCTGTGGAAGGCGCAGCAGCTCCTTGGTCGCGATTGGCGGTGCGGGCAGCTGTTTGAGCCGTAAGCTCGCTTTCACCCTGTTTGGGCTTCACAATTACCTTCGGCAACAGAAACAACGCAATAACCAGGGCAACGGCTATAGCAACAACAGTGAGCTGGTGAGAAGATTTTGATCGGGCCATGCAGAAAAAGCAGGCCGTCGGGTAGTTCCCAAGAAAGGGCGCCCGACGGCTCCGCCGCAATAGTACAACAACAAAAAGTTAGGCGTTAGCCGTTTCTTTGATCTTTTTGCTGTTCTTGATTTTGCCGATGAATGTTTTCGACGGCTTGAAGCTCGGAATAAAGTGCTCGTCGATGATGATCGAGGTATTTTTCGAGATGTTGCGCGCCACTTTCTTTGCCCGCTTCTTGTTTACGAAGCTACCGAAGCCGCGCACGTAGATGTTGTTGCCTTCGGCCATCGAGTCCTTTACTACTTTAAAGAAGGCTTCAACGGTTGCGGACACGTCTGCTTTCTCAATGCCAGTTTTATCGGCAATTTCGGCGATTACTTCTGCTTTAGTCACGCTGGTAAGTGTACTATGGAGTGAAAAAATGTACTGGGCAATTTCCCCGTTCAACACGTAAGCCTTTGCCCACTAGGCTGTTCGCTTCCGAATTGGGGCCACAAAGGTAGGTTGCTTTTTTGGTTTTCCAATTTTTTTCCCACAATCCCGGCCTCTGTCCTATTTTTTTACAAGTCTTTCTGACTCACTGTTTTGAACAACGTTCCTCCTACTTCTGTTCATTCCGCTTTCGCGATTACCCTGCTCAACTGGTATCCGCGCCACCGCCGCGACCTACCTTGGCGCCACACTCGTGACCCGTATGCCATTTGGCTATCGGAGGTGATTTTGCAGCAAACCCGCGTGAAGCAGGGCCTGCCTTACTACCTCGATTTCATCAACTCCTACCCTACCGTGCAGGACTTGGCGACTGCTCCCGAAGATGAGGTGCTGCGCCATTGGCAGGGCCTGGGCTACTATTCTCGTGCTCGCAACATGCACCATACCGCCCAGCAGGTAGTGCGTGAGTACGGCGGCAAGTTTCCGACTACCTATGTCGAGTTGTTGAAGCTGCGCGGGGTAGGACAATACACGGCTGCCGCCATTGCTTCTTTTGCGTTCGACGAGAAAGTGGCGGTGCTGGATGGCAACGTGTTTCGGGTGCTGAGCCGCGTATTTGGCCTCACGCAGGATATTGCCGCGCCAGCTAGCCGCAAAGTGTTTCAGCAGTTAGCCGATACGCTGATTTCAGCCGATGCGCCGGCTGAGTTCAATCAGGCTATCATGGAGTTTGGGGCTATTCAGTGCACGCCGGTGAAGCCAGACTGTCTGTTTTGCCCGTTGCAGGCGCAGTGCTATGCCTTTCAGCACGGCATGGTGGCCGAATTGCCCATCAAGAGCAAAGCCAAAGCAACCCGCACGCGCTATTTTCACTACTTGGTACTACGTCACGCCGACAAGGTGTACATGCGTAAGCGTACTGGCAAAGACATTTGGCAGGGCCTCTACGATTTCGCTTTGACGGAAACAGACTCAGCCGAGTTATCGGCGGTGGAGGTTTTGCGTCGGGTAGAAGCTTTGGGTGGTACGATAGTTTCAGATAGAGCCGAGGAACCTTCGGCGGCCTACCGGCACGTGCTTAGCCACCAGAAGCTGGAGGCCCGGTTCTACCCTATTCAGTTGCAGGCGGCTTTGCCTGTTGCGGCATTGCAGGAACTAGGGTTGGCCGCGTTCAGCGTTGCAGAAGTGGAGGCCTTACCTAAGCCCATTCTTATCACTAAGTATATTAGCAAAAAGTGAAATAATTCAGCTAAAAAACTTGGAATATATATTTTCATCTATTACTTTTAGAACAGTAAATACTATGTCACACAGAACGAAAAAGTAACACTATGGCAGGCATCAACAAAGTCATCCTGATTGGCAACTTGGGCAAAGACCCGGAGATTCGGCATCTGGAAGGCGGCGTCAGCGTCGCAAACTTCACCCTGGCCACCAACGACTATTACAAAGACAAGCAGGGCAACCGCGTGGAGCGCACCGAGTGGCACAACATCACGGCGTGGCGCGGGTTGGCTGAAATGGCTGAGAAATTCTTGAAGAAAGGTCAGCAGGTGTACGTGGAAGGTAAACTCCGCACGCGCCAGTACCAGGACAAGGACAACCAGACGCGCTACATCACGGAGATTGTAGCCGATGAGCTAACCATGCTGGGCGGCCGCCCGCAAGGAGATGGTACTACCCCCGCGGCGGAGCAATCTGCCGCGGCTACGGTCACGTTCCGGCAAGAGCCGGAGCTTGACCAATTGCCGTTTTAATCATCTCCTACCTGGCCTTTCTGAGCCTCGGCACGCTGCTGGGGCTTTTTGCGTTGTAGGGGCAGCTTGCAGCTGCCCCTCGTTGCTGATGTTGTTTAGAAGCAATTGAGTAAACTGCGAGGACAGGTAGGAACAGTGGAATTCTCAATTGCCGCTGACATTGTTTAAAACCAGCAAACAACGGGCGGCCATAATATGCCCCTACCGCCTTATATGCTACCTTTACTACGTGAACTCTGCCTTGCTTCGTATGCCTGTTTCCGCTTCCCTACGTGGCCTTAGCGCCGCGCTGAGCTTTTTGCTGCTGGCAACCGGCTGCTCGTCGGCTCCCGATTACACGCCGAAACCCAAAGGCTACAACCGCATCGACCTGCCACCGCACAGCTACCAGCAGTTAGCGCCGGGGCATCCGTATACGTTTCAGTATTCGCAACAAGCACGCATTCTGCGCGACTCTTCCTACTTGGCACAGCCGCACTGGCTGAACATCTACTACCCTCAATTGCACGCCAATGTGCAGATCACGTACGCCGACTTAAAGGGGAACCATCAGCTTTACAATAAGCTGTTGGAAGATGCGCGCAAGCTCACCAGCAAGCACGAAATAAAAGCAACAGCCATCGACGAGAGTACCATGAAAACGCCCAACGGCATGCGCGTGTCGGTGTTTGAGTTGCAGGGCGAAGTACCTAGTCAGTTTCAGTTCTACACAACTGATAGTACTCGACATTTCTTCCGGGGCGCGCTATATTTTCGCACCGCCACCGCCAACGACTCGCTGGCGCCGGTGATTGAGTACGTGAAGCAGGACGTAATGAAGCTACTGAACACGTTGAAGTATCAATAATTTAGCTGTTAGCTAATAGCCATTGGCTGTTAGCTTTCCGCAAACTCCTTTTTTTGAAGCGAATAGCTAACAGCCAATGGCTAACAGCTAGTAGATGAGTAATTTCTTTCAGACTAAAATAGAGTACCTGCGGGGCGTGGGCCTGCAACGGGCGCAGCTGTTGCAAAAGGAGCTAGGCATCTTCACCTACGGCGACCTGATTCAGCGCTACCCTTTCCGCTACCTTGACCGCACGCAGTTCTACAACATCGTGGACCTGCACGATGACCTACCTTTCGTGCAGGTGAAAGGCATCTTGCGCAACCGCGAGGTGATTGGCGAAGGCCCCAAGAAACGCATGGTGGCCAAGGTAGCCGACGCCAGTGGCGAGCTAGAGCTAGTGTG
The DNA here is from genome assembly GCF_017589435.1 of Hymenobacter defluvii. Lineage (NCBI taxonomy): Bacteria > Pseudomonadati > Bacteroidota > Cytophagia > Cytophagales > Hymenobacteraceae > Hymenobacter > Hymenobacter defluvii. The sequence continues at coordinate 635,524 of NZ_JAGETX010000002.1, forward strand.
GTTTAAGGGAGTGAATTACCTGGAGAAGATTATCAAGAATCACCAGGAGTACATTGTATTCGGCAAGCCTACCATGTTCAACGGCCGGCCCCAGATGGCCCATCCGGAACTAGAGGAAGTGACGGAACAGAAGATCGGCCAGAGCTTTTTGCAACCGGTATACAATACCACCGAGAAGCTTAAAAACTACCACCGCATCGATAGCAAAGCCATCATGCGCATGGTGGCCGACTTGCTGAAGCTGGCCTTGCCTCAGGTAACGGAAACGTTGTCGCCCTACCTTATTCAGCAGTATGGCTTGATGAGCAAGGCTAACGCCTTGCAGCAGATTCACTTCCCGCAGAGCACCGAGCTGTTGCAAGCTGCGCGCTTTCGCCTGAAGTTTGAGGAGCTATTCTATGTGCAGCTCAAGCTCCTGCGCCAGCGCGACCAGCGGAAGGTAGAGTTGGCTGGGCAGATCTTTAAGGAGGTACCCTCGCTGGTGCATTTCTACAAGAACGTGATGCCCTTCGACCTTACCGGCGCGCAAAAGCGTGTTATTCATGACATATACAAGGATTTTTGCTCAGGAAAGCAGATGAATCGCCTATTGCAAGGCGACGTAGGCTCGGGCAAAACCATCGTAGCGTTTATCTCCATGCTGATGGCTGCCGACAACGGTGCCCAAAGCTGCCTGATGGCTCCCACCGAAATCCTGGCCGATCAGCACTATACTGGTTTAAAGGTGTACGCTGATATGCTGGGCCTGAAAATCGGGTTGCTGACGGGGAGTACGCGCACGGCGGCGCGGCGGGTACTGCACGAGCAATTGCGCTCGGGCGAGATGCACATGCTGGTAGGCACGCACGCGCTGCTGGAAGATGTAGTGCAGTTCCGCAACCTGGGCCTCACCATCATGGACGAGCAGCACCGGTTTGGGGTAGCGCAGCGCTCGAAGCTGTGGCAGAAAAATCCGCATGTGATTCCGCATGTGCTGGTGATGACGGCCACGCCCATTCCGCGCACACTAGCCATGACACTCTATGGCGACCTGGATGTGTCGGTGATTGACGAGCTGCCGGCCGGCCGCAAGCCCATCATCACAGTCCATCGTTACGACTCCAACCGCCTGAAAGTATTTCAGTTTCTGCGCGACCAGATCAACCTGGGTAGGCAGGTGTACATTGTGTACCCGCTGATTGAGGAAAGCGAGGCCATGGCCGACTATAAGGACCTAATGGATGGCTACGAGAGCGTAGAGCGAGCTTTCCCGGAATTTCAGATAAGCATTGTGCATGGGCGCATGACCGCTGGCGAGAAGGATGCCGAAATGCAGCGCTTCGTAGAGCGCAAAACCCAGATCATGGTGGCTACCACCGTAATTGAGGTAGGCGTGAACGTACCCAACGCCTCGGTAATGGTGATTGAAAGCACTGAGCGGTTTGGTCTTTCGCAGTTGCACCAGCTGCGCGGCCGGGTAGGACGCGGCGCTGACCAGAGCTATTGTATCCTGATGTCGGGCTATAAGCTTAGTAAGGAGTCACGCACCCGCATTGAAACGATGGTGCGCACCAACAACGGCTTCGAAATCGCCGACATCGACCTAAAGCTGCGCGGCCCCGGCGACTTGATGGGCACTCAGCAAAGCGGTGTACTGGACCTGTTGATTGCCGATTTGGCTAAAGATGCCCGCATTTTAACAGAGAGCAGAGCTGCTGCTAATCAGCTTTTGCAAGAGGACCCTACCCTACAATTGCCCCAAAATCAGAATATCCGGCACCATATAGAGTCACTACCGGCTACGGCCGTCAACTGGAGCCGCATTAGCTGATGCCGTAGAAACGGTATCATACAAAAAAGACGACCTGATGGGTCGTCTTAAGGAAACTACTTACTGATTGACTACCTCATTGGTAGTGAAATAGGCGGGGGTAATTCGCCATGGCTGCTGGTTTTCCTGTACACTCACCACCTGAGGGTATAATTGGCGAGTGAAGAAAGAAATTGGCTGCGTGGAGGTTGCTTCTAACGATAACGAATCGGGGGCGATAGTGATAACTGCTTCAGGCGACTGCTGCTTTACGAGCTTGCCAACTACAAGTAAACCTGAAAGCAACAACGATTTTGCTAAGAACTTCATAAAGGAAAGGTATTTGTAGTCTTTCTGACACAAAGTTGAGACCAACTTCTGTGCATCACTTGTTTTTTTGTATTTAGCTAATCTTACTCTTCAGCACAACGTCACTTTTTCGCAAGCTTTGCACCGCACATTTTTCCTTTTCATTCCTGTATCCGGCTGCAAAGTAAAGGCATTTTCAGCTAATAGCGGTTAATCAAACTATTAAGCTTCTATGAAACTTACGCTTTGCAATAGACTATTTTTCGTCAGTCCGGCTCATATACGTAAACACCTGATAATTGGTCACTTTTGCGCAGTGCTTTTCACTGATTTTTTTCTGAAACCATCTTAAATTCCTTTATCTGTGAGGCTTACATTTTTGTCATTCAGCATCCTATTGGGCAGCACATTACTGGCTCCGAAGGTGATGCAAGCACAGAAAACGAAATCGGTATCGTTTGCATACCTCCCCGAGCAATCATATGACCGATACAATCAGCGTGTCTCCCAAAAGACCCTTTCGCAGCCAGATGGTGGTTTTTTGATTTTAGCACATAAATCAGTTTCGGGCTACGCCGTAGAGCGTTATGATGGCGAACTAAAACGTGTATGGAGTACCGATTTACCACTAACAGCGGAAGAAAGCATTGAAGGATTTGCGCAAAGCAACCAGCAAGCTACCGTAGTAATATACCGCAAAACCAGTGCGGCTCAGCAGCTCACGGCTTACACATTCGATCTGAAAACAGGTCAAAAAAGCGTTGGGAAGAAATTAACAGAAGCCGGTCTGCGTGACCGACGCCCAGGCGTTGCTTTTTCACCGGATGGCACCCACACGGTAGCGTGGCGCTACCTCACCCGCGAACAGCAAATAAAGGCTATCATTGCTGATGTGTATGACGCGCAACTTTCCCAAGTGAAAGAGCGCACCTACGATTTCCATGATCAGGGTGCTTTTTTTTCCACTACTGTTAGCCTAGGCAACGATGGCACGCAGTACGTAACGCTGCTCAGCGACGGGATGAAAAAGCTGAGTGTGCGGCGCTACCTTAATACCAGCACGGAAGTGAAGGTGATGTCGGTAGCGCTTGGGGGCGTGTTTGGCGGGCAGGAGGTGATGGTGTTCGATACGAAGTTTAGTCTGCAACCTGATAACACTTTGTACGCCGCTGCTATTTGTACCGAACGCAAAACTGGCCTTTATCACAGTCTGAAAGCCGTTCGATTTGACTTCACCGACGAGGGCGACATGAAGTTTGCGCCGGAAGTGAAGTTCTCGCCTGACTACTTAGCCGAGGTAAACAAAGCAACCCAAGGCACCAGCAAACGTCTAGAAGACATTTACTTGGCCCAGTTGCTTGTGAATGAGGATAAGCAACTGGTCATCATCGCGCAAAAACAGTACGAAGAAGGCGGCGAGAACTCACCGATTCATTCGCGGGAGTTGCACCTGTTTGGGTACAATGAGTTTTTGGCGCCTCGCTGGCACACCATCATCAACAAAAACCAGGTAGCCCCACCCGCCGAAGCCTTCTCCAGCATCGGCTTTCGTGCGGCTATATTTGGCCCGGACCTGCAACTCCTGACGGAGGAGACCATCAAAGGAAAATCTGACCTATATGTGCGCCACGTGGACATGACAACCGGCGTAGTGCAAGAGCCAAAAGGATTAGGCCTGAAGGTAGCCAACGACCAAAACCTGGCTTACGTGAAGGACTTCACTACCTGGGCCGATGCCAAAACCATTATCGGTGTAAGCCGCCCAAGTAAGAAATCCGCCGCGTTGATGCTAAATAAGATTGTAGTGAAGTAATCTGAACCACGGATTCGCTCGGATTTATCAGAATACACGGATTTTTTGGACAATACGTTCATTGCCTACTCAGCAATAAAAGAGGGCGACCCATTTGGGTCGCCCTCTTTCTGTATCAATCATACGGTAGATCAGCGGTCCACGAAATCCGTGTAATACGTGTAATTCGAGCGAATCCGTGGTTCAGACGTTAATACACATACTCATTCGCCTCGATCAGCTTGGCGGCGATGCGGCGGCGAGCTTCCTTGGCGTTGAATAGATCTACCTTCGTGAAGCGCTTGAGACCGAGTGAGAGGAGGCGTTGTTCGTCGCCTTCTACCATGGAAGCAATAGCATCTTTGCCGGCTTTGTTCACGATGTCTACGGCGTCGGCGAGGTAGACGCGGGCAATATCGATTTGCGTGGCCAGGGCCTCTTCACCTTTTTCATTGGCTTCTTTCTCTACCCGCAGAATGGTGCTTTCGGCCACATAGGTTTTGATGGCCATGTCGGCAATGTTCATCAGGATTTCCTGCTCCTTGGCCAGCGAGTTCATATACTTCTGCACGGCCGTGCCCGCTACCATCAGAATAGCTTTTTTCAGCTTCTGAATAGTCTTTTTCTCGGTGGCAAACAGGCCCGTTTCCTCTTCCACGTTGAAGTCGGGAATGGCCATTAGCTCGTTTTGCACGTCTTGGGCCGGTCCCATCAGGTCCAGTTCGCCTTTCATGGCTTTCTTCAAAATCATGTCTACGGAGAGTAGGCGGTTGATTTCGTTGGTACCCTCGAAGATGCGGTTGATGCGCGAGTCGCGGTAGGCACGGTCCATGGGGTAGTCGGCCGAGAAGCCATAGCCGCCGTAGATCTGCACACCTTCGTCGGTCACAAAGTCCAGTACCTCCGAGCCTTCTACCTTCAGCATAGCGCACTCTACGGCAAACTCGCGGGCAGCGCCCAGTAGCGCCTCGTTGGCACCCTGACCCTGGGCCAGCAATTCCTGCTCGGTACGGTAGATGTCCATACCGGCGCGGTAAATAGCCGATTCTACGGCGTAGATCCGTACCGCTTGCTCGGCCAGCTTGTGCCGAATGGCGCCAAACTTCGAGATAGGCAGGTTGAACTGCACCCGCTCGTTGGCGTATTTCACGCTCAGGTCGGCGGCCATTTTGCAAGCGCCCAGGCACGCGGCAGCCAGCTTAATACGACCAATATTCAGAATGTTGAAGGCAATGAGGTGGCCTTTGCCAATCTCACCCAACACATTTTCCTTGGGCACCTTCACATCCGACAAGAACACCTGCCGGGTAGAAGAACCCTTGATGCCCATCTTGTGCTCCTCGTTGCCGAAAGTCAGGCCGGGCGTGTCGCGCTCCACGATGAAGCCTGTAAACTTCTCGCCGTCAATTTTGGCAAACACGATAAATACGTGCGCAAAACCGGCGTTGGTAATCCACATTTTCTGGCCGTTGAGCACATAATGCTCCCCGTCTTCGGTCAGTACGGCTTTGGTTTTCGCACCCAGTGCATCGGAGCCGGAGCCAGGCTCGGTGAGACAGTAGGCGCCTACCCACTCGCCGGTGGTCAGCTTGGGAATGTATTTCTGCTTCTGTTCCTCAGTACCGAAATACAGAATGGGCAGCATGCCGATGCCTGTGTGCGCCGCAAATGCCACCGGAAACGAGTGGCCACCCCCTACCCCTTCCGTCACCAGCAGGGCCGTGTTGAAGTCCATATCGTACCCGCCATATTGCTCGGGAATGCTCACGCCAAACAGGCCCAACTCACCGGCTTTCTTCATCAGGTCTTCCATCAGGCCTTCCTCGTGGTTGTCGAGGCGCTCTAGCAGGGGCTGCACCTCGCTGGCAATGAAGTCCAGACAGGTTTGGTGCATCATGCGCTGCTCTTCGGAGAATTCAGCGGGCGTAAAAACATCCTGGGCGTTGGTTTCTTTGATAATGAATTCGCCGCCTTTGAGGGGTTTCTGCGTTACTTCCATGGTCGGGTGCGGTGTGTTACTGTTGGGTGAAATGCTAATTCTAAAAGGGTAAAACTGCTCGGCTTGCCGAGTATATCAAGACTTTAAGAGGTCTATATTCAAGTATCGAAAGATACGAAAATTTGTTATGCTTGCCGAGTAGTTAACGAAAAGAAAACCCCGATTGGTTCGGGGAGTTCTTCTCAAAAACGTCATTTCAACCAGCGGGAGAAATGACCTTACTACTTCAGCAACTCATAAATACCCGCTACACCCTGGCCGCCGCCTACGCAGGCTGTCACCATACCATACTTCTGGCCGCGCTGGCGCAGCTCATCAAACAGTTGAATGCTGAGCTTTGCGCCGGAGCAGCCCAGCGGGTGGCCCAGAGCAATAGCACCGCCGTTCACGTTCAGCTTATCTGGGTCAATGCCTAATTCGCGCTGCACGGCAATGCTCTGGGAGGCGAAGGCTTCGTTTAGCTCAATCAGGTTGATGTCTTCGAGTTTCATACCGGCTTGCTTCAGCACTTTCGGTACGGCCTTTACTGGACCCATGCCCATGATACGCGGGTCTACCCCTTCGGTGGCGTAGTTCACCATACGGGCCACGGGTTCCAGATTCAATTCCTTCACCATGCGCTCCGACATCACCAGCACGAAGGCTGCGCCGTCAGAAGTCTGGGACGAGTTGCCGGCCGTCACGGTGCCACCTTGGGCAAACACCGGCCGCAGTTTGGCCAGGGCCTCCAGCGAGGTATCGGCGCGCGGGCCTTCGTCGGTATCCACCACGTAGGAGCGGGTTTTCTTCTTACCACTAGCCGCATCCACGTAGGTTTCTTCTACTGTGATGGGTACAATCTGGTCTTTGAACTTGCCTTCGGCAATAGCCTTCAAAGCCTTTTGGTGCGAGTTGTAGGCAAACTGGTCCTGGTCTTCGCGGGAGATGCCATAGTCTTTGGCAACGGCTTCGGCGGTAAGGCCCATGCCCATATAGTAGTCGGGGTGGGCCTTGGCCAGCTTGTAGTTAGGCACGGTTTTCCAGCCTACGGTGGGCACCATGCTCATGCTTTCGGCCCCGCCAGCTACGATGCAGTTGGCCATGCCGGCGGCAATTTTGCCCACGGCCATTGCAATGGTTTCCACACCGGAGCCGCAGTAGCGGTTCACAATGAGGCCGGGCACGTTGAGGGGTAGGGAGAGTAGGGAAATCAGGCGGCCCATTTGCAGGCCTTGCTCGGCCTCGGGCACGGCGTTGCCTACTATCACATCGTCGATGCGGGTGGGGTCGAGGGCGGGCACGGTAGAAACCAAGTGCTTGATGACGTCGGCGGCGAGGTCATCGGTACGGGTGAAGCGGAAGCCGCCGCGCGGAGCTTTGCCCACGGCAGTTCTATATCCAGCAACTATATAAGCTTGTTGAGACATGGTATTTTCTTTGTCATCCTGAACGCAGCGAAGGACCTTATCACGCCCGCGCCGTTGGGAATATGAGTGCCGACGAAAGCAGCCGTGATAAGGTGCTTCCTTCGTCAGCATGACAAAAACTTAATTACGCAGCGGCTTGCCCGTGGTCAGAATCGACTGAATGCGCTCCAGCGTTTTCCGCTCGCCGGTCAGGCTTAGGAAGGCTTCACGCTCCAGGTCCAGCAGGTATTGCTCGCTCACTTCGGTAGGGGCCGATAGGTCGCCGCCGCACATCACGTAGGCCAGCTTATCAGCAATTTTCTGGTCGTGGGCCGAGATGTAGTTGCCTTCCTTCATAGCAAACACGCCGGTATTGAACATCGCCAGCGCGCCGCGGCCATGTACTTTGATGTTAGTTTTGGGTACGGGCTGAGTATAGCCGGCATCAGCCAGTTCCAAAGCAGCCGCTTTGGCTTGCGCAATGACGCGGTTGCTGTTCACTACAATTTCGTCGCCCCGACGCAGGAAACCCAGATCAAACGCCTCAGCGGCGGAGGTAGAAACCTTGGCCGTGCTGATGGTCATGTAGGTGTTGCGCAACAGATTGTATTCCGGCTCGCCTTCCTCATACTTGGCGGCGGTGCGCAAGGTCATTTCCTTGGTGCCGCCCCCGCCGGGAATCAGCCCTACCCCAAATTCGACGAGACCCATATAGGTTTCGGCGGCGGCTACTACTTTGTCGCAGTGCAGATTCAGCTCGCAGCCACCTCCCAGCGCCAAGCCGTGGGGCGTGCCTACTACCGGAATGCTGGAGTAGCGCATGCGCATCATGGCTTGCTGAAACTGGGCAATCATTAGATTCAGCTCGTCGTAGTCTTGCTCCAGGGCAAACATGTACACCAAGCCCAGGTTAGCGCCGGCCGAGAAGTTGGGTGCGTCGTTACCCACCACCAGGCCGCGGTAGCCTTTTTCGGCCATGTCCACGCCTTTCATTAGACCCTGAATCACGTCGGAGCCCATGGCGTTCATCTTCGAGTGAAACTCCACATTCAGGATACCGTCGCCGAGGTCGAGGACTGAGGCACCGGCGTTCTTCCACAAGACTTTACCGGCCGCGCGCAGGTTGTCGAGAATAATGAAGTTCTCTACCCCCGGAATCGGCTGATAAGTCTTCGACTCATTATTATAATACTGACGCGTGCCTTTCTCGTCTACTTTGTAAAAGGTGGTGTGACCGGCAGCCAGCATCTCCCCTACCCACGGCGCCACGGTTTTGCCTTCGGCCTCGGCCAGTTCTAACCCTTTTTGCACGCCCAGCGCGTCCCAGGTTTCGAAGGGTCCTAGCTCCCAGCCGAAGCCAGCGCGCAAGGCATCATCAATTTTGTAAAGCGCGTCCGTAATTTCGGGGATGCGGTTGCTGACGTAGGCAAACAGCCCGGCAAACGACTTACGGTAGAATTCGCCCGCTTTGTCTTTGCCGCCCACCAGTATCTTGAAGCGGTCGGCCACCTTTTCGATAGGCTTGGTGGCTTCCAGGGTAGAGAACTTGATTTTCTTGCTCGGCTGGTACTCCATCGAGTTCAGGTCGAGGGCCAGGATTTCGGTTTTGCCGCCCGCGCCTTTGGTTTTCTTGTAGAAGCCCTGACCGGTTTTATCGCCCAACCATTTGTTCTCGTTCATCTTCTGCACGAAGTTGGGTAGGGTAAATACCGCTTTGGCTTCGTCGTGGGGTAAGCTTTGGCCGAGGCCGTTGGCTACGTTCACGGTCGTATCCAGCCCTACCACATCGGAGGTGCGGAAGGTAGCCGACTTGGCGTGACCAATCACCGGGCCGGTCAGCTTATCCACTTCCTCTACCGTCAGGCCCAGCTCTTGCATCACGTGCATGGCGTCGAGCAGGCCAAATACGCCTACCCGGTTGGCAATAAAGCCAGGCGTATCCTTGGCGAGCACTACGGTTTTGCCCAGGTACAGGTCGCCATAGTGTTGCAGGAAATCCACTACCTCCGGCTTGGTGTCGGGGGTAGGGATGATTTCGAGCAGCTTGAGGTAGCGCGGCGGATTGAAGAAGTGCGTGCCGCAGAAGTGCTGCTTGAAGTCCTCAGAACGACCCTCAGCCAACAGGTGAATCGGGATGCCGGAGGTGTTGCTGGTGATGAGCGTGCCCGGCTTGCGGAACTGCTCTACCCGCTCGTACACGCTCTTTTTAATATCGAGCCGCTCCACGACTACCTCAATGGTCCAGTCGCAGGAGGCAATATCTTTCAGGTTATCATCAAAGTTGCCGGTCTTGATTTTGGACACGTCCTGCTTGCGGTAGAGCGGCGAGGGGTTGGACTTCACGGCGGCTTCCAGGGCGCTGTTCACAATGCGGTTACGCACCTGCGGCTTGTCCAGCGTCAGTCCCTTTTTCTCTTCGTCGGAGGTCAGTTCTTTCGGCGCAATGTCGAGCAGCAGCACCTGTACGCCAATGTTAGCGAAGTGACAGGCAATACGCGAACCCATCACGCCAGAGCCCAGCACCGCTACTTTCTTGATAATTCTATTCATATGTTTAGCTGTTAGCTGATGGCTATTAGCCGTTAGCAGTTGTTCTGATTAGTACCTATTTACTTGTCAACGTTACGCTTCTTGCAAAAGGCAAAGCCAACTCTGGCCGCTCCTACGCCGGCAATTCCTTGCGCGGCGGTTTCACAGAGAAATCATCGAAAAGCGTTTTGCCTTCAATCATGCCCGTAATCTGCCCTACCACCTTAAAGAACACGTCGAGTTGGTTTTGCGGAATCTGTTCGTGCACTTTTTGGTTGAAGTGACGCACCGTTTGGCGGGAGATTTCCTTGCCGCGCAGACCCTCTTCGGTCAAGAAGATGCGCACCGAGCGTTTGTCGTGCGCGTCGGCCTGTTTGTAGATTAGGCCCTTCTCTTCCATGCTTCGCAAAATGCGCGTGAGCGAGCGGGTTTCCAGGCCCAGCAGCGGCGCTATTTTGGTAGCGGGCGTGCCGTTTTCCTGGTCAATATTCAGCAGCACAAAGCCGATACTGGTGGTGATATCGTGCTTAGCTGCCTGCGTATTATACATACGCGAAATGGCGTGCCAGGCTACTTTAATGTTATAATCGACGGTTTCTTCCGGTTTCATTGTGCGGGGTGAAGTCTGGCAAACATACGATTATTTGTTATGCTTGCATACTAAGTAAAGGCAAAAAATTTGGCAGGGTAGGGCTGCAGGTGCCCCCTACCCTGCCAAGCTTACCGCTTCTCGTTGAACTCGTAGATGCTCTCAATCACATCCTTCAAGTTCTCCGAAATCACTTTGCGCTTCAATTTCATGGTAGGCGTCATCTCACCCGTTTCCACCGACCACTGCTTGGGCACCAGCACCACTTTCTTGACCTGCTCCCAGTGCGCGAAGCTGTCGTTGTAGCCGTGCACGAGGTCGTTGTACATTTTTACCACCTTCTCGTTTTGTACGGCATCTTTCAGTGAGCCAATCTCCACGCCGTTCTTCTTGCCCCAGTTTTTCAGCTCGTCCATGGCTGGCACTACCAGGGCTGAAGGGAACTTGCGACCGTCGCCTACCACCATAATCTGCTCTACCAGCGGCGACTCTTTCACCTTGCTTTCAATGACCTGCGGCGCAATGTATTTACCGCCCGAAGTCTTGAACATCTCCTTCTTACGGTCCGTGATTTTGAGAAAACGCTCCTGCACAAACTCGCCAATATCGCCGGTGTGGAACCAGCCGTCGGCGTCGATGGCTTCGGCGGTTTTTTCAGGCTGGTTGTAGTAGCCTTTCATCACGGAAGCCGAACGAGTCAGAATCTCCCCATCAGGCGCAATTTTCACCTCAATGTTGTCGATAAGTGGCCCTACCGTGCCAATGAGGTTGTCCTCATGCTTGTAGCCTCCCACAGCAATTACCGGCGAAGTTTCGGTGAGGCCATAGCCCTCCATCACCCGGATGCCCCCGGCCCAGAACACCCGCGCCAAGCGTGGTTGCAACGCCCCGCCCCCGCTCACAATGCAACGCAGATTACCACCCAACGCCTCACGCCACTTGTTGAAAATGAACTTGTTAGCCAGCGCCAGCTGCGAATTATATAGGAAACCTTGGTCCTTTTGGGTGTCGTATTTCAAACCCAAATCCAGCGCCCAGAAAAACAGCTTTTTGCTGACGCCTTCCAGCGTGTGGCCCTTCGCTACAATCTTCTCATAGACTTTCTCCAGCAGACGGGGCACGGTGGTAAAGATTTCGGGCTTCACCTCGCGCAAATTGTCAGCAATGGTTTCCATGCTTTCGGCGTAGTAGATACTCACGCCGTGCGTCATGTAGAGGTAGGTGACCATGCGCTCGAAAATGTGGCAGAGGGGCAGGAAACTTAGGGCCTTGTCCTTGGGTCCTACCGGCACATAGGGTGCGGCGCTGCGTAGGTTGCTGAGCAGGTTGTCGTGGCTGAGCATCACGCCTTTGGGCTTGCCGGTGGTGCCAGAGGTATAGATAAGCGTCAGCAAATCATCGGGTTGCACAGCAGCGCGCAGCGGCTCCAAGTCGGCGGGGTTGCCCTGCCGGCCCATGTCCAACAGCTCCGAGAAGTGCCGGGCGCCATCAATTTTATCGAAGCTGAAAATATGATCGTGGGCAATGTCCATGCCCTCGGTGGCGGCCAGTACCTTCTCGTACAGCTTCTCGTCCGATACCAGCACAGCCTTCACATCGGCGTCGCTGAAAATGTGTTTGTAGTCTTCTATCGTGATGCTGGGGTACATGGGCACCACCACGGCGCCAATCTGCGAAATGCCGAAATCGGCCAACATCCACTCAGGCCGATTCATGGCAATAAGGGCCACTTTATCGTTTTTTTTCAAGCCCAGCTTCACCAGGCCCAGGCTCACCAGATTAATCTGATCAATGGCTTCCTGAGTACTCATCTTCTGCCAGTTGCCGTCGTGTTTAGCAGTCAGGCAATCGGTTTGGGGAAATTTTTCCTGTTGAGCAGGTAGAATATCAAATGCGCGACGAACGTCCATAAAGAGAGAGCAGAAGGATGGGAAATACCGCTTAAATAACCGGATTTTTCATAGAAAAGCTACGGTTTGGCTGTTGGGCTAGTAGTTAACTAGCTGACCAGCTACTTTCTAGTACGTAAAAAGCCCTTGGGTAGCGCCTTTTGCGTAATTTTGGGCTTCTACGCTTTGCCTGCACTCATGAATCTGGGTATCTTTTTTGATCCGCTTCGGGAAGAGGTGGTGGCCCCACCGGCTGCGCCTACGGCCCTGGCGGCGTACATTGCCCCATTCGTGCATACGTTCCCCGATTGGCGCACAGCCGACTTGGCCATCATCGGCCTCGACGACTGGCGCGGCACCGCCGCCGGGGCGCCTACCCACCACGGCGCCGATGCTGTGCGGCAGCGTTTCTATCATTTGCAGCGCGGCGTACGGCCAGCCAAATTGGTGGATTTGGGCAATCTGCGGCCCGGCCTCACGCTGGAAGACACCTACCTGCGCCTGCGCGAAATTGTAGCTACTCTACTGGAGCACAACACGGTAGCTATCCTGCTCGGCGGTGGTCCCGACCTGGATTATGGGCAGTTTCTGGCTTACGAAACCCTGGACCGCCCCATCAGCTTTGCTTCTGTAGATGCGCGCGTGGACATGGCCGAGTACGACTGCGCCCCCGCCGAGGAAGCGCACCTGCGGCGCATGATTATGCACGAGCCCAACTTCCTATTCAACTTCGCGCAGCTAGGCCACCAGCAATACCTAGTAGCGCCCGACGTGCTGGCGGCGCTGGAAAAGTTGCACTTTGAAACCATGCGCTTGGGTGCCATCCGCACCGATGTGCGCCAGGCAGAACCCCTACTCCGGCAGGCCGATTTCGTGACGTTTGATGTAGCTGCGTTGCGCTGGACGGAGGCGCCGGGCTACTACCCGGCCAACCCCTTCGGCCTCAGCAGCGAAGAAGCCGCGCAGCTAGCCTGGTACGCCGGCCACAACGACCAGCTCACGTCCTTCGGGCTTTACGGCTACCGCCCCGACCACGACGCGCACGGCCTGGCAGCCGGCACGCTAGCTACCATGCTCTGGTACTTTGTGGAGGGTTTCTACCACCGCTGGGGCGAAATGGATTTTCAGAGTCGGCGGTTTATTCGCTATGCGGTGGGGCTGCCGGGCACGCCAGCCAAGCTGGTGTTCTACAAAGCCAAGCGCACCGAAAAATGGTGGCTGGAAGTGGAAAGCCTGGCCGACCAGGACATCAAGCGCATCGTGCCGTGCAGCTACGACGACTACATCCGCGCCGCTCAGGGGGACCTGCCCAACCGCTGGATTCTAACGCAGGCGCTGCTGGGGTAGGTCCCGCCGCAAGGAAGTTTGGCCGTTTCGCTGGTTATTTGCTGAATCTATGAGCGAAACGCAAACAAACTCATCTGCCCCAGATAGCATACCCACGCCGGTAGACACCTTGTTGCCTACCTACACGCGCGCCCAACTGGCCCTGCGCAACGGGCAGGACCGGGACGAAATCTGGGTGGCCTACCAAGGCAACATCTACGACGTGAGCCGCTCCCGGCTGTGGCGGCGCGGCAACCACTACGAACACTGGGCTGGCCAAGACCTGACCCGCGAGCTGGACCACGATGCCCCACATACGCCCAACGTATTCGACAACTTCCCGATTATCGGCAAGTTGGCGGCTAGTAGCTCATCATCAAAACCTTAAATACAAGCATCACGCTTGCTTTCCCTACCCTCACTACGCACTGCATGAAGGCATTTATCTTCGACCTGAACGGCACCATGATTCATGATATGGAATACCATACCAAGGCGTGGCAGCACATTTTCAACCACGAGTTGGGCGGTAATTTCACGTGGGAAGAAGTAAAGCCGCAGATGTACGGCAAGAACGGGGAGGTATTGGAGCGGATGTTCGGGCCAGATCGGTTCACGGCCGAGGAGATAGAGCAACTGTCGGTAGCCAAAGAGCAGCGGTACCAAGACGAGTTCCGGCCGTATTTGCAGCTGCTGCCGGGCTTGGCCGAGTTTCTGGAACGCGCCTACCGGCAGGGCATTCCGGTGGCCATTGGGTCGGCTGCTATTCCGTTTAATATTGATTTTGTGTTGAACACACTGGACATCCGGCACTATTTCCGGGCCATCGTCAGCGCCGACGACGTAACGCTGAGCAAGCCCCACCCCGAAACCTTCCTGAAAGCCGCCGCCCAGCTAGGCGTAGCGCCTGCTGATTGCCTGGTGTTTGAGGACGTGCCCAAAGGCGCCGAAGCTGCCCACAATGCCGGCATGAACACCGTGATTCTCACTACCACGCACCAGCCGCAGGAGTTTGCGCACCTGCCCAACGTGCTGCACTTCGTCAAGGATTTCAACGATACCTTTATCAGCAACTTACTGTAATTTACCCTTTCTAGCCCCCACCCTATGAGCACCACCGAAAGCGCCTCCCTGTTCAATAATCTCGAAACGCTGTCGACCCACGAGTTGCTGACCGGCATGAACAGCGTGGACCAGACCGTGCCCCAGGCCGTAGCCAAAGCCCTACCCCAGCTAGAGGCGCTGGTAGAAGCCACCGTGGCCCGGCTGCAACAGGGCGGGCGGCTGTTCTACATTGGGGCGGGCACTAGCGGGCGGCTGGGCGTAGTCGATGCCTCTGAGTGCCCGCCTACCTTCGGCGTGCCGCACGGGTTGGTAGTGGGCATCATTGCTGGCGGCGATACCGCCATTCGTAAAGCCGTGGAAAACGCCGAGGACGATGCCCAGCAAGCCTGGCGCGACCTGCAAGCGCACGACGTCAATGAGAAAGACATTGTAGTAGGCATTGCTGCCTCGGGCCGCACGCCCTACGTAATTGGCGGGCTGCAACAGGCCCGGCAACACGGCCTGGCTACGGGCTGTATTGTGTGCAACGCAGATTCTCCGGTGGCCGCCGCGGCCGAGTTTCCGGTAGAAGTCGTGACCGGGCCGGAATTCGTGACGGGTAGCACGCGCCTAAAGGCTGGCACTGGCCAGAAGCTGGCGCTCAACATGCTCACCACTGTTACCTTCATCCGGCTGGGCAAGGTCAAGGGCAACAAGATGATAGACATGCAGCTCTCCAACGCCAAGCTGGTAGACCGCGGCGAACGGATGCTGATGGATGAGCTAGGTATTGAGCAGGATGAGGCAGCTGCGCTATTGAAGAAACACGGTTCCGTGCGGGCGGCGCTGGATGCGCGAGGGTAAGCTATGTGTCATCCTGAGCGTAGCGAAGGACCTTATGACAGCAGAACGACAGACGTAACAACGACTCGTTCTACTGTCATAAGGTCCTTCGCTACGCTCAGGATGACATTAAATCCTACTCTCAAAACGACAGCGCAATCGTCGAAGTCAAGTTGCCGTAGGTGTGCCGGAAAGCGCCGTCTGTATTGGCGAAAATAGGGTTGCGGGCGTTCAGGATTTTGCCTTCTAAGCGGGCCAATACGTGTTTATTGGGGCGGTAGTCGAAGTTTAAAGAGCCGCCGCGCACGAAATAATCGGGTTCATTAGGGGTAGGGCCCAGGTCGCGGACTACTACGCCATTGCGGGCATAGTAATACTCGCCACGAGCGGCCACAAACCACTGCGGTGACAGCTGGTAGCGCACAATGGCGGCGGTTGTGTGCCAGGTATCGTCCTTGGTATCAGGCCGGCGCTTTTCCTGCTTACCGATGTCAAACCACAGTAGCGCCTGTAAGCGACTGGTGGCCGTGTAGGTCACGTAAAAATCGTGGAAGTAACGGAAGCGCCGCACCGAATCCTGGGGCTGCTCGTTGCCAAAAAGCGTGCTGTAGTTGAACAGTAGCTTCTCGGTAGGGCGCCATTGCACTTGTGTGCCCACCGATTTTGCGCGGTTGTTGTCGCGGATGTTCTGCCAGCCGTTGAGCGCCAACGCCGTGAGCGTGAGCTTGTCGGAGGCTTTATAGGTAAAGCGGGCGCCCGCCTCGTAATACGGCGAGCCTTCGGCGGCCAGGGAATGCGTCACGGTCCAATTGTCTTTGCTGATGGCCGACTCAAACCCGACGTGCGCGCCGAACACCCCGATATCAAGCCAGGTTTTTTTCAATGGCCGAAAGCCCGCGTAGGCCTCATAAATACTGCGCAACAGCGTGGGTTCGGCGGCGTAGTTGGCCTCGGGGTAGGTGCCGGCCTGTAAGCCCAGCGCCCCACGGATATTGCCATCGTCGTAGCGCAGCCCAATCAGCGCTTGGTTTACCGTAAACTCGTTCTGGCGGTTGTGTGAGTAGAAAAAGCCTGGCCGACTGGTGTTATCAGGGTGTGGGAAGTCATAGCCGTAGTAGCCGTCGATGTAGCCGTAGAGCGTGATGGGCGACGGACGAGCAACGGTATCGAGCGAAATCTGAGCAGCAGCCAGCTGACTCAGCAGGAGTAAAATACTCAGCAATACGTAGCAGTGTTTCATAGCCGACCGTAACGAAAAGGCGCTCTATATGTTGACTTTCTACCTCAAAACCTCTTGTTCCGGAGTGGTTGGAGGGACCGTACTACCCTGGCAATTTGCATGGCAAACTCTACCCAGTCGAACACTTCAATTCGCTACTGCGTTAGGGAGGAGCGGCCCGGGCGTCCGGGGTCGGTTGTTTTACCTCTAGCTCTACCTGCGTGCATACCATCGAGCCACACTACGCCTGGATCGACCAATACTCGGCTTCTGAAGACCCGCGCTCGCCCCTGCACGGCGCCGAGAACAGCCTCGACAGCTACGTCAATACCATCTACGGCTACTACATACACCCGCAGTGGGACGACTTCGGGTCGGACACCCTGTTTATCAAGATTTTATTCGTCGATTACGAGCAACAATCAGCCATTCTGGAGTTTATCGGAGAATGGAATGATGCTATCGAAAACGACATCATGCAGCTCAAACGCGAGATTATCGACCCGTTGCTACACGAGGGCATTGCGCGCTTTATTTTGGTAGGCGAAAACGTGTTTAACTTCCATGGCTCCGACGACTCGTATTATGAAGAGTGGTTTGAGGATGTAGAAGACGGCTGGATTGCTGGCGTCAACTTCCAAGAGCATGTTATTCGCGAAATGCGCCAGTTTAATCTCGATAGTTACATCAATTTTGGTGGGCAACTCGACGAGTTACCCTGGCGAACCTATGAGCCGCGCAAACTATTCAACGTAGTCGATAAAATTATTGGCTATCGGTTAGGATAGTGGCTGTTATTATAGCGAACCTATTCAAAGTAAACATAAAAAAGGGGGCTCTCCTATGTGGAAAGCCCCCTTTTCCGCCTTTGCAGGCTGCGTAATTACTGCTGGGTGGTGGTAGCGCCACCAGCTGGAGCTGGCGTAGCCTGGCTTGGCAGAGCGTCAGCGGCATCTTCCATAGCGTCAGCTTTAGCTTCAGTAGCGTTTTCTACCGAATCAGCACCAGCTTCGTTGCCAGCTTCTTCCATAGCGTCAGCCTTAGCTTCGCCAGCTTCTTCTACGTTGTCAGCAGCATTTTCCTGAGCATTCTCAGTTTTGCTGTCGCACGAAGCGAACGAGAACGAAACGGCAGCCAGAGCGAGGAACAGTACTTTTTTCATGATGGAGGTAAATTGAAAAATGGAATTTCAGGTTTAGTGTTTCTCGCGGTTCCAGCCAGGCTGGAGGCGAAATTCGGGAGTTTATACCGGCGTTGGCAGAAGGTAACCCGACACTAGAAAAAAAACTTAAATTTTTTCTACCCTATTTTTTCCTAAACACAATACCAATCGGAACACCCTGAAAGCCAAAGTTTTCGCGCAGACGATTCTCCAGGTAGCGTGTATACGATTCCTTCACGTACTGCGGCAAATTGCAGAAGAACGCAAACACCGGGTTGTGCGTCGGCAACTGCGTCACGTACTTAATCCGTACCATCTTGCCCTTCGTAGCAGGTGGCGGCGACTTCTCAATCTCACGCAGCATCACCTCGTTGAGCTGGGAGGTAGGGATTTTGTGCATCTTGTTCTCGTACACCTGAATGGCCGTTTCGATGGCTTTATGTACGCGCTGCTTGTTCAGCACCGAAATGAACACCACGGGCGGGTAGGCAATGGGCGCAATCTTTTCCATGATTTTCGCCTCGAAGTCCTTCGCCGTGTTGGTTTCCTTGTCTTCGATCAGGTCCCACTTGTTCACCAGAATCACGATGCCCTTCCGGTTTTTATCGGCCAGGGAGATGATGTTCACGTCCTGCGCCTCAATGCCGCGGGTAGCGTCCAGCATCACCACGCACACGTCCGACTCCTCCATGGCCCGGATGGCCCGCAGTACGGAGTAGAACTCCACGTCTTCCTTTACCTTGGTTTTGCGGCGCAAACCGGCTGTGTCTACCAAGATAAACTCGTTGCCAAACGCATTGTAGCGCGCCGAAATGGAGTCGCGGGTGGTACCAGCAATATCGGTTACAATGCTGCGGTCTGTTCCCAACAGTAGGTTCACAAACGACGACTTACCGGCGTTCGGGCGGCCTACTACGGCAATTTTAGGTACGCCGGCATCGGGTTCTTCTACACCTTCTTCTTCGAAGTGGCTTACCACGGCATCCAGCAAGTCGCCGGTGCCGGAGCCACTTTGCGAGCTGATAGAGTAGATTTCGCCGTCGCCCATACCCAGGGCGTAGAACTCACCGGCGGCGTGGGCGCGGGCATTGGTATCGGCCTTGTTGGCCACCAGGTAAATCGGTTTTTTGTCTTGGTAGCGGCGCAGTACGTTGGCAAACTCCTCATCTAGAGGGTGCAGGCCGGCGTCTACGTCCACCATAAACAGCACCACGTCAGCCTCATCAATGGCCAGCTTCACCTGCTTATTGATTTCCTCCTCGAATACGTCCTCGGAGTTATGCACGTAGCCGCCCGTATCTATCACGGTGTAGTACTTGCCAATCCAGTCGCCGTAGCCATAGTGCCGGTCGCGCGTTACGCCCGACTCGTTGTCCATGATGGCTTTGCGCTGCCCCACCAAGCGGTTGAATAGCGTGGACTTACCCACGTTGGGGCGGCCCACAATTGCAATGGTATTTTTCATTGGTCTGACTCCAGCCGCCGGCCCGACCAAGTTCGGCAGTGCCCGGAGTAGTTAAGTGAGTTGTTGAGGTCGGAATGTAGGGGCGCCTTGCAGGCGCTCGTCGTTGCTGATGTTGTTTAGTAAAACACTGTTGCGCGACACGGTCGTTCAACGATGGGTGCGTGCAACACACCCTTACTGATATCCAAACCGGCTTAGTGCCTTCGGATCAGTGCGCCAGTTCTCGTTGACTTTGACGTGGATTTCGAGGAACACCTTTTTCAGGAAAAACTTCTCCATTTCCTCCCGCGCCCAAGTCCCTACCTTCTTCAAGGCCTCCCCGCCTTTACCGATGATGATGCCTTTCTGGCTGCTGCGCTCCACGTAAATCGTGGCCCGCATCCGAATAATGTCGTCCTCTTCCTTGAACTCCTCGATGCCTACCTCACAAGAGTAAGGCACCTCTTTTTTGTAGAGCTTGAAGATCTTCTCCCGAATCATTTCGGCGGCAAAGAAACGCTCCGGCTTGTCGGTTAGTTCGTCTTTGGGGTAGTAGGGCGGGTGGATGGGCAGCTTTGCCAGAATCAGATCCAGCAGCTCACCGGTCCCGAATTTCTCCAGCGCCGAGATGGGTAGCACGCGGGTGGCATTGGGCAGATGCTCCTCCCAATAGGCTACTTTGGCCTCTACCTCGGCTTGGTCGGCTTGGTCAATCTTGTTGACCAGCAGAAAGATGGGCGTGTCCTGCATTTTGCGCAGGCGCTCCACTACGGGTTCTTCGTCGTGCTTCTCGTAGATGTCCGTTACGAACAACACCACGTCGGCATCTTCCAGCGATGAGTACACAAACGACATCATGGCGCTGTGCAACTCGTACTTGGGCTGAATAATGCCGGGCGTGTCGGAATAGATCAACTGGAAATCATCGCCGTTCAGAATGCCCAGGATGCGGTGACGCGTGGTCTGGGCCTTGCTGGTAACAATGCTAAGCCGCTCACCCATCAGGGCGTTCATCAACGTCGACTTGCCCAC
This sequence comes from Hymenobacter defluvii, assembly GCF_017589435.1. Taxonomy (NCBI): domain Bacteria; kingdom Pseudomonadati; phylum Bacteroidota; class Cytophagia; order Cytophagales; family Hymenobacteraceae; genus Hymenobacter; species Hymenobacter defluvii. Next base: position 655,875 of record NZ_JAGETX010000002.1, read on the forward strand.
GTTGGGCTTGCCGATGATGCTCACGAAGCCGGCGCGGTGCGGTTTTGGTTCGGTATTCACGGGTTGTCAGGGAATTAGCCTGCAAAGGTACGGGTATTTTGAGCTTTTAGCTAGTAGCTGGCAGTCGTTAGCTTTTTTGTGGTTGGATTGAAGATAACCGGCCAACTTTGCGGTTACATAGTCAGCCTCTAGACATAAGTGAGCCTAGGAGCTGTCCGTTCTATCGAAAAAAGCGAATAGCCAACCGCTACTAGCTATCAGCTAAACAATAATGCCTACTCCCGCCACTCCCAAACGCCGCGTTGGCGTCCTGCTCGTCAACCTTGGCACACCCGACTCGCCCCGTACGCCCGACGTGCGCCGCTACCTCAATGAGTTTCTCACCGATGGCCGTGTGATTGACATGCCGGCCGCCGTGCGCTACCCTCTTTTTCAGGGCTTGGTAGTGCCGCTGCGGGCGCCCAAATCGGCCAAAATCTACCAGCAGCTCTGGGACACGGAGCGCGGTTCGCCCCTACTCTACCACGGCCTGGATTTGCAGAAGCTGGTGCAGGAGCAGTTGGGCGACGAGTACGTAGTAGCCTTCGGGATGCGCTATCAGAATCCCAGCATCGAGAAAGGGCTGGAGGAGCTGCGCGACGCAGCCGTAGACCGCATCATTGTGCTACCCTTGTTTCCGCAGTACGCGGCAGCCAGCACGGGCTCGGTGCAGGAAAAGGTGATGGATATTGTGAGCAAGTGGTGGATTGTACCCAGCATCAGCTTTATCAGCAATTTCACCGATGACCCTAGCTTCATCGGCACCTTCGTGACGCTGGGCAAGGCCGAAATGGCCAAACATGACTACGACCATGTGCTGTTCAGCTACCACGGTATTCCCGAGCGCCACGTGCTCAAGGGTAGCTTTAAGGGGTATTGTCAGTTGGGCAAGTGCTGCAACACCTACAACAAAAACAACCGCTACTGCTACCGCGCGCAGTGCTTTGAAACCTCGCGCCTGTTGGCGAAAGGCCTCGGCCTGCGCGACGACCAGTACACTGTGGCCTTCCAGAGCCGCCTACAAAGCCGCCTGCGCGACCCGTGGCTGCAACCCTACTCCGACGAAGTGCTGAAGGAATTCCCCAAAAAAGGCATTCACAACGTGCTGGCCTTCTCCCCCGCTTTCGTGGCCGACTGCCTAGAAACGACCATTGAGGTAGGCGTGGAGTTCAAGGAATTGTTTGAGGAATCTGGCGGCAAGCACTGGCAGCTGGTGCCCTCCCTGAACTCGCACCCGCAATGGGTAGAAGGCGTGGTGAACATGATTCGCCAGAATTAGCAGCGCCTGATCAGTTAGCACGTCATTCCGAGCTGGTCGAGGAATCTCGCGTGCTGACGAAAGATAGAAATTACCGGGAGCACGCGAGATTTCTTGACCGGCTCAAAATGACGTGCTAGTATGGAAAACCCACTTTTCTAGCTATACAAGTTAGCCCGCTCAGAACCTTTCTTAGCTTCACTAGTTATATCCGACCCGCTTTGTATAGCAGGTCGGATATTTTTTATTTGTGTTTTTCGGCGCTGTGTCTTTACCTTTGTGCCACCAATTCTTTCCCTTTGAAGGATTGTTTTTATACAGAGGCGTGGAGAGACAGGCTCGACGAAACGCCGGCAACCTCCGCTTAATGCGGAACGGTGCCAAGTCCTGACCATATAAAAACAAACAACCGTGGTCCATTCCAACAACCTCCGCACACTTGCTTCTCCTACCCTCTCCGGCCGTGTGGCCGCCTGCATGGGTATGATGTGCTGCTGTGCCTGTTGTTGTTGAAACGACCGGGAAGCATTTCCCTTTGACCTGAGTCTGCCTGCCTAAAGTGCCACCGGCACGGCCCCGACTCCCCATTCGTACCGCGCACAAGCAGCCACAGCTGCCGCCGGCTACCCTTCCGCGGCCTCGTCCGCACTTCTTCCTCTAGCTTTTTTTCGTTTTATGTCTACTTCCCTCGAATCGCGGGTTTCCGACCTACGCCAGCAGTTTGCTACCCAGGATGCACTAGATATCCTGCGCACTGCGGTAGAAGAGGCTCCCGGCAAAATTACTTTCTCTACCTCTTTTGGCATTGAGGATCAGATTATTACTCACCTGATTTTTGCGCACGACCTACCCATTGAGGTGTTCACGCTGGATACGGGCCGCAATTTTCAGGAGACGTATTCCACCTGGAGCAAGACTATTCTGAAATATCAGAAGTCCATCAAAGCCTACGCCCCGCAGACCGATAGTGTGCAGGCATTGGTAGAAGCCAAAGGCCCCAACAGCTTCTACGAGAGCATCGAGAACCGAAAGGAATGCTGCGGTATTCGCAAAGTGGAACCGTTGAACCGGGCGCTGCAAGGTCAGCAGATTTGGATTACCGGCATTCGGGCCGAGCAGTCGCAGAACCGCCAGACGATGGAGCCCGTGGAGTGGGACGAGCCACATCAGCTTGTCAAAATACACCCGCTGTTCAACTGGACTTGGGAGCAGTGCTGGGCATTTGCCAAAGACAATGGCGTGCCTACCAACCCCTTGCACCAGCAAGGTTTCGTAAGCATTGGCTGTGCGCCCTGCACCCGCGCCATCAAGCCGGGCGAGGATTTCCGGGCTGGGCGCTGGTGGTGGGAAAATGCTGATGCCAAGGAGTGCGGCTTGCACGCTACCCATAACGGCCCCGACCCCGTGGTAGAATCGGTGCCAGCGTAGATCAATTGCTAAACCGGACCGTCATTTTTCCCGCTGGTCGAAATGACGTCTCCGTTTGGCAACTAACAACTGAATACAGACAACTCACTATATGCCTACCCTTGATTACCTGGATCGGCTCGAAGCCGAAGCCATTCACATTTTGCGCGAAGTAGCGGGCCAGTTTGAGCGGCCGGCGTTGCTGTTTTCGGGCGGCAAAGACTCTATTGTGCTCACACGATTGGCCGAAAAGGCTTTTCGGCCGGGCAAGTTTCCGTTTCCACTGGTGCACGTAGACACGGGCCACAACTTTCCTGAGGTGCTGGCCTTCCGCGATGCGCTGGCCGCGCAGCTCGGCGAGAAGCTGGTGGTGCGCAAGGTAGAAGACACCATCAAGCAGAAAGGCTTGCAGGACCCCACTGGCAAATACCCCAGCCGCAACCCCTTGCAAACCTATACACTGCTGGATGTGATTGAGGAGTTTGAGTTTGACGCCTGTATCGGCGGGGCGCGCCGCGACGAGGAGAAGGCCCGCGCCAAGGAGCGTATTTTTTCTGTGCGCGACGACTTCGGCCAGTGGGACCCCAAGCGCCAGCGCCCCGAGCTGTGGAACATCTACAACGGCAAAATTCAGAAGGGTGAAAACGTGCGCGTGTTCCCTATTTCCAACTGGACGGAGCTGGACGTGTGGAATTACATCCGCCGCGAGAACATCGCCCTTCCCGAAATTTACTTTGCCCACGAGCGCCAGTGCGTGGTGCTACCCGGCGGGCAGCTGCTAGGCCTCACGGAGCACCTGCACCTCGATGCCGACGATGAGATTGTGAGCCGCCAAGTGCGTTTCCGCACCGTAGGCGACGCCACCTGCACGGCCGCCGTGGCCAGCGACGCCAGCACCGTGGAAGACATCATTGCCGATATCATCCAGGCCAAGGTGAGCGAGCGGGGTGCCACCCGCCTCGACGATACCATCTCGGAAACCGGCATGGAAGACCGCAAACGCAACGGCTATTTCTAAATGGTGAAGTTGTGAAGGGTGAAGTTGTGAATTACACGCACAATTCACCCGCACGACAAACTCACAATTTCACAACCTCACAATTTCACCATTCCATCTCATGGATCTTCTTCGATTTATCACCTGCGGCAGTGTAGACGACGGCAAAAGTACGCTGATTGGCCGGTTGCTGTACGACTCCGATTCAGTGTCGCTGGATATTCTGGCGGCGCTGGAAAGCCGGGGCGCTGCCCAGGGCAACGTAGACTTGGCTTTGCTAACCGATGGCCTGAAAGCCGAGCGCGAGCAAGGCATTACTATCGACGTAGCCTATAAATATTTCACCACGCCGCGCCGCAAGTTCATCATTACCGATGCGCCGGGCCATGTGCAGTACACCCGCAACATGGTGACGGGTGCCAGCAATGCCGACCTAGCCATTGTGCTGGTAGACGCCCGCCATGGCGTGATTGAGCAAACGCGCCGCCACAGCATCATTGCGGCTCTACTCGGCATCAAGCACTTTGTGCTGGCTGTGAATAAAATGGATCTGGTGGGCTACGACGAGGACGTGTTTCACAAGATTGTAGCCGATTATCAGGATATCACCAAGCTGCTGAAGCTGACCGACGTAACGCCGATTCCGATGAGCGCTTTGCAGGGCGACAACATCGTACGCAACTCGGAGCACATGGCATGGTATACCGGTCCGAATTTGCTCGAGCACCTCGAAGCCGTGCCTGGCGCCGAGGAAACCAAGGCTGAGCCGCGCTTCCAAGTGCAGTATGTGGTGCGCCCCCAGACTGCCGACTTACCCGACTACCGTGGCTACGCCGGACAGATCCAGAGCGGTTCCTACCGTCGTGGCGACAAAGTGCACGTCCTACCCTCGGGCCTGGAATCGACCATTGAGGCCATTGAAATCAATCAGCAGGAAGTGGAAGAAGCCGTGGCCCCGCAAGGCGTGATTATTCGTCTTGCTGATGACGTGGACATCAGCCGCGGTGACACCATTGTACCCGCGCACCATGTGCCGCACCTCACGCGCGAGCTGGAAGCTACGCTGTGCTGGATGGCCGAAACACCCTTGCGCGCTGGTCGGCGCTTCCTGCTCCAACACCACGCGGCCCTGGTGAAGGCCTCGCTGCCTACTATTCTCTACCGCCTCGATGTACAAAGTCTCACGCACCTGGGCGCCGAGGAAGCCCGCCTGAACGACATTGTGCGGGTGCGCCTGAAAACGGCCGTACCGCTGGCCGCCGACCCCTACCGGCAGAACCGGAAGTCTGGCTCCTTTATTTTGGTAGATGAGCAGACGGGCAACACGGTAGCGGCTGGCCTCATCGAAGCTGTTGACCCGGACTATTTCACAGTGGCAGAGCCTGGCGCCGTGGCGTTTTCTATTTAACAGGAGCGCTTTGCACACGCCCATCGTTGCTGAAGTTGTTTATACATAGCGCTATCGTGCAACAACGGGCGCGTGCAACGCCCCCCTACCTTAACTTCTCATGCCTACCCTCCCTACCCCTCGCCTGACCGTAGTAGGCGCCGGCCCCGGCGACCCGGAGCTGCTGACGCTGAAGGGCGCCCGCGTGCTGGCTGAGGCCGACGTGGTGCTCTACGACGCACTGGCCAACGACGAACTGCTGGCCTATGCCCCTACCGCCTTACAGATTTTTGTGGGTAAACGTCGGGGAAAGCGCGCTTACTCTCAGGATGAAATCAACACCCTGATTGTGGAGCAAGCCCGCCAGCACGGCCACGTAGTGCGCCTGAAAGGCGGTGACCCATTCGTGTTTGGGCGTGGCCGGGAGGAGATGCTGTACGCCGAGACGCACGGCCTTGCTACGGCGTATGTGCCCGGCATTAGTAGTGCGGTGGCAGCCGCGGGTAGCCTGGGCATTCCGGTCACGCACCGTGGCCTGAGTGAGGGCTTTCGGGTGATTACGGCTACCACATCGAGTGGGGAGCTATCGGGGGAGGTGATGGCGGCGGCACAGGCCAATGCTACTACCATTATTCTGATGGGGCTAAGCCGGCTGCAAGAGATTATGCAACTGTTTGCCCGGCACGGCGCGGCTCACCGACCGGCCGCCGTAGTGCAAAACGGCACCCTACCTACTGCTCGCCTTGTGGTAGGCACGGTGGCCACTCTAGCTGCCCAGGCCGACGAAGCCGGCATCGGTGCGCCGGCCATTATCGTGGTAGGCGATGTGGTGACGCTGGCCACCACCCAGGCTACGCCCCAGGAGGCAGCCACTATTCTTTATCAATACGCTCAAGTAGCCTAAGGGCTTTCTGCATGTCAACTCCAACCAACTCCCTACCCTTCGGCCTCGACCCCTCCAGCCTCGACCAGCAAAGTGCCACGCTGAAACCGGAGCAGTTGCTGTGGCTAAGCGGCTACTTCTATGGGCGCTACGCCGCCACGGGTGCTGTACCAGCAGGCGAGCGAACGGCAGCGGCTCCGGCTGCTCTCAGCGCTACGCCGGCTCCAACTGCCCTCCCGCCCATCACCATTCTCTACGGTTCCCAAACCGGCAACGCCAAAAAGGTAGCGCAACTGGCCGCTGAGGCCGCCGCCGCCAAGGGCTTGCAGGCAGTGGTGAAAGACATGAACGACTACGCCCCGCGCCAGTTGGCACAGGAAAAGTTGCTGTTGGTAGTAGTGAGCACGCAGGGCGAAGGCGACCCGCCTATTTCGGCGGAGGAGCTGCACCGCTTTCTTCTTGGCAAGCGGGCACCCCAATTGCCGGAGTTGCGCTACGCTGTATTGGCCCTCGGCGACCAGAGCTACCTGCAATACTGCCAGACTGGCAAGGAGTTCGACGCCCGTTTGGCAGAGCTGGGCGGCCAGCGCCTGCAAGACCGGGTAGATGTAGACGTAGCGTTCATTCCGCCCTCAAAGCAGTGGATTGAGGAGGTGCTGACGAAAATTGCTGCGGAAGCTACGCCGTCGGCCAGCGTGTCGGCCGCTGCGGCCGTGACCGGCAGCGCACTCGCACCTGAGGCCCCGGTGTACTCACACGACCATCCGTTTGAGGCCCGCGTGCTGGAAAGCATCCAGCTCAATGGCCGTGGATCGACGAAAGAAACCTACCATTTAGAGTTAGACCTAGCCGATTCGGGCCTTGTCTACCAGCCCGGCGATGCGTTGGCTGTGGTACCGGTAAACGAAGCGCCGCTGGTAGAGCACACGCTCCGCGCCGCTGGCCTGAACGCCAGCGACACGGTACAACTCGACGGCAAAACCCTACCCCTAAGCACGGCCCTCACGGAGCACCGTGAGCTATCAACCCTCACGCGCGACGTGCTGGAACGCTACGCCGCCCTCACCGAGCGCACCGAGCTGCGCGAGCTGCTGGCCGATAAGACCAAACTACAACCCTACCTCTACGGCCGCGACATAGCGGACCTGCTCGCGGAGTATCCCACCGAGCTATCGGCCCAAACGCTGGTGGATACGCTACGGCCGCTGCCTACCCGTGCCTACTCTATTGCCAGCAGTCTGCTGGCCCATCCCGACGAAGTACACCTTACGGTGGGCGCCGTGCGCTACGAGTCGCTGGGCCGGCAGAAGCAAGGTGCTTGCTCTACCTTCCTCGCCGACCGCGTGCAGCCCGACGACACCGTGCGTGTGTTCGTGGAGCAGAACGAATACTTCAAACTGCCGCAGGACACCGCTACCGATATTATTATGGTAGGGGCCGGCACAGGCGTGGCACCGTTCCGGGCGTTTGTGGAGGAACGGGTAGAGTTGGGTTCCACTGGCCGCAACTGGCTGCTGTTTGGCAACCCGCACTTCACAACTGACTTCCTGTATCAAACGGAGTGGCAGCAATACCTGAAAAAAGGCGGCTTGAGCAAGCTGGATGTAGCCTTCTCCCGTGACCAGGCCGAGAAGCTCTACGTACAGCATCGCCTACTCGAAAACTCCCGCCAAGTGTATGAGTGGCTGGAAAATGGCGCTTCCTTCTATGTATGCGGCGACAAAGCCCGCCTCGGCAACGCCATTCAATTGGCCCTTACCGAGGTAGTGCAGCGAGAGTCTGGCTTCGACACCGAAGCCGCCACCGACTACGTGCGCAATCTGCGCAAGCAGCGCCGCTACCTGGAAGACGTGTATTAACCAACGCGCCCACCATACTAGAGCGGTCATTTCTACCAGTGGGAGAGATCTTGCTTGATAATCATTCACTTAGAAAACAGCACGTTAGATTTCTCTCGCTGGTCGAAATAATTGTTCAATTCTTCTTGATGAAACGCCCTACCCTCCTCTTGCTCTTGCTCACTATGGCTACCGCTGCCGGAGCACAGACCGTGCATCAGCAAGGCTATTGGACGCGGGCGTACTTGCGCTTAAAGGTGAGTCCGCACTGGACGTGGCATAGCGAGGTAGACGAGCGGCGCTTTGTCAATCCCGACCAGCAGTGGCAGTTTATCACCCACCAGCACGTGCATTACCGCTTAACGCCTACCCTCGACGCAGGCGTGGGCGGCACGTACTCGCGCCAGTCGCAGAGTACGGTGACGATACCGGAGTATCGCTTGTTTGGCGAAACCAGCTGGACGATACCCCTCAGCGCGGCAGTGCGCCTGCAACAAAAGCTGCGCGTGGAGCAGCGTTGGATACAGCAAGTACGCGACCGGCACCTAATCGACGATTACACCACACCCGTGCGGTTCCGCTACCGGGTGCAGGGTGAATGGCAGCCGCACCCACGCTGGCGCCTGCGTTTGTTCGATGAGTTTATGGTATCGATGCACGATTTCGACCAAAATCGCCTTTATGCGGGAGCAGAGTACCAATTGGGCACTGGCTTCGCGGCCGAACTAGGCTACATGAAACTCTGGCAAAACCGCTTGTTGCGCCCCGACAACTACAACCGCGACGTGCTGCGCTTCACACTCTATAAAGATGTGACGCTGCTGACTGCCCGCTAACTTTCTTCTGAAACCTACCCATCATGGCTGATACTCCGAAATTATCTGAAGTCGAACACATTAAGGCGGGCAGCAATTACTTGCGCGGCACCCTGAAGGAAAGTTTGGCTGACCCTATCACCGGCGCTATTGCGCCCGACGACACGCAACTTATCAAGTTCCACGGCTCCTACCAGCAAACCGACCGCGACCTGGAAAGCGAGCGGAAGCGCCAGAAGCTGGAGCCGCTTTACTCCTTCATGATTCGGGTGCGCGTGCCCGGCGGCGTGGCTACCCCCGACCAGTGGCAGCGCATGGATGCTTTGTCTGATGCTTATGGCAGCGGCGCCCTTAAGCTCACCACGCGCCAGACGTTTCAGCTGCACGGCATCCTGAAGCGCGATTTGCGGGCTACCATCCAGGAATTCAATGATGTGCTGATGGACAGCATTGCGGGTTGCGGCGACGTGAACCGCAACGTGATGTGCGCCGCCAATCCGCACGAGTCGGCCCTGCACAAGGATGTGTATGCGGTGGCTACGGCCATCAGCGCCCACCTCACGCCCCGCACCACCGCCTACTGGGATTTGTGGCTGGATGGGGAGAAGCAGTATTCCAGCTTGGTGAACGACGGGGAGAAGGAAGACTTTGAGCCGATTTACGGTGCCACCTACCTGCCCCGCAAATTCAAAATTGCCATTGCCGTTCCGCCCCAAAACGACGCCGATATCTTCTCCAATGACATTGCTTTGGTAGCCATTGCTGAAAACGGCGTGCTACAAGGCTTCAACGTGGCTATTGGCGGCGGCATGGGCATGACCTTTGGGATGCCCGAAACCTACCCCCGCCTGGCCGACCTCATCGGCTTTGTGCCGGTGGATAAGGTGGTAGACGTGTGCGAGAAAGTGGTAACCATTCAGCGCGACTGGGGCAACCGCGAAAACCGCAAGTTCTCCCGTCTCAAATACACCATCGACCGGGTAGGGCTGCCCGCATTCCTGGAAGAGCTACGCCTACGTTTGGGCTACGACTTGGAGGAAGCACGCCCCTTCCACTTCACCGGCTCCGGCGACTCATTTGGTTGGTCGCAGGGCGAAGATGGTAAGGAGCATCTGGCACTATTTGTAGAAGGTGGCCGTGTGACCAACAAAAACGGTGTAGAGCTGAAAACCGCCCTGCGCGAAATTGCCGCCTTCCACACCGGCGAGTTCCGCCTGACCGGCAATCAGAACCTAGTCATTGCCAACATCGACCCCAAGCACCGCCAACGCGTGCAGCAGATTCTGGAAAGCCGCGGTGCCTGGGCGCAAACCCAGCAGCAAACCGCGCTGCGCCTCAGTTCCCTAGCCTGCGTGGCCCTGAACACCTGCTCGCTGGCCTTCGCCGAAGCTGAGCGCTACCTCCCCCACCTCCTTGACCGCCTCGATACCGTCATTCAAGCCAATGGCCTCAGCGATGACGGCATTCTGATTCGGATGACGGGCTGCCCCAACGGCTGCGCCCGCCCCTACCTCGGCGAGATTGGCTTGGTAGGCCGGGCCATCGGGCGCTATAATCTCTACCTCGGCGCCGACCACTCCGGTCAACGGATGAACAAGCTCTACAAGGAAATGCTAGATGAGGAAGGCATTCTGGCTGAGCTAACGCCGCTGCTGGAAGCCTACGCTCAGGAGCGAGAGCCCCAGGAAAAATTCGGCGACTTCGTGATCCGCCAGGGCCACGTGACCGCCACCGTGCAAGGCTTGGATTTCCACGCTTAATTCAGTTGCGAGTGGGAATATATCTGTCATCCTGAGCTTGCGAAGGACCTTATCACGGCAGAACGACTAGCGTAGCAACGACTCGTTCCACTGGAATAAGGTCCTTCGCTGCACTCAGGATGACAGATATATTCTCACTCGCAACTGACCACAACCTACACCTGATTACTCATCCAATGGACTCTCCCCATGCTGCTTACACGCCCCCTAAACCAGCCCCCCCAACGGCGGGTATGGCGTGGTGGCGTCGTCTGGCACTAGGTGCACTGGCAGCCGGCGCGCTCCTGCTGATTCTGCACTTTTCCGCAACCTATTTTGCTCAGCAGTCGGTGTGGACGTTTCTGAGCACATCCAAAACGTTCTACATTTTCGTTGCCATCGGCTTCGGAGCACAGCTGATTGATGGGCTACTGGGTATGGGCTACGGCGTGGTTACGGCCATTAGCCTGATGTCGATGAACCTGAATCCGGCTGCCGTGAGTGCCAGCATTCACACGGCCGAGATGTTTGCTAGCGGCGCTTCGGGCTTCAGCCACTACAAAGCAGGCAACGTCAACCGCCGCCTGTTCAAAGCTCTGCTAATTCCTGGCATTCTAGGCTCGGTGAGCGGGGCGCTGCTGCTCACGTATTTCGGAGAGCATTATGCCAACTGGATCAAACCGGTGTTAGCGGTATACCTGCTGCTATTGGGCATTCGCATTATCAGCAAAGCCTTCAAACAGACCGCCGACCGCCGCAAAAAAGTGAAGCATGCAGGCTGGCTGGCCGGCGCCGGCGGCTTCCTCGACTCGTTTGGTGGTGGCGGCTGGGGACCACTAGTTACTAGCACGCTCATCGCCAACGGCCGCACGCCCCAGTATGTCATTGGCTCAGTAAGCCTTACCGAGTTCTTTGTAACCTTTGCCAGTGCCCTCACCTTTTTTGCTACCCTAGGCGTCACACATTGGCAGATTGTGCTGGGCCTGATCGTAGGCGGCGTTTCGGCAGCACCCTTCGCGGCCCGGCTGGCCGGTCGTATCCCCATCCGCGGTATGTTTATCGGGGTAGGGCTGATGGTGATTTTCTGGAGCCTCTGGACTCTGCGGAAGCTGGTATTTTAGAAAAGGTGAAGTGGTGAGTTTGTGAAGTTGAGAAGTTGAAATAAGAGAGCTTCTATCATCCTGAGCTTGCGAAGGACCTTCTGCCAGTTAAACGACCATCGTACCAACGACTCGTTCACACGTAACAAGGTCCTTCGCAAACTCAGGATGACAGAAGCTCTCTTATTTCAACTTCTCAACTTCACAAACTCACCACTTCACCTTTTTCATCTTGGCCGACGATTAGCATAAAACTGCTCGTCGTTGTAAGAAGGCTGATCGTAGAAATTGCTGCTGGTATGCTGCGGCAACCCCAGCTTCAGACTACGTAGCATAGCTTCTTCATACTCCCGCGTAATCTGAATTTCGGTATAAGGAGGATATTCCAGCACCGTTTCTATGGTAAGCGATGGCACGAACACATTATCGGCGTCCTCATCAATAGCTGCTACCCCAATGGGTAGCAAAATGTGCCGCTCCCATTTATTGACCTGCAACGAAGCATCCAACTCCACATCGAGGTAGCGTACCTTCAGGGTTTCCACCTCCACAATTAACTCGTACACGTCGCCAAACTTTTTGCCGTCGCCACCGCGTACCGACCATCCGCGCACGTCGGGGTTGCCATCGGCCACTTCAAACTCGGTTAGGTCGCGCAGACGGCGTAGGTGCATGTGCTGGCCCGAGGGCACGGGCGTAGAGGTAGTTTCCATCTCGGATGTTTCGTTTAGTTGCTTCGGCCTACGAGGTGGGTCCGTTCATCGTTTTCATGAGCTGGGCGGCGTGCCGGAAAAAATTCTGCACCCACTCGCGCTCCTGCGCCGTGCCAGTGCGGCCGCTGAACTGGCTGGCTTGTAGGCCGAGGTCGTTAGCAGCAAACTCTTCGTCGGGGTAGGCTTTTTGTTGCATAGCTTTCAACAGCGAGGCCACCGCCAGAAAACCAGGGCGCAGGCTGGTGCCCTCTTCGTCAATGCGAGCTGTGGCGCTGGTCAGCTGGTCACGCTGCTCGTTCACGTTTGAGTCACGAAATTCGGTGCGGTCGGCCATGCGCACCAACGCTGCCGTGAACATGCGCAGACCCTCCCGGGCATATTCCGGTTGCGCAGGGTCGGTAGCCGCGTAGGCTTCCAACTCGTCGGGGGTAGGCAGCAATTCGGTGGCAGCCATATCGGCTACGGCCTGCTCATCGGAGGCTGGCATAGCTCTGCTAGCGTTCAGGTCGGCGGGGGTAGAAGCTCCGTCACTAACTATTGGTGGCGCCGGAGTTGCCTCCGTGTCGTTCCGAAAAATAAAGTAGCCAGCCACGGCCAGCGCCAGCGCTACCAAAATAACCAATAGCCATGGGCTGGGAGAAGACTTCTTGCGTTGGATATTGATTTCAGCCATGAGAGCGAATAAAAGTGAGCACGCACTGAAGTACGCATACCGGCAAAAATGGGTACTATCCATACACCTTACTCTACCGTTTCTCGCCTACGCTTGTACAATGGGTAGCGGGATAAAATCGGTAACAGCGAGTATATCTACTGCACAGCCTGAAATGACGCTCCAGTTGGTATACCACTGTGCGTATATTGTTTTGGTTGCGACAACGGCGCAACAAGCGGCCTTCTGCCGCTATCCGTCTGAAATATTCTGTGACGAGGTAGGGCGTGACAGTCAGGCTAGCATTATATAATAACCAAGCCTTCAAGGAGGAATATTACGAAAGAGCTACACTGCTTCGCGGTGATACATTTTCGCTAATTGCGCTACCGCATAATCAACCTCTTCAGGTGTATTGTACTTGCTCATAGAGAAGCGAATGGCGCCGCGGTTCGGGTCGCAGTTCATAGCCGTGAGTACGTGTGAACCCGCATTGGCCCCGCTAGTACACGCCGAACCACCCGATACCGACACACGGTTGATGTCGAGGTTGAACAGCAACATCTCGTTTAGTTCGGACGGTGGCAAGCTCACATTCAGCACTGTATACAGGCTTCTGTCAGCTTCTGCGGAGTGGCCGTTGAACTGCACGTCATCAATCCCCGCCCGTAGCTTTTCGATAAACCGATCTTTCAGGCCTTGGATATGCTGATGGTGCGCAGCCATGTCGCGGTAGGCAATTTCCAATGCTTTAGCTAGCCCCACAATACCATACACATTCTCAGTACCGGCCCGCACGTTCCGCTCCTGCGAGCCCCCGTGGATAAGCGGCCTCACCTGCAACTCCGGATTGCGGTATACAAACCCTACCCCTTTCGGCCCATGAAACTTATGAGCTGACCCAACCAAGAAGTGGGGTTTTAGCTGCTGCACATCGTGGCGGTAGTGCCCCATGGTTTGCACCGTATCGGTATGAAACACAGCCTGGTGCTGCCGGCAGATATCGGAAATAGCCTGCACGTCATTAAGATTGCCTACCTCATTGTTGCCGTGCATCAGGCTGACCAGAGCGCGGGGCTGCCCGGCCAACAGCTCTTCCAAATGCGCCAGATTCAACGTACCTAGTGCGTCTTGCTGCACGTAGTGGAGCGTAATGGCTCCTGATTTTTCCAGTGCTTGCAACGGATGCAACACCGCATGATGTTCCAACGGCGACGTAATAGCCCGCGTTAGCCCCAGCGTTTGGATGCTGCCGAAGATGGCATAATTATCTGCCTCGGTGCCTCCTGAGGTAAACGTAATTTCAGCAGGCGCAGCATTGATAAGGTGCGCAATAGTCTTGCGAGCATTTTCCAGCACTGCCCGCACCTTGCGCCCATGACCATGAATGCTGCTGGGGTTGCCGTAAAACTCACGCATAAATGGCAGCATTGCTTCCAGCACCTCGGGGTCGAGCGGCGTAGTGGCAGCATTATCGAAATAAACGGTGGTAGGGGTAGCAGAAGCAAGCGCCATAGTAGCAGAGGGGTTACGTAAGGACTACACGTAGCACGTGTAGCCGCAACGGGTATATAAAAATAAAGGATTCCGGCATGGGTCCCGGAATCCTTCACTCACACAGCCACACAATTAGCTGTTACTGTAGCATGCCAGCAGGCGATACAACAACAAAACAAACAAGTAACTTGCATATGGTTTCGGGAAGAAACTACGCCTTTTGAGAAATAATCTCCTTAATGTCGCCAATAATTTTATTGGCCAAGTGGTCGGCAGTGGCGTTCGATTCCGATTCGGCGTAGATGCGGATAATCGGCTCGGTATTCGATTTGCGTAGGTGTACCCACTCTTTATCAAACTCGATTTTCACTCCGTCAATCGTGTTGATAGGATGCTTGGCGTAACGCTCCTGCATCTGCACCAGCACTTGGTCGGTATCGATATCAGGCGTTAGCTCGATCTTATTTTTCGAAATGAAGTAATTGGGATAAGACGCCCGCAGCCGGGTCATCGTCATTTCTGTTTTAGCCAAGTGCGTCAGGAAAAGCGCAATGCCTACCAACGCGTCGCGGCCGTAGTGCAGCTCGGGTAGGATGATACCTCCGTTGCCTTCGCCGCCAATCAGCGCGTTGGTTTCCTTCATCTTGTTCACCACGTTCACCTCACCTACGGCAGCAGCGGCGTAGGTACCGCCGTGTTTCTCGGTCACATCGCGCAGGGCACGGGTGCTACTCAGATTGCTCACCGTATTGCCACCGCCATTTTCTTTCAGCAAATAATCGGCTACGGCAACTAGTGTATATTCTTCGCCAAACATCTCGCCGTTTTCGCACACCAGTGCTAGCCGGTCTACATCGGGGTCAACTACAATGCCCAGGTCGAAGCCACCACGCGACAGCACTTTGGCTATATCACGCAGGTTTTCAGGTAGGGGCTCTGGGTTGTGCGCAAAATCGCCGGTAGGTTCGCAGAATAGCTTTTCTACTTTCTCTACCCCCAGCGCTTCCAGCAGTTGCGGCACGGCAATACCGCCCGTTGAGTTCACGGCATCTACTACCACCCGGAAGTTTTTCGCACGGATTGCTTCTACGTCTACCTGCGGCAGAGCCAGTACGGCATCAATGTGCGTTTGCAGGAAGGTATCGTCGGTGCTGTAGTTACCAAGTTTAGTGACAGGCGCAAAGTCAAACGCTTCCATGTCAGCTAGGGCCAATACCTGCTGCCCTTCTGTATCCGAAATGAATTCGCCTTTTTGATTTAATAGCTTCAGCGCATTCCACTGCTTAGGGTTATGCGAAGCGGTGAGAATAATACCGCCTCCAGCTTGTTTGGCCGGCACGGCCATTTCAACAGTAGGCGTTGTGCTCAGCCCCAAATCTAGTACATCAATACCCAGTCCTTGGAGAGTAGCAGCTACCAGTTTGCTCACTATATCGCCTGACAAGCGAGCATCGCGGCCAATTACAATAGTAGTCTGAGAAGAGTTAGCCAGCATCCAGGTGCCAAAAGCAGCGGCGTATTTCACTACGTCAATGGGTGTCAAGCCTTCACCGGGAGCACCGCCAATAGTGCCGCGAATGCCTGAAATAGATTTGATAAGTGCCACGAGTACGGGTTCGTTTTTAAAGTGCGCAAAAGTAGAAAATAGTGGCTGCTTTCCCTAAAGTAGTTAGGTGATGTGCCAAGTTGCATTCGGCGTAACCAGCACATATAAATAGAGTCGCTGTCTACCCCTTATACGGCAACGAAGCAGAATGTCTTTGTATATTTGGCTGAATGGATACTACTTCTTCCTCTGCTCGTGCGGCCCAACTAGCTGCTTTCGGCCGTTTACTCGATGTGCTTGACCGCTTGCGTGCCGAGTGCCCGTGGGACCGTAAGCAAACGATGCAAACGCTACGGCACCTAACAATAGAAGAAACTTACGAGCTGAGCGACGCCATTCTACGCAACGACCTCCCCGACGTGCGCAAAGAGTTAGGCGACGTCATGCTTCACTTACTCTTTTATGCCAAAATAGCTTCCGAAACGGGTCAGTTTGACATTGCTGATGTCCTGAATGCCCAATGCGAAAAACTTATTTTCCGTCATCCGCATATCTATGGCGACACTAAGGCCGACACGGAGGAGGACGTGAAGCGCAACTGGGAGCAGCTGAAATTGAAGGAAAAAGGCAATACGTCGGTACTAGGCGGCGTTCCCGTATCTCTTCCTGCTTTGGTAAAGGCCATGCGCATTCAGGAAAAAGCCCGCGGTGCCGGCTTCGATTGGGAGCGGCCCGCGCAGGTTTGGGAGAAGGTTCAGGAAGAATTACAGGAGTTCGGCGAAGAATATTCAGCAATCGACACCGCAGATACAGCCCGCCAGGAGCGTGCTGCTCAGGAGTTTGGCGATTTGCTGTTCTCGTTGGTTAATTTTGCCCGGTTCGCCGGCATAAACCCTGAAGAGGCACTTGAACGTACCAACCGGAAGTTCATCCAGCGCTTCCAGTTTTTGGAATCCGCAGCGGCCCGCGACGGACATCAGCTAGCTGATTTGACCCTACCCGAGATGGACGTGTATTGGGAGACAGCTAAAAAAGCTCTATCTTTTGCTCGAGATTCCGCAAACCAGGAATAGATTTTTTTAAGCCTCAAGCCTTTTCAGACCGTTTAAACGCATTTTTCTTTTGGCTACCTATTCCTTTTTCATTAGGTTTGCCAAGGCTACCTTGCCATCGTAAGTGGGACAATACATGCGGTTGATAGCTTTGCTTCTTCCTCTCAATTTTTGGGCCAACTATTTGAGCGAACAACACTCTCAACCTATATTTTCTAAACTGACACAAACGTTTTACATTTTTCAACCTTTCACCAACCTCCCCTAATTTTCCGGAACAATGGAACAAAAGAATGCCACGAACAAGAACGTGCGGCCTGCCGCTCCCGCTGCCCCCAAGGGTGAAGCAAAAGGCGGCTCTGCGTTCGCCGCCATCGTTATTCCGCTGGCTTTTGTAGTTGCTCTCATTATTTACAAATTCGTCTTCGGTAACCCGTCCAACTTCCAAGGCAACGACAACGAGAACCTACCCTTGCCTGGCAATTACATGGGCACTATATACGCCGGTGGTATTATTGTACCGGTGCTGCTGACGCTGCTCATTTTGGTTATTACCTTCTCAATTGAGCGTTTCCTAACCATTGGCAAAGCCAAAGGCGCTAAGAGTATTGAAAGCTTTGTGCGTTCGATCCGCCAGAAGCTGAACGTAAACGACATCGCAGGTGCTATTGCCGTGTGCGACCAGCAGAAAGGCTCGGTAGCAAACGTAGTGAAATCGGGCTTGCTTAAGTACCAGGAAATGGCTCGTGAGCGTGGCATGGACAAAGACCAGAAAATCCTGTCGATTCAGAAAGAAATCGAAGAATCGACGGCTTTGGAACTACCTATGTTGGAGAAGAACTTAGTTATCATCTCGACCATTGCTTCGGTTGCTACCCTAGTAGGTCTGCTCGGTACGGTATTCGGTATGATCCGCGCCTTCGCTGCTCTGGCTAACGCCGGTGCTCCTGACACAGCTGCTCTGTCGACGGGTATCTCGGAAGCCTTGATCAATACGGCTCTGGGTATTGGTACTTCTGCCCTGGCCATTATTGCATACAACTACTTCACGAGCCAAATCGACGTTCTTACCTACAGCATCGACGAAGCTGGCTTCAGCATTATCCAAACGTTTGCTTCGCAACACGGCGAAACGGAAACTTATCCTGCTTAAGTTGCGGTTTACGCACTAAAGCCTAGTTTCTTAACGTTTTGAATTTTGCTAACTAACACTTTCAGCAATGCCTAAAGTAAAACCTCACAGAACGTCCCCCTCGTTGGATATGACTCCGATGGTGGACTTGGCATTCCTGCTAGTGACTTTCTTCATGCTCACGGCTAAGTTTGCGCCGCAAGAAGACGTAGTAGTAGATACTCCTGCTTCCATCTCCGAAATTCGTTTGCCTGAGAGCCACGTAATGGTTATCTCCATTGACAAGGACAAGCGCGTATTTTTCGGGTTAGATGATGCGAAGGTGAAAGAGGATCTGTTGGCTACCGTAGGTGCGAAGTACAGCGTGGGTTTCACGGCAGAGCAAGCTAAACGCTTCACTGGTTTGGCGAGCTTTGGAGTACCCGTGCAGCAATTGCCTAGTCTGCTGAACCTCTCTAGTGAGGAGCGTCAGAAGGCACCGCAGCCCGGTGTTCCCATTGACTCGGTTAATAACCAGCTAATTGAATGGGTGACTGCTGCGCAGCGGGCTGAGTACAAAGCCTTCAACAAGCCCGCTTATATCGCCATTCGTGGCGATGGTGCTGCCGACGTGCCCACCGTATTGAAAGTCATTAAGCTTCTGCAGGATAAGGATATCAACACTTTCAATCTGATTACCGACTTGGAAGGTAAGCCGGTAGCTGGAAACTAACCGACCTTATAAACATGGCAGAAATACAACAAAAAGCCGACTCCGGTGGCGGAGGTAAGAAGCGGGCCAAAAAAATGTCGACTAAAATCGATATGACCCCTATGGTAGATTTGGCCTTCCTGCTACTTACCTTCTTCATGCTCACCTCTACGTTCAGCAAGCCTACCGTCATGGAGCTGAACATGCCTGCAAAGATCAGAGATGAGCGAGAGAAAACGGAACTGAAAGCGTCCAATGCTTTCACTGTTCTTCTCGGTGGGGACAACAAGATCTACTATTACGATGGCCTGCTAGATAACAATGTGAAGCCGGACTTGAAGTCTTCGGATTTCAGTGCTGATGGTATCCGCAAGGTATTGTTCGAGCGTAAGCAGCGTAATCCGAATGTAGTGGTGATGATTAAGCCAGATGATACCTCCACGTATAAAAACATGGTGGATATTCTGGATGAAATGAACATCACGGGACAGAAAAAATATGCCCTGATGGAGATTTCGACGAATGATCAGGACTTAATTAAAGGCTCAGGGCTATGATGGATAACGCACAACTGGCCAAGGCTTCTCTCAACGACATCGTTTTTGAGGGTCGCAACAAGGCTTATGGAGCCTATGTGCTCCGCGGCTTGTATAACAAGCACGTTACCCGGGCGCTGTTGATTGCCGTTGCTTTCTTTGCTTTTGCCGTGAGTATTCCGACAATTGCGAATCTGCTAAAGCCTGAAGAGGAAGTAGTGGAAGCACCGAAAAATCTACAGACCGTAGAGTTGATGGCGCCGCCACCACTCAATCCGGCTACACCGCCACCACCGCCACCACCACCGCCACCACCTCAGGCGCCACCACCACCGCCACCAGTTGTTTCGACGATCAAGTTTACGCCTCCCGTGGTAAAACGCGACGAGGAAGTACGCAAGGTGGAAGAAGTGCCAGACGTTGATAAGCTGTCGACGACAACCATTTCGACGGAAACGGTGAAAGGTACCACGGATGTGCCCCCACCACCAGACCTGAACGGTATTGAAGGTGGAACTGGCAAAGAGCCAGTGAAAGAGGTAATCGACACTAAGGTGTACAACTACGTGGAGCAGATGCCAGAGCCTCCGGGCGGTATGGGCGCTCTGCTGCAATACATCGGGAAAAACATTAAGTATCCCGCTATGGCATTGCGCAACCAGGTAGAAGGCAAAGTATTCGTGAACTTCGTAGTAGGTCCGGACGGCTCTATCTCTGGGGTTAAAATCCAAAAAGGCATTGGTGCCGGTTGCGACGAAGAAGCAATGCGGGTTATCAAAGGCCTACCGAAATGGACTCCAGGTAAGCAGAACGGTCGGAATGTAAGCGTATCGTTTACTGTACCAGTAACCTTCGCTATCAAGTAAGCCGAAACAGCTTCCGATAGAAAACAGAAAGCCCGAATTGAGCATTGCTCGGTTCGGGTTTTTTGTTTTCTATCGGAAGCTGTTTTGATGCTTCGTACGAAGACTGATTGTAATGTACTTTTCAAAAAAAATGCAACGCCTCTATATACCATTTCTCAGATAGGTACCGTTGATGAGATGAAAGCAGAACGCTATTGGCAATTGGCCGTAACCTGCTTGGGTAATGCGCATTACGGATATGGTTTCACTATTTAACCCCTCTGCCCATGAATACCCTACACCTCCCTACCGCTACCCTCGATGATATCGTCTTCGAAGGGCGTAACAAAGCTTATGGTGCTTTTGTGCTTCGGCGGCTGTATCATCAGCACCTGACGCGGGCCGCTCTTATTGCCTTCTCACTGTTTTTATTGCTGGTGAGCGTTCCGCTACTAGTAAATAAGATATGGCCCACCACCATTGCGACTATCCTCCCCCCTGCCCTGGAGGATGAAGGGCTGAAACTAGTAGATGTGGTTTTGCCGCCGCCAGCAGAGCAGATTGAAGCAACGGTAGCGCCCCCTGCGGCGGTAGTAGTAACACCTATACAAGAAGAGGTACCTACCCACGTGGTGCCCGACGAACAAGCGAAAATAGAGCCTGTAAAGGCAACGCCGCCTACTACGCTTAACGACGGTATACTTGGCGATGTTGAACGTGTAGGTGAAATAGGGGGTAGTGCCGCAGGTAAGATAGGAGCTACTGGTAACGCTACTACTGGCGTCAGCGACTCTGGCACCACCGTGGCCGCACCACCGGCCCAACCGTTTATACACGCGGAGGTAATGCCTGAATTTGCTGGTGGGCCTGATGCTTTGCGGAAGTTTATGCAGAAGAATCTGCATTACCCTACCCAAGCGTTATCGAACAATGTTGCCGGCAAGGTGTACGTATCGTTTGTGGTGAATACGGATGGTTCTATCACGAACGTAGAGATTGTGAAAGGCCTAGGCTACGGAACAGACGAGGAGGCGATGCGCGTCATACGCAAGATGCCAGCTTGGACGCCCGGCCGTCAGAACAGCCATACAGTACCCGTGCGGTATACCATGCCCATTACTTTTCGATACGAGTAATCATATTTTCCTATATACTAGCGGTCAGAAACAGTCAACGGGGTTTCCGTTGACTGTTTTTTGGTTTTAGTTGCCGTTCCCAAAAGGAGCTGACGCGCACAAAACGAACAAAATCCCTTCCTTTTAACGTTAAAAAAATAAAAACTCCTTTCGCTTACATCTTTTAAATATGCATCGCCCTACCACGGAAGAGCGGCTGGGCCGCTCCACTTCTTCGTCTTCTCTCACCCGATACTTTTTATTGCTCATGGCCGTTATTTACTTCGGCCTTGGTGTTTACTTGGTTGCAGCACCCAATGGCGCCTTCAATCTGCCATTAGGACCGCGCCGAATATTGGGGGGAGTATTCATATTTTACGGAATTATTAGATTTGTCCGGATTTATCGTCAGCACTTTCAAAAAACCTATGATAATGATGCGCGCTAGCCGTTGGGTGCTGGGGGGAATAGTAGCTCTGGCTGGTTTGGCAGCGAGTTGCAACCGACCTAATGAGAAGGGCGAACTGGAGGTGAACGATACGCCTACCTCTGGCAAGCTCACCATTAGTGTAGATGAAACGTTTCAGCCTATTATGAAGGCCGAGACCGACACGTTTCAGGAACTCTACCAGTATGCTAAAATTACCTCGAGCTATAAGCCTGAGCAAGATGCAGTAGAGGACCTGCTAGCTAACCGCTCGCGGGTGGTAGTACTATCGCGTGAGCTGACAGCCGACGAGCGTGCTACCTTGAATAAAGACAAGATCGTTCCGGAGGTTGTACGGGTAGGAACCGATGGCTTGGCCATTATTCTGCACCCATCTAACCTAGATACGCTGCTGACCATGGATCAGCTGCGGGACATATTCACGGGCAAAACCACACGTTGGGACCAGATAAGCGGTAAAAAAACGTTGAGTGATATCAACGTGGTTTTTGATGCTAACCGCTCGAGTACCACCCGCTTTGTACAGGATTCCATCACCCGCGGCGCGGCACTGACTTCGAAGATTTATGCTTCTAAATCGAACCCTGCCCTGATTGACTACGTTGCTAGTCATCCAAACGCAATCGGCGTAATAGGCGCTAATTGGATCAGCGACCGGGATGATAAAACCGTAGAAAACTTTTTAGATAAGATTCGGGTAGCCGCCATTGCCCCCAAAGCGTCGGCCAATCCAGATGACTATCTTCAGCCCTACCAAGCTTACTTAGCACTGAAAACGTATCCGTTGCGCCGCAATTTGTATGTTATCAGCCGCGATGCCCGCACAGGCCTAGGCAAAGGCTTGGTTGCTTTTGTAGCAGGTTCTAAAGGTCAGCTCATTATCTTGAAATCAGGATTAGTGCCGGCCATTGGACAAACTCGAATTGTAAATACCGCAGCTCAATAGTTGCGTATCCTTCGCCCTTTCACCAAATTTTTGATTTATGACTCTCAAGCCCTGGAAGCTTTCTCTTCTCGCTGCTTTGTCGGTATACGGCTCTTCTGCTGTTGCCCAAAATGTGCAGAGCGCGCAGAAAGCCATTGAACTTGAGCGCTACGGACAGGCTCGTGCCGATCTGTTGCGCCAGCCACAGTCTCCTGAAGCAAATTACGAGCTTGGTCGTTTGTACCAGTTCCGCGATATGCCAGACTCGGCGGCTTATTATTTCAACAAAGGCGCCAACGACCCCAAATCTGCACTATCGATGGTAGCTGCTGGTCGGGCCGCATTGGCACAAGGCAAGACCACGGAAGCGGAGGCGCGTTTCGACGAAGCCGTTAAGAAAACTAAGGGTAAGGATGCCGATATCCTCACCAAAATTGCCCAGGCTTATGCCGAGTCGGACGAGAAGAACATCACTAAGGCGCTGACTTATGTGGAAGCTGCGCACAAAGCCAACAAAGAAAAGGATACGCCTGCGTTGATGGTAGCGCGTGGTGATATCTACCTGAAAACGGCTGAAGGTGGTGGTAATGCTTCGGGCAGCTACGCTCGTGCGCTTCTAGCCGACCCTAACAACGTACAGGCTTACTACCGTCAGGGTCAGTTGAACGTACGCGCCCGGAACTATAACGAAGCCCGTACGGCCTTCGAAAAGGCTATCAGCCTCGATCCGAACTACGCTCCTGCCTACCGCGATCTGGCCGAAACGTATTACTACGCTGGTCAGTATGATCTGGCCTTGCAGACGTTCCAGAAGTATATTGATCGGGCTGAACGGACGCCTCAAACGAATGCAACGTATGCTGCTTTCTTATTTCTGACCAAGAAATATCCAGAAACTGTTACGGAGGCTCAGAAAGTATTGGCGGTTGACCCCAAGAATGTGGCTATGAACCGCCTGGTTGCTTACTCGCTCTACGAGGATAAGAAGAACGAGGAGGCCATGGCAGCCATGCAGAAATACATGTCGCTGGTGCCGGCTAACAAGCTGATTGCTGATGACTATGTATATCTGGGCAAAATGCAGGTAGCCGCAAATAAATTTGATGAGGGTATTGCCTCCATCAAAAAGGGTATCGAGATGGACCCTCAGAAAGCCGGTGACCTGCAAAACGACTTGGCCCAGGCCTACCTGACCAAGAAGGATTACCCCATGGCAGTGGCTACCTATAAGACCAAAATTGCCAACCAAATTAAGGCAAATGGTAGCGCTGAGCTAACGGACCAAATCCGTTTGGCTAATGCATATGAGTACAACAAGCAGTATGCAGAGGCTGATAGCCTCTACGCTGGCGTGCTAACTGCCCGCCCTGAGTACGCTGCTGGTTATTTGATGCGGGCTCGCGTGAACTCTAACCTTGACCCTAACTCCACAGAAGGTAAGGCCAAGCCGCATTACGAGAAGTTCTTGGAGATGATGAAGGCAAATCCTGAAGATGCTGCTCGTTACAAGAACGAAGTGTTGACGGCGAACAAATATCTGGGTTATTATTACTACCAGAAGGGCGACAAAGCCGCTTCCCTACCATACTGGCAGGCAGCTCTAGCCATCGACCCGAACGACAACCAAGCCAAGACTGCTGTAAACAGCATCTCGGGCGCTAAGACTGCTCGTAAATAGCATACAGGTTATAATACCAAACAGCCCGCTGTCAAAAATGACAGCGGGCTGTTTTGCTTTAATACCAAGTTGTCTATTCTTCGGTAACGTACTCTTCCCACGCGGCCAGCACATTAGCAAAATCGGTAGGCAGCTCTACTTCAAACTGCATGGGAGCTCCTGAAATGGGATGCACAAAACCCAGTGATTTAGCGTGTAAAGCCTGCCGTGGCATCAAGGTGAAAGCCTTTTCGACAAACGCTTTGTACGCTCCTGTACGTTGACCATAAAGCACCTTATCACCGCCATAGGTGGCATCTGAAAACAGCGGGTGACCAATATGTTTCATATGCGCTCGAATCTGGTGCGTGCGGCCTGTTTCGAGGTTGCATTGCAGCAGGGCTACGTGTCGGTAAGTGCGCAATACCTTATAATGCGTCACGGCATGTTTGCCTTGGTCGCCGTCGGGGTACACAGCCTGCACCTTGCGGTCTTTCAGGCTGCGGCCTATATGTCCCGTAATCGTTCCTTCTGGCTCTTTAGGTATGCCCCACACCAACGCCAAATACGTGCGCTCGATGGTATGGTGAAAGAATTGCTGCGACAAGTGTGTCATGGCCCATTCAGACTTACCAACCACTAGCAACCCGGATGTATCCTTATCGATGCGATGCACTAAGCCCGGTCGGATTTCGCCGTTGCGCCCAGTAGGTAAGTTGTGCAGATGGTAGGCCAAGCCATTGACTAGCGTTCCGTTCCAATTACCGAAAGCTGGGTGCACCACCATCCCGGCTGGCTTGTTTACCAATAGTAGCGACTCATCCTCGTAGCGAATATCCAGCTCCATGGACTCGGGCACCACCTTGAACTCGCGAGGCGGTTCGGGGAGCGTCACGGTCACCACATCTAGTGGTTTTACGCGATAATTGGCTTTGGCCGGCTTGTCGTTCACCTGCACTGCTTCTGCCTTAATCGCATTCTGAATGCGGGTACGCGACGTGCTGGGTAGGCGATTGAGCAGAAACTTATCTAGCCGCAACAGCTCCTGCCCTTTGTCGGCCCGGATGCGGTGGTGTTCGTAAAGTTCATCTCCACCTTCGTCCTCATCAGGCGGAATAGGTAGGGCATCATCGGGCAAGGGTAGCATAACACAAAGGTAGGGGCATATAACAGAAAAGCCGGAACCTGTGGGTTCCGGCTTTTCATTATGCAATACGGGTAAGCTAACTATTTCTTCTTTTTGCCCGAAGAGGCAGGTGTCGCAGCAGACTTAGGTGCAGCAGGTGCTGGGGTAGCGGCTGGGGTAGGTGCAGCGCCAGGAGCGGGCGGCGTGATGCCCATTTTCTTCAACACCAAATCCGAGATATTACCTTCTTCGGGACCATGCAATAGCACAGGGCTGTCGCCGTCTGAATTTAGCACATAGGTGTAACCGCTTTCTTTAGCGACATCGTCGATAGCCTTTTGCAGCTTGTCGAGAGCAGGCTTTAGCAAGGTTTGCTGACGCTGCTGCAAGCTCTGATCGGCATTGCGCTGAAACTCTTGGATAGACTGCTGTATATTTTGCAGCTCTTTTTCTTTGTCAGCACGCACCACATCAGACATAGCGCTAGCACCTTTCTGATACGCCTCTCCTTTCGTTTGATACTCAGTGTATTTCGTTTTCAACTGCGCTTCCAATTGCGAGCTGTAAGTCTTCAGCTGTGACTCAATCTGCTTGCTTTCAGGCATCTGGGCTAGCACATAC